>CAYVQE010000086.1:0-27162 GCA_964454005.1 uncultured Myxococcales bacterium
CCCGCGTCCACCCGATGCTCTCTCCGTGTGCGCTCATGGATACGTCGTCCGGGATTACCCGCCCCACCCGCCCCACCCGCCGCCCCCGCCGCCCCGGCGCGACCAGTACGCCGAGCCGCCGCCGGGCTGGGATCACTTCACGCCCTGGTACTGAGTGTCCGGCCCAGCAAAAAGACCGCCCCGACCACCAGCGCCGCGCCCAGCAACAAGGCCAGCCAGGGCGGATACCAGCCCAGCCCGCAACCCAGGTCGCCGACCACCAGCGCCACCAGCCCCACCAGCAGGGCGTAGGGCAGCTGGGTGCGCACGTGATCGATGTGGTCGCAGGAGGCGGCCAGCGAGCTGATGATGGTGGTGTCCGAGATCGGCGAGCAGTGATCGCCCCAGACCGCCCCGGCCAGCACCGAGGAGATGCTGCCCAGCAGCACCGCCTGGTCGCCGCTGTCCAGCCCGGCCGCCAGCGGGATGACCAAGGGAAACAGCAGGCCCATGGTGCCCCAAGAGGAGCCGGTGGCGAAGGCGACCAGGGCGGCCGCCAGAAACACCGCGGCCGGCAGCAGGCCGGCCGGCAACCAGTCGCCCAGCGCGGCCACCAGCCAGTCGCCGGTGCCCAGGGTGTCGCAGACCGAGCCCAGCGACCAGGCCAGCACCAGGATGACCACCGCCAGCAGCATGGAGCGCAGCCCGGCCAGCCAGGCCTCCATGGCCTGGGCCAGGGTCAACAGCCGTTGCGCCAGCGCCAGCACCAACGCGCACAGCCCACCCAGCGCCGCGGCCCACAGCAGCGCCCGGTAGGAGTCGCCGGCGGCGAAGGCGTCGAGCCAGCTCGGCGCGGCCGTCGGCTCGGCGGCCAGCAGCGCGTTGCGGCCGTCGAGCCACATGCCGGCGAAGACCGCGATCACCACCACGGCCACCGGCAGCGCGGCGTTGATCCAGCGCCGCGGCTTGTCCGCCGGCGGCTCCAGCCGCTCGTCGGCGAAATCGGCCGCCGGCCGCGCCCCCGCAGCGGCCGGCTGGCCCTGCTCCAGCGCGCGCCGCTCGGCCCGGCGCATGGGGCCGAAGTCGCGCCGGCTGAGCACCAGGGCCAGGCCGAACACCAGCATCAGGATGGGATAGAAGCGGTAGGGGATGGTCTGCAGGAACACGCGGTAGGCGTCGCCGTCGAGGCCCAGCCGGCTGTACTGCTGGGCGATGGCGCCGACCTCGACGCCGATCCAGGACGAGATGACCGCCAGGCTGGCCACCGGCGCGGCGGTGGCGTCGACCAAAAA
This sequence comes from uncultured Myxococcales bacterium, assembly GCA_964454005.1. Lineage (GTDB taxonomy): Bacteria > Myxococcota > B64-G9 > B64-G9 > B64-G9 > CAYVQE01. Next base: position 1,272 of record CAYVQE010000086.1, read on the forward strand.
GGCCAGCTTCTCGCGGCTGATGCGCAGCCGGTCGGTGATCGGACGCATGCTGGTGCCGACCAGCAGCGAGTTGGCGTAGTCGTCGAAGAAGACGACCAGCCCCAGGCCCCAGCCGGCCAGCTGGCCGCGGCGGCGGTCGGTGGCCAGCCGGGTGACCTGCTCGGCCAGCCCGTGGGCGCCGCCGGCGCGGGCGATCAGGCCCACCATGCCTCCGAGCAGCAGGGTGAACACGATCACGCTGGCGTGGTCGCTGTCGGCCACAACGCCGACCACGTGGGCGTCGACCGCGCGCAGCAGGCCGCTGGCCGGATCGCCGGCGGCCAGGCTGGCACCCAGCCAGACCCCGACGGCCAGGGCCACCACCACCTGGCGCAGCGCCAGCGCCAGGCCGATGGCCAGCAGCGGCGGCAGCACGGCCGTCCAGTCGCCCGTCGCCTCCATGCGCACCCCTCGGCACCCCTTGCGCTCGGGCGCCCGGGCCATGGTCCCCGCTGGCCGGGGCGATGGCAACACAAAAACCCGGCCGCTCCCCGCGGCCATGGTTTACTCGGCCGGGCCGAGGCCCGATAATCGGCCCTGGAGCACAACCGCCCCGCTGGGGGCCGACCGCGGATCCGGAGGCAGAGCACATGTGCGGCATCGTGGGCTACGCCGGGCAGCAGCAGGCTGCGCCGGTGCTGATGGAGGGGCTGACCCGGCTGGAGTACCGGGGCTACGACTCGGCCGGGGTGGCCGTCCACGACGGCCGGCGCATCCGCATCCACCGCGCCCCCGGCAAGCTGATGGCGCTGCGCACCCTGCTGGCCGACCAGCCGCTGGCCGGCCGGCTGGGCATCGGCCATACCCGCTGGGCCACCCACGGCCCGCCCTCGGAGCGCAACGCCCACCCGCACGCCTCGGGCCGGGTGGTGGTGGTGCACAACGGCATCCTGGAAAACCACGAGCAGCTGCGCCGCAGCCTGGAAAAACGCGGCCGCCGCTTCCACTCGCAGACCGACACCGAGGTCTTCGCCCACCTGATCGACGAGGAGCTCGACCAGCGGCCGCTGGAGCAGGCGGTGGCCCGAGCCCTCAAGAAGGTGCGCGGCACCTATGCCCTGGTGGTGCTGGCCACCGATCAGCCGGACCGGCTGGTGGCCGCCCGCAACGCCTCGCCGCTGGTGCTGGGCCTGGGCCGGGGCGAGAACCTGGTGGCCTCCGACATCCCGGCCCTGCTGGCCCACACCCGCGAGGTGGTCTTTCTGGAAGACGGCGAGCTGGCGGTGATCACCCCGGAGCGGGTGCGGCTGCGCACCCTAGGCGGCAAGGCGGTCCGGCGCCAGCCGCGGCGGGTGGACTGGACGCCGCTGATGGCCGAGAAGGGCGGCCACAAGCATTTCATGCACAAGGAGATCCACGAGCAGCCGCGGGCGCTGGTCGACACCCTGACCGGGCGGCTGATCGCCGGTCAAGACGACGTACGCCTCGGCGACTTGACGCTCAAGGCCCGCGAGATGCAGCGGCTGCACAGGCTGGTTATCGTGGCCTGCGGCACCTCCTGGCACGCCGGGCTGGTGGGCAAGTTCTTGATCGAGCAGCTGGCCCGGCTGCCGGTGGAGGTGGATCTGGCCTCCGAGTTCCGCTACCGCCAGCCGCTGGTGGGCGAGCGCGACCTGGTGGTGCCCATCTCGCAGTCGGGCGAGACGGCCGACACCCTGGCCGCGGTGCGCGAGGCCGGGCGCCTGGGCGCGCCGGTGCTGGCCATCTGCAACGTGCTCGAGTCCAGCATCCCGCGGGCCTCCGACCACGTGCTCTACACCCACGCCGGCCCGGAGATCGGGGTGGCCTCGACCAAGGCCTTCGTCACCCAGATCGCGGCCCTGCTGCTGCTGGCCATCCGCCTCGGCCGGGCGCGGCGCAAACTGGCGCCCGAGCTGGCCCGGGAGCTGATCGACGGGCTGGCCGCCGTGCCCGAGCTGCTCGAGCAGGTGCTGCGCGGCGAGGACAAGATCGCCCACATCGCCCGCGCCCACGCCGCGGCCCGCGATTTTCTGTACGTGGCCCGCGGCATCAACTACCCGATCGCGCTCGAAGGCGCGCTCAAGCTCAAGGAGATCTCCTACATCCACGCCGAGGGCTACCCGGCCGGCGAGCTCAAGCACGGCCCCATCGCCCTGATCGACGAGCACATCCCGGTGGTGGCCGTGGCCACCCGCAATTCGGCTTACGAAAAGGTGCTGTCCAACCTGGCCGAGATCCGAGCCCGTGACGGCCGGGTGATCGCGCTGTGCTCGCCGCGCGACCGGCGCATCGGCAAGCTGGCCGATCACACCATCAGCGTGCCGCGCACCCTGCCCGAACTCGAGCCGCTGGTCAACACGGTGCCGCTGCAGCTGCTGGCCTACCACGTGGCCGACTTCAACGGCACCGACGTGGATCAGCCGCGCAACCTGGCCAAGAGCGTGACCGTGGAGTAGAGTCTTCGATCGTCAGTTCTCCGCGATGGGAAGGCTTACGGGCTGATGGTGAGGCCGATGTTGACGGTCAAGGCCAACAGCTCGTAGCTGCGCTCGACCTGCTCGGTCTGCCAGGTCAGCGTCTCCGGCTGGTAGATGGGCCGGCCGCGCTCGTCGCGCGCCAGCTGCTCGGTGTCGCGGGCGGCCGCGCCGTAGCGAAAGCCCAGCTCGGCGAACAGGCCCACCGCCGAACCTTCCGGCCGCCAGGCCACGCCGGCGCCGCCCAGCGCGCTCCAGCCGTGGGCCGCGCCCTGGTAGAGATCGGTGTCGACGGCGAGAGCATAGCCGCCGGCGGCCAGCAGATAGAGACGCACCGGCTCGTGCAGCAGATTGAACTGCAGCGCCACATCGGCGTGCATCCAGGTCTCGTCGTAGGGCCGGTCGTCGACGAAGCTGTAGTGCAGCGCCGGGCGCAGGCCGAGCTGCAGCCAGTCCAGCACCGGGTAGGTGAAGCAGGCGTTGACCCCGCCGATGAAATCGACCCCGGCCAGCCCGCCGCCGAAGGCATCGGCCCCGATCTGGAACTCCACCCGCGGCCCGCCGGCGGCGGCCACCACCAGCGGCGCGGCCCGCGTCTGGCGCCTTCCTTCGGGCGCTGCGGGTTGTTCGGGTTCGGCGGCGCGGCCGGCGGCCGGCAGCAGCAGACAAGAGGCGGTCAGCGTCGCAAGCAACGAGGTTCTCATCGGCCGCCCCCTCTCAGTAGGTGGGAATGTAACCCTGGATGGTGATCCAGTGGTTGTCGTCGAAGATCAGCGTATTGCGCCCACCGATGTTCTTCTCGTACTGGTAGTGGATCTGCAGCGGCACATACAGCGGCAGCAGGTTGACCCCGGCGGCGCAGCGCAGCACCTCGTAGTGGCCGGCGGCCTGCATCTCGAGGTTGCGCACCATGGTCTCGAAGCGCCAGTCGGCGTCGAGCTCGGGCTCCTGGGCGTACTGGTAGCCGATGTTGCAACCGCCGTCGAACATCAGCACCGAGACGCTGACGCCCATCTGGGCGGCCACCCCGATGCCCGGGGTGTACTCGTAGGACTTGCCGGTCAGATCGGACATGTCGGGAAAGTACAGCCGCTCCGGGTCCAGCAAGTCCAGCAGCGCGTTGCCGCCATCGGTGGGCTGGGGGAAGTTGGGGTAGCGGCGCCGGCTCTTGAAGTAATAAGCGGCGGTGAACTCGGCCGAGACGATCAGATCCACCCAGTGCTGGTATTTGAACAGCCGCACGTCGTAGCCCTTGGTGAAGCCGACGCCGAAGGAGCCGGTGCCGCGGTCCAGCCCGGGGCCGGTGCCTAGCGACAGCGAGCTGTTGGGATCGGCCAGGTTGCCGGTGGGCAGGTAGACGCGGCCGGTCAACGCGCCGCTCCAGCGGGCGTTGCGGTGGTAGTTCCAGGAAAAGCCCAGGTTGATGTCGCCCAGCATGTAGCCGTCGGAGTCGAACACCTTGCCCGGGCCCTGGTCTTGCGGGTAGGGGCCGGGCTCGGTCATCACCGGCCGGCCCAGATGCGGCAGGTAGTTGAGGAACCAGTCGGCCGCCTCGTTGGCGTAACGCGAGCGCACGTAGCCCTGGTCGTCGAACCAGTCCGGATCCGCGGTCGGGTAGCCGTCGCGGGTGACGAAGCTGTTGATCAGGGCCAGGGCGGTGGGCTCGATGCGCTGCAGCTTGGGCCGCATCTCGACCCGCATCCGCTGCAGCGGCAGCTCGAAGTAGAAGTCCAGCGGATCGGTCAGGCCGTAGGAGAACTGCATGGTGATGCCGCCGCCGCCGCCGGAGGCGCCCAGGTCGAGCTTGAGCAGCGGGTTGTCCTCCTCGCCGAAGGCGATCGGGTCCAGGATGGGCGTGCGCACCCGGTGGCGGTCGAAGCGCCCGGCCGCGTTGCGCATGTTCCATTCCCACTTGAAGCCGAAGATGCCCTCGGGCAGCTGGGCCGTCACCCCGTACAGATCCAGCGGCTCGATGCGCTCGATCCACTCCTCCCAATAACCGGTATATCGCTCCCACAGGCTCTGGGCACCGGCCGCCGGAGCCGCCAACGCCAACGACAACACCGCCGCCAGGCCGAGCTGCAATCGATTCACGGGGCCCTCCTTTGCAAAGGACCGGAACGGATCCGGCCGCCGCCTCCAAGCGTGGCAAGCTGCACCCGACTGCTTCGAATTGGCGGGCATCATAACGCGCGGCCGCGGCTGGAGGCAACCGGCGCTCGAGCGCGGTCGACCAGCACATCCAGCGCCAGGCTCAGCCGCAGCGCCGCCTGCGGCCCCGGGTTCATCATCTGCTCGTAGGCGTAGCGCGGCTCGTGGAAGTACTCCGGCGGCAGCAGGTAGCCCAGTTCGTCGTTGCACAGGCCCAGCAGAAAGCGCGGCTGGCCGTCCAGCCGCGCGAGCAGCTCCAGGCCCAGCGCCGGGGCCGGCTCGCCGGGCAGCCCCAGCAGCCGGGCCGGGCCGATGCGCGCCAGCGCCACCTCGGTCTCCAGCCCTTGGCTCAGGTCGCGCTGCTCGACCACGCCCAGCGCGTGCAGCAAGCGATACAGCCGGTTGTCGCCCGCCGGCAGGCTGACCGGAGCCAGCGCCACGTCCACCGCCGGCCGCTCCACCGGCCGGGCCCGGCGCCGCACCAGCCGCACTGCGGCGCGGCCCAGGGCGCGGCCCAGATCGTCGACGAACGCATCGCGGCGGGCGCTGGACGATTCCTGGTCCAGGTTGGCCGTGACCATGGCCCCCAGCGCGCCGTTGACGTACAGGCCCACCCCGCCCAGCGCCCGCTCCACGGTGCGGCAGCAGACCGCGCAGTAGTCGGCCGACATGCGCCGGTTGCCGTGCCACAGGGTCTCCGGGTGGCAGGCGTACTGGGCCAGGGTGGCGATGGTGGCGCCGCGGCGGTCGGCCAGCTGCAGCACCCGCAGCCGGGTGTCGCGCAGCCGGGCGCGTTCGTTGCGCACCCAGCGGCCGGCCCGATCGAACTCACCGGCGGCCAGCCGCAGCCGGGCCGGGCGCATGTCCGCCAGCGCGCCGGCGACCGCCTCGAGCACCCCGCGCTCGATGCCGGCCAGCACCGCCTCCTCGAGCCCGCTGCGCAGCGGCAGCGCGCCGAACAGCGAGCGGCCCCACAGCCCCACGGTGTCGGGGCCCTGGTGGTTGTGGGTACAGACCAGCAGCACCCGCTCCGGCCAACGGCGGCTGATCAGGCGCCGGATGCGGCGGCTGCGCCCGAGCGACAGGCCGATCAGATCCAGCGCCACGATCAGCAGCGGGGGGCCGCCGTCGGACAGCACCAGGGCGCGGGCGTAGAGCGGATCGCGCAATCCGCTGCAGCGCCGGTTGGACGCGAAGCCCGCCAGGTAGACGCCTTCGGGGTGCTCCGGGGTGATGTCGACCGCGGCCGCGCCGGCCCGCAGCCCGGCCGACCCGGCCGGCGCCAGCTCGTCCAGCGGGCCGCGGCCGGCCGGCAGCGGGGGGATCGGCACCGGCGCCAGCCGGGCGCCGCCCAGCCGCTCCAGCAGGCCGGCCAGCGGACCCCAGACCGGCAGCCGCCACAGCGCCTGCAACCAGCGATTGCGTTCGAGCCAGCCGGCAGCGGCCGCCGGCTGGCTCACGCCGGGCTCCATTCGATGCCGTGCTCGCGGGCGATGTCATCGACCAGCCGCAGCGCCAGCTCGGCGTCGCCCACCAGCGGATGGGCCACCAGGGCCAGCACCGCCCGGTCGCGATCGCGCCGCACCGCCGCCGCGACCGCCAGCTCCTCGTACGCCTTGACCTGCTGCATCAGCCCCCGGATGGCGGGCCCCGGCGGCTCCAGCGCCAGCGGCTGCGGCCCAGCGGCGTCGACCCGACAGGGCACCTCCACGGCGCAGTCGGGTGGCAGGGCGTCGATGGTCGCACCGTTGCGCACGTCGACCACGTGCACCCGGCCATCCCCGCTGACCAACGAGGCCATCAGCTCCACCGCCGCGGTGGAGTAGTAGGCCCCGCCGCGCTGCTCGAGCTCGGCCGGCTTGGTCACCAGCGCCGGATCGCGGTAGCGCTCGAGCAGGGCCTGCTCGACCGCCATCACCTCCTCGGCCCGCGACAGCGGCTTGCGCTGCAGCTCGGCCAGCGCCTGGCCGGTGGCGTAGTAGTAGCGCAGGTAGGAGTTGGGAATGGCCCCCAGCGCGCGCAGGAAGTCATCGGGGTAGTCGAACTCCTCGGGCAGGTTGGTCGGCCGGCCGGCTCCGATCAGCCGCTCCAGGGTCTGGGGCAGCACGTCCCGGCCGTCGACCAGCACCCGCCGCACCCAGCTCAGGTGGTTCAAGCCGATGATGTCCAGCTGCACCCGCTCCGGCTCGACCCCCAGCAGGCGGGCGGCGTCCATCTTCATGTTGACCGGGATGTTGCACAGCCCGATGACCGGCTGGCCGCCGTGCTTGAGCACCGCCTCGGTGACCAGCCCGGAGGGGTTGGTGAAGTTGATCAGCCAGGCCTGCGGGCACAGGCGGCGCATGCGGCGGCAGATGTCGAGCACCACCGGCACGCTGCGCAACGCCTTGGCGAAGCCGCCCACCCCGGTGGTCTCCTGGCCGATCAGGCCGCGGCGCAGGCCGAGCTGGATGTCGCGCTGGCGGCCGGCCTGGCCGCCGACGCGGATCTGGGTGATGACGAAATCGGCGCCGTCGAGCGCCGGGTCGAGCGCAGCGGTGGTCTCGAGCGCGAAGCCGGCCCCGGCGTGTTGGCACATGCGGCGGCAGAAGCCGCCCACCACCGCGAGCCGCTCGGCGTCGCTGTCCATCAGCACCAGGCGCCGCAGGCCCAGCGCCTCGGCCCGGGCGATCAGCCCGTCGACCAGCTCCGGGGTATAGGTGCTGCCGCCGCCGATGACCGCGATCTTCATGTGCCACCTCCAGCCGAACGCTCGGGCCCTGCCCCCCGCCGCGTGGGCCCGGGCCGAGCCTCAGACCTCCACCAGGGCGCAGTCGCCCTGGGCCAGGCCGCCGCAGATGGCCGCCGCCCCGCGGCCGCCGCCCAGCCGCCGCAGCTCGAGCACCAGGGTCATCAGGATGCGCGCCCCGCTGGCGCCGATGGGGTGGCCGATGGCGATGGCCCCGCCGTTGACGTTGATACGCTCGCGCAGCCGCTCGCAGGCCGGGCCCTCGCCCCCGGCCAGCAGCTGCGAGCTGACCAGCGGCATGGCCGCGAAGGCCTCGTTGATCTCGATCCGCTTCAGCTCGTCGAGCCGCCAACCGAGGCGCTCGAGCCCCAGGCCGATGGCCTTGGCCGGAATGGTGGCGATCTGCCGCGGCGGCTCGGCCGCCGAGACCACCGCCTTGAGCTGCGCCAGCGGCTCGAGGCCCAGCTCCGCCGCCCGCCCGCGGGTGGTCAGCACGCAGACCGCGGCACCGGTGTCCAGGCCCGGGGCGTTGCCGGCGGTGACCGTGGGGCTGGCGTAGACCGTGCGCAGCCGCGACAGGCCCTCGAGGGTGGTGTCGGGCTTGGGGAACTCGTCGGCCGCCACGGTGTGGCTCTCACCCCGGCGCCCGGGCACATCGATGGGCGCGATCTCCTCGTCCATCTTGCCCGCCCTGCGGGCGGCCTCGTAGCGCTGCTGGCTGCCCAGCGCCCAGCGATCCTGGGCGGCGCGGTCGATGCCGTGCTCGACCGCCACCTCGCCGGCGTCCAGGGCCACCGAGCGGTAGCGCTGGTAGGCCATCGGGAAGAGCGGGTCGCGGATGTCGGCCGCGCCCAGCCGCAGCCCCCAGCGCAGGCCGCGCACCAGGTGCGGCGCCCGGCTCATGTTCTCGGTGCCGCCGGCCACCACCAGCCCGGCCTCGCCCAGCCGCAGCGAGCGCCAACCCCAGGCGCAGGCGCTCAGCGCCGAGCAGCAGGCGCGATCCAGCGTGACCGACAGGCGGTCCGGCGGCACCCCCGCCTCCAGCAGCACCTGGCGGGCCACCACCGAGGCCGCCCCCTCGGCCTCGGCCGGGATGCAGCAGCCCAGGTTCAGCTCGTCGACCGCCTCCGGCTCCAGGCCGCAACGGTCGAGCACCGCGGTCACCGCCGCGGTGCCCAGGTCGATTGCCGGCACCTCGCGCAAGGCGCCGCCGAACTTGCCGAAGGGGGTACGCGCCACCCCCGCGATCACCACATCGTCCGCGGCCATCTCGGCTGCCTCCTCTCGGTTTGTCGGTGCCATCTCTCGGGTCGCTTCCGTCTCACCGGCGGCGCCGGCCGCGGCGCTTGCGCCGGGGGATGGTCTTTTCGATCACCAGCTTCGATTCGGGCTCGGCGGGCCAGTCGGACGGCTTGATCTCGAAGCGCAGCGGCGGGCGCCGCCGGGCCCGCAGGGCGACCTGGTGGGTGGCGGCGATGGACAGCTCGGGGATGCGCAGCGGGGTGCGGCCGCGGCGCTTGCCGTCGAGCCAGACCAGGGCCCGCGGCCGCGAGCGCAGCACCAGCGAGCCCAGCCGCGGCTCCAGGGCGCGTTCGAGGTGGGTCGGCTCGCCGGCGGCCAGCTCCACCGGCCCGCTCCAGCTCCGGTAGCCCGGCGCCATCAGCTCCAGCTGGTGGCTGCCGGCGGCCAGGTTCAAGATGCGCGGCGGATCGCCGGCCGGCTCCACCGGCTGGCCGTCGATCCGGACCAGGGCGTTGTCCGGCCGGGTGGTGATGTGCAGCGGACCGGCCAGCTCGCGCTCGACCTTCGGCTCGGCCGCCGCCGGCGGTTGCTCCGGCCCGTCTTCGGTCGCCCCCCAGACGATCAGCAGCACCAGCCCGACCAGCAGCGCCAGCCCGCCGAGGCCCAGCAGCAGGACCTTGCGATGGCGGCCGGGGCCCAAGCCGCTCTGCTCCACCGCCATCACGGTCGAGCCGCCGGAAAAACCACCGCCGGCGGGCGCGGGCGCGGCGGCCGGCGGCGGCAACGGCTCGCCCCCGGCCGGCGCTGCCGGCTCGATCCGCTCGAGCCCCTCGCCCTGGGCGAACCAGTGGCTGGTGGCCTCGCCGAAAGCGAAGCCCGCGGCGGCCTGGCCGGCGGGCTGGCCGGACAGGGCGGCCTCTGTAAACCGCGCCAGGGCGCCGGCGTCGGCCGGCGCACCGGCAGCGGCAGCCACCGCCTGCAGCGCCTGGCGCATCTCGCCGGCGCCGGCGAAGCGCCGGGCCGGGTCGGCGGCGCAGGCCCGGGCCAGCAGGTCATCGATCCCGGGCGGTACCCCGGCCTGCAGCGAGGTGGCCGGCCGCTGCTGCAGCGCGGCTGCCACCGAATCGACCTCGCGCCCGGGCGCGGCGCGCAGGGCCACCCCGGCCAGCAGCTCGTAGAGCAGCACGCCGGCGGAGTAGAGATCGGCCCGGGCGTCGACCGCCGCCCGCTGGATCACCTCGGGCGCCGCGTGCACCCGGCCGCCGGCCTCGATGTCCGGTCGGGTGCCGGCCAGGCGCGATTCGGCCCGGGCCATGCCGAAATCGACCAGCTTGACCCGGCCGTCGCTGGCGATCAGCACGTTGCGCAGCTCCACGCCGCGGTGGACGATGCCCATGGCGTGGCCGTAGGCGTCGCGCACGCCGTGGGCGTACTCCAGCGCGGCCAGCACCTGATCCACCACGTGCAGCGCCAGCTCGGGCGGCAGGCGCAGACCGCGCTCGGCGCAGGACTGCAGCAGCGAGGCCAGGTTGGTGCCGGCGATGTACTCCATGGCGATGAACAGGGCGCCGTCCTGGCGGCTCCATTCATAGACCCGCGCGATGTTGGGGTGGTCGAGCGCGGCGGCGATCTTGGCCTCGTCGATGAAGGCGCCGGCGAAGGCGGCGTCGGACGACAGCTCGTCGCGAAAGCGCTTGATGACCACCACCTGGTCGCGGCCGTCGGCGGTGGCGGTCTCGGCCCGGTAGATGTCGGCCACCTCGCCGGCCGCCAGCTGCTCGCAGAGGCGGTAGCGCCCGAAGGAAATCGGCTCGCCCATGGTTCCGTCAGCGGAGCAAGCGCTTGGACTTCTTGCGGCTCTTGCGGCGCATGTTGATCAGGCGCAGCTCGCGCAACGCCTCGGTGCAGTCCGGGTTGCACTGGATGGCCTTCTCGAACTCGTGCTCGGCCATCTCGCGGTAGTTCATGGCCTTGTAGATGTAGCCCAAAAACAGGTAGGCCTTGTCGACCTTGGGGTTGAGCGAGATGGCCTGGTTGAGCTCGTCGCGGGCGTCCTGCACGGCCTGCTCGTCCTTGGGTGCGTTCTGGAAGATGGTCCAGCCCAGGTAGGCGTGGAACTCGCCCTCGTCCGGGCACAGCCTGACCGCCTCCTCGAACTGTTCCAGGGCCTGGGCGTAGTCCCGCCGGCGCAGCGCGGCCTCGCCCTTCTGGAAGACGCCCTCGGCCGACAGGATCTTCGACACCTCGGACGAGACGTCGCTCTTGACCCCGGCGGACAGCTCGTCCAGGTAGCGGTCGCGCTCCTCCTCGTCGGTCAGCACCTCGTGCGCCTGGGAGACGAGGTTGAACAGCTCGTCGGCCAGGTTGCGCACCTCGGCCGAGGCCTGGGCGTAGAGCCGGTCCGGGTGATACTGCTTGGCCAGCGAGAAGTAGGCCTTCTTGATCTCGGCGGTCGAGGCCTCCTTGGACACGCCGAGCACCTCGAAGTAGTCCTGCTTCTTCATCTCGACCACCTGGCGGGCGAGCTGCTCGCGGGCCGAGCGCTCCTCGGGGCTGAGCGCGTCGGCCGCGCCCGCGCCGCTCAACACCGGCACCGGCACCCCGCCGTCCTTGGCCAGCCGGCCCTGGACCCGCTCGCGCACCGGCGGCGGGGGCGGCGGGGTGCTGCGCGCCGCGGCCCCGGGCGGCGGCGGCTCGGCGGCGGGCTCGGGCTCCGGCGCGGCTTCGCGCTGCGGAGCGGGCTCGGGCTCCGGCGAACAGGCCTCTTGCCGAGGTTCGTCCTCGAACGCGATCATGCCGGCGCAGGCGAGGGCGTAGATCAGCTGGTAGGTCTTCTCGCGCGACAGCCCCAGCTCCAGGATCTGGCGCAGCGTCATGGAGCCGTCGAGCCGGTTGACGAACTTCTCCTCGGCATCGTCGAGCTCCATGTCCTGGAAGCGGAACAGCGGATCCGGGTGCGGCACCACGTAGCGGTCGAGCGCGTCGTCCAGCAGCCGCTGCAGGCGCTTGAGATCGTACTGCTCCCGGACGCCCTCGTGGATCAAGGCCGCGGTGCTGTTGTCGAGCGACACCGTGGTCGGCGGCGCGCTGGCCTTGGGGTTGTACTGGTACTCGCCCTGCTCCCAGCCGAACAGCTCGTCGAGCTTGACCTGCAGCTGCAGCTCGAGGGCGTACTGCAGGTTGTGGGGCGAGATGCAGCCCATCTCGATCAGCACCGTGCCCTGCTGGCGCTGGGAGCGCTTCATGCGCTGGATGGACTCCTCGCAGTCCTCCTCGGTGATCATCTTCTCGCGCACCATGACCTTGCCGAGGCACTCGTTGAGCAGGTTGGACTTGATGAAGGTCGGATAGCCGTTGCGGAAATAAATGATCTTCTTCAGCTTGTCGCGCCGGACCAGCAGGGCGCCGTCCGCCTTCTCGCGGTAGAGATCGGCCAGCAGCTCCGGAAAGGGCTTGTCCGCCAGCCGGCCCCGGCGGGCCACCCCGGCGAACTCGTGCGAGCGCTGCTCGACCTCCGCGGACTCGGCGTGGCTGTCGCGGCTGGCATAGGGCTCGGGAGCGCGCCGGTCGATGGCCTCGCGCTCGGCCCGGGCGGCCACCGCCGAGGGGTACTCGGCAGCGAAGCTGTCGCGCAGCAGCTGCAGCAGCTCGTCCGGCTCGATCGGCTTGTCGAGGTAGCCGATGGCGCCGTAGCGCCGCATGGCCTCCTCGCGGTGGTTGACCCCGCGGTAGATGCCGCTGATCATCAAGATGGGCACGTCGGCGCCCTCGGGCAGCTTGCGGATCTTCTCGGCCACCTGGAAGCCGTTCATCACCGGAATCAGAATGTCCAGGATCACCAGGTCGATCGGCCGCGACTCGAAGGAGCGCAGCGCCCACTCGCCATCCTTCTCCGCGACGACGTCGAATCCCTCCTGCTCCAGGATCTCCTGCAGCATGCGCTGGACCGCCTTGTCGTCTTCCACCAGCAAGATGGTCTTGCTCACCACGGACCTCCGAGCCCGACAGCCCGTCGCCCCCAAAGCCGCACGGAGCGCCATGCGGGGCAAAGGCGGCTGAAAACCGATGTGGCCGAACCGGTGTGTCGAACTCGGATTATAGAGAGTTCCGGCGGCCGCTGTAAAGTCGGAATCGGTCGACAAAGCGAGGGGGTTGGCCGCACTGCGTCAAACCCGCGGCCGGGCCGGCCGCCGGCCTCGAAACCGCTCGGGGTCACGGACGGGCGGTGGCCTGCGGCTCGAGCCCGCCGAGCTGCCAGCGCGGCTCGGCCAGCAGGCTGCGGTTTTCGCGGAACCAGCGGCGCACCTGGCCGCGGGCGTAGACGCCGATGCCCGCGGTGCGCAGTTCGCCGCGCAGTGCGTAGCCCAGCGAGCGGCCGTAGCCGTAGAAGCGCCGCATGGCGCCGAAGGTCTCGGCCATCAGGGTGCGCGCCGACATGCGCGCCGGGCGGAACACCGCGTGATGGGTGTCGTACAGCGACCAGTCGCGCGTCAGCAGACGGCCCTCGCGCTCGAGCTGATCGAACAGCGGCGTGCCCGGCAGCGGCGTCAGGATCAGAAACTGCATCGAGTCGATCCCCTGCTGGCGGGCGAAGCGGGCGGTGGCGCGGATGGTGTCGACGCCTTCGGCGTCCGAGCCGGAGACGAACATGCCGTGGACCCGGATGCCGTGGGCGTGGAAACGCTCGATGGCCAGGCGGATGTCGTCGACGGCCTGGCGTTTCTTGTACAGCGCCAGCGCGTCGGCGTTGATCGACTCGAAGCCGACGAACACCGAGTAGAAGCCGGCCCGCTGCATCAGCGCCAGCAGCTCCGGATCGCGGGCCGCGCGCACCGACACCTGGGCCAGCGGCTCGGGCATGAAGGTGCCGCGCGTCAGCAGCTCATCCAGCAGGGCCTTGGCCCGCGCCGGCGGGGCGCAGAAGTTGTCGTCGTAGAAAAACACCTGGTCGCCCTGGCCGCGCAAACCGTCGAGGGTGGCGGCCACCTTGTCGGCCGAGGCGAAGCGCATGTGGCGGCCGAACATGGGCGTGACCGAGCAGAAGGCGCAGTGGTGCGGGCAGCCGCGGGAGGTCTGCAGCGGCAGCACGCCGCGCGGGAAGGCCGCCCGGCGGCCGCCGGCCACCAGGCTGAAATCCGGAATCGGCACGTCGCGTTCCATGTCCACCGGCGTCGCGTCCAACGAATTGTGCCGCATCGCCTCGCCGTCGCGCCAGCTCAACCCCGGTACCGCAGCCGGGTCGCCATCGTCGCGCAGCACCGCGAGCAGGCGCGGCAAGCTGCGCTCGCCCTCGCCGCGCAGCACCCAGTCGGCGTGCGCCAGGGCCTCTTCGGCGGCGAAGGTGACGTGCGGCCCGCCCAGCAGCACGGCCACGCCGGCCGCGCGCAGCGAATCGGCCAGCCGGTAGGCGGCCGGAGCGGTGGGGGTGATGGTGGAGATGCACACCAGGTCGGCGCCGGTCAGCTCCGCCCAGTCCAGCGGCAGCGCCTGCTCGATGTGGATGCGCACCTCGAAGCCCATCTGTCGGGCCAGCGTGCCCAGGATGGGCAGCCCCAGCCGCGGCAGGCGGACGAAGGAGTAGACGTTGTGGGTCGGATTGGCCGGCTCGACCATGGCGATGCGGCGCAGTTGCATGTGGACCCCTCCCTTTCAACCAACCAGTTGGTCAACTCGGGCTCGAAAAAAAACCCGCCCCCTCAAGGGCGCTTGCAGCCCAGGGCATCGAATATCATGTCCAGCACCTGCTCGCGGCGGCGCTTGAGCATCTTTTCGCTGAGCGGATCTTGGCCCAGCAGCATGCGCATGAACTCGGCGTCCGAGAAGTAGGCCATGGTCAGCGCATAGATGCTCATCAAGAACTGGTGCGGATCGACCTTCTTGAACTCGCCGCGGGCGATGCCCTCGCGCATGAAGGCCACCCCGCGGTCGAACAGGGGCTTGAAGAAGGTCTCCACCAGCCGCGGCAGGTAGCGATCGGTCGAGCCCATCTCCATGGCGGTGATGCGCGAGAAGTTCTTGTGGGCGGCCACGTAGTCGAAAAACCCGCGGTAGAACACTGCCAGCTGCTGCGGGTAGGATCGATCCTGCTCGGTGCTGTCCTGGGTCAGCTTGATCAGGTCGAACAGGATCTTGTCCAGCACCGCGTGGTAGAGCTTCTCCTTGCTCTCGAAGTAGTAGTGGATCATCGCCTTGTTGACCCCGGCCACATCGGCGATCTCCTGGGTGCGGGCGCCGCCGAAGCCCTTGCGGGCGAACACGGCCTCGGCCACGTAGACGATGCGCTCCTTGGGGTCGCGCAAGCCGTTCAGCTGGCGCACGAAGTCGGCGCCGTGGACGGCGGCCGCCGCCTTGAGCACCTCCCGGTGCCGGCGCGCCTGGCGCCGCGAGCGCTTCTGGCCGGCGTCCTCCGGCAGGACGTCCGGGGCCGGCTCGGCCGCCGGCCGATCCGCCTCGGCCTCGTCGCTGATCAGCTGCAAGCGCGGCTCCTTGCCCTTGCCGTCCACCCCACACCTCCGCAATCGATGCTCCGGGCCATCCGGAGTCAACCATTTGGTTAATCGGCTGTCAAGCCCGATCGAGCATCCCCGGCCCGGCCGCCCGCCCGGTCCACCGCTGCCGCGGCCAGCTCGGCTCAACCATCCTTCTTGACCCCCAACTGCTTGATCTTCTTGTGCAGGTTGGTGCGCTCGATGCCCAGCGCCTCGGCGCTGCGGGTGATGTTCCAGCCGTAGGCGTCGAGCTTGCTGCGGATGTACTCCCGCTCGACCTCGTCGCGCACCTGGCGCAGGCTCATGCCGTCGAAGCGGCGCACTTCCAGCCCGCGGCTGGCCCCGCGCACCGTCTCGGGCACGTCCTGCTCGTCGAGCCGGTCGCCGCCCATGATCACCATCCGCTCGGTCACGTTCTTCAGCTCGCGCACGTTGCCCGGCCAATCGTAGCGCTTCAGCGCCCGGATCACCTCGGGCGACAGATCCTTGGTCTTGAAGCCGTTCTCCTGGCAGAACTGCTGTACGAAGCGGCCGGCCAGCACCGGGATGTCGTCCAGCCGCTCGCGCAGCGGCGGGCAGTGGATGGGGATCACGTTGAGCCGGAAGTAGAGATCTTCGCGGAACGCGGCCGCCGCGACCGCCGCCTCCAGATCCTTGTTGGTCGCCGCCAGCACCCGCACGTCGACCGCGATGGTGCGCTCGCCGCCGACGTGGCTCAGCTCGCCGGTCTGCAGCACCCGCAGCACCTTGGCCTGGGCCGACTGGCTCATGTCGCCGATCTCGTCGAGGAACAGGGTGCCGCCGTTGGCCAGCTCGAACTGGCCCTTCTTGCGGCTGGTGGCGCCGGTGAACGCACCGCGCTCGTAGCCGAACAGCTCGCTCTCGATCAGCTCCGCCGGAATGGCGGCGCAGTTGACCTTGACGAACGGCCCCTCGGCCCGCTTGGAGGCGCGGTGGATGCCGCGGGCCACCAGCTCCTTGCCGGTGCCCGACTCGCCGGTGATCAGCACCCGGCCGTTGGTGGGCGCCACCTTGCGCACCTCCTCGAGCAGCTGGCGCACCGCCGGGCTGTCGCCCAGGATCTCGTGCTGGGGCTCCAGCCGCGACTGCAGCTGGCACACCCGCCGGTTCAGCTCGACCTTCTCGACGCAGTTCTGTACCGACAGCAGCACCCGATCGCGATCCAGCGGCTTCTCCAGCACGTCGTAGGCGCCCAGCCGGGTGGCCTCGATGGCGTCCTGGATGGTGGCGTGGCCCGATATCATGATCACCTCGGTGCCCGGCCACTCCCGCCGCAGCTTGCCCAGCAGCTCCAGACCGTCCATGCCGGGCAGCTTGATGTCGAGCAGCAGCACGTCGGCCGGCTGCTCGCCCATCAGGCGCAAGGCCTCCTCGGCCGAGCCGCAGTCGTCGATCGCCGGCACCTGGTCGCTGAGGATCATGCGCAGCGTGCGGCGGATGTTCTTCTCGTCGTCGACCACCAGCACGCGCACCTGCTCCGACCCGCGCTCCGCCATCGTCTCCTCCCGTCGCGCCGCTGAAGATACGGTCGTATCGGCAACTCCCCTGTGACTCTAGCGCCAGCGGCAGCGCGGAACAAGAGGGCCCATGCCGGCGCCACCGGTTGCGGCTCAAACGCCCTCGGCCTCATGCCGCCGGGGCCACGATGCGCAGGGCCACGCTGAACACGGTGCCGGCATCGGTCTCGGCGACCGCGATCTCGCCGCCGTGCTGCAGCACGATCTTCTTCACGATGGCCAGCCCCAACCCGGTGCCGTGCTCCTTGGTGGTGAAGTAGGGCTGGAACAGCTGCCGGCGGGCCTCGGGCGCCAGGCCGCCGCCGCGGTCCTCGACCAGCAGCAGGCCCTGGCGCGCGTTGCGGCCGATGCGCAGGACCACACCGGTATCGGGCGGGCTGGCTTCGAGCCCGTTGTCGATCAGGTTGCCCAACACCCGGCCCATCAAGCCGCGGTCGAGTTCCACCGGCACCGGCTCGTCCAGGGTGTGCAGCTCGACCCGCTCGGCGTACTGCGGGTGCAGCTTGAGGTAGTCGCCGGCGAACTCGTTCAGCTCGGCCGGCTCCAGGGCCACCGCGGGCATGCGGGCGAACTCGGAGAAGGTCTGCACCATGCGCCGCAGCGTGCCCACCTCCTCCTCGACGATCTCCAGCGACTCGTCCAGCTTGCCTCGAAAGCGCTCGTCCCCGCCGCGGTAGGAGCGGTGCAGCTCCTGCACCGCCAGCTGGATCGGCGTCAGCGGGTTCTTGATCTCGTGGGCCATGCGCCGGGCGATCTCCTGCCAGGACGACACCTTCTCCAGATAGACGATCCGGTCGCGGCCTTGCTGGATGTCATCGAGCATCTGGTTGAACGACCGGGCCAGCGTCCCGATCTCGTCCCGGCTGGCCACCGGCACCCGCGCGGTCAGGTCGCCGCCCGAGGCCTGCTCGGTGGCGCGGACCAGCGCGGCGATGCGCTTGGTGACCGAGCGGGCCAGCAGCACCCCCAGGATGACCGCCGCCACCAGGATGAAGAAGTAGATGAACAGGAACAGCCGGTAGTAGCCCATCTTCCAGGGCTGGAAGTTCTCTTCCAGCGCCTCCATGGTGACCACCAGCTCGCGTAGCTCGTTCGAGGCGGCCAAGAATTCCTTCGAGATGACATAGGTCAGCTCCAGCACCCGGCCCTCGCCCAGCGGCCAGGTCTCGGTCTTGGATTTCCACTCCGCGTCCGGAAACTGCAGCGGGCTGGACACGGCCAGCCGCTCGCGCCCGCCGGCCAGCAAACGCGCCCGGCTGATCCAGCTGGTGGCGTGGACCAGGTTATCGAGCGCGGCGGCCAGCTCGTCCTCCTCGTCCGCCGCCAGGGCCCGGCGAAAACGCTGCGAGTCGGCCAGGTGCTCGCCCTGCATGCGCGCGATGCGCAGCCGGGATTCGATCACCTCCTTGTACAGATCCACTCCGGAGCGCAGCCCATCCACCACCTGCTCGTTGAGCCCGACCGCCATGCTCTCCTCGACCAGGCGATCGACCATGAAGTAGGCGAACAGCAGCGGAGCCGCTGCGGTGACCCACAGCGCCGAGATGATCTTCCACTCGAACTTGCCCAGCCGCCGCATGCTCAGTCGTCCCCGGCGGCCGGCAGGTCCAGCTTGCGCGATTTGAACACCAGCACCCGGTCGGCCTTGATCCGGCTCTCATCGACGAAGATGCGGGAGAACGAGCCGAAGAAGGAGCTGGGCACCCCGATCGCGCTGGGCCCGTCCGGGTTGGCCAGGTACTCGCGCACCTTGCGCCGCAGCTCGCGCGAGGTGGGGTTGACCACCACCCGCAGCACCACCCGGTGGCGCTTGTCCGATCGCGGCTCCAGCAAGCGCATCAGCTTCAGCCGGCGGATGACGCCGAAACGCTCGACCAGCTCCTGCATGGAGCCGAGCTGCACGAAACGCTTGCGGCCGCCGTCCTCGACGCGTACGTTGAAGCGCTCCTCCCAGATGTCGTAGCGGATGGTCAGCTGGCGCACCCCCTGGGCCACCAGCGTCTCGCCTTTCCGATCGGTCAGCTGGGCGTTGAACACCAGCCGGCTGGTGAAGCCCGAGGACAGCCGGCCGCGCACCCGCTCGGAGAACACCTCGGGGCAGGCGATGGTCAGCCGCCAATCGCCTTCGGCCCGTTCGAGCTCGACCTGCCGGTGCTTGAAGCGCTCCACCCGCTGGCTCTGGGCCGTCGCCGGCAGGCCGAACGCCAGCAGCCATACGGCCGCGGCCGCCGCCTGCGGCCCATGCATCCTCGCTCGCTTCGGCAAGGCCGCCTCCGATCAATCCACGATCAGATCGGTCAGATAGCCGGCCGAAAAGGTCAGCAAGCCGATCGGGGTCTCGAGCTTCAGGCCCAGGTCGAAGGTCAACGGCCGCTTGGTGCGGCCGCTCCACTCCTGATCCGAAGCCAAAAAGCTGGCCTTGGTGACGACCGAGAAGTTCAGCGCGGCGAAGACGTAGCCGCGGTAGAAGAACGAGCCGCCGGTCCACAGCGGCACGTCGTACTCCAGCTCCACCGAGCCGAGCAGATCGCCGTAGTCGGTGGCGTTGGAGAAGTTCAGCTCCAGGTTGCGCGGCAGCGATGTCTTGTCGATCTGGAACCGCGCGTAGTCGCCGATGAAGAAGCGCTCGAAAAAGGGGCTGCCGCGCGAACCGACATCCTGCAGCAGGCCGCCGACCAGGGTGATGCGCCAGACGTGGTCCAGGTAGAAGTTGAAGGAGTGCTCGTACTGCAGCATGTACTTGGAGTACTCGTAATCCGATCCCAGCAGCACCTTGCTGGCCAGCTCGACGCTGATGATCAGGTGCATGCCCTTGGTGGGCAGGAAGAAATCATCGCGGCTGTCGCGCTCGAACTGGGCCCGCAGCGACACCAGGGTGCTGTCGCCGTTGCGCACGTAGTCCAGGAAGGGATCGTTTCTGCACTTGGCGCCGTCGGCGGCGATGCGCTCGTCCACGTCGGCGTGGATGTGCTCGCCGCGAATCTCGAACGCCAGCCGGCTGCGGCGGCCCAGCCGCAGGCCGAAGTTCACCAGGGCTCCGGCGCGCCAGTAGTCCAGGATGCGGTCCTGGTCGAAGTCGCAGCCCACCACGCCCGCGGCCGGCGGGCTGATGCGCCCGGCCAGTGCGTGCTCGCGGCCCTTGAGGCCGAAGGCGGTCACGCCGGCCGAGTACGACGAGCCCAGGATGGACGGCCAGAACAGACCCAGCCGGCCGCCGCCTTGGTCGTCGCTGGCCACCCAGGCCAGCGACAGCACCATGCCCTGGCCCAGAAAATTGATGTCCGACACCCCGAAGCCGCCCCAGAAGGGGTTGGTCTCCGTCCAGCCCAAAAACAGGTCGTCGACGATCAGGTAGGTCCAGCGCTCGTCCACCTGGACCACCAGCCTGACCTGGCCGCGCTCGCTGCCGCGCTCGAGCCGCGTGCGCACGTCCTTGAAGTAGCCGAGCGCCAGCAGCCGGAAGCGGGCCAGCTCGACCAGCTCCTGCTCGAGCAGGTCGCCGGCCTCGAAGTCGAGGTAGGAGAGGATCAGCTGGGTGCTGGTGCGCTCGTTGCCGCGCACCTCGATCGACTCGATCAGGTAGCGGGGCTCGAAGGGGTCGGCCGACTCGCCGGCGGCGTCATCTGCGGCGATTTCGGCGTCCGCGGCCGTGCGGGGCGCTGCGGCCGGCGCCTCCGGCTCGGCCGCGGCGCCCAGCGCACAGCTCAGCAGGGTCGCGGCCAGCGCCGCGGCCCATGATTGCGGTCTGCAGGTCGCGTTCACGGGCGTCTCCTCGAAAAAACGGCCCGGGCGCAAGATGCGCCGGCCGCGCCACCTTCGCGTGCAATTCGATCGCCACGGAAAGGCTACACTGTCGCCGCGCACCGGCGCAAGCCGGCGACCGGCCATGAAATTGACAGGCCGCGCGGCCGCCAGTACCATGGCCGACGTCTTTTCGGCCGGTTCGAATCGAGTCGATCGCCATGCCGCACGCCGACCATCAGGTGGCCCCCCGACTGGATGTCGAGTACTGGCACGGGATCCATCTGGTCGACAGCGTGCTGTGGCTCGACGCCCCGCGAGCGGCCGACCTGTGCTTCATCTCCAACGCCCGCACGGTCGAGCGCTCCGGCCGGGCCCGCATCCTGACCACCGAGGCCAGCGCCCGGCTGGCCGGTGCCGCGCTGGCAAACAGCCGCACCCTGCTCAGCCCCACCCTGCGGCGATTCACCCTGGGCGGGCTCGATCTGGAGCTGCTGCCGGCCGGCCACCTGCTCGGCGCCGCCCAGCTCAGCGTGCGCCGGGCCGGCCAGCGGCTGGTCTACACCGGCTCCATCGACCTGGAGCCCGGGTTGACCCGACCGGCCGGACGCATCGCCCAGTGCGACGTGCTGGTGCTGGCCTGCGGCCCGGTGCGGCCCGGGGATCGCTGGCCCGATCGGCGCCGCCAGCACGCGGCCGTTGTCGACTGGGTCGAGCGGGTGCTGGCCGCCGGCGGCGTGCCGGTGCTGCTGGCCGAACCGCTCGGCGCGGCCCAGGAGGTGGCCGCCCTGCTGGGCCGGCACGGCTTGCGGCTGCGGGTGCACCGCAGCGCCTACCAGCACTGCCGCACCTTTCACGCCCTGGGCGTCGAGCTGCCCGGGGTGCGCGTCTTCCGGGGCACCCCGGGTCGCGACGAGGTGTGCCTGTTTCCGCCGCGGCTGGCCCGCAGCCGGGCCGTGGACCGGCTGGGCCGAGCGCGCCTCGGCCTGGTCGGCCCGGCCGAGCATGCTCCGGCCGCCGCCCGCGCCAAGGCCGAGCGGGTCTTCGGCCTGAGCGATTGGGCCGATCAGCCGGCCCTGGAGCGCATCGCCCGCGACAGCCGCGCCCGGCGCATCCACCTGGTGGGCCGCCACGCCGCCGGCCTGGCCGAGGCGCTGCGGGCGGAAGGCCTGGTCGCCTGGCCGCTGCGGCCGCCGGAGCAGCTCGACCTGTTCGGTGCCGAGCCGCCGGCCAGCTGACCGATGCGGCCGGGTGGGGGCATCGGCTAGAATAGTAGCCAGGAGGGTGTTCGAAGCCATGGCCGCCAGCTCTGAATCGCCCGGCAAGCTGCTCTACGCCAGCTACGAGCAGATCCCCGGGCCGACCGGCAGCGCCTGCTGGTCGACCGAGATCATCCGCGAGCTCGGCCGCCACTTCGAGCTCGACGGCCTGTCGGTCAAGTCCGAGAATCTGTCGCACATCGAGCGCTTCCACCGGGCCCGGCTGCTGCGGGTGCCGGTGGGCGACGGCCGCTTCCTCGAGCAGCTCAAGGCCTTCCAGCGGGCGCTCAGCCGGCAGCTCGACTCCGAGGACTACCTGCTGTGCCACTTCACCTCGGTCTGGGAGGGCATGCTGCTGGCCTCGCGGCGCAAGGCCGACGGCTACAAGCTGATCTACCAGGTCGACTCGCTGCCCTCGATCGACTTCCGCCTCAGCCACCCCGCGCAGGCGCGCCGGGTCGAGACCAGCCTGTCGCTGAAGCAGCAGGAGGAGCGCTGCTTCGACGTGGCTGACCGGCTGCTGGCGCCGACCGCGCTGATCCGCAGGCACCTGATCCGCCGCGGCGTGCCGCCGGCCAAGATCGCGGTGGTGCCGCCGGCGCTGGACCTGGCCCCGTTCGACACCGTCGAGGACCGGCCCGGCCAGGCGGGCACCATCCTCTACCTGGGCTCGCTGCATCCCTGGCAGGGCGTGGTCGGGCTGCTCCAAGCCCTGGTGGAGCTGCCGCGCCACCTGCGCTTCAAGCTGCTGCTGGTCTGCGACCGCGACCAGCCGGGCTTCCGCGAGGTGCAGGGCAAGATCCAGATGCTAGGCCTGGTGCGCTCGGTCGAGATCCTGGAGCCGGTCGACTACGCCGCCCTGCCAGCGCTGCTGGCCCAGGCCTCGGTGTGCGTGGCCCCGCTGGCCAACCACGAGCACAACCGGCGCGCCGCCTCGCTGCCGCACAAGGTGCTGTGCTACATGGCCGCCCGGCGGCCGGTGGTGGCCGCCCGGCAGCCGGCGGTCGAGGGGCTGGTCGAGCACGGCCGCACCGGCCTGCTCTACCCGCCCGGCGACACCCGCGGGCTGTGCGATGCGCTGCGCAAGCTGCTGCTCGATCGCGATCTGGCCGGCCAACTGGGCAACCAGGGGCGGCTGGCGCTGGAGGAGGAGCACGGCCTGGACGCCTCGCTGGCGGCGCTGCGCGCCTGCTACCGCGAGCTGCTGGGCCAACCCGCGGTCGGCGCGGCGGCCGCGGCACCGGCCGCCGAGACCCAGCCCAGCCTGGTGCGCGCCGATCCGGCCGCCCCCCAGGATCTGGCCGATCCCTTGGCCGCCGAGCCCGAGACCCGGCCGCTGCCGTCCGCGGCCCTGCCCACCCCGGAGCCCGATGCCCAAATCCAGCGCGCCGGCAGCCAGGAAGCCGACACCGACCCCCGGCCACGGCCGGTGCCGCCGCCGCGCTCCGAGCGGCGCTCCGGGCACCCAGCCGGCGACCAGCCGGCCTCCCCGCCCAGCGCCGCCGCCCGCGCCGAGCCACCGGCCGCGGCCGGCGGAGCCGAGGTCATCTTCTACTCGATCGAGGACCAGGACACCGCCCCGCGGCCCGAGTCGGCCGCCGACGGCTGGCAGGTGCAGGCCGCCGGCGACGTGGTGCTCGAGAGCGGCCAGGAGCGCGAGACCCCCATCCGCCCCGGCGGCCGGCGGCGCTACCTGCTCGGCGGCCCCTCCTACCCGGTCGACGGCCCCGGCGAGCCCGAGGCCGAGCCGCCGCCCGATGAGTCGTCCACCCGCCCCAGCACCCCGCGCGGTCTGGCCGCGGACGAGCCGGCGCTGGTATCCGACGACGAGGTCGAGATCATCGACAGCGACGCCCCCGCCCCACCGCCACCGCCCCGGCGCAAAAAACGCTCCTCCGAGACCTGAGCCCAAAAGCGAAGAACGGTCAGCTCAGAACAGATCCCCCGCAACCGTGCTCAGAACAGTTCCTCCGCAATCGCGAGCCGGGCCCGCCGAGCCAGCCGCATCAGCTCACCCAGCTCCAGCCCGTCGTCGGCCAGCGACCGCCCCGGCGCCCGAAACGACGACGGCGCCCCCGCCAGGGCGGGGACGCCGCGTCACATCCGTCTCATCCCATCGCGCCCGCTCCCGGGCGGGCGAGCCGCGCTGCCGCTCAATCGACCTCGTCGCAGTCGACCTCTTGCCACTCGTCGAGCAGCAGCTCCTGGCCCTCGAACTGCCCATCCAGCCAGGCGAAGCAAGCGCTGCGTCCCTGGCACTCGTAGCAGGCGGCCAGGCAGTCGTCGCGCGTGGATCCCTCGGTGCCTTCGCACACGGTGCGGCAATCGTAGCAGGTATCATCCACGATCCCGGGCCACTCCAGCCCCAGACCGCAACCCGCAGCCAGCAAGGCCGCCAGCGCCACCAGCGCCAGCGACGCCAACCACGCAGACCGCATTCTAAAGCTCCGAACCAGTACCATCAGCCAAGCTCCCAACAACCACAACCAGCCCCCAGGGCCTCTCCCCCAGAATGAAGCAATCCGCATGCCAGCGCCAGAAAGCCCTTCAACCGACCCACAACACACCGAAAAAACGCCATTTACACAAATAGCGTCCCCCGGCCGCTCCACGCACAATCTGGCAATGACTGACACCCGAGTCATGGTGGCCAAAGCCCGACCCAGGCCGGCGCCCAGCCGAAGCGGGCCTCGACGCTCACAGCGGATCGAGGCTGAAGCTGGAAGTCCGGCCCTCGATCTCGACCGTCTCGATCCGCTCCTGCTTGCCGCGGTGCAGCCGCACCTGCAGCGGCATGCGGTAGTACTGCCCCTCGCCCCAGGCACCCTGCTGGGTAATCTCGAGCTCGATCCCCTCATCGCTGGAGCCCACCTTCGCCTTCAGCTCCATCACCCCGGTGCCGCTCAACCACTGCTCGAAAAACCAGTCCAGCTCCTGGCCCGAGATCTCCTCGGCCAACCCGGTGAAGGTGGCCGTGTCGATCGGAGCAAACGGATGCTGCGCCCGCGCCGCGCCCAGCAGCTCGCGCATATCATCCTGCCCGATCACCTGCTCCAGCATGCGCAGCACCCAGGCGCCCTTGATGTAGTAGACCCGCGGCTCCATGTCGGCCCCGCTGTCCGGCACCAACGGGTGATCCTCACCGCCGCCGTCCAGGTACTCGAGGTAAGGCTGCACCTCCCACAACCACAGCCGCAAGGCGATGTCAGCACTCTGGGTCTGCTCGATCGCCTCTGCGGCCAAATAGTCGGCCATGCCCTCGATCAACCACACGTCGCGCATGTCCGATATGGTCACGTCGTTGCCCCACCACTGGTGCGACAGCTCGTGCGCCAGATAAAAATCCCGCTCCGCAAAAGACCCGCTGCCGTCGTCGTCCCAAACGTAGTTCGGCACCAAGATCAGCCCCGGGGTCGAAAACCCATTCGTAAACCGCTCATCCACCCCCACCAGCCGCACCGTACCGAAGCCCACCTCATCGAACCAACCCCGATAAGCCTCACAAAAGTCTTCCAAAATCGGCGCATAAGTCCCCGGCACGATCGCAAACCCATCGATACTCGGCCCCGCAAGACCGTAAATCTCCAAAGTAGCCGCCCCACAAGCCGCCACCGCTTTTGTATAATCCCCCAACGCCAACCCAACCGCACCCCGGTACGCCACCGGCGGCACCCAACGCTCCGTCCGCGTCCCATCCCCATTGTCGACCACGTCCACCCGCTCACCAGCCATCACCAGATCCAAATCGGCCGGCACCGTCACCGCAAACTCCAACTGCCCCAGATCCCGCTCCCCATAAGGAACCGGCCAAAACCGATACCCAGTCGTAAAAAACGTCGACCCCCCAGAAACCAAATTCGCCAACACCTCCCCCCCACCCTCCGGAAAGTAATCCACCACCTGCTCCACATTCTCGGCCCGCCACTCAATCACCAACTCCACCGACTCCCCCACCCCCAAATCCTCAACCAACGCCACCTCCAAGATCCCATCACTCAACTCCCAATCCCCCACCACCCCCGCCGGCCCCACAGTGGCCGTATCCGCATCCAACCCAAACCGAACCCCCTCCACCACAGAATCCTCAGCCACCACCTCCACCACAGTAGCCCCCACAATCCGCGAATCCCCAGGCTCGATCTCCAACTCCACCACCCGAGCCCTCAACACCCAAGGCTCGATCCCCCGCAACCCAATCCCCCCTCCATCCCTCAAACCCACCGGCAACACCGGCAAACTCGCCGTGGCGATTCGCGACGGCGAAGGCCGA
>CAYVQE010000087.1:0-26392 GCA_964454005.1 uncultured Myxococcales bacterium
GACGCGGCATGTCCACAGCCAATTCTGCTAGGGGTTGACACAGGGTGTCTCACGAACGGCCCTCGGCGATGGCCTGCTCGATCTCGGCCGCCTTCATCGGACGGCGCAAGGCCCGACGGCACTCCGCCAGCTGAGCCTCGAGAGATTGTTGGTCCACGGTGGCCTCGCCGACGATGGCCAGCAGCTCCGCCTGCATCGACCGCCCGTTGCGCCGGGCGCGCTCGCGCAATCGGCGAAGCACGTCCGGCGGTACGTTTCTCAGCGTCAGAGTCTTTGTAGTGGCCATGAGACCTCCTCAATCCAATATGCAGTCAATTTGACTGCAGGTCAAGCCGAACCCGATCCGGCTGCGCCCGCAGGGGTTAGGCCAGCCACACCGGGATCTCCGCCCGGACCCAGGGGCGGTCGCGATGGGCCTTCCGGCCAGGGATTCTCGGCTGGGTGATCGGCCGGGTATGTTCTGCTGGGGGGTCGGGGCTACTGGTTCATGCTGTCGAGGAACTCCTGGTTGGTCTCGGTGCGCGAGATCTTCGACAGCAAGAACTCCATCGAGTCGATCACGTTGAGCGGGTGCAGCAGCTGGCGCAGGATCCAGACGCGGTGCAGCACCGAATCCTGCATCAGCAGCTCTTCCTTGCGCGTCGACGAGGCGTTGATGTCGAGACAGGGGAAGATGCGCTTTTCCATCAGCTTGCGATCGAGGCGCATCTCGGAGTTGCCGGTGCCCTTGAACTCCTCGAAGATGACCTCGTCCATGCGCGAGCCGGTATCGACCAGGGCGGTGCCGACGATGGTCAGCGAGCCGCCGTCCTCGATGTTGCGCGCCGCGCCGAAGAACCGCTTGGGCTTGTGCAGCGCGTTGGAGTCGACGCCGCCGGACAGGATCTTGCCCGACGGCGGCACCACCGAGTTGTAGGCCCGGGCCAGCCGGGTGATCGAATCGAGCAGGATGACCACGTCGCGGCCATGCTCGACCATGCGCTTGGCCTTCTCGATGACCATCTCGGCCACCTGCACGTGCCGCTGCGCCGGCTCGTCGAAGGTCGAGGAGACCACCTCGCCCTCGACCGAGCGCTCCATGTCGGTCACCTCCTCGGGCCGCTCGTCGATCAGCAGCACGATCAGCTGGGTGTCCTTGTGGTTGGACGCCAGCGCGCGGGCGGTGTCCTGCAGCAGCACGGTCTTGCCGGCCCGCGGCGGGCTGACGATCAGGCAGCGCTGGCCCTTGCCGATGGGCACCAGCAGGTCGATGATGCGGGTGGACATGTTCTTGGGGTGGTACTCCAGGGCGAACTTCTCGGTCGGGTACAGCGGGGTCAGATTGTCGAACAGGATCTTGTCCCGCGATACCTCGGGGTCCTCGTCGTTGACCACCTCGACCTTGAGCATGGCGAAGTAGCGCTCGCCGTCCTTGGGCGGCCGGATCTGGCCGGCCACGGTGTCGCCGGTGCGCAGGTTGAAGCGCCGGATCTGCGACGGCGAGACGTAGATGTCGTCGGGGCCGGGCAGGTAGTTGTAGTCGGGAGAGCGCAGAAAGCCGAAGCCGTCGGGCAGGATCTCGAGCACGCCCTCGCCGTAGATGTGGCCGTCCTTTTCGGCTTGCGCCTGCAGCAAAGCGAAGATCAGCTCCGACTTGCGCATGCCGCCGGTGCCCTGGACCTTCATCTTCTTGGCCAGCTTGTTCAGCTCGCTGATCTTCATGTTCTTCAACTCGGTCAGATTCATGATGCCTCCTGGAATGGTCGGCTGGAGCCGCCGTTCTGATCCGGCGGCTGAGCTTGGTGGGATGAAAACGGTTTCTCCTGCGGTTCTCCTGAAACACAGCCCCTTGGGGTCGCTTCGACAGTCACACGACTGGATGGGAAAGACACCGCGGCCGCGGCGCGGACCGCGACCTTGGTCTCATCGAATTCATAGTAGGGGTCGATGCAGATGTCAAGCCAAAAAACAAAGCGTTGGGCTCGATTCCGGCGCCGGGATGGGCTATACCAGCCCTGCGAGCGAACGCTTGACCGCCACCGCCGGGGAGGGCCGGCCATGGAGCGCCGCCAGCTGGCCAAACGCATCGAGGCCCTGATCGCCGAGATCGAAGAGCACGCCTACCGCTACCACGTGCTCGACGACCCGCTGATCTCGGATGCCGCCTACGACGCGCTGCTGCGCGAGCTCGAGCAGATCGAGGCCGAAGCGCCCGAGCTGGTGCGGCCCGACTCGCCCAGCCAGCGGGTGGGCGCACCGCCGGCGCCCGAGTTCGAGCCCTTCGCCCACCCGAGCCCGATGCTCAGCCTGCAGAACGCCTTCGCCGACGCGGAGCTGATCGAGTTCGACGCCCGCATCCGGCGCGCCCTCGATACGCCGGGACCGCTGGTCTACACCACCGAGCCCAAGCTCGACGGGGTGGCGCTGGAGCTGATCTACCGCGACGGCCGGCTGGCCGCGGCGGCCACCCGCGGCGACGGCATCACCGGCGAACGGGTGACCGCCAACGCCCGCACCATCGACACCGTGCCGCTGCGGCTGCGCCCGGCGGCCGCGCCGCCGCCGGCCGAGCTGGTGGTGCGCGGCGAGGTGATCATCCACAAGCGGGACTTCGAGGCGCTCAACCGCCAGCGCACCGCCGCCGGCGAGCCGGCCTTCGCCAACCCCCGCAACGCCGCCGCCGGCAGCCTGCGCCAGCTCGATTCGCGCATCACCGCCGGCCGGCCGCTGCGGGCCTACATGTACACGCTGGGCCTGCCGGTCGAAGGCCTCGCCTCCCAGGCCGAGCTGCTGGCCTGGCTGTCGCAGCTGGGCTTTCTGGTCAACCCGCTGTCGCGCAGCTGCCGCGGCCCGCAGCAGGTGCTGACCGCCTACCGCGCGCTGCTGGATCGACGCCACCGGCTGGACTACGAGGTCGACGGGCTGGTGGTCAAGGTCGACGACTTCGACCGGCAGCGCGCGCTGGGCCAGATCGCCCGC
The DNA here is from genome assembly GCA_964454005.1 of uncultured Myxococcales bacterium. GTDB lineage: Bacteria > Myxococcota > B64-G9 > B64-G9 > B64-G9 > CAYVQE01. The sequence continues at coordinate 2,959 of CAYVQE010000087.1, forward strand.
TCGCCCCGCTGGGCCATCGCCTACAAGTTCCCGGCGCTGCAGGAGACCACCCGGGTCGAGGACATCGCGGTGCAGGTGGGCCGCACCGGCGCCCTGACGCCGGTGGCCGTGCTACAGCCGGTGTCCATCGGCGGGGTCTGGGTATCGCGGGCCAGCCTGCACAACCAGGACGAGATCGAACGCAAGGACGTGCGGGTGGGCGACACGGTGGTGGTGCAGCGCGCCGGCGACGTGATCCCCGAGGTGGTGGCCGTGGTGGGCGAGCGCCGGCCGCCCGACGCCCGGCCCTTCCGCCTGCCCGAGCGCTGTCCGGTCTGCGGCACCCGGGCGGTGCGCCCGCCCGAGGAGGCCGCCACCCGCTGCCCCAACGCCTCCTGTCCGGCCCAGCTCAAACAGAGGCTGCGGCATTTCGCCTCGCGCGGGGCGATGGACATCGACGGGCTGGGCGCCAAGCTCATCGATCAGCTGGTCGACCGCGGCCTGGTGGCCGACGCGGCCGACCTCTACCAGCTCGGTGCCGAGCAGCTGGCCGGGCTGGAACGCATGGCCGCCAAGTCGGCCGCCAACCTGGTGGCGGCGCTGCAGCGCTCGCGCAGCCGGCCGCTGCCGCGGCTGCTGTTCGCGCTCGGCATCCGCCACGTGGGCGAGCACGTGGCCGTCCTGCTGGCCCGGCGCTTCGGCTCGCTGGCGGCGCTGCAGCGGGCCAGGCGCGAGGCGCTGGAGCAAATCGACGGCATCGGCCCGGAGGTGGCCGCCAGCGCGGCGGCCTTTTTCGCCGAGCCGCGCAACCAGAAGCTGCTCGAGCGGCTGCGGGCGGCCGGCGTGGCGCCGGCCGAGCAGCCGGCCGAGCAGCCGGCCGAAGACGACGCCGGGCCGCTGGCCGGCCAGCGGGTGGTGCTGACCGGCAAGCTCGACACCATGGACCGCCGCCAGGCCGAGCGCGCCATCGAGCGGCTCGGCGGCCGGGTGACCAGCGCGGTCAGCGCGCGGACCGACCTGGTGCTGGCCGGGCCCAAGGCCGGCAGCAAGCTGGACCGCGCCCGCGCGCTGGGCGTGGCGGTGATCGACGAGGCCGAGTTCCGCCGCCGCTACCCGCTCGATCCGAACGACTGAAATGATTTGCAGCCCTGCCGGCCGGCCTGACAGGCATGTCGCGATCGCGACCCCGCGGCCGGCCTCGGCCGGCCTCGGCCGGCCTTGCCGAAACTTCCATCTGGCCGCTTTTGCGGCTTTCTTGTACTTGCGACCCGGCCTGGCACGCACCTTGCTTCTAAATGCGAGCAGGTCTTTGAGACCCAGGGTTTGGAGTTCCGGGCAGCAGTGCGCACACGCCACATTCCCCGGCCTTCTGTCCGGAACGCTTCTCGCCCTCAGTGGCCGGTCATCGGTCACTGGCGCGCTCCAGATTCGCCTGGCCGCCCGCGGCCGGCCGGATCTGTTGACATAGAATCGTCCCCGGGCCGCTGCCGGCGGCCCGGGGAACGCAGAAAACCTCCTTTTCTCGCTCCCGTGTCGAACCCCGCAGGCCTGCCGAGGTCCGCGGGGTTCGGCGTTTCGACTGTTGTTGGCCGCGCCAGCGTGTTAGAGTCGGCGCGCCATGGAGCCGCTGGACGCCATTCTGCTGCGGGTGCGCCAGCCGGGCCGCTACCTCGGCTGCGAGACCAACGCGGTGCGCAAGGACCCAGCCCGGGTGCTGTGCCGGCTGGCGCTGGCCTTTCCGGACCTGTACGAGATCGGCATGAGTCACCTGGGCCTGCAGGTGCTCTACGACCTGGTCAACGCCGAGGCCGACCTGTGGGCCGAGCGGGTGTTCGCGCCGGATCTGGACATGGAGGCTGCGCTGCGCGCGGCCGGCCGGCCGCTGGCCACGCTGGAGTCGCGCACCCCGCTCGCGCGCTTCGACTGCATCGGCTTCAGCCTGCAGCACGAGCTGAACTACCCGGACGTGCTGGCCATGCTCGAGCTGGCCGGCATCCCACCGCGGGCGACCGACCGCGGCCCCGACCAGCCGCTGGTGATCGCCGGCGGCCCCTGCGCCACCAACCCCGAGCCGCTGGCGCCCGCCTTCGACGCGGTGGTGCTCGGCGATGCCGAGCCGGTGCTGGCCGAGCTGCTGCGCCGCATCGGCCGCGCCCGGCGGGCCGGCCGCCCGCGCCGGGAGCAGCTGGACGCGCTGCAGCCGTTGGCCGGCGTCTACCTGCCCGGGCGCTACCGGCCGCACTACGGCGGCGACGGCCGGCTGCAGGCCGTCGAGCCGCTGGGCGGCGCCCCGCAGCGCGTCGGCCGGGCGCTGCTGGCCGACCTGGACGAGCGGCCGCCCCCGCCCCGGCCGCTGGTGCCCTGCGTGCCGGCCGTCCACGATCGGCTGACGATCGAGATCCAGCGCGGCTGCACCCGCGGCTGCCGCTTCTGTCAGGCGGGCATGATCAACCGGCCGCTGCGCCAGCGCTCCCGCGCGGCCGTGCTCGACGCGGTCGACGCCGGGCTGGCGGCCACCGGCCACGACCAGGTCTCCTTTTTGTCGCTGTCGGCCGGTGACCACCCCGGGCTGCTGCAGCTGCTGCACGACTTCTTCGCCCGCCACGCCGCGGCGCGCATCGCCGTCAGCCTGCCCTCGCTGCGGGCCGAGACGCTCACCCCGGAGCTGGCCGAGCTGGTGCGCACGGTGCGCAAGTCGGGCTTCACCATCGCCCCGGAGGCCGGCAGCGAGCGGCTGCGCCGGACGATCAACAAGGATCTGGGCGAGGCCGACGTGCTGGCCGCCGCCCGCGGCGCCTTCGCCGCCGGCTGGCAGCTGCTCAAGCTCTACTTCATGCTGGGCCTGCCCGGCGAGACCGAGATCGATCGGGCCACCATCGCCGCCATGGTCGCCCGGCTGCGCAGCGAGCTGAAACGCGACGGCCGCCGGGTGCGGATCAACGTCGGCCTGTCGACCTTCGTGCCCAAGCCGCACACGCCATTCCAGTGGGATGCCATGATCGGCGCCGACGAGGCCGGCCGCCGGCTGGCCGCCACCCGCGCCGAGCTCGGCCGGCTGGGCGGGGTGCGCGCCAGCGGCTCGAGCCCGCGGGCCAGCTGGGCCGAGGGCGTGCTGGCCCGCGGCGACCGGCGTCTTTTCGAGCCCTTGCTGACGCTGGCCCGCGCCGGCCAGCGCCTGGCCGGCTGGAGCGAGCACTTCCGCGCCGACGCCTTCGCCGGCGCTCTGGCCCAGGCCGCCGTGCCCGGCGGCGCCGACTTCTACCTGCGCCAGCGCGACCCGGACGCCTGCCTGCCGTGGCAGCATCTCGACCTGGGCCCGAGCCGCGATTTCCTGCTGGCCGAGCGGCAGCGGGCCGAGCGCGCCGAGCCGACCCCCGACTGCGCCCGCGACGCCTGCGCCGACTGCGGCGCCTGCGATGACGGGGTCGCGCCGCGGCTGGCCAGCGAGCCCGCGTTGCCGGCCGGCGCGCTGGCGCCGGTGCGCCCGGCCGCCGCCGACCCGGCATCGCTGCCCGTGCGGCGGGCCCGGTTGCAACTGGCGCGGCGCGGTCCGGCCCGGCATTTGGGCCACCGCGCCTTCATGGTCGCGGTGGTGCGCGCGTTGCGCCGGGCCGGCTGGCCGCTGCTGCACTCGTGCGGCTTCCACCCCAAGCCGCGGCTGTCGTTCGGCCCGGCCTGCCAGACCGGTGCGGCCAGCGAGGCCGAGTGGGTCGACGTGCGGCTGCTGCCCGGCCCGGCGCTGGATCCGCTCGGGCCCCGGCTGGCCGAGGCGCTCGGGGCCGGCATCGTCCTGCTCGGCTGGCGCGAGCTGACGCCCGGCGAGCCCGACCTGATGGCGGCCGCCGAGGCGATGCGCTACCGCATCGGCCTCGACGGCGAGCTGTCGCCCGAGCGGATCGCCCGGGCTTGCCGCGCGCTGCTGGCTCGGCCGCAGTGGGTGGTCGAGCGCCAGGTCAAGGGCCAGCGCAAGCGGGTCGACCTGCGGCCCAGCCTGCGGCGGCTGGAGCCGGTGGCCGGCAGCCGACCGCCGGCGGTGCTGCTCGAACTGGGGCTCGGCCCCGGCGCCAGCGCCCGGCCGGCCGAGGTGGCCCGCGAGGCCTTCGGCAGCGACTGCGCCGACATCACCCGCGAAGCCCTGATCTGGCGCACCGCCGAGCAGAAGGAGGCCTGCCGGTGAGCAACATCCTGGCCATCAACGCCGTCCACCGCGAACGCCGGGTGGCCCTGGTGGAGAAGGGCTCCCTGGCCGAACTCTACATCGAGCGGCCCAGCGGCCGCGGCCTGGTGGGCAACATCTACAAGGGCCGGGTGGTGCGGGTGTTGCCGGGCATGGACGCCGCCTTCGTCGACGTGGGGCTGGACAAGGCCGGCTTCCTCTACGTCTCCGACGTGCTCCAGCCGGTGTCGACCTCGGATCTCGGCCTGGTGGCCGAGGAGGGCGGCGAATCGGACGCGGTGGCTGACGAGCCGGCCCGCGCCGACCGCCAGGCGGGCCACCAGGCGCAGCGGATCACCGAGCTGCTGCACCACAACCAGGAGATCCTGGTGCAGGTGGCCAAGGCCCCGATCGGCACCAAGGGCGCGCGGCTGACTACCCACATCACCCTGCCGGGCCGGCTGCTGGTCTTTTTGCCGACGGTGGATCACATCGGCGTGTCGCGGCGCATCGAGAACGACAGCGAACGACGGCGGCTGCGCGAGCTGGTCGAGGGCCTGCGCCCGGCCGACTCCGGCTTCATCATCCGCACCGCGGCCGAGGGTGCCGGCGACGAGGTGCTCAAGGCGGACATGGACTTTCTGACCCGCCTGTGGGCGGACGTGCGCTCGCACTCCGAGCAGGCCGGCGCCCCGGACCAGATCTACCGCGACCTGGATCTGATCCGCCGCGCCACCCGCGACCTGTTCACCGCCGAGGTGGATGCGGTGCTGATCGACGATCCCGACGAGCACGCCAAGCTGCTCGAGTTCGTGCGCACCTTCATGCCGGCGCTGGCCTCGCGGGTCCAGCTCTACCAGGGCGCCGAGCCGCTGTTCGATGCGCTGGGGCTGGAGGTCGAGATCGGCCGCGCGCTGGAGCGCAAGGTCTGGCTCAAGAGCGGCGGCTCGATCGTGATCGATCAGACCGAGGCGCTGACCGCCATCGACGTCAACACCGGCCGCTACGTGGGCAAGCACAACCTCGAGGACACCATCACCAAGATCAATCTGGAGGCGGTCAAGGAGATCGTCTACCAGCTGCGACTGCGCGATCTGGGCGGCATCATCATCATCGACTTCATCGACATGGAGCGCCAGGCCAACCGCGACAAGGTCTACAACGCCCTGCAGGAAACGCTGGCGGCCGATCGGGCGCGCACCAACATCCTCAAGATCTCGGAGCTGGGCCTGGTCGAGATGACCCGCAAGCGGGTACGCGAGAGCCTGTCGCGCTCGCTGACCGAGACCTGCCCGTACTGCGACGGCATCGGCCGCGTCAAGTCCTCGGCCACGGTCTGCTTCGAGCTGCTGCGGGCCATCGAACGCGAGGCCCGCGGTCGCCGCGGCTCGGTGGTGGTGGCGGCCAACCCCGAGGTGGGCAACCGCCTGATCGACGAGGAGCAGGAAGCGCTCGAGGGCCTCGAGCGGAGGCTGAACGTCCAGGTGCGGGTCGATTCGATCGCCGATTTCCACATCGAGCGCTTCGAGGTCCGCTTCGAGGATTGAGGGCAGAGCGCTGGCCGGCCCCGAGCACAACACCCCGCGCAGGCGCGGCCGCGACCGGCGGCCCCGGCTGCTGCTGGCCGACGAGGCCGGCCGCATCTACGACCACCCCGGCCTGCTGCTGGCCGGCCGGAGCTGGGACCGCACGCGACCGCCGGCCGGCCGGCGCGACACCATGCCACTGCCGGCCGGCACCGAGCTGGCCTACTTGCCCGGCCGCCGGCCGGTGGGCCTGGACCCGGACAGCGGCGAGGAGGTGTGCGTCGAGCGCTTCGCGGTCGACGGCCATGAGTTCCAACCGCTGGCGGTGGCGGCCCTACCGCCACCGGGCCACCTGCGCCACCTGTTGCCGGCCGCCCGCATCGACCCGGCCGCCCCGGCGCTGCCGCTGCGCTCCTACTGCGCGATCGGCATCGTCGGCGACGGGCTGCGCCTGGCCGCCAGCCGCATCGATCCGCGCACCCACTGGGATCCGGAGCGCTTCGCCACCGCGGCGCTGGAGGCCGGTCTGGCCGCCATGCGCCAACGCTTCCCGCACAACCGGGTGCTGCGCCAGCTGGTTCACTGTGCCCGCGACTACGGCTGTTGCACCGCCAGCAACGTGTTTCTGGGCGCATTCGAGGGGGCCCTGCCGGTGGCCCCGCGGTGCAACGCGCGCTGTCTCGGTTGCATCTCCGCCCAGGCGGGCCCGGTCCCCAGCCCGCAGCAGCGGCTGGCCGCACCGCCGCCGGTGGCCGACATCGTCGAGCTGGGCGCCCACCACCTGGCGCACGCCCGCGCACCGATGGTCTCGTTCGGCCAGGGCTGCGAGGGCGAGCCGCTGACCCAGGCCGAGCCCATCGCCGCCGCCATCCGGGGCATCCGCCGGCACACCGGCCGCGGGGCGGTGCACATGAACACCAACGGCTCGCGCCCCGAGGTGCTCGACGCCCTGGCCGACGCCGGGCTCGGCAGCGTGCGGGTCAGCCTGATCAGCGCCCGGCCCGACTTGTTCGCCGCCTACCACCGGGCCGCCTTCGATCTGAACGCCGTCGAACGGTTCATCACCCGGGCGGTCGAGCGGGGGCTGTTCGTCGCGCTGAACCTGCTGGTGGTGCCCGGGTTGACCGATCGGCCGGCCGAGATCGACGCCCTGGTGGCCCTGCTCGGGCGCAGCGGCGCCCACATGGTGCAGCTGCGCAACCTGGATCTGGATCCGCAGCGGCTGTTCGCCGCGCTACAACCGGCGGCCGGCGAGCCGGTTGGCATGCGCGCGCTGGTGCGCCAGCTGCAGCGCCGGGTACCGGGCCTGGAGCTGGGCAGCTTCAACCGCCTGCCGGACGACCGCGGCCCCCAATTCGAACAGCCACAAAGTTGATTCCCTCCCTCGGCTGCGCTATACGGTAGAGAGCGAACAGCAGGCGATGGTCACGCCTTTCGGGGATACGGCATGGACAACCCCGTGCGCAAAATGGTGCAGTTCGATCCCAAGCTGCTGACCGTGCTCAAGCAGCTGAGCCGGGACGTCGGGCTGGAGCCGGATCAAGTGGTCAACCTGGCGCTCTACGAGCTCGGCCGCAAGCTGGGCCACATCAAAGTGACCCCGCGCGAAGTGCCCGCACCGCAGGGCGTGGACATGTTCGACGCGGTCGAGCCGGCACCGCCGCCGCGGCGGCCGGCCGCGGCCCGCAAGCCGGCCCCGGCGCAGCGGCCGGCCAAACCGGCCAAGGCGGCTCGCCCGGCCCACGACCTGCTCTACGTGCAGTTCGACGACGGGCCCATGACCCCCATCCGCAAGGATGTCTTCCTGATCGGCCGGGGCTCGAAGTGCGATCACATCATCCACCACCGGTCGGTCTCGCGCGAGCACGCGGTCATCACCCGCGAGCGCAGCGGCTGGTTCATCGAGGATCTCAACTCGGCCAACGGCACCTGGGTCGACGGCGAGCAGATCACCAAGCACAAGATCCTCGGCGGCGAAGAGATCAGCATCTCCAACCACGTGCTGCGCACCAACATCCGCGCCGGCTGAGGCCGCGCCGCCGATCCGGGACCCCGGGCGGCGGATTGACTCCCGGTGCACCTTGCGGTCAGGATCGGGCATGGGTCCGTTGCGCTGACCGAGCACGACCGGAGAGCTGCCTGCCATGCGCCCATCGACGAACCATCGACCCGCCTCGTTCTATCCATCGCCGCTCGGCACCCGCGGCCGCGGCAAGAAGCGCCGCAGCAGCTGCGGCTGCGTCCTGCTCGTGCTGGCCGCCGCCGGCTGCCAGGCGCCGCCGGCCGAGCAGCCGGCCCGCCGGCCGGCCGTGGCCAGCGGCGCGCCGACCGCCGACTGGCGGCGGGCGGTCTCCGCCCGCATCGCCCGCGATGCGCGGCAAGCGTTCCGCCACCGCCCGAGCGGCGCGCTGGTGCTCAACCGCGCCGCGCTGCGGGCGGTGGCCGACCCGACCGGCTTTCGGCTGCTGCCCCAGGGCGGTCCGGCGGCGGCCGCCTGGTCGCTGCGGCTGCGCCCCACCGCCCTGATCGGGCCCGATTGGCGCCGGCCGCTGACCGGCGGCCGGATGGCGGCGGCGGCGGCCGCGGTGCGGGTGCGCTACGCCCAGGGCGTCGAGCACGTGCTGGACAACGGCCCGGCCGCGCTCGAGCAGCGCTACCGGGTGGACGACGAGCTGGGGCCGCGCTTCGCCGTCGCCGCCCGCATCGACGGTCCGCTCGACTGGCGGCTGGCGGGCGGGCGCCTGGAAGCGCGCCGCGGCGATCGGCTGGTGCTGACCGCCAGCGCGCCGCGGGCCTTCGACGCCTCCGGCCGCGAGCTGGTGGCCCACTTCGCCCGGCGCGGCGATGAGCTGCTGCTGTGGGTCAGCGGCGCTGAGCGCTACCCGGTGATCATCGACCCGGCCTGGGAAGCGGTGGCCGAGCCCCAGTCCGGCGCCTGGCTCGGCTGGAGCGCCACCGGCGCCGGCGACGTCGACGGCGACGGCCATCCCGACGTGCTGGTGGCCGCGCCCTACTTCCACACCGGCAATTCCTCGGCCGGCAAGATCTACCTCTACTACGGCACCGCCGACGGCCCGCAGGCAGACCCCGGTTGGTCCTCCTCCGGCGACAACGCCAACCGGGCCCTGTTCGGCTGGTCGGTGGCGGCCGGCGACACCGACGGCGATGGCTACAGCGACCTGATCGTGGGCGCGCCCAGCCGTCCGGACACCGGCGACACCATCGGCAAGGCCTTCTGCTTTCGGGGCTCGTTCAACGGTCCGCTAACCCCGGCCGCCTGGACCAGCACCGGCGCCGGCCAGGCCGGCGCCTTCTTCGGCACCGCGGTGGCCGCAGCCGGCGACGTCAACGGCGACGGCTACGGCGACGCGATCGTCGGCGCCCCGGCCGCCAGCCTGGCCGGCGGAGCCTCGGCCGCACCCGGCAGCGCCCATGTCTTCCACGGCAGCGCGTCCGGGTTGCAGCCGGCCGCCGCCTGGAGCGCCAGCGGCGAGGGCCAGCCCGGCGCCGGCTTCGGCTGGAGCGCGGCCGGCGGCGACACCGACGGCGACGGCTACGACGACGTGCTCATCGGCGCCCACCTCTACGACCTGGCCGGCAACGACACCGGCCGCGCCTACCTCTACCGCGGATCGGCGGCCGGCCTGCAGGCCGAGCCGGCCTGGTCCGAATCGGGCGACGCCCAGCCGGGCGCCCAGTTCGGCTGGGCGGTGGCGGTGGGCGCCATCGACGCCGACGGCTTCGCCGACGGGCTGGTGGGCGCCCCCGGCCACGACACCCTGCACGCGGGTGCCGGCCGCTGCTACGCCTACCGCGGCGGCGACGCCGCCGGCGGCCTGCAGCCCACCTACTGGTGGGTGGCCAGCGGCGGCGATGTGGCCGGGGCCCAGTTCGGCTGGAGCGTGGCGCTGGCCGGCGATGTGGACGACGACGGCTACGGCGAGACCCTGGTCGGGGCCCCGGCCGACGCCACCGCCGGCAGCGGCGCCGGCCGCATCTTCCTCTACAGCGGCTCGCCGGCCGGTCCGCGAGAGCCGGCCGGGTTCACCGCCACCGGCGATGCGGCCGCCGGGGCCGGCTTCGGCGGCACGGTGGCTGCGGCCGGCGACGTCAACGGCGACGGGGCGGCTGATTTCTTGGCCAGCGCCTACCTGGCCGACACCGGCGAGCCGGGCGCCGGCAAGGTCTTTCTGTTCCTGGGCACGCCCGGCGGCGGCCCCGCGGTCTGCGAGCCCGAAGGCGCGCCCTGCGACGACGGCGACGATTGCACCCACCCCGACACCTGCGACGCCGACGGCGTCTGCCGCGGCACGCCGTTTTCCTGCGACGACGGCAACCCGTGCACCGACGACGTCTGCCGGCCGGACGGCTCCTGCGACCAGCTGCACAACAGCGCGCCCTGCGACGACGGCGATCCGTGCACCGAAGACGATCGCTGCCGGGCGGCGGCCTGCCGGGGCGATCCCAAGGACTGCTCCTGGCTCGACGACGGCTGCAAGGTGGGCGCCTGCGACCCGGCCAGCGGCCAGTGCCGGCCGCAGCCGGCGCCCGACGGCACCGCCTGTGACGACGGCGATCCCTGCACCGCCGACGAGCGCTGCGTCGGCGGCACCTGCATCCACCAGCGTTACGTCTGCGACCAGGGCGGCGGTTGCGCCACCCGCCCGCTGGGCCCGGGCGCCGGCTGCTGGCTGGCGCTGCTATGGCTGGCGTGGGCCCGGCGCCGGCGCGCTACCCATCCCAGACCACATCGCGCGGCATGATCAACGCAAAGGCCAGCGTCACCCGGCGCTGCTCGCCCGGCGCCAGCGCGATCGGCCAGCGCACCAGGCCCTGCGCATCGCGCTCGAATCCGGGGCTGGTCTCCCCTTCGTCGAGCTCGACCTGCACCTGCTCGAGCTCGCTGACCGGGACCCGTTCGAGCAGCTGCAGCTCGCGCGGCCGGCCGCTGTGGTTGGCCAGGTCGATCGTGACCCGCCGGCGGTGGATGCGGCGGCGGCGCACGCCGCTGCGCTCGTCGCGGCGCTCCTCGTCGCGCAGCACCACCAGCCCGTCGTCCGACCCCCATGACAGGGCGAAACGCTCCCCCGGGTTGACGAAACGCACCTCGCCGCGGCCGGTGTAGCCGCCGCCGCGGAACAGCTGCACCGGCCCCGCCAGCAGCGGTCGCCGCGAGGGGTTGTCCTGCTCGGTGCGCAGGTAGACGTGGGACGCCAGCGCGGGGGCGCACATCCGATCGCGCTGGACGGTGGTCCGCCAGCGTTCGAACGCGATCCGGTGCGGGCGGCCGTCGCCGGGCACGTCCACCCGTTCCGGCACCTGGAAGGTACGCACCTGGCCCCCATCGTCGACCCCGGGCGGGGTGTCGGCGCTGACCGTCTCGACGTCGGCGGTGCGGGCGATGACCTGGTCGCGCGACTCGACCTCCACGACCTGGCGCTCGCGCTCGGTCTTGGGCCGCGACTGCAGGACGTCGTCGTCTAGCAACGGCAGCTCGGCGCCCAGGCTGGGCCGGTCGGTCGACAGCGACAGTTCGACGTCCAGCCAGTCCTCGCCGGTGGCCTGCCAGACGGTTCCGTTGGAGGTCCAGTCCAGCTCGGCCGCATCGGTCTGCTCCTCCAGGCGGGCGGTGTAGGACGGCCGCCACAGGGCGCAGGGCACCTGGTACTCGAAGGCGATCGTCCAGCGGCCGCCGGCCGCCACATCCAGCTCGGTCTCGAGCACGGCGCCGTACTCGGGCACCGGCGCCAGGGCCGCGCGCAGCTGTTCCAGCAGCTGCTCGAGGTCGAGCCGCCGATCGTCCTGCGCCCACTGGCTTTCCAGCAGGGCGCGCTCCAGCTCGGCCCGGTACGAGAACAGGCGCTGCAGATCCTCGGCCCAGCCCGGATCGAACGGACCCACCAGCAGCCGGTCCTGCACCTGCTGGCGCAGCGCGGCCAGGGCGTCGGCGATCAGATCCCGCTCGTGAAAGCGGCCAAGCTGCCGGTCGTGCAGCTGCACGAAGGCGTCGTGCTGCGACTCGATGGCCGCGCGCAGCTCCTGCTCGCGCTCCGGCCGGGCCGCGCGCACCCGGTAGTGCCGCCGCAGGCCGGTGTCGATCACCCGGCTGGCCGCGCCCGGGCCGGCGTCGGCCGGCGCTTGCAGGCGGCAGCGCAGGCTGTGATCGGCCACCAGCGGGCTGACCCCGCCAACCCGCAGCCGGTGCCGGCCGGCCGCCAGCTCCAGCTCGGCCGCGCGGGTGACCTGGGCGCGGTCTTCGAGCAGGCACACCCGCGCCACCGGCGCCGCCACCTCGATGCCGGTGTCAGGGACGTCATCCGGCTGGCGATCAATCACGGCGATTGCCTCCGACCAGCACCCGCTTGCTGGAGATGGTGATCCGGTACTCGAGTGTGCAGTGCGCGGGCCGGTCGGGCTGCAGCGTCAGCCGGAACCGCAACCCGCCGCGGATCGGCCGGCCGCGGCCGGTCTGGTGGTAGGGCTCCGGTTCGGGCGTCGCCGCCAGCTGCTCGATGGTCACCTCGGGATCATCGCTGACGGGCAGACGCTCGAACAGCTCCAGCGTCACCGGCTGCTCCAGCCGGGACCGCGCCTCGATGGCCACCCGCTGGATCACGGCCGTACCGCCGCCGAACAGCCCCTCGCTGCTCTCGCGGTGGCTGGTGTTGCGCGCCACCGCGATGCCCGGCTCCACGCCCAGGTTGACCAGCAGTGGCTCACCGGGGCCGGTGGTGGCCAGCGGCGCGCTGACCACGAAGTCGCCGCCGCGGTAGACGCGCACCGGGCCGGCCAACAGCGCCAGCTCCAAGGGGTTGTCGAAGGCGACCAGCTGGTAGACGCCGTCGTCGAGCAGCGGCGTGCAACGGTAGCTGCGCCGACCGCTGCCGCTGCGGCGCAGCACGGTCACAGCGTGCCAGCCACCGTCGTCGGCCACCGCGGCGGGCGCTTCGACCGGGTAGCGCACGGCGAAGTGGCCCGCCGAGCGTTCCAGCGGCTCGAAGTGGTCCGCCACCGGCTCGACTGGCAGCGGCGCCGGCTCCAGCAGCGAACGCCAGGCGGCGTCGGGCACCCCATCCGATATGCGCTCCAGCGACCGTTCAGGCTCCGGACGCCGCGCATCGCCGATGGGTACCCGCTCCAGGCCGGCCGCTGTTTGCTCGGCCAGCCGTTCGGCCGGGCCGGCCGCCTGCAGCTGGCCGCGGGCGGTACCGGCTTCGGGGCCGCGCAGGCGCAGCCGGTCGAAATCGAGTGCCCGGCGGCTGGCGTCGAACTCGGGCTCGGCCGCGGGCTCCGGCTGCGGCGCGGCGGGCGCGCCGGCCCCGGCGCCGGCCGCTGGCGCCGAGCGCCGCGAACGCTTGTCGGGCACGGCCCCGAACTCGGCGGCCATCGGCGCCGGTGGCGGCGCCGGCGCGCAGCTGGCGCACTCCAGCAACGCCTCTTCGGGCATCGCCGCAGACCGCAGCAGCTCGTCCGGCGGCTCGACCGGCTCCTCGGCCTCCACCGCGTCCCGCAGCGCACCGGTCGCCGGCCGCGGATCCGGCACCGGCTGCGGCGGCGGGCCCAGCCGCGAGGCCTCCGGCAGCTGCGGCACCACCGCTGCCGCCGCCGGCGCCGGCACGGCGCGGCGATCGCGATCGTAGCCGGCGAACAGCGCATCCAATCCCTCGGGCAAGGGCCGCCAGCCGGTGGCCGGCGGCGGCTGGCGCTTGCCGATGCGCCAGGACTGCAGCTCGGGCAGTGCGCAGGAGCGCTCCAGGTCGGCGGTCGACAGGGCCATGGCGGCCCGCGGCCAGGGCTCGCCGGTCTGCTGGGCCACCAGGGCGCGGACCACCAGCTCGGCCGAGTCGCCGCTGGGTGGCACCCGCAGCTCGTACTCGGGCAGCCAGCGCGCCCCGGAGACCAGGTAGCTCAGGCGCAGCTCCAGCCGTTCGCCGGATGCCTCCCAGGCGAGCGCGATCCGGGCCTGGCGCTGCAAGGCGGCCAGCGACTGCTGCCGGTGCAGCGCCTCGCGCTCGAGCGCGTCGGCCGCCGCGGCCTGGCGTTCGGCCAGCTGGCGCTGGCGGCGTTCGATCCGGCGCAGCCGATCGCGCCCGGCGTTCAGGGCCTCGCCGGCCCAGGCCGCCAGCTCCAGGTGGGCCCCGGTCTGGCGCCGTTCGGCGAAGGCCAAGGCCTCGGGCAGCTCGGTGCCCGCCAGCGCCCGGGGCCGCAGCGACTCCAGAAAGGCCAGCCGCGCCGCCTCGCGCTCGCGGTCGGCGGCCAGCTCGATCCGCTCGCGCTCCAGCGGTAGCCAATCCCGCTGCGCCCGGCTGCGCTGGGGCGCCTGGCGATCGATCGCCACCCAGCCCAGCTCGACATCCACCACCCTGGCCGCCGGCGGGTCGAGCTCGACCCGGATCGAGTCGGCCTGCAGCCCGGGCGGCAGGCCGGCGATGACCAGATCGGCCCGGCCGGCATCCGGGGGCGGCTGCCAGTGGGCGCTGCGGGTGATCAGCGCCCGCGATCGGTAGACCTCGATCCGCTCGATGCGCGACTGCAGCGGCTGCGGCTCCATCGGCTCACTCCTCGCGGCGCAGCAGGGCCCGGCGCCCCAGGGCCATGGGCAACCAGGCGCCGACCGCGCCGAGCAGCACCAGCACCCCCAGCGAGGTGTAGAACCAGCCCGGTCGGGTGATGGGCATGGGGCGGCCCGGCCAACGGAATAGAACGAAGGTAGGATACACGCTGGCCAGCAGCAGCACCAGCACGAAGCTCATCGACGTGATCATGAACACCACGCCGCCGATGCCGGTGGGGATCTTGGCCGGGTTCTCGGCGGTGAACTTGGGGTAGATGGCCCCCACCCCCACCCCGATGGCGCTGACGCACAGCGCGGCCAGCAGCACCAGCCCCACCGACAGCACCGCGAAGGCCTGGGGAGCGCCGATGACCACACACGACAGCACGCTCAACAGCGTGCCCAACAGGGCCAGCGGCACGAAGTGGATCAGCAGCTTGGAGTGCATGAAGGCGGCCAGGTCGACCGGCGCCGAGCGCACGATCCACCAGGCGCGCCCCTCCAGGCTGACCGCCGGGAAGACGAAGCGCACCGCCACCCCGGACAGCACCAGCCCGATCATGGCGTGGTTGATGGTGTACAGGGTGAACCAGGAGAACTCGGCCATCTTCAGGTAGGAGAAGTTCAGCACGTAGACCGCGGCCAGCGCCCCGAGCAACAACAGCTGCAACCACTGGTTGGTGTCGCGCAGAAAGACCCGCAGGTCCTTGACCAGCAGCGAGCCGGTCAAGCGGCCGGCGCCGGCGCCCAGCCGATCGAGCCAGCCGCCCAGCAACCGCTGCTCGCCGGCGCTGCCCGGGCTGTGGCGCACCCGGCCGGTCTGGGCGCGGTCGTAGGCGGCCCGGTACAAACCGCTGGCGACCCAACCGTAGAGCGCCAACAGACCGCCGGCGCTGGTCCAGATGGCCAGCGCCGACAACCAGGAGGCGCCGGCGCGGTCCTCGAGCAACGGGAACAGGAACTCGGTCATCCACTGGGTGGGCAGGTAGGGCGACTCCGGCGCCCGGAACATGTCCAGAAACTCCATCATGGTGCCGAAGGACTCGGCGTCCAGCAGCCGTTCCGGGCGCATGGTGCGGATCAACAGGTAGACGGCCACGAAGCCGAGCACCACCAGCACCAGCAGCAGGTCGCGGGAACGCCGGGCGCTGAACAGGCGCGTCAGCACCGTGGCGATCAGGGCGCCCAGCGCGCCCGGGATGAGCAGCAGCGGCGGGAACAGCAGCAGCACCCCCAGGTAGTATGACCCGGGGGCGGCGTAGGCGCTGCCGAAGGCCAGCAGCACCGGCAGGCCGAAGAAGACCACCATCCAGGACGAGGTGACCACCATCTCGATCAGACGGGCGAACACCAGCGCCCCGGTGGGAACCGGCATCGACAGCAGCAGCACCAGGTCTTCGGACAAAAACAGGATCGAGAACGAGCTGATGGTGGTCGAGATCAGCAGGATCGACACCAGGATCAGCAGCACCAGCGACATCAGCTTGTGCGGGATCAGGGCCCCGACCAGCTCCACCTGCATCACGTGGCCCAGAAACCAATCCGCGCCGGCGAAGATGCCGGCAGCGAAAGCCAGCGCCAACAGCAGCAAGCCGATCAAGCGCAGCGGGTGGCGCCGCTCGCCGGAGCGGAACATGCGCGTCATCCCGCGCAGCTTGGGCCGCAACAGCCCCCCGAGCTCGGCCAGCTCGCCCGTCACAGCCCGGCTTCCTCCAGGCTGCGCTCGACGTCCTCACCGTCGGTCAGCCGCAGGAACAGCGATTCCAGCCGGGCGTCGCCGGCCTCGCCGACCTGGGCCCGGATGGCTGCCAGGTCCCCCTGGGCGATCACCCGGCCGTGCTGCAGGATGGCCACCCGATCGCACAGCTCCTCGGCCACCTCCAGGGTGTGGGTCGACAAAAAGACCGTGCCCTGACCGTCGGCCACCATGCGCCGGAACAGGTTCTTGACCAGGACCGCGCCGCGCGGGTCGAGGCCCACCATGGGCTCGTCGACCACCAGCAATTGCGGCCGGTGCATCACCGCCGCGGCCATGGTCAGCCGCTGCTTCATGCCGTGGGAGTAGCTCTCGATCAGCTCGTTGGCCCACTCGGACAGGCCGAACAGCTCGAGCAGCTCGCCGGCCCGGGCGCGCTGGGCCTCGAGGTCCACGCCGTAGATGCCGCCGATGAAGGCCAAAAACTCCAGGGCGGTCAGCTTCTCGTAGAGGTAGGGCCGATCCGGGATGTAGCCCACGATCTGGCGGGCCCGGATGGGATCGGCCACCACGTCCACCCCGGCTACCGCCAAGCGGCCGCTGGTGGGGCGGATCAGACCCACCAGCATGCGCATGGTGGTGGTCTTGCCGGCGCCGTTGGGCCCCAGAAAACCGAACACCTCGCCGCAACGCACGTGCAGATCCAGCTCGCGCAGCGCCCAGAAAGATCCGTAGCGCTTGGTCAGCCCTTCGATCCGGATCACGGCTCGTCCTCGCTGTCCCCCGCACCGGTTCCACCCAGCAACCCGCGCAGCAGCTCGGGATCCAGGCCCAGGTCCTCGCTCCCGGCCGCGCCGGTCACCCCCCGCGTGGCGCGCGCGGCCTCCTCGCGCACCAGCTCCAGGCCCCCCTGCAGCCTTTCCTTGAGCAGTCGGCCCTCGCCGTCGATCCAGCTGTCGACCTGCACCCCGCCCGCGCTGCGGCGCAGGTGCATCGCCGGCACCAGCCGCCCGCCGACCGACAGCGCCTCGGGCCCGATGACCGTGATCACGGCGGGCCGGTTGGACAGCCGCTGCGGGTCGAACACCGTCACCCGGTAGCGGTCGCCGGCGCGCAGGCGCTGGCGCGCCAGCAGGCGCGGCAGGGTCAGGTCGAACAGCGGCGCGGAGTCGACCGGCAGCACCCGGCTGCGCTGCTGCCCGCCGCTGTCGAGGCTGATCTCCAGGCCCTCGGGGCGCATGCGGCCGCTGGCCGACAGCTCGAGCGGCCCGGTGCGCAGGTCGAGCTCGAGGCGCTGCAGCCGGTGCTGTCGGTCGAGCCGCACCCGCAGGTCGGACTCCAGCGGCTGCGCCGTGCCGGCCACCTGCAACCGCAGTCGGGTGCGCTGCTGCAGGATGAAGCCGCCGGCGACGGGCTTCAGCTCGGCGTGGACATGGCCCAGCTTGCGATCGTTCAGGTAGGCGCCCAGCCAGTACTCCTCGGCCAGCTCGACCGCGGCCAGGTCTTCGGCAGCCAGCGGCGTGGCGGCCAGCTCGTCGGCCGGCCAGAACATCGCCGCCAGCACCACCGCCCAGGCGGCCACCAGCCCGCCGCCGAGCAGGTGCCAGGCGGGATGGGCGCGAAAGCGCTTGGGGGCGGGCGGCAACGACTCCATGGGCGCACTTTACACAGGCCGGCCAGCGCGGGCAACTCGGGCCTGTGAGGTGCGAACAGACCCACCGGGGTCTATCCTTACCCGCTGCAGCGGGTTCGGCCGCGTCCCGAGGCCCCTGGAATCCGCCGGGATTTCAAGCCCCGGCGCCTCATGCGGGTCATCGCGGTTTGGCACGTGGCTTGCGATCAATCCCAGGCAAATAACCGGGGCTGCCGAGCCCATGACCCGGCCGCGGGCCCTGAACTGGAGTGAGCCATGCAAACGGCAAGCGAAGTGATCGCCACCGACCCCGCCCAGCAAAAAGAGAGCCTGGCCAACCAGCTGCAGCAGCTCGAGCAACGCCACCGTTCCTTACAGCACGAGGTCGAGAGCGTCGAGTCCGAGGCCGCCGCGCTGGAAGATCAGATCCGCGAGCTGGCCCGGCAGGAGGCCCAGCTGCAGCAGCGCAAGCACGAGCTGCAGCAGGCGGCCAAGGAGATCGGCCAGCGGCGCTCGGTCTACATCGGCAGCCAGCGCGAACTGGATGCCGAACGCGAGCAGCTGCGGCAACGCCTGGACGAGGTCGAGCGCGAGCAGCAGGAAGACGAGCAGCTGCGCCAGCAGCTGGCGGCCCGGGACGCCGCCTGGCGCGCCGAGCGCGAGGCCACCCGCCAGGCCGAGCAGGAACGCCGGGCGCAGCAGGAGGCCGCGGCGGCCGAGAAGCGCCGCCACAAGCGCCTGACCGTGGCGCTCGACGTCAGCCTGCAGACCGAGCACAACTTCTACATGGGCCTGACCGAGAACCTGTCCGAGGGCGGGCTGTTCATCGCCACCTACGAACCGCTGCCGCTGGGCACGCAGCTCGATCTCAGCCTCAACCTGCCCGACCACCCGCCGATCAAGAGCCGCTGCGAGGTGCGCTGGGTGCGCGAGCACACCGAGTTCACCGACGACGTCACCCCGGGCGTCGGGGTGCAGTTCCTGGATCTGGACGACCAGGACAAGCAGACCATCCGCGACTTCCTGCAACAGCGCGATCCCATCCTCTACGACGCGGGCTGAGCGCCGCTCGCGCCGGGAGTTTCTGGTTTTCGGAGCGATTCGCGCTGTAGAGGTTTCTGATTGAGCTGAACGCCCGGCCACCAGTCACCTCCCCCCGCGCGGCACGCGCGGGGGGGCGACGCCGTGGATCGAGAAAAAGTTAGTGCTGTGGGCCAGTTGCGTTCGATCGGTTACGGAAGTTCAGGTTAACGGCGCCGATCCCTTCGACTACCTCGTAGCGCTGCCGCGTCACGCCGACCAGACCGCAGAGTCCCCCGTTGGACTGGATGCCCTGAAACTACAGCTCCGCAGTCGAGCTCCTCACCGCAGACACCGGGTAGTCATTGCAGCCGAACGCGCCGAGCTACGCGTTGGTCACACGAACGGGCCGCGACTGCGTCCGCGGGCCCTGCTGCGTAGCGGCCACAACCACTCGTGACCGTCATGCCGCCGTCGTGTCGCCAGGGTTGCCCATCAGTTCGGCGGATATCTCTGGCTCACTGAACACGCACCGTTCTCTTTTCTCTTTGCGCAGCGCCAGCACGATCTCGAACAGCTGCTCATTCGAGGCCTGTTCGAGCAGCTCCCGGGTCAGAGGCTTTTGCGCTGTTTTGTCGCCAGAGTTTTTCGCCTTCGGGCTCATTGTTCAGAATAAAACACATTTTCGCCTCAAGAAACTAGGGTATGGATGAGCATGACACCAGTCTAGAATATTATCAAACAATGGTACTTTTCTTCTCCTGTAGGCTCGCACAGAAGAGTAGCGCCCGGAGCGACTTCAGGATTATAGCAAGTTGCACAATCTTCGTCCGTTCTGCATTCTTTGGTACAATAGGTGGCTTCCGTGCCTTTATAACACAATTCTTCGCTCCTGCACTCCGAATCCAAATTGCCACTGCAATCTGTACCACAGGCACTATCCTGATCTCCGCAGATCTCACCCATCTGAATTCTTTGACAAAATGGACTGCTTCCGTTTCTTTCTACGCAACAGTATGTTTCATCAACATTGGTATTTTCACAGTCGGACATATCCAAACATCCTTTTGTGCAATAGCCCCGATCTGCTTTCAAGAATATATCTCCCAAATAACATATTTTTGAACCGCATTCCTCATCTGCACTGCAAAAATCGCCAAAGCCGGCTTTCTGGTCTACACCACCATCTCCTCCGCTCTCACCTGATCCCGAGCACGAAAGCAAGGTAAACAGTATCAAGCTAAAATACAAAAATACTATATGCTCTCTGCACATATCTACCTCTTCCCTCATCCCATCTTATTCACCGTCTGATTAACAAAATGGAATGAGATGCCTCCCTGGTGCATTGTAGTCATTGAAGTTTTTGAAAAGCGACCACGACGCACAGGAGGCACCCCATGGGTGAGAAGCATACACTCTTCACGCCATCTTGCAACGGTTCTCTTCGGGTCGCGGCCAGGCCGTACAGATTGACCACTGAGCCCGGCGCCGTGGTTCTCCGAGAGGTGATCGACAGACTCGCAATCGTCGACTGGCTCTGCGGGCGACTTGTCGATCCGCGTCGCCAGGACCAAATCACCCATCCCATGGGCGAACTCATCAATACCGCGCTGCTGCTCATCGGCCAGGGCTGGCGGGATCGGGACGACGCTGATGCCCTCCGTGACGATCTGGCGCTGCGCCTGGCTGCTTCCAGTCGAAAAGGCACGACACCGCTCGATTCGCCGACGCGAGTCGACGGCAAAGCGACCACGAAGAACCCGGCAAAGCCAGAGGGGCTCGCCTCCCAACCCACACAGTCGCGGCTCGTCCGGACCTTGGCCAGCGAACACAATCGGCCTGTGCTCAGGGAAGGCCTCATCGAGACCGCTGCCCGACGGATCAAAGCCAGCCGCCGGGGACACCGGCTGCGGTACGTCACCGTCGACGTCGATTCCTTCCCGATCGAGGTCTTCGGCCACCAATTGGGCTCCGAGTACAACGGCCACTACCAAGCCCGCATCTTCCATCCCCTGGCCGCAGGTATCGGCGAGACCGGAGACCTGATCGACATGCGCCTGCGGGAGGGCAACGCACACACGGCCAACGGAGCCCTCGGCTTCATCCTGCCTTTGCTCGACGAGGTAGAAAAGCGCATCGCCCAGGTCGCCACCGTGCGCTTCGATGCGGGCTTTCCCGAAGATGAGCTGCTCTGTGCCCTCGAAGATCGCGGAACTCCCTACGTGGCGCGAGTCCGCAACAACAAGGCGCTCGACAGCATGGCCCGACCATTCCTCAAGCGACCTGTCGGCAGGCCCACCGACGAGCCGCGCATGTGGTTCCACGAGATGGAGTATGCCGCCGACAGCTGGTCTCGAAGACGAAGGGTGGTCCTCGTCACCCAGGAAAAGCCTGGCGAGTTGCTCCTCCACCACTTCTGGCTGATCACCAACGCAGCCGTCGAGGATCTGTCTGCCGAAGAGCTGCTCGAGTTGTACCGCGAACGCGGCACCATCGAAGGGCACTTCGGCGAGTTGATGAGCGTGCTCGAACCGGCGTTGTCTCCTTCGCCTCGGCAGAAGCGCCACTACCGAGGAAAGCCGGTCACCAAGCACATCGAGCCCGGAGACTCGTTCGCCCAAAACGAGGTCATCCTGCTTCTCAACGCACTGGCCTACAACATCGTTCAGGCCGCGCGATGCCTCCTCGAGCAGGGCAGCAAGCAAGGCGTCAGCCTGTGCACCCTCCGCGAACGCGTGCTGCGAGTCGCGGCTCGGATCGTGCGGCACGCCAACCGTGCCATCCTGATCATCGATGACGCCGTTGCGCCCATGTGGCTCGCCTTGCGGTCGAGGTTGTCGAGGATGCGATACGTCGAGGCCTGACGGATACGCCGGGCCTCCGCCTGAAAAATCGTTTCACTCCAACGCACAGATGGACCGGTCTGTCTTCTGGGCGTGATCGAGCGCATGTAACCCCCGCCCGGGCACGTCGCTGGTGGTCTTGAGCGCCGAATTCGTCTGTTCTTCGCCATCCCGTGCTCCAGATCTCGGTTCAGATCATGCCAGAGCCGCTGGCGGTGAATAAGACAGGTTTACGCAACTGGCGGGTGAACACACACATCCGAGGAGCCGAAGGTAAAGATCCGCCTTCTTCCAAAACTCACTCCAAAACAAATTTAGGTAAGTCCGAAAATCGATTGCTTTCCTTACGCATCTGAATCCAACGAGAAAATTACCGTCATCTCCTTGCCCCTTGTGCTTCCATCCATAATCACCAGAATAAAAGCATCCTTTGCAATTTGTCTCGAAGTAAGACCTATTGTGAATCCATCCATAATCACCAATATAGCTGCCTCCTTTGTAATATGCATCGACGTGACCAGTGTATTTACTTTTTATTACAACCCACTCCCAGACATTTCCAGCCATGTCACAGAGGCCACTCACGCTGTTTCCCTTTGTCTTGGAACAAACAGGCCACGTATGGCCCGTTCCACAACCTTTTCTCGTCACCCTATCTAAACCTATCAGCTCAAACATCGTTTCTTTTGTTTGCTCAAAAGTACCCGCAAGGCCCACCAAAGGACCTCCGAAAGTTATAACTGCCCTCTCACAGTTAGGTTGACCATTCCCCCACGGATGCTTCCATTTACCTTCGTTTGTAGATTCCAGAGTCCACTGTTTTGGGGTCGGAAGACTGCCACCTATCCACTCACAAAAAGCCAATGATTTCTTGGTGCCGATACAGTTCATAGGGTGGTTGCCTATCCTGCTAACGGTATTTATATTGCACAAAGCCCAATCGCTCGGCTTCTTCCTGGACTTCACCGGCCTCTCACAATTACCCGATTTCATACAAGCTCTATATTGTGCAACTGTTATTTCGGTCTTAGTAAAGAAGACACCAGCGGCTTTGCTATATACCCATTCGATTTCTCTTTCGCGTTTGTTCACAGATCTATGACTTCCCGCATAACCATCTTGTTTTTCTTCTCCATTACACGTCGTAAAAATACAACAAAAAAACAACAGAATCAAAGCCATCGAATTTTTGCCGCCATTTCTTTCTAGTGTTACTACCCAACCCACAGCAGTTTCCCGGCCAATTACAACCCTAACCACAAGCAATTCATCAATAAGTTCCACAATGGTACACCAGGCGCACTACACCTTTGCAGGCAGAATCCGTTTTCTGCTGCGGCCACTCTGAAATATGTTGGATACTTGAAGTAATATACGCTCAACGTATCAAATGCCAAATTTCCTTTTCTACCTGTCCTTTTACAATTGAAATTATGATTACCTGTTGCTTCAAGTTCTCCTGTTTGCCCGTTATGCATCAACTGGGGATTCAAAATTCCTCTGAAATCACCGGCATGGGGCATGTTGTGACCGAAGGCATGTTCACCTTGAACAATCCCTGACGGGAAGTTAATGCTCATGCCTGTATTGTATTTTTCATAGATTACAACCTTATTAAGGTCGGAAGTGCTTCCACTATCACTTTCCCACCACCAACTAACTACAGGACCAACCATAAAGACATTACGGAGATATCCGCTTGAACATATACCTGGTTCACTTTCCTGCTCTAAATAAAAATCTTTTGGGAATGCTGCAACATAGAAGCCTTGTTTCGCAAATTTGCCAGTATCTGCATCTTCCCTGCATTTCGCAATTATGATTATTCTGTCAAAAGGGTCTCTACTTTGCTGGCTTTGATAACCACCATGCAGGCTGAAGGTCTCAACTCCGTCTTGAAATTGATTTATCGGTAGGTCTCTTACATTATTACCCGTAGCTGCGAAATCAGCTCTTGCGTTACCATTGACATTCTCAATTAGCTTGAGCCTTACATGGCTATTGCACGTCTGTGCTATTTTCTG
>CAYVQE010000088.1:0-8201 GCA_964454005.1 uncultured Myxococcales bacterium
AAAAACCGGGGACCGCTGGGAACCGCGGAGGCGCGATGCCCTCATGAAGCCCTGAACGGTTACATCCCCGGTTGCCCACCCCCGCCCTTCGGGCGGGGGTTTTCAATAGCGGAAGGTGCTGGAGAGGAAGAAGTAGAGGTAGGACTGGGTCAGCGGCACGCGGTTGAAGCCCTGGGTGTCGGTGTCGAGCTGGGACGGGTCGTTGACCGCGTGGACGTCCTGGCCCTCGCCGTAGGAGTACAGCAGGCCGATCCGGGTCAGGGTGTGCTCGCTGGCATAGCCCACCGCGAAGGTTCCACCGTACATGTTCACGTGAGCCGGATGCGGCCGGTCGACTTCGGCCGGGATGGCGCTGACCGAGGAGAAGTTGGTAAAACCGCCCAGGCCGATGGAGAAGGCATCGGCGAAAAGCACCTCCACGCCCAGATTGCCGTTGATGACGAAGGTGCGCTCGATCTCGGCCGGCACCAAAAGCGCGTCGCGGGAGACCGGATCGGACACCTCGACCAGGGTGTAGTGGACCGGCAGGTGG
Organism: uncultured Myxococcales bacterium; assembly: GCA_964454005.1. Classification (GTDB taxonomy): domain Bacteria; phylum Myxococcota; class B64-G9; order B64-G9; family B64-G9; genus CAYVQE01. The sequence goes on from CAYVQE010000088.1 coordinate 533, forward strand.
ACGCTGACGTCGGCGGCCAGCTTGAGGCGCTTTTCGATCACGTAGGCCACGCCCACCCGGGCCTCGCCCCAAGAGCGGGTCTCGGAGTCGACCGATACCTCGTCCGGGGTGGGCCGGAAGCTGGGCGGCTGGTCGGGCGCAGCCCAAGAACGGGCGAAGCGCATGTTGCCGTGGGAGTAAATCGGCAGGCTGGGGCTGCGCACCATGGCGCCGAAATAAAAACCGTCGAACCACTCCCACTTCAGCCCCAACGCCAGCACCAACGCGTCGTTGGAGAAGTCGAGCTCGGTCAGCGCCGAGCGGAAGGTGCGGAACTCGCCGCCGTCGTGGCCGCTGGCCACCCAGGAGGAGGCCGAGTCCTGCACCGAGCGGTGGATCAGAAACAGTCCCAGGCCCAGGGAGAAGCGCCGGTTCAGGCGCATCGCGCCCAGCGCGCCGATCCACAGGGTGGAGTCGGTGTAGTTGCGGGTGTAGCCCGATTGGACCAGCCCCAGCTCGGAATCCTCGACCGCGCCCTCCTCGCTGAGCGAGAACTTGCGGTACGAGGGCACCACCAGGCTGACGCCGATGGCATACGGCCGCCGGCCGTTCAGGCTGCTGCGGCCCAGGGCCTGGACGAAGCCGGCCGAGGAGGGCACCACCGACAGCTTGGAGATGGCCTTCTCCGGGTCGACGAAGGCGGTCTTGCCGGTGGAGTTGTCCTGCAGGCCGTAGAGGTTGGCCGACAGGCTGAGCGAGGTGTCGCGCACATCGACGATGCCGGCCGGATTGTACCAGCCGCCCGAGGGGTCGGCGGCGATGGCGGTATAGGCCCCGCCCAACGCGAACGCTTCGTCGCCGACGATGAAGTCCTGGTAGTGCAGATCGTCGGCCGCAGCCGCCGCCGGCAGCAGCCACAGCACGTACAGCAACCAAGCCCGTCCGCAGCGCAGCACTTTCATGCCTCCTCCCCTTCAGCCCGAAGCACCCCGGGTGAGTTCGACCCAGCGGGCATGCTCCAACGGATTGCGACGGGCTGCAAGTGCGGGGAATTCATGAAGCCGTATGCGGTCATCACAAAAATAGATCGGCGACGGCCAGCGCCGTCATGGCGCCGCCGAGGGCGGTGATGAGCAGCGCGCTCAGCAGCGGCAGCGCCGCGGCCAGCCGCCGCGCGCGCGGCCCGCCGGCCAGCCGCTCGAGCAGGCGGCGACCGCGCACCACCAGCACGCCGATGATCACCAGGCTGGCCGCCAGCCCCAGGCTGAACGCGGCGATCAGCAGCAGGCCCAGCCCGATGCGGCCCAAATAGATGGCGCTGAGCAGCACCACCGCCGCCGACGGACAGGGCACCATGCCACCGGACAGGCCCAGCAGCAGCAGCTCGCCCCAGCGCACCCGCTCGGCGTCCGGCCGCTGGTGGTGATGATGGTGGTCCCGGGCGCCGCGGGAGCGCAGCCGGCGCAGCAGCATCCAGCCGCCCATGGCCAGCACCAGCAGCCCGGCGGTCAGCGCGATCCAGGGCGTCAGCCGCTCGGGCACCACCGCGCTCGAGGCCCACAGGGCCACCAGGCCCAGCACCACCACCGAGGAGACGTGGGTAGCGGTGACGATGCCGCCGAGCAGCAGCGCGTGGCGCACCGTGCCGCGGCTGCCCACCAGGTAGGCGGCCACCAGGGTCTTGCCGTGGCCCGGGCTCAGCGCGTGCAGCGCGCCGAGGCCGAAGGCCAGCCCCAGCGCCAGCAACCAGCCCCAGGGCCCGAGCCCGTCGGCCAGCAGCGCCCGCTTGAGCCCGGCCGCCCCGTCCAGCGGCGCCCCGGTCGTCGCCGCCGGCTCGGGCCCGGCCGCCGCGCGGCCCGCCGGCGCCAGCGCGAAGTCGATCAGCACCGGCTCCGGCTGTTGACCGCCGTCCCAGCTCAACCGCCGCACCACCCCGCGGTCGCGCAGCAGCCGGCCGGCGCGCAGCAGCTGCAGCCGCAGGTGGCGGCGGATGAAGATCTCGGTCTGGCCCAGCTTCTCCAGCCGGCCGCGGTCGCGGTAGATCAGCCGGTGGCGGCCGGGGGCGCAGGGGATGGCGATGCGGTAGCGTAGCCAGATGGGCGCGAACAGGGCCACCCGGTCGCTGACCAGGTCGGCGTCCGGCTCGGCGGCCCGCACCGCCACCGGCCGGCCGTCGAGCTCGATGGCCAGCCCGGCGGCGACCTGCTCGCCGGTGCGCTCAACCAGCGCGGCGAACTCCGCCCGGGACACCACCCCGTCGCCATCGGCGTCGAAGCGCCGGCGCAGTTTCTCGGCCGGCAGGTCGCCGACGGTGATGCGGTAGTCGATCACCAACCCGTCGCCGGTCGCTTCGAACACCGCGTAGCGGTTGGTGGAGAAAGGACGGTACTCGGCATGGGCCGCCGCCGGCGGCGCGTCGAGCCAGGCGGCCAGCCAGGCCCAGGCAACCAAAAGAGCCATTCGGCGAACGATGGACATCCGGCATTCGTCTCCGAGCAGGGAAAATCCCCGCGGTCGCCTAGAACACACCACCGCGCAGCCGGCAGTGCAAGCATCCGGTGCTCGGCCGCGGGTCGTTTGGCCCGCTGCATCGGGGCTCGATCTCGGTGAAGCTGATTCGGGTTGACAAGCTCGCCAATAGTGCTAAGTAGCACGAACTCATGCTACGTAGTATTCTGATTTTTTTCCTGCTCTTCGCCGCGTCGTTCGCCGAGCGAGCGGCCGCCGGCAGCCTCGCGCAGCCCGGTCGGCATGGGGCGGCTGCAGCAGACCGGGCTGCACAGCAAGAGCAGGAGCAGGAGCAGCAGGACGAGCCGCAGGCGGCAGAGAACGAGATCCTGATCATCGACCAGCGGCCGGTGACGGCCGCCTCGGACCAGACCATCCGCGACCGGGACTTCGCCAACTTCCCCCGGCGCACGGCCTCCGATCTGATGCGCCTGGTGCCCGGACTGCACATCACCCAGCATACCGGCGGGGCCAAGGCGCACCAGATCTTCCTCCGGGGCTTCGATGCCGAGCACGGCCAGGACATCGCCGCCAGCCTCGACGGCATCCCGCTCAACGAGGTCTCCCACGTCCACGGCCAGGGCTATCTCGATCTTCACTTTCTGATCCCCGAGGTCGTCCGCCGCATCCGGGTGCTCAAGGGGCCCTACGACCCCCGGCTGGGCAACTTCTCGACCGCAGGTTCGATCCACTTCGAGACCGAGCCCGCCCTGCCCGATGATCAGACCGCTCGGTTGCGCTTCGGCGCGGGTCGCTTCAAAACCCTGTCGGGCCTGGCTCAGCTGGCTGTGGGCGGCGGCGACCGCCGGGCATTGCTGGCCCTGCAGGCCAATCGCAGCGACGGCTTCACCGACCCGGGCGAACTGGCCGCGGTGCGGGCCTTCGCCCGCGGGCGCATGCTGGATCGCAAGGGCTGGCGTCTGGACGCGCTCTACGCGGGTTACGCGGCGCGATCGACAGCCGCCGACACCCTGCCCCTGAGCTGGATCCGGCAGGGCGAGGTCGACCGGTTCGCCGCGCTGGATCCGACCAACCGGGTCGATGTGGACCGCCATCTGGCCGGCCTGGTGCTGACCGGCCCGGCCGCCGGCGGCCGCTTGCGCTTGCTCGGACACTACCAGTTCAAGGACACCCGCATCTTCTCCAACTTCACCTACTACTACTTCGATCCCGTTCGCGGCGACCAGCTCGAGCAGTCGGACATGCGCCACTTCGGCGGGCTGCAGGCCCGCTGGACCGATACGGCCGTGCTGCCGGCCGCCGGGGCCCTGGTCAGCGAGCTGGGCGTGCAGTGGCGCATGGACGCGGTCTGGCAGACACAGGCCCACACCGAGGCGCGCAAGCGGCTCGACGTGCTGAACCACTACGTGTTCCAGGAGCACGGCCTCGGGGTCTACGCCCGCGAGACCTGGCTGCCGGCCGAGCGCTGGACCCTGGTCGGCGGGCTGCGCTACGACGCCCAGCTGGTCGATGTCGAGGGCTGGCAAGACGTCAAGGAGCTCGACATCTACACCAACCGGGTGGTGGTCCGCAGCGACCAGCCCCGCCGTGCCCTGGCTCATGCCCACATCGTCAGCCCCAGCCTGTCGCTGGCCTATGCGCTGCGGCCGAGCGTGGATCTGTTCGCCAACGTGGGCCGCGACTTCGTCACCCGCCCGGCCCGCGCCCAGGCCAACCGCGAAAAACACGTACCCTACGGGGTGACCGCCGCCGAGTTGGGCAGCCGCTACACGGCGCTCGGCGGCGCGCTGAGCCTGGCCGGTGCGCTGTGGTGGACCCACAAGGACCGCGAGCTGGTGTTCGATTCCGAGTTCGGTGGGACCGTCTTTCGCGGCCAGAGCCACCGCCTGGGCCTGGAACTCGAGGCCCGCTGGGCGCCGGTCGACTGGGCCTGGCTGGCCACCGATCTGTTCCTGACCTGGACCCGCTTACAGGCCGAGCAGGGGTGGGGGCCCATCCCCAACACGCCCTGGTTGCTGATGACCAACGCGGCGGCCATCCAGCATCCGATCGGCCTGCAGCTGGCCGTGCGCGGCCGGCTGCTGGGGCCCCGAGAGCACGACCTGGGCCTGCGCTCGGATGCCTACTACGTGGTGGACCTGGTGCTGGCCTGGCAGAGCGCGCACTGGGGGCTGCGATTGACCGTGGAGAACCTGTTCGACGCCGAGTGGTACGACTCGGTCTTCGCCTATCCTGTTCGACCGGCGCCCGGGGCGCCGGTCGAACAGGGCTTGCAGGTCACGCCGGGCACGCCTTTCTACGCCCGGCTGACCATGAGCTTGAAAATCTGAGACGAGGAGGAAGCCATGCAGCTGAGCAAAACGTTCACGATCGCCTTGTTGGCCTTTGCTTTGGCGCTGCCTGCCTGTGGCGGCGGTGGAGGCCAGGACAAGGTCGGCATCGTGATCTTCACCGCCAACGGCGAGGACTTCGTCCGCCAGGGCTTCGTCGCCGAGGACGGCTGGCGGATCGACTTCGACGCCGTCTATGCCAACGTCTACGGCCCGACCGCCTACCAGGTGGCCGAGCAGGAGCAGGCCCTGACCGGTATGGGGTTGCGCCACGGCGGTCATCCGCACGACGACATTCCCGAGGGGGCGGCCCACGTGGCGCTGGCTGGCGAGTACTTCCTGGCGCTCAAGGCGCCGACCTTCGAGGTCGGCCGGGTGAGCGATGCGCCCATCGGCAACTACAACCGGCTGGCCTTCACCATCCAGCCGGCGACGGAGCAGGCGGAGGGTCTGGTGGCGGACTACCAGGGACACTCCATCGTGCTCGTGGGCCTGGCCACCAAGGACGGTGAGGACGATGTGCAGTTCACCATCCGCCTCGACGAAGAGATGGCCTACTCCGGCTGCGGTCCCAACGGCGATGCCGGCGTGCTGGCCGAAGGCGCCGAGGCCGAGAGCCAGATGACCTTCCACTTCGATCACATCTTCGGCGACTTCGAAGAAGGCCCGGCCGATCCCGATGACCCGAATACGATCAACGCGATAGCCATCGGGTTCGGGCCCTTCGCTGCGCTGGCGCAAGACGGTGTGCTGGACATCGACCAGGCGGCGCTCGGCGAGCAGATGAACGGAGCCGTCTTCCAGCAACTGGTCGACGCGGTGCGCACCCTGGGCCATACCGGCGAGGCCCACTGTCACCTGGATTGAGATCGCCTTGGCTCTCGATGCGGATCCACCGGGCGGCCGTCGTATCGCCTGTGTTCGGACTTTCGCGGTGGCACGTGGGTTGACGCCGATGGCATTGGGTGCTACGAAATCCATCGGTGTGATACCGAGGCTGCCGAGACGGGAGGCGAGCGGGCATGGCCAAGCTGGTGCGATTCGGGGTTTCGATGGACGAGGAGCTGCTCGGGCGTTTCGACGATTGGATCGGGTTGCGCGGCTGGGCCAACCGCTCAGAGGCCATCCGCGATCTGGTGCGCGAGCGGCTGGTCGAGCAGGCCTGGCAGTCGGGTGCGCAAGAGGTGGTGGCCACGCTGACCTTCATCTACGACCACCACGTCACCGACCTGCAAGACCGGTTGACCCGCTTGCAGCACCGCCAGCACAGCTTGGTGCGCTGCTCCATGCACGTCCACCTGGATCACGACAACTGCCTCGAGGTGCTGGTCATGCACGGCGCGCCGGCCGACATCCAGGCCATGGCCGATCGCATCCTGGGTACCCGCGGTGTCAAGCACGGCCAGCTCGTGCGCTCCTCCGAGGGCCAGCACCTCTGAATGGCGTTCCCCCAGCCGAGAATCTGAAGGTTCCCAAGGGAACTCCTGTCAGAAAGGAGCGCATATGCATCTTCCCGACGGCAGCCTGAGCCCGCCGGTGTGGATTGCCGGCGACGCGCTGGCCGCCGGCGCTCTGGCCCTGTCGGTGCGGCGGGCCGCCGGGCGCTTGGCCGATCGCCAGGTGCCCCTGATGGGGGTGCTGGGCGCCTTCGTCTTCGCCGCCCAGATGATCAACCTGCCGCTGCCCGGCGGCACCTCGGGCCACCTGATCGGCGGCGTGCTGCTGGCCGCTCTGCTGGGCCCGGCGGTCAGCTCGGTGGTCATGTTTTGCGTGCTGCTGGTCCAGGCGCTGCTGTTCCAGGACGGCGGGCTGACCGTGCTGGGGCCCAACTTCATCAACATGGGCCTGATGGGTACCTGGCTCGGTTGGGCCATCTACCGCGGCCTGGCCGGTGCCGCCACCGGCGCCCGCCGCTGGGTGGCGTTGTTCGCCGCCGCCTGGATCGCGGTCGAGGCCGGAGCGCTGGCCACCGGGCTGCAGCTCTGGCTGTCGGGCAATGCCCCGCTGGGTCCGGTGCTGCTGGCCATGGGGTCGGTGCACGCGCTGATCGGTGTCATCGAAGGGCTGATCACGGTGGCCGCGGTGCGTTTTCTGGCCGCCGCCCGACCCGAGCTGCTGGAGCCGGGGCGATGAGGGGGCTGCTGATCGGCATCGGGTTGGTCGCGCTGGCCATCGCCGGCGGCCTGTCGCTGCTGGCCTCGGCGGCGCCGGACGGCCTCGAGCACAGCATGCACCAGGTGGGTGCCGAGGCCGGTCCGCCCGTGCTCCCGGCTCCGATGCCAGACTACCAGGTCGGCTTTCTGTCCAATCCCCCGGCCCGGCAGGCGATCGCCGGAGTGAGCGGCGCTCTGGCGGTGGCGGGGCTGGTCATGGTGGTGGGGTGGTTGCTGCGGCGCCGGCGTTCCGGCGCGGATTGAGCGCGTGCACCACCGCACCATCGAGCAGCTGGCCGCCGGCGACTCGCCCATCCACCGGCTCGACCCGCGGGTCAAGCTGGTCGCGGCGTTGTTCTTCGTGCTCGCGCTCGGCTTGTTGCCGGGCTGGCCCCCGCAGCGGCTGGCACCGCTGGCCGGGTTGGTCGTGCTGGGCTTGGCCTTGGCGCGGCTGCCCTGGCGCTTCGTGCTGGGGCGCACCGCTCTGTTGCTGCCCTTCGTGGGCCTGATGGCTCTGTTGCTGCCGCTGACGCGAGGCCAGCAGCCGCTGGCCCGCTGGGAGGCGCTCGACCTGGTCATCTACCGCGAGGGCAGCCGGCTGGCGGCGGTGATCGGGTTCAAGGCCGTGCTGGCCATCCTGGCGGTGGGCTGGTGCGTCTGGACCACGCCCTTCGGCCGGCTGCTGCTGGCGCTGCGCGCCTTGCGGGTGCCCCGGGTGATCGTGGCCGTGCTGGGTTT
>CAYVQE010000088.1:8211-26252 GCA_964454005.1 uncultured Myxococcales bacterium
GAAGGGCCAACGATGTGCAGGGGCGAGCGCGTTCTGGCTGTGGTGCGTGTGCCTCATCACGCCGGCGCAGTCGGCGGAGAACGTCATGGGCACGTTTGCGTGTGATCAGGTCGCCAAGGCGAAGTTCGGGGTCGGCGGAGAGATGGGTCGACGCGTTGCGGTGAATCTCGAGACTGGGTTTTCTCTTCCGCTATCTGGATCTGTTGGCCGACGAGGGGCTGCGCGTGCGCCGGGCCCGGCGGGCGCGCAGCCCGGGACGCATTCGCCGCTGGCGGCTGCGCTCGACCGGCGGGCTGGTGGGCCGGTTGCTGCTGCGCACCCTGGATCGCGCCGAGCGGGTTCACCGGGCCATGCTGGCGCGCGGGTATGACGGGGAGGTGCGCGGTCTGGGTGGTCTGACCATGGTCCGACGTGACTGGCTTTTCGCCGCGGCGGCCGGGTCGCTTCTGGCACCGGCCTTGGTGGCGGCCTGGCTCTGGAGTGGGGCTGGATGAGTACAGCGGCCACGACGGCCATCGAGGTGGCCGAGCTGGAGCACGCCTACCACGGAAGCCCGGTGTTGCACCGGGTGTCGTTTCGCATCGAGCAAGGCGAGCGGGTGGGCTTGGTCGGGCCCAACGGAGCGGGAAAATCGACCCTGCTGCTGCGCTTGCTCGGGTTGCTCGACGGCGCCGGGCAGGTGGTGGTCGCCGGCCGGCGGCTCGACAAGGCCAGCCTGGGCTGGATCCGCTCGCGGGCGGGTCTGGTGTTCGCGGACGCGGAGGATCAGCTGTTCATGCCGACCCTGGTCGAGGACGCCGCCTTCGGGCCCCTGAACCTGGGCCTCGATCGCGAGCGCGCACGAGCACGGGCCGAGGCGGCACTGGCGCAGATGGGCCTGGACGGGCTCGGCGACCGTTCGCCGCATCACCTGTCCGACGGCGAACGCCGCCGCGCCGCGCTCGCCGCGGTGCTGGCGATGGAGCCCGAGGTCTGGTTGCTCGACGAACCCGCGGCCAACCTCGACCCGCGCGGGCGCCGGGAGCTGATCGCCCTGCTCGGCGGTCTGGATGGCTCTCTGCTGCTGGCCTCGCACGACCTGGACATGGTGTTGCAGGTATGCGAGCGTTGCCTGGTGCTCGACCGCGGGCGGCTCGTGGCCGATGGCCCGGCCGCCGGGATTCTCGGTGACGCCGGGCTGATGGAACGCCACGGACTCGAGGTTCCCTTGCGACTCGAGCTGGAGCGACGCAGATGAGGGAGGCGCGCGGTGAGGCGGAATCCAAGGCTTCGGTCGGCGGCGTTGTTCGTCGGGCTGGTGGTGGGCTTGTCGGGTGCCGTGGCTGCGGCGATCGCACAAGAGTCCGCCGCCGGGGCACCTCGGGATGCCGCCGAAGACGGACGGGCCGCGCCGGCTGAGTCGCTCGACGCTGAGAGCTTGCTGGCCGAGGCGCACGAGCTGTTCGACGCCGGACGGACCGAGAAAGCGGCCGAGAAGCTCGAGGCCCTGCTGGAGCAGCAACCGAAACAGCGCGCGGCACTGCTGCTGCTGGGCCACGTGCGGCTGGCGCAGCAGAAGTACCAGCATGCGCTGAACGCCTTTTCCGAGGTGCTGCTCGAGGACCGCAGCGTGCCCGAGGCCTGCTGGGGCCGGGCCCTGGCGCTGGTCGAACTGGCCGACGTGCCCAAGGCCACCAAGTGGGCCAAGAAGGCCACCGAACTGGCCCCCGACGATCTGCGCGCCTGGGAGGTGCTGGCCCAGGTCTATCTGTCGGAAGGCTACCTGGACGCGCCGCGGGCCGAGGCCGCCTACCGCCAGATGCTGGTGCTGGATGCGGACAACCGCAGCGCCCGGCTGGGGCTGGCCCGGGCGCTGAGCTACCAGAAGCAGATCGAAAAGGCGGTCGAGCTGCTCGAAGCGCTGGCCGAGCAGCGCCCCGAGGATTGGGAGGTGCAGTTCAAGCTGGCCGAGTCCTACTATGCGCTGCGCCAGCTGACGCCGGCCGAGCAGGTGCTGGAGAAGATCCTGCAGGCGCGGCCCGAGCACGCCGAGGCCCGGCGCCTGCTCGAGGCGGTGCGCTCGCGTCGCGCCTACCAGATCTGGATCCCGGTCAGCGCGGCCATCGGGGTGCCGCTGCTGGTGCTGTTGGTCCGGCGGCTCAAGCGGGGCCGCACCTTCAAGGCCTGAGCGGGCGCCCGCCCGCGCCGAGGCTCGCGATGCGAGGCCGCAAGCGATGATGTGGCGAACGATGATCCTGCTGGGGCTGCTGGCCGGCGCCGCGCCGGCGATGGCCGCTGCGGAGCACGGGCTGGACCAGGAGGCGGTGGAGCAGCGCGTCAAGCGCTGGTCGGCGCTGGAGCCCTTCCGCCGCTGGCGGGTGGTCGAGGCCGAACTGGCGGACCGGGCGGGCGAAGGCGTGGTGCGGCTGACCCTGCAGCTGGCGCCGCCGGCCGACTGGTCGGCCCACGGCCTGGCCTATCGGACCGAGCTGGTGGTGTTCATCGACGCGGCCGCCGGGGCGCCGGTGCGTCCCGAGCCCAGGGCCTGGCGCGCGCGGGCGGCAGGCATCGAGGAGCTGATCGGCTATGTCGAACGCTACGAGGACGTGCGCCGGTTCATCGAGCGCTTCGGTGTCGAGCAGGCCCGGATTACGCCGGCCGTCGCCACCGACGACGAGCCGGTCTACCGGGTGGCGTTCGTCGGCGCGGCTGCGGCCGGCCAGCCCGATGCACTCCATCCGGAGCTGACCTTCGACCGGTCGGCCGCCGATCCGGTGGTCGCCTATCGCATTCCGCGCATGGACAGCCTGCCGGTGCGCCGCGAGCTGCTGCGTCTGGTCGAGGAGCTGTCGGGCCGGCACCCGGGCTGCCGGCCGCGCTGGCTGCGCGCTGCGCAGCGACGCCCGGCGGCCGAGCGGGAGGACGGCGACGAGGTCGCCACCGAAGTCGCCTGGCGTTTCGACTTCGAGCTGGTCGGCTCCGGCTGCCCGGCCGCCGGCAGCGCCCGGCTGGAGCCCGACGGCCGGCTGCGCTGGCTCGGCGCCGCCGGTGCGGACGCGCTGCCGGCGGAGGATTGAACCGGAGTTCCCGAGGGAGCTTCAGATCGAGGCGGCTTCATGGCTGATTCGCAGCAAGCCTACCTGACCCTGATCGCCCGTTTGGACGCCTTCTTCGAGCGCGTCCAGCAGCGCTACCCGCAGGCGGTGCGCTGCGGATCGGGCTGCGCCGATTGTTGCGGCCGCGACCTGAGCCTGCTGCCTGTCGAGATCGACCGGCTGGTCACCGCGGCGGCCGGCCTGGCGCCGGATTGCCGGCAGCGGGTGCTGGAGCGGGCCTGGCGGGCCCAGACCGATGCGGAGGCGGGCTGCGCCCTGCTGGAGGACGACCGCTGCCTGGTGTATGCGGCCCGCTCGGTCATCTGCCGCACCCACGGGCTGCCGTGTTTGATCGAGAACGCGGACGGCAAGCCCGAGCTGAGCATCTGCCCCTACAACTTCGACGGGCTGCGGCGGGTCGACGGCGACTGCGTGCTCGATCTGGAGCCGGTCAACCAGGCCCTGGCCACCATCAACCACCTCGATTGCAGCGCCCGCGGCGTAGCGCCCGAGCGGATGCGCATCAGCCGGGCGTTGATCGAGCGGCTGGGCGGGGAGGGGCCGGCTTGAGGCGGAGGATCTTGGTCGGGGCCGCGGCGCTGGTGGTCGTGGCCTGCCAGTCGGACGGCGCGGCACCGGATCGGCCGCCGGCCGATGGCGGCCCCGCAGCGACGGTCGATGCCGGCCCCGCGACTACGGTCTATTCCTACGTCGACGAGGCCGGTCGGATCCACATGGTGGCCGCTGTCGAGGAAATCCCCGAACGCTACCGCGGCGGCGTGCTGGCCACCGACACTGCGCGCCGCCGCAGCGAGCGGCTGGCCGACGACCGGGCGCTGGTGCTCGATCTGCGCCGGCGCGATGCCGATGGCCCGGTCAACTATTCGGTCGTCGATCTGGAGCGCCGGACAAGCCCGGCCGCCGGTGCAGCGCCGGTGCGCGATCCGGGCGCCTTGGGCCGCCGGCTGGTGCGCCGGGCGGCCGACCGCGTCGGGCGCTGGCTGGGCCTGGCGGCGCCGGCGGTCCGGGGCAAGGTCATCCTCTACAGCGCCCCGTGGTGCGGCTTCTGCAAGCGGGCGGCGGCGTTTCTGCGCCAGCGCGGGGTGGATTTCGTCGAGCGCGACATCGAGGCCGAGCCCGCGGCGGCCGGCGAGCTCGAGCGCAAGTTGCGCGCGGCCGGGCTGCGCGGCGGTGGTATCCCGGTGCTCGACATCGGCGGCCGGCTGGTGATCGGCTTCGACCGGGAACGCATCGAGGCGCTGCTCGGGGCCGCCGGAGAGCCCTGATGTGCACCCTGATCGCAGCGATCGGCGTCTTCGACGATGTCGATCTGCTGGTGGCGGCCAACCGCGACGAGCGCTTGGATCGACCGGCCGATCCGCCGCGGCTGCACCCGCAGCGCCCGCTGTCGGTGGTGGCGCCGATCGACCGCCAAGCCGGCGGCACCTGGTGGGGGCTGAACGCGGCCGGCCTGTTCGCCGGCATCACCAACCGCTTCGGCACCAGCCCGCCCGATCCAGGCCGCCGGTCGCGCGGCCACCTGGTGTTCACCGCCCTCGATCAGCGCCGGCCGGCAGAGGCCGCAGCGCGCATCGCCGCGCTGGAGCCGACCGCCTACAATCGCTTCCACCTCCTGCTGGCCGACCGCGGCGGCGCCGAGCTGGTATTCGGCGACGGCGAGCGGTTGTGGCGCCGGCCGCTGGGCCCGGGCATCCACGTGTTGACCGAACGCTCGCTGGGCGCCGGCGGCGCCGAGCGCGAGGCCTGGCTGCGCGAGCGGCTGGCCGGTTGGGCGGCGGCCGACCGGGCGCCTGCGGTCGCCGAACTGCGGCGGTTGTTGGCCTTCCACCACCCGGACGACCCCTTTGCGGGCACCTGCGTCCACGCCCCCTGGCTGGGCTACGGCACCCGTTCGTCGAGCCTGCTGCGGTTGGGGCACGATCCGGCCGCGGGCCGGTTGGAGTGCAGCGACGGGCCGCCCTGCCGCCGGGGCTACGCCGATCGGTCCGATCTGCTGCGCGCCCTGTTCGCAGCCGGCTGACGATTCCCGGCAGAGCGCGCCGTCATTCGGCCTTGCGGCGGGCCTGCGCCAGCTGGGCGGCGATGCGGTCGTCGTTCGGGTGGCGCTTGACCGCCTCCTCGAACGCCTGCACCGCCCGCCCGTACTCGCCGGCCTGGTAGAGCACCAGGCCCCGGGCCTGGTGGGCCCGGTAGTCGGGGACCTCCTGCTGCAGGTAGTGCAGGGCTTTGAGCTTGCGCTGCAGCGATGCGGTCTTGGATCGTTCGACCACCCAGATCTCGTACCAGCGACGCTCGAAGTCGCTCAGCAGCCAGTCGATGGTCGCGGTCACCTCGGGCAGTACCCGCGACCAGTAGACCTTGAACGCCAGCCGGGCGAAGAAGCGGTCTTCGGGATCCAGCACCAGCTCGCCCCCGTCGCCCTGGCGCACCAGATCGTTGGCCGCCGCCAGCACCAGAAAGCCGCCGCCGTGGTTGGCGAAACGGTCGAAGGCCGGCTTGACGGACGGCGGCGGCTCGGCGCCGCTGAGCAGGGCCGCCGCCGCTCCCTCGACCCCGGAGGCGGCCGCGCACAGCTTCCCCAGGCTGGACTCGAAGCGCTGCAACAGGTAGAGCCCGAGCCGCACCACCGCCTTTTTGCCCCCGTCGACCAGCAGCGCCTTGCCGGCGACGCGGACGCTGTCCAGCTGCTGCTGGGCCATCGCCGGCGGCACCTGTTCCACCCCGGCCAGCATCCGGTTGGCCCGCATGAACACCCGGGCGGTGCGTTCGGCCTGGCCGCTGGGCTGCCAGTCGCCGAGGCGGTCCCGATCGAGCTGGCGCTGTTGGGCGATCTGCTCGGCCGGCGGTTGGCGCGGGGCGAACCGCATCGGGGTCTCGTCCGCCGGACAGCCCCCCAGCAGGCAGCCGGCGACGGCCGTCAGCCAGGCCCAGCTCGTCGGCGCGTGCAAAATCCTCGCGTTCATTCTCTGCTCTCCCGCGGCGGCTCCAGGCCCAGGGGCACCGGCAGCACCAGCCGCTGCTCGTCCTCGTCTTCGTCGTCGTCGAACTCGAACGCCCGGCCGCGTTCGAGCTGCGGCGGCAAGGGTTCGTCCGGGTGGGTGGCCAGCCACAGCACCTGGCCCAGGCCGTGGGCGCGATCGACTTCGGTGAAGTCCATCTGCTCCGATTCCCAGGCCCCGGGCATGCCCTGGTTGTTGACCTCGTAGTCGATGCCGATCGGCCGGGCGTCGTAGGGGCTGAAGTCGGGCTGGCTGGTGAAGCAGTCGTACACCGGCGCCGCCGAGGCATCCAGCATATTGAGCGCCGGCATGCCCAGGATCAGGCCGTAGGTGCGGATCAGCGATGAGAAGCTGTAGTGCACCGAAGAGGTGTAGCCCTTGCGGGTGTAAGGCGATATCAGCAGCGCGATCGAACGGTGGCCGTCGACGTGATCGGCGCCCGACTGCGGGTCGTCCTCGGTGACGATGATCAGGGTCTCGGGCCAGAACTCCGAGTGGCTGATGCGATCGACCAGCAACCCGGTGGCGTAGTCGTTCTCGGCCACCATCCACTGCGGGGTCGGTTTGCCCACCCGGCGACCGTAGGTGTGATCGTTGAACAGGCCGACGAATACGAAAGGCGGGAACAGACCGGCCTCGATTTCCTCGAGCACCCATTCGACCCGCTGGGCGTCCGGCGTGTCGTACAGGTTGAAGCCCAGATCGAGCAGGTAGTCCTGGTCGACCATGTGCTCGAAGCGGTTGATCTCGCCGACCACCCCCAGCGGCTCGCCGTAGTCGCGGAAGCCGATGCCGGCGTCGTCCAGCTGATGCCAGATGAAATCGTTCATCGGATAGTCCGGCTGCTGGGTGCCGGTCGACGGCAGCCGGCTGCTGTCGCGGTAGCTGGCGTGCCAGATGCGTTCCGAGTAGTCGTTGATGGTGGCGGCCACGTTCCAGTAGTGGCCCTGCACCGAGACCTCGATGTCGGAGTAGAAGTTGTCGAGATTGCAGAACTCGCGGGCCAGCGCGTGCAGGTTGGGCGTGATCTGCTCGCCGAACATGACCAGGTCGGGGTCGCCGTCGGTGCCTTCCAGATCGCCCAGGTTCTGATCGTAGGTCTTGTTCTCGCGCAGCACGAAGATCACGTGCTTGATGGGGCTCGGCTGGCCCACCGCCCGCGGCAGCGGGAAGGCGCGGTCCAGGCAGCGCTGCGGGAAGAAGGTCAGCGGGTGGTCGTTGTTTTGGCGGACGGTCTGGTGGCCCGCGGCCAGGGCGGCGGCGCTGGGCGCCGGCACCAGCGACAGGCTGCCGGGCATGCTGCGGTGGATGTCCTCGGTGCCCGGCTTGGGGCCCGAACCCAGGCCCTTGCCGCAGGTGATCAGCACCTGGTCGCTCGCCGCCTGCACGGCCACCCCGGTGGGATACCAGGCGGTGGGGATATCGCCCAACGGGCGGCCGTCGGCCAGATCCAGCACCTGCACGCTGTTCTTCTGGGCGCAGGCCGCGTAGAGCCGGCCGCGGGCCTCGTCCAGCGCCACCGCGGCCGGGCTCAACCCGGTGGGATCGCTCGGATCGCGGCCCAGCGGCCAGGAGGCGATGCGCTCGGCGCGGGCGGTGTCGATCACGGCGACGGTGTCGGCGTCGGCGCAGGCGACGAACAGCCTGCCGTCGCTGCCCATGGCCATGCCCTCGGGGTTCTTGCCGACGTCGATCTTGGTCCGCAGCCGGCCGTCGTCCGGGTCGAGCACCGCCACCTGCCCCGGGGCGCCGAGCTCGGCGCGGGCCCAGAGCGAGACATACAGCGCGTCGCCGGACGGGGTCAGCCTCAGCTCGTAGGGCAGCATGCCGATGCGCCGCCGCCAACGTTCGGTGCCGTCCGGCAGCTCGAGCGCCACCACCTCGCCGTCGAGCTGGGCGCCGACGTAGAGCAGCCCGCGCCGCTCGTCCAGCGCCAGGCCGGCCGGGTAGCCGGAGACCGCGAAACCGCCGTCCGGCTCCAGGGCGCGCCCGTCGTCTCGCAGCACCAGGCGCTCGACCTGCTGGGCGCCGCCGCCGGCGGCGTACAGGGTGCGGCCGTCGGCGCTCAGCGCCAGGCCGTAGAAAAAGGCGCCCGGCCGGTCGCGGGCGATGGTGGTCAGCAGCTCACCGCTGTCGCTGTCGAACAGCTGCACGCTCTGGTGTTTGCCCGGGCCCAGCCCTTTGCCGTTGTTGGTCACCGCCACCAGCGGTCGATCGGGCCAGGCCAGCAGGTTCATCGGAAAGGAGCCAGCCGCAACCGTCCTGCCGGCCGGGCTCAACCGGCGGCCGCCGGGGATCAGCACCGCGCCGTCGCCGGTGGGCCCGGTGGTCGCCAGGCCGGCGGCGCTGGGCTCGGGCTGGCAGCCGGCCAGGGTGGTGAAGCTCCAGCTGTGGCGCTCTGCCAGCCGCGTGCCGTCCAGCGCGGCCACCGCCGCCGGGCTCAGCTCCACCCGGTAGCGGCGTTCGGCGATCAGAAATCGGTTCGGGGTGAAGCGCAGCGGGCCGCCGCCCTCGTCCACCGCCAGCGTTCCGGCCAGCGCTTGGTCGTCGAGCCACAGCTCGACTCCGGACCCATCGCCGGCCAGGCGCACCGGCCGGTCGAACGTGATCTCGATGGTGGCGTTCAACGCCACGCCGGTCGCGCCGTCGGCCGGCCGCAATCCGGTCACCTCGAGGTGATCGTCGCCACAAGCGGCTGAGGCGAGGATCGCCAGCGACCAAGCAGCCAGACCCAGCGCGCGCATGCATCCTCCTCGGTAACCCGATCGATCCAAGCACAGCCGGCGCAGCGGATCAATTGGGTGGGCGGAGCCCGGCGGTCGGGCTCACGCGCCGGCCAGCCGGTCTTCGGTGGCGGCGGCCGCGCGCAGCCGGCCGGCCAGCTCGGCCGTCAGCGCGTCGGGCGCGCAGCGCCAGGTCCAGTTGCCCTCGGCCACCGCGGGCGTGTTCATCCGGGCCCAGCTGTCGAGCCCGAGCGCGTCCTGCAAACAGGCGACGGCCAGCCGGCCCGGGCTCTTGAAGGCCAGCTGCAGCATGGACCAGGGCACGGCCGTGTCCGGCTCCAGCGGCAGATCGTAGGACAGCAGGTAGTCGCGCACCTCGGCCCGTCGCTTGCGCTCCAGCTTGCGGTACCAGCCCAGGCTGGTGTCGTTGTCGTGGGTGCCCGGGTAGACCAGGTAGCGGCCGTGCGCCGGGTGGTGGTGGGGCAGAAAGGCGTTGTCCGCATCGCCGTCGAAGGCGAACTGCAATACCTTCATCCCGGGCAGACCGAGATCGTCGCGCAGCCGCTCGACCTCCGGGGTGATGACGCCCAGGTCCTCGGCGATGACCGGGATGTCGCCCAGTTGCTCGCGCACCGCGGCGAACAGCGCCCGGCCGGGCGCCTCGACCCAGCGGCCGCTGACGGCGGTGTCGGCATCGGCGGGCACCTCCCAGTAGGCCTGGAAGCCGCGGAAATGGTCGATGCGCACCAGGTCGCAGGTCTCGAGCACCGTGCGCAGCCGCTCGATCCACCAGGCGAAGCCCTGGGCTTGGTGCTCGGGCCAATCGTAGAGGGGGTTGCCCCACAGCTGGCCGGTGGCCGAGAAGTAGTCCGGCGGCACGCCGGCCACCACCTCGGAGCGGCCCTGGGCGTCGATGTGGAACAGCTCCGGGTGGGCCCAGACCTCGGGGGCGTCGTGGGCGACGAAGATCGGGATGTCGCCGATGATGCGCACCCCGCGCTCGGCCGCATAGGCGCGCAGCGCCGACCACTGGCTGTAGAACAACCACTGGGTCCAGGCGTGGAAGTCGATGTCGTCGGCCAGCCGCTGCCGCGCCTCGGCCAGCGCCTCGGGCTGGCGCTGTTTGAGCGCCGGCGGCCAGCGGAACCAGTCTCGCTGGCCATGGGCCGCCTTGAGCGCCCGGTACAGGGCGTAGTCCTCGATCCAGTAGCCCTGCCGCCGGCGGAAGGCGGCCAACTCCGGATGCTGCGGCCCGCCTTCGCGCTCGCAAAAGACCGACCAGGCCCGGCGCAGCAGGGGCCAGCGGTGCTGGTCCACCCAGCCGTAGTCCACCCGTTCGGCGGGGAAGTCGAGCGGCTCGCGTTCGGTCAACCAGCCGCGCTCGAACAGCGCCTCGAGGTCGATCAGCAGCGGGTTGCCGGCGAAGGACGACACCGTCTGATAGGGCGAGTTGCCGTAGCCGGTGGGCCCCAGCGGCAGCACCTGCCACCAGCTGGCCCCGGCGGCCTGCAGCCAGTCGACGAAGCGCCGGGCCTCCGGGCCCAGGGTGCCGATGCCCCAAGGGCCCGGCAGGCTGGTCGGATGCAGCAGCAGACCGTAGCGGCGCGATAAATCCATGCAAACCTCCCGGCGCGGACGCGCCCCGAGGATAGCCCTTGTGGCCGGGCTTGGCAACGCCGGGTGTGGCTGCCGGTCGGAAAGCCGCCGGCCGCGGATGGGCCCTGGGTGGAACTGGACCTGGACGCGCGCCTGGCTTCGCCACCCTGAGGCCGCCTCGCGAGGTGTCTGCGGGTTGGATGCCCGGCCAGGGGTGTCGAGTGGAAATTCCTCTTCTGCTCCGTCATACTGAACGCTCCCGTGCGAGGAGGTCTACCAGATGCGGGGGACCGGCATCCGGCGGTCGGCGACGAAGGACAGGAGCAGCGCCACACCGGTGATTGCCCACAGTACGGTCATGGCTCGGGTTCACCTCCGTTGCCCTCGGACCCGGCAACGCGTCGGCAAAGGACGGCGAGCACAAGCGATGCCTTCATGAAGCCCTGAACGGCTACCACGCACCAACTGGAGAACGTTCATTCCGTTACCTCATTTTTGCCTGTAATTATCCACGCAGTTCCTATTCCTTTTTCCTCTTGGATGTGATCACGTACAGACACGGCATCAAAAACAGCGCGACCGGTATCTCCATCAGCAAGCCGCCGATGGCGGCCGCGGCCATGGGTTGAAGCATGTCGCTGCCCTCCTCCAATGCCAGGGCCAGGGGCGCAAAGCCGATGAGAACGGCCGTGGTGGTCATCACACGGGGCCGCAGGCGGATCTTGGCTGCCTCGACTACGGCCGCCGCCGCTGGCAGACCCTTGCGACCTCGGATGTCATTGGCGAAGGTTAGAAGCAGCACCCCGTCATTGACAGTGGCGGCTACAATCACCAGCACGCCGATGATCACCGTGGCTCCCAAGGGTAGGTCGGTCAACAGCATAATAAATACCAGGCCCGCAAGGCAGAAGGGGACGCTGCCCAGGATGAGCGCCGGAAGCTTGAGGCTGTTGAACTGAACTGCGAGCACGATGAACGAGAAAAATACGGCGAAGATCAGGATCAACAAAACCGTCTGCTGCATCTCGGCCATCATCTGGGCCTGACCACCAAAGGAAAAATCGACCCCGGACGGTTTGTCCTGTTTCTTTAGCGCGTTTTTGAGCTCCCCCAGGGCTTGACCGACGCTAGCGCCGGCAGCGTCGCCCCGAACAATAACCTGCTTGATCTGGTCCTCGCGCACGATCTCCACCGGCCCGACGGCTCGATGCACCGCCGCCACATCCGCGATGCGCAGATATCCTCCCATGGCGGAGCGCAGTGGAAGATTCTCGACGTCTTTGAGTCCAGCTATTTCAGCTTCTGGCACCATGACGCGGATGTTGTAATACTCATTGTTGTCGCGATATCGGGTGGCCACGGCGCCGGAGATCATGGACCGCAGGGTGTCGGCGATATCCGCCACGGATACCCCGAGCTCGGCGGCGCGCTTCCTGTCGAGGGTCACCTGGTACTCCGGCTTGGTCATGTCCATGGAGACATGGACATTGGTAAAATGCCCGAGCCCGTTCATGACGGCGGACGTCTTCTTGGCCTGTTCGAAAAGCCCGGCGAGGTCCTGACCTTTGATCTTGACTTCGATATCCGCGTCGCCGAGCTTGCGGATGCCCTTGACCTTCATCTGCATGACCATGGCCTTGCCGCCGGGGACCGGAACCTTGGCGACGGCGGGCCTCAGCAGTTCTATGTATTCTTTCGTGCTGATGTCCCGCAGGTGACGCGGCACGAGCTGAATGTTCAGCTCTCCTTCATTGGCGATCTCATACGTATACAGCCCCCACACCTTGCCGCCCGATAGCGCGAACAGGCTCTGTATCCTCTCGTCTCCACCGATGCGTTTTTCTATCTGCGACAAGACGCGATCGGTTTGGGCAACGGATGCGCCGGTAGGCAGCTTGACCTTGACCTTGATCCGGCCGTCGTCCATCTGCGGCAAGAACTCGCTGCCGAGCCGGCCGGACAACCAGACCGCCGCAATCAGAGCCGCGACGAAAAGGGGCAAGACGATCCACCGGCCCCTGATCGCGTATTCCAGAATGCGTCCGTAACCCTGAGTCACGTTCTCGAAAAACCGCTCGAACAATGAGCGTTTTTGCTGTTTTCTCGGCCTCCCCGTGATGACCGCGGTGAGCATTGGCGTGACGGTGATCGCCATGACCAGGCTGATGAGGACGATGCCGGCGATGACCAGGATGAGCTCGCGAAACAGCAGGCTCATCAGACCGGGCACCAGGAGGAAGGGGACGAACAGAGCAAGGAATGACAGTGTCGCCGCGACGACGGCCGGGCCGATCTCCGAGGTCGCGTCCACCACGAGCGGGTTGATGTCCGCATCCGGCGAAATACCGCGTCTTCGGGTGATGTTTTCGATCACCAGGATGGAGTTGTCCACCAGGACGCCGATGGCGATCACCAGCCCGCCCATGGAAAAGATATTGAGGGAGAACCCGGCGATCTTCATCAGGCCGAAATTGAAGATGAGCGTCAAGGGCAGCGCCGACATGATGACCAGCACCTGCCGCCAGGATCCCAGAAAGATCCAAACGATCAGGATCACCAGGATGGCCGCTTCCACCGCGGTATTGCGTACGCCGTCGATCGCGGCGCTGACATAATCGGCCTGGTTCTCCACCATGCTGAGGGTGATACCCTCGGGAATCTGCGAGATCAGCTCGGCGATACGTCTGTTCACCCCTTCGGCCACCGACACGGTGTTGGCAGTGGACTGCTTGAGCACGGACAGCTTCACGCAGGGCTTGCCGTCCAGGCGGGTGATCACCCTTGCCTCTTCGTGAGCGTCGACAACCTCCGCCACATCCGAAAGATAGACCAGGGAAGATCCTTCCCGGATGAGCGGGATGGAACGGATCTCCTCCAGACTTCGATACTCGCCCATGGTGCGGGCGATTATCTCCTGCGGGCCCGTCGTGACCCGCCCGCCGAACTGCTCGAGGTTCTCCTTTTTGAGTCGCCCGATGACGTCGGTCAACGTCAGATCGTATTTCTCAAGCGCTTCGGGATCCAGATGGACGCGGATCTCCCGCTCCAGCCCGCCGACGATTTCAGCGCCCGCGACGCCCTGGACGGCCAGAAGACGATCCTGAAGCCAATCGTCCACCCACGTGCGAAGACGAACGAGATCCCAGTTTTCTCCGGCGACGGTGAGCTGCGCCACGGGGAGCTGCGACGGATCCGCCTTGATGATGACCGGCGGCTCCATGTCCGCAGGCAACTCCCGGGCCACGCGCGCCATCGCCGCAAGCGCGTCTTGATAAGCGACATTGACATCAACGCCATACTTGAAATTGACGAGCAGGGTGTACATGCCCTCGATCGAGGACGACTCCAGGTAATCGATGTCGTCGACCGTGGCCATCTGCCGTTCGAGGGGATCGGCGATGTTCTTTTCGATCTCTTCCGGCGTGGCGCCCTGCCACCAGATGTGCACCTTGATCATCGGGTAGGTGATGCTCGGAAGAAAATCCACGGGCAGTCGCCAAAGACCATAAAGCCCGAGCACCACCAACGCGACGACAATCGCAGAAGTCGCCAGCCGACGCTTCACCGTGTACTTCGTTATCCTCATCGGTCGTCGATCCGTGCGTTCCCCGGCGTTTTGCTGTCAGAAGTCGCACCGGTTTTTTGGTCTTTCTTGGCCCCCTTTTCACCGAGCAAGCGGATCGGGGAGCCGTCCTTCAGCTTCTCGTTCCCGGAGACAATGACCCGCTCTTCAGGATTCACTCCGGATAAGATCTGCAAGCGACCGGCGTCCTCGATTCCGACCGTCACCTTTCGTCGCACCGCCTTTCCATCTCGGACGACAAAGACGATCGAGTCGCCGCGCGGCGTCACGAGCAGAGCATTGACCGGGACGGTCACCGCATCCGGGACCGTATCGACGAGGAGCCGTATTCGTCCGAACATACCCGGCAACAGGTCGACCTCCTGGTCAATACTGATTTCGATCGTGCGAGCACGCGTGCGGTCATCGAGATACGGGTAGAGACGCGAAATCCGTCCGGTAACGCTTCGATTCGGATAGGCATCCAGTGTGATGTCGGACGGCATGTCCATTTTCAGCATCGCGGCGTAGCGCTCATTCACGGTCGCCCTGAGAACCAAGGTGGCGGGGTCGTAGATCTCCGCGAGAGCTGAACGGGGGGCGACGAAATCCCCCTCGCTCACGAACAATCGAGAGACCATGCCGGAAAAAGGAGCTGCGATTCGGTAGTCCCGCGACGACTCCTGGGCCGATGCGAGCTGAGATCTTATTCTCTCGAAGTTCGCCTTTGCCTTGTCGAGCTCTTCTCCCGGCAGGGCCTTGCCTTCCACCAGCCGCCTGGTTCGATTCAGGTTGTCTTCTTCTTTTTGCAGTTCTTCGGTCAAGTAGGCGATCAATGCATCAACGCTGCGTTTTCGACCTATGGTCAGCAGCGTTTTCCCAACGTTGACCGCGTCACCTTCGCGTGCTTGCAGTTTCAGGACCGGTCCTTCGGCGGGGGATGCCAACCGCGCGAGCCGATAGGGTTTGACCGTTCCGTTGAGTTCAATCGCATTAACTATTTCACCCTTTAGAGCCTGCGCGACAGTCACGAGAGCCTTTTTTTTGGAGGGCCGATCCGAAGCGGGCGATTCGTCCTTTGCGTCACTGCATCCTATCGCGGCAAGCACAGCGCAAAGCGACGCCGTCACTCGGATCGATGCTATTGATTTTCTGCGGCGCTTCACCGCGCCTTTGGGATCGACCTGTTCGATTGCGCCCTTCGCGGTGACACCGGAAGAATAGGCCTTCATACGGTGGTTCATATGTTGTCTCCCAGAGCGCGCCGGAGGGCGGCTGCCGCGATGTTGGCGTCGGCCAGCGCACGTGCGCGGCTGGCCTCGGCGTCCAAGAGATCGGACTGCGCGCTCAGAACGTCCGAGATGGTGCTCTTGCCTTCCGTGTACTTCTCGGTCTCCACACGGAACGCCTCCGTGGCCTGACCGATGGTCGCCTCCGACAGCGCTACTCGCTCAATGGCTGCGCGGTAGTCGAGCAGGGCCGCCTCGACCTCGAGACGTACTCGCAACTCGGCCTGCCGAAGCCGCTCCCGCATCGAACTCAGCCGGGCCCGCTGCTCGCGCACCTCGGCGGTGACCCGACCGCCTTCGAAGAGTGGAACATCGAGGTAGAGCCCCAACTGGCCCACGTCGGCCCACGCGTCCAGACCGCTGGGCTGCTCACTCGGCCACAGACCCCACCGCAGGCCGTAGGAACCTCGAACCAAGAGCTGCGGATAGTGGCCCGCCAGGGCCACATCGATCCGACGCTCCTGGGCTCGTACCGCGGACCTCAAGGCGCGACAGTCCGGGCGACGCGCGATGGCGTCTTGCACCAGGTTCTCCGAGGAAGGCGACGGCGCCATACCCGGCTTGCCAAGGTCGCCGACGATTTCGAACGACGCTCGGGCGCCGCTGAGCCCAATGAGCGAAAGCAGGCTGAGCGTCTGGACCTCGAGCGCGGCTCCTTCCTGGACCCGGCGCTGCTTGAGAGCCGCCAGGCGGACCTCCATGCGCTGACGATCAAGCGGCGCGGCCTTCCTCTCGGCTACGAGCGCGTCAAGCCGCTCGATGTTCTTCGCCATCGCCTCTTCAGCGGAAGCGAGAGCAGCGATCAGCCGTCGTTGCGCGAGGATCGAGTAGTACGTCGCCGTAACTTGGAACACGAGGTCGACCTTGGTCCACCGGCTCGTGTCGCGCGCGGACTGCTCTTCAAACTCAGCCGCGTCCACGTTCCTGCTGACGCGCCCGCCAGAGTAGAGCGGAAAGGAAAGGACAAGGTCACCCCCGAGCAAGTGATTTGAAATGACCGCCGGATCACCGGGGCTCGCTGCGGGATAGAGTCGCTGGTTGCGGCGGTACTCCGTCCAACCGGCCTGCAACCTCACCGTAGGCCAATGGCCCGATTCCGCGCGGTCACGTTGCGCGGAGGCCACGCCGATGTCGCTCTGCGCCGCCTTCAGCTCAGGGTTGTTCTGCAAGGCCAGCTCGAGCGCCTTGGGCAAGTCGATGACGGTGGGTCCCGGCGAAGGCGTGGCTGAATCTGCGTACGCGGGAGATACGAAGATGGTACAGGCGAGCCAGCCGACAGATAGCAAGGACTTGGCGCAGCGCAACTGGCCTCTCGGCCGTTTGACCATGTTCGCCCTGTTGTGTGCCCCTTTGCGCATTAGGAATTCTCACTTCCTCAGCGCTGCAGCGATCTGAGCCTCGCTGACCTCGCCCCGGAGCAGTTCCAGGACCAGGTTCTTGCCATCGAGGAAGTAGATCGCGGGCAGCGCCATCATGGGCTTCTGCTTCCGATACGGTGCGGTGCGGCCTTTTCTCCCTCGGTGTCGATCTGGAGCCGCTCCACCGGCAGTTTGGCCGGCGTGCCGAGCGGCTTCTGCAGGGCCGCCCAGCCGCCGCGAACGACAGGGCAAGAACAATCGTAAGTCACGAGAGCAGGCGTCATCATGACGCCGTACTTCATGATGTCGTCGATCTTCTCGACCTTCTCGATGTCGGCGGCGACGCCCGAGGAAGCGATGGCCTTCTCGGCCTCGGCGTAGAGCTTCTTGCACTTCGGGCACCCGGTGCCCAGGGTCTTGATCTTCAGTTTTTTCCTCCTTTGTCGGACCCGCCACCGGCGGAACTGTCCGGTCCCTTGTTCTTCTTCTTCTTCCCTCGCCGGCCCAGTCGGTCCAGCGCCACGATGATGGCGAGAGCTATCGCCAGCCAAGGCAGGACATCGCCGAACTGCTGCTGGCACTGACACGGTGGGGGCTGCGGCTGTTGGCTCGTGCTATCCATCGGCTACTTCTTCTCCGCGCCGATCCAGGCGAGGGCCTCGGGCGCGGCAGGAGCCGGCCGGCAGCAGGCAGACCGCGACCGGCTCGGTGTCGAGCCTCAGGATCTCATTCATCTTCTTCGCGGCAGCTTGGACCACTGTTGGTCTCCCTAGACCTAGAACAATGCGCCGTAGGTCATGCCGGAGCCACGGGATAGGCGACGACTTGGCAGAAACCAGCAGGCCGCGAACACGGCCAGGATCAACGCCAGCTTCGTTCTCTCCTTCATCCCAGGACTCCGCGATCCAAGTGGCAACATGGCCATATTTGCAACATGGACTCGAAAAAAAGCGGCCCGCTGCTCATGCCCGCTCCTTGAGCACCTGCGCCTGTCGTCGAAAGTCGTTTTCATCCTTGGCAACCATGCACGCCTCCAAAAGACTCGGACGAGTATGTGGCAACTTGGCCATGTTGTCAAGCGCAGAAAGCGCCGCGGATCCACCGTCACTTCGGCGGCTCGACCTCGCCATCCAGCACCTGGACAAGTGCGTCGAAGGGCGCGCTGTGCTCCGAGAAACTGGCCCTTGTCGAACGCGAACAAGGTCACCGTGCCCCCGTTTCGTTCCTATTCGGTTATCGCCCTGGCGATCTCATCGATTTTTTCTTCCGTCACCGGGGTCTTGCCTTTGGTGATCCCGAAATCTGTGGTGTTGATGTGGCGGTACTTCAAGAAGCCGCTCTTCTTCATGATTTCCTCGGCGCAGTTGATCGGGCAACCGTCGATGATGATCAGCTCGCCGTCGTCGCCGAGCGCTTCCA
>CAYVQE010000089.1:0-145 GCA_964454005.1 uncultured Myxococcales bacterium
GGCGGCCACCTGCGACGGGGAGTGCGCCGGCTGCGGCGCCGGCGACGCCTACCGCGGCTGGCTGGAGGCGGCCGTACCCGGCCTCTGGGCGTACGCCTTCCGCTTCAGCCGCACCGTGGGAATGCAGGTCACCATCGACGGCGAG
>CAYVQE010000089.1:155-26167 GCA_964454005.1 uncultured Myxococcales bacterium
GAACAACGAAGCCCAGAGCCCCCGGAAGACCTCGTCCGCCTTCCGCTTCAGCCGCGACGGCGGCTTGCACTGGACCGTGGCCGACAGCGGCGCCGGCAGCCGCGACGGCTTCCAGCCGGAGCGGGCGGGCCGGCTGCTGGCCCAGGCGCTCGATGCCGGCCCGCTGATCCGGGGGATCGAGCCGGCCGCCGCCAGCGTGCTGGGCGGGACGCCGGTCACCGTGCTGGTCGATGGCTTGACACCGGACGCCGCGGTCGAGATCGGCGGCCGGCCGGTGGCGGCCGAGACGGTCGGCGAGCAGGAGCTGGTGATGCAAGTACCGGCGCACCCGGCCGGCGCGGTCGATGTGGAGCTGCTGCGGGCGGACGGGGGGCGGGCTCTGTTGCATCGGGGCTTGCGCTATGTGCACCGGCACAGCCCGCAGATCGACGGGCTGATCGACGAGCTGGATTGGCCCGCGGCGCTGCTGGTCGCCAGCGAGGACGAGCGGGTGGTCTCCGACTGGGGGCCCAATGGCTTGCAAGCGCTCCGGGTGGCCTACGATGAGCAGCAGCTGTTTCTGGCCGTGACCGGCTGGGTCGATGCCGCGGCCGGCAACGCCATAGTTTTGCTGCTCGACGTGGACTACGGCACCGGCAGCGGTGTGCGCCGGACCGCGGCGCTGATCGACGAGACCGGCTACGGCGAAACACCGGGCCTGGACGCCGCTTTGTCGGGCCGGCTGCAGGTGACCGACCCGGCCTTCGGCGCCGAGTTCGGCCTGGGCACGGTGGGCCTGGCCGCGGTGGACGCCGACCAGGCCGACGCGGCAGCCCAGAACCTGGCCGGGCTGCGCGCACTGGCCGAACCCAGCCGGCTGGAATGGCTGCCGGTTACCGTGGCCACCAGCAGCCTCCAGATCGGCCAGGGGGCGGTGGAGTTCGCCATACCCTGGACCAGCCTCTTCGCCGACGGTCTGCCGGCCGACGGCGCCCGGCTGGGGGTATGCGTCCGGCTGGTCAGCCGCGACGGCGACCACGCGGCCGCTCAGGGATTGCCCCCGCCGGCCGATCGCAACCAGCCCGCGATCATCCAGGAGACGGTCGGCTTCGAGGTGCGTTGAGCGGGAGTTCCTTTGGGAACCCCCAACGCAATGTTTTTCTCATCCCCCGTTCTTCGGAACGTGTCGACAACCGCTCTCGGGGCTCAGCCGGCGGCGGCGCAGCCACCAGCCGAACGCAGCGGCTGTCAGCCAGGCCGCCAGGCTGACCAGCAGGGGAGCCAGCGGCGGCCGCGAGCGGATTTCGATCGCGGTCTGTTCGGGCGCCGGGCGTTCGAGTGCGATCTCGATCCAGGGCACCGCCATGGCCACCGGTCGCGGGTCGTCGTGCAGGCAGCCGCGCAGCGTCTCCTGGCCCTCTTCCCATGCCTCCAGCCGGCACGCCAGCGGCCGGCCGGCCGCCTCCGCCCGGCAGTCCAGCCAGTCGTTGTGCACCTGGCGCAGCTGCAGCCGTTGCGTACCCGCCGGCACCTCCAGCCGCAGCCCGCCGGAGCGCCAGTCGATGCGGGCGCCGGCCAGCGGTGCTCCCCGTTCGTCGGTCAGCAGGGGCTGGGCGGCGTCCAGCGCGAAGCGCACGTAGCCCGCGGCTCGATCGATGCGGCGGATGTCCGGATCGCGCTCCAGCGCCGCGATCAGGTCCGGGCTGTGGGCCAGCACCGTGCCCACCCCCAGCTGCTCCAGCCGGCGCAGCGGCCCGGGATCGGCCTCCAGGCCGGCGAAGGGCCGGCAGAGCAAGGCGCCGCGGCTGGTGTGGGCCAGCGGATGGGTGAGGTAGCGGGTGGTGACCGCGCCACCCAGCACCGGCCGGCCGACCCGCGGTCCGACTGCATAGACCCCGTGGCCGTGGGCCAGGCGCTGCCGGCGCAGCCCTGAGCCGGGCGGATGGTGCAGGCTGTCCTCGATCAGCAGGTAGCGGTCGGCCGGGGCGGCGGCGGCGGCCTGGTCCCAGCGGCGTTGCAGCGCGCGCTGGGCTTGCAGGTCGGTCTCGGCGATCCAGCCCAAAAAGACCTGGGCACCTTGGCGCTCGGGGCCGGGCAGCGACAGCAGCAAGGGCACCAACAGGCCCACCGCCCCCAGACCGCCGGCCAGCGCGCGGGTCAACCCCGGGCGCCGCGGACCGGCGACCAGACCTTCGATCAGCAACCCGCCCAACCAGGCCAGGAACAGGAACCGGGACAGGGCGGCCAGCTTGGCCCAGCCGACCGAGCCGGCGAAGGGGAGCAGGCCGCTCAGGTCCAGGCCGAACAGGCTCAGGCTGTCCGGTCCGCAGGCCAGCCAGAGCACGAACAGACCGGCCGCCGGCAGCCAGTGGCGCAGCTGCAGCCGGCCGGCGACGCGCGCCGCGGCCACGGCGCCGGTTGCGCCCAACAGCGCCAGCCACAGCAGGTTGCTCGGGCTGGCCACCAGCACCAGCGCGTAACAGGCCAGCGGCCAGGAGCCGCGGATCCAACCGCGGCGGTCGCGCCGGCGGCCGACCAGCCCGGTCACCAGCGGGATCAGCACCACCGGCAGGGCCGGCACCACCACCTCGCGCACCGTGGCCAAAGCGCCCGCGGGCAGTTGCCAGCCGAGCAGCGGCAGCTGGTGGTGGCTGTCGATCAGCGACAGCAGCGCCCAGCCGAAGTCGAACCACAACAGCCCGCAGGCCAGCAGCACCGCCGGCAGCAGCAACAGGCCACGCCACGACCAGCCGCCGCTGGTGGCGCGGCGGCCGGCCAGCCACAGCAAGCTGAGCCAGGCCATCACCGCGGCGGTGGCGTAACCGGACATGAAATGGCTGAACGCGGCCGCCCCGAGCAGGATGGCGGCGGCCAGGGCCGGACCGGCCGGCCGGCCGGCATCGCCGGCCACCCGCTGCAGCGCCCGCCACAGCTGGGCGACGGCCAGCAAGCCGAAGGCCAGCCCGAGGCGTTGGGCCCACTGCCCGGTGTAGAGCACCTGCACCGGGTTGGCGTCGAGCAGGCCGACGTCGCGCGGGTAGACCAGCAGCGATAGCCAGGCCGCCAGCAACCCGCCGGCCGCCCATGGCAGGCAGCGCAGGTCGCTGCCCGCCGGCCGCGGCATCAGCGCGGCCGGGGCAAGCGCCGAGCCCAGCAGCAGCACCAGCAGCCAGGCCTGATAGGCCGCCGGGCTGTAGCCGGCCGGGGCGCAGAAGCCGGCCGCCAGCAGGCTGGCCAGGGGGTTGTAGAACACGTGCGGGGTCCAGCCGAACAGGTGGTGGGGGTCGAAGCTCCACAGGCGCACGCCGAGCGATAGCTCGGCGGCCAGGTGACGCAGGTTGGCCAGATCGAAGGGGTGGTCGCGCCAGGCGACCAGGGCGTCGGCCGCGGGTCTGAAGTCCAGCAGCCACAGCACGCCAAGCCCGCCGGCCGCTGTGCCCAGCAGCAGCAAGCCGCGCGCCCACCAGCCTGGCCGGTTGGCCCCGGCGGCCGCCGGCGCCGGCTGCGGGGATGTCGCCGAGCGCTTCTCCATGCCCCGGCACGCTATAGCCGAACGCCGGCTGCGTCCAGGGCGAAGTGTTCACGGGAACATCAAATTGAACTCAGCCGACCGTCACAGTAGCTGGGGATCCGGTCCTTCGCAGCCGCAATCCGGGGTGTAGCAGCTGACGTTGTGGAAGGTGCATTTCTGGCCGCAGGAAGGGCACACTTCGGGCGGTTGGCTGGCCTCGAACACCGAACCGCACTGGCTGCACTTCCACCAGGTCGGCGCGTCCACCTGGCACTCTTCGATTCGTTTCGCGTCCGCCGCGGTCATGTCCGCCTCCCGGTCCCAGGAAACGTTGGCCCCATTGCCCAGAAGACAACTTGGCCAGTGCTCAGGCGCTGTCAAGGTGCGTCTGGCCGACTTCGACCCGGTTGCGGCCGCGGTGCTTGGCCCGGTAGAGGGCCCGGTCGGCGACGGCGATCAAACTCTCGGCGCTGCGGTCGGCCAATCCGTCGGTGGAGGTCACGCCCAGGCTGACCGTGATCGGCGGCCGGTCGAGCGCGGCCGCCGATGCGCTGTGCTGGACGCCGGTGCGCAGCCGCTCGGCGACGTTGGCCGCCTGGCCTTGATCGCAGCCGGGCAGCACCAGCAGAAACTCCTCGCCACCGTAGCGGCCGAGCGAGTCATAGGGCCGGATGGAGGCGCTCATGCACTCCGCCGCCGAGCGCAGCACGCCGTCGCCCGTTTGGTGGCCGAGGGTGTCGTTGATTTGCTTGAAGTAATCCAGATCGGCCATGGCCAGGCCCAGCGGTTTGCCGTCGCGCTCCTCGCGGGCCAGCTCGCTGCTCAGAATACCGAGGATGGCCCGGCGGTTGTAGATGCCGGTCAGTGCGTCGCGCTCGACTTGCTCGAGCAACGAGCGCTTGGCCTCCTGGAGTTCCTGCTGCAGGCGCACGATGCGGTGGCCGGCCTGCAGCCGGACGTGCAGCTCCTCCGGATCCACCGGTTTGGCCAAGTAGTCGTCCGCCCCGGCGTTCATGGCGAAGACCAGGTCGTGCTTGTTGCCGCGCACGGTCAGCAAGATGATGTAGGTGTAGTCGTCGGTCGGCTGCGCCCGCAGCCGTCGGCACAGCTCGACCCCGTTGAGCCCGGGCATGAGCCAGTCCAGGATGGCCAAGCGGGGCGGCTCGGGGCCGGTGAGCAGGCGCCAGGCCGCATCGCCGTCGCGGACGGTGCAGATGTCGAAGCCCCAGGCCTCCAGGTGGTGGCTCAGCAAGTGCAACGAGACCGGTTCGTCGTCGGCGATCAGCACTCTCATCGGCTCCCTCCGGTCCGGCCCGGCGGTCCGATCGGCTCCAGCCCGCAGGCGCCGCCGCTGGCGCCGCAGAACACGACCAGCAGCCAGTCGTCCAGCCGGCACCAGCGGGTCTGCAGCGAGCGCCGCCAGATGAACAGGTTGGTGAAGCCCAGCTCCGAGGTGCGGGGCGGATGGGCAGTCAGGGCCGCATCGAAAACGGGCTTGTCGGCCAGTTCCAGGGGTTTGAACTCGGGAAATGCGGGTACAGCGGCCATCGCCCCGAATGTATCCCACGCCCCCCCGACAGTAAAGCGCCGCCGTCTTCGATCCGGTCGAGCCGGCTTGTCCGGCCCGGTCGGCGGCGGTACAATCCCGACGCACCGCACCACGCGATCGGGCTGAAGTCCCCTCGGGGCTTCGGACAGGGAGGCCTATGGGCGGCAAGAACCTGCGGTGGCAGGTACTGGAAGGGGTGGGGATCGGAGTGGCGGTGGGCCTCGTGGTCTGCCTGCTGGCCGGGCTCGGGGTGTTCGAGCCGCTGGAGCGCCAGTGGGTCGACGGGTTGCTGCGGGCTACCGCCGAGCCGGAGCGCGCCAGCGACGACATCGTGCTGGTGGCCATGGACCAGGGCAGCGTCGAGCACGTGGAGAACACCCTGGCCATGCCCTATCCCTGGCCGCGGGCCTTTTACGCCGCCATCGTCGACTTCATCGAGAGCGGCCGGCCGCGCG
This sequence comes from uncultured Myxococcales bacterium, assembly GCA_964454005.1. GTDB lineage: Bacteria > Myxococcota > B64-G9 > B64-G9 > B64-G9 > CAYVQE01. Next base: position 5,650 of record CAYVQE010000089.1, read on the forward strand.
GCATCGTGTTCGACATCCTGTTCACCGGCGAGGACATCGATCGCGATGAGATCCTGGGCGCCGAATCGGATCGGCTGCTGGCCGCAGCGGTCGAACGCGCCGAGCGGGTGGTGTTGGGCGTCAGCCTGCGACCGGCCGACCCGACGCCGCAGGCCCGGCTGTCGACGGCGCTGATCGAGCGCATGGTCAGCGGTCTGGAGCCGGCGCAACAATTCGATCGCTACGCGCGGGTGGATCCGCTGGCGCGGGCGCTGCTCGATACGCGGGCCTCGTTCGGCTTCGTCAACGCGGCCGTCGACGAGGACGGCATCGTGCGCCGGACCCAGCTGCTGGCCCGGGTCGACGGCGCGGTGGTGCCCAGCCTGTCGCTGGCCGCGCTGCTTGACGGCCGGGCGGCCGGCGCGGTGCGCTGCGGTGACCGCGGCCTGTGGCTGGGCGAGCGGTTGATCCGGCTGGACGACCGGGGCCGGGCCTGGATCCGATTCCACGGCCCCGGCGGTCCGGGCCGCGACGGCCAGGGCCGCACCTACCGCTATCTGCCGATCGCCAACCTGTTGCGCTCCGCCGAGCAGCTGCAGCGCGGCATGGAACCCCTGGTCGATCCGGGACTGTTCCGCGACAAATGGGTCATCATCGGCTCGACCAGCCCGGCATTGTTCGACCAGAAGGCCACGCCCTTCTCGCCCGAAGGCGACTACCCGGGCATGGAGATCCACGCCACCGTGCTCGACAACCTGCTCCACGGCGGGTTTTTGCGGCGCACGCCGCGGTGGGTGGTCTGGGCGCTGGTCGTGCTGGCGGCCGTGTTGGTCGGCCTGATCGGCCGGCTGACGCTGCAGATCCGCTGGAACGTGCTGGCCAGCCTGGGGCTGGCGGCGGGGCTGCTGGCGCTGAGCATCGCCGTGTTCGCCGGCAGCGGCCTGATCGTCGACGCCATCGCGGTGCAGGTGGCCGTCGGGCTGAGCTTCGTGGTGGTCACCTACGCCAACTACGCCCGCGAGCGGGCCGGTCGCCGCCGGATTCGCGACATCTTCCAGCACTACCTGGATCCGCGCATCGTGCGCGGGTTGATCGAGGCGCCGGAGCGGGTGGCCCTGGGCGGCGAGCGCCGCGTGTGCACGGTGTTCTTCTCCGACATCGTCGGCTTCACCAGCCTGGCCGAGGGGATGAAGCCCGAACAGCTCGTCGAGCTGATGAACGGGTACCTCGGCGCGATGACCGACGCCATCATCCGCCGCGGCGGCTTCGTCGACAAGTACATCGGCGATGCGGTCATGGCGGTCTTCGGCGCCCCGGCCGATCTGCCCGGCCACGAGCGGGCCGCCTGCCAGGCCGCGCTCGATTGCCACCGGCGGCTGGCGGCGTTCGATACCGCATTCGCCGAGCAGGGCTGGCCGGCGCTGCGCATCCGGGTCGGGTTGAACACCGGCGAGATGATCGTGGGCAACATGGGCTCCGAGAAGCGGATGAACTACACGGTCATGGGCGACGCGGTCAACCTGGCCTCGCGGCTCGAGGGGGTCAACAAGGAGTTCGGCACCGCCAGCATCGTGGGGCCAAACACCCGCGCCGCCGCCGGCGATGCGCTGGTCTTCCGCGAGCTCGATCTGTTGCGGGTCAAGGGCAAGCAGCGGCCGGTCTGCATCTACGAGCTGATGGGCGAGGCCGAGCGCGTCTCCGACGACACCGGCCAGCGGCTCGAGTTGTTCGAACGCGGTCTGCGGATCTACCGGCGCCGGCGCTGGCAGGAGGCACGCGATCTGTTCGAGCAGTTGCTGGCCCGCTGGCCCGACGATGGTCCGGCGCGCACCTATTTGGAACGCTGCCGGACCTTCCGCGCCGCCCCCCCGCCCGCGGACTGGGACGGGGTTTTCGTGATGACCGGCAAGTGAGCGACACCCCGGAAACCGGGGCCGCTGGGGCGGCTGATAAACGCCGCGGCGCCTGGCCGGCACGCGGCCGTGAAGGCTCAACCGGATGGTTGTGTTATACTGCTGCAGCGGATGGACGGAGCGAGAGCCCGGATTCTCTCCGTCCAATAGAACCGAAGGGGGCTCGAACGGGAGGTTGTCGATGATCGCCCTGCGCGCGATCGCCATCTGCGGCCTGCTGGTAGCGGCCAGCGCCGGTGCGGACGAGGTGAACCGCACCGCCCGGCGACCGGTCAAGCTGCGCAGCGGGCCGGCGGTCTTCCACCCGGTGGTCGAGCGGTTGAAATCGGGCGTCGAGCTGGCCGTGGTCGAGGACGGAGCGCGCTGGATCAAGGTGCGCACCGAAGGCGGGACCGATGGCTGGGTCAGCGCCCGGGTCTTTCTCGAGCGGCCCGAGCCGCGCGGCTACGGTGGTATTTTACGCAAGCGGGGCCTGACCGGGGTCTCGTCGTCGGTGGCCACCATGGCCACCCGCGGGCTGACGGTCGAGCCCGGCGCCGGCGGCGGCATCAACCCGCTGGTGGCGGATTTTCTCGGGCGGACGCCTTTCGCCCCCGAGGATTTCGAGCGCTTCGTCCAACCGCTGCAGGCCAACCCCATCTGCCGCGAGTTGCCGGGCTGGATGGGTGAGTTCGACGAGCCCTTGCCCGGTGACCCGGAGCGCGACGCGCTCGAGCGCCGGTTGGGCTTGCGCCTGGCCGCCCGGGTGCTGGCCGACGCGGAGCTGATCACCGAGCCGCGGCTGGATGCCTACGTCAACCAGGTGGGCGCGGCGGTGGCGGCCGCTTCCAGCCGCTACGATCTGGAGTGGCGCTTCGTGGTCTTCGGCCATCCGCGTCCCGAAGCCTTCGCGGTGCCGGGGGGCTTCGTGTTCTTGTCCAGCGGCCTGCTGGAGCGGCTGCGGGACGAGTCCGAGCTGGCCGGCGTGCTGGGCCAGCAGGTGGCCCACGTGGCGCTGGCCCACGGGGCGGCGGCACTGGATGAGGCGGTGCCCGCCGACGCGGCGGAGGGGCTGGCGGCCGAGCAGCAACTGGAGAAGCTGGTCGATGCGGCCCTGCGGCTGCTGCGTGCGCCGCAGCCCGCGCGTCAGGAGCTGGCGGCCGATGCCTACGGTGCCACCTATGTCGCCTGCGCCGGGTACGATCCGGCCGGTCTGGCGCGGGTCTACCGGCGCCTGGGCGATTTCGCAGCGCGGGCTGAGCCGCGGGTCGACCCGGCGGCCCGCATGCGCCTGATCGAGCGGGTGCGCGCGGCGGCCGCCGCCGGCGCGGTCAAAAAGCTGTCCGAACGCTTCACCGAGCGAGTGGCGGCCCTCGACTGAACGCTTGTCGCGGTGGCGATCCGTCTGGCATGCTGAGGCGGTGGAGGACGTCTACGTACATCCGACCGCGGTGATCGATCAACCCTGCACCATCGGCCCGGGCAGCCGCATCTGGCACTTCTGTCATGTCATGGCCGGGGCCCGCATCGGAGCGGGCTGCGTGCTGGGCCAGGGCGTGTTCGTCGGCGCCGACGTGCGGCTGGGCGCTGGCTGCCACATCCAGAACCACGTGTCGCTGTTCACCGGGGTGGAACTCGGCGAGCGGGTCTTCGTGGGCCCGGCGGCCGCCTTCACCAACGTGCGCACACCGCGGGTCGGCCAGCAGCGCAACACGCCGGCCGGCCGCAGCCCTATCCGGGTCGACCACGACGCCAGCATCGGCGCCAACGCCACGCTGGTCGCCGGCGTGACCATCGGGGCCTGGGGCCTGGTGGCGGCCGGGGCGGTGGTCACCCGGCCGGTGGCCGCGCACGCGCTGGTGGCGGGCAACCCCGCCCGCCGGCGCGGATGGGTGTGCCACTGCGCGACGCCGCTGGTGCCGGCCGCCGGCGGCCTGCGCTGCCCCGAGTGCGCCGCCGGCTACCGCCTCGAGAGCGGCCGGCTGCGGCCGGCGGGTGACTGAATGCCCCCGGGTCGTGACCCGGGCGGGCTCAGTGGCTGGTGCCTTGCTCGCCCAGGGCGACCGCCGCCGATAGCTCGGACCAGGACTGGTCCAGCAACTGGGCGATCTCGGCCGCCGGTTGCTCGGGGACCAGCTGGTTCTCCTGCAGCGCCTGGAAGCGGCGGAACGCATGGTGCAGCATCTGGTGGGCCCGGCCGACGCGATCGCGGAGCTGCTCGACCTGGCGGCCGAGGTGCGGGTCGTTGCCCCTGGTCAGCTCCAGCGCCACCGTCTTGCTGCGCAGCTCCTTGTGAACCGCGCGCAACTGGTTGGCCAGCACCATGTTCTCGTGCAGCAGGCGCTGGCGATCCAGGGCGCCGTCGATCTTCTCGCGCACCAGCATCAGGTCTGAAAACGGTTTTTCCAGATAGTCGTAGGCGCCCAGGCGCAGGGCCTCGACCGCCGACTCGTAGGAGGCATAGCCGGTGATGATGATGAAGCCGGCCTCGGGCTTCTTGTCGCGCACGCTGCGCACCAGCTCCAGGCCGGATTGGCCCGGCAGGTTCTTGTCCACGATGAACAGGCTGTACTCCTCCTGGTCCAGCTTGTGCAGCGCCTGCTCGGCCGAGTTGGCGTAGCCCACCTGGTAGCTGGTGTTGGCCAGCAAGGCGTCGAAGACCATGCGGATGACGTCCTCGTCATCCACCACCAGGATCGAGGATGGGTTGTCGATCAGATAGGTATACTCCAGCTCATCCAGACTGAGACCGTCGAGAGACTTGTCTTCCGCCATCATCCCACTCCCATCATCATTTGGCTGCCTCGAATATAAGGCGAGCCCGCCGCCGGCGCAATCCCCAAAACCGGCGATGCCTCGATTATAGTATTTATGTAATTCCGAGGTCGGCCGCTGGTTGCCAATGGCGAACTGGCAGCAACAGGGGGTGAGCGCCGGCCGCCCGCTGCGCTCTGGTAAGCCGCAGCCCTACGGGGTAGAATCAATGGCGGCGACCAGTTTGGAGGCGAGCCCATGGACCTGTGCGCATCGGTCAGCGGTCGCGGCCCCGCGATCCTTCTGCTGGGCGGGCTGTTGCTCGTGGCGGGATGCGGCGGAGACGGCGGCGGCGATGTCGAATCGTTGCCCTTTCCGCCGGCTGGCCCGGATGCGGTGCCCGAGCCGTCCCAGCCGGGACCCTTTCCGGTGGGGGTCGAGACTTTCACCCTGGTCGACGACAGCCGGCACGATCCGGACACCGGCCGGCCGCGCCGGCTGTTGACCGAGGTCTGGTACCCGGCGGTGCAGGCGGCGGCCACGGGACCGTTCTGGGCCTACGATGTCAAGGCCGAGGTCAGCCCGGAGCTGCTGGGCGACAAGTACGCGGCCTTCATGGCCGCCGAGCTGCCGCTGATCGAGACGCGCACGGTGCGCGCTGCGCCGCTCGATCGGACCCGGGCCCCCTATCCGGTGATCTTGTACTCCCACGGCGCCAACAGCGTCCGCTGGCAGTCCATCTTCTACACCGCCCGGCTGGCCTCTCACGGCTACGTGGTCATCGCGCCGGACCACCAGCACAACACCATCTGGGACATGATCCGCGACGGCTACGACGCCGGCAGCGTGGCCACCTCGTCCTACAAGCGCCTGGACGACATGCTGTTCCTGCTCGACCACTTCCTGGCGCTGTCGCGCGCGGCCGACGACTTCTTCAGCGGCGCGCTCGACGGCGGCCGGGTGGGGGTCACCGGGCACTCCTTCGGCGGTTTCACCTCGGTCTGCATGCCGTGCATCGACCCGCGCTTCCGCCTGGCGGTGGCCCAGTCGCCGGTGATCAACCTGACCATCGGCTGGTGCGATCTGAACGACTACCCGGCCCCGCTGATGGTGCAGGGAGGCACGGCCGACGTCACCGTGCCCTGGCGCGACCAGTACTGCGACTACCGCGCCCTGGACGGCGACCAGCCGCGCTACCTGCTCGAGCTGCAGGACGCGGGCCACTACACCTTCGCCGACATCTGTCAGCTCGATCTGCTCAGCTTGAGCGAGGAGCTGGACCTCGGCGGGGCGGTGGAAGACGCCCTGGAGGACGGCTGCGCGGAATACAACCTGCCCTGGCAACAGGCCCACCCCATCATCAACCACTACGCCATCGCCCTGTTCAACGGCCGGCTGCGCGACTCGCCCGGCTCGCTGGAGCTGCTGGTGCCCCGGGACGATCCGGATTTCGCGGCGGCCCGTTTTTTCACCGGGGCGGTGGAGGACTTGCCCGATGGCGGCTGCGGTGACTGAGCAACGGGTCGCCTGGGCGGTGTTGGCGATCGCGCTGTCGACCGCGGCCGGCAGCCGCGCCAAGCCCCTGGAACTCGAGCCCTGCGAGCGGGTGCTGCTGCAGGTCGAGGATCCGCAGGCGCGTGACGCGGCCGAGGACATTGGCCGGCTGGTCTGTGGCAAGGCGCAGCGGTTGGCGAAGTTGTTCGGCTTGCCGTCGGGCCAACTGGTCTTGGTGCGCATCGCGGCCGACGTGCGCTCCTTTCATCGCCAGACCGGCAAGTCCTATCACACCCTGGCCGTCTACCGCAGCCGCGGCTTCGCCGACATGATCCTGACCCAACCGGTGGATCTGCTCCAGCCCTTGAAGCGCTTCGCCGCGGTGCTGACCCACGAGCTGGTGCACATGATGATCCACCGTTCGGTCGGTGCCTGTCCGCGCTGGCTCGATGAAGGCCTGGCGCAGTGGTACGAGGGCCGTTGGCCGAAGGGGCGCGATCCGAATGACAGCGCTCCGCGCTCGGCCGAGGCGATCGAGGCCATGGAGCGGCGCTGGCACCAGTCCGCGGCGGCGGTGGTGCAGCGGCGGGCCGACTACCGGGCCAGCCTGGCCGCGGTGGCGCTGCTGATCGAGCGCGTGGGCGAGCAGGCCCTATTGGCCGGATTGCGCGAGCTGCGCCGCGAACGCAAGCCGCTGGAGCTGGACATCGAGGGCCGCAGCCTGGCCATGTGGCTGTTTCGCGACCGCGAGCCGGCATCTAGCCGGCCGGCGCCCGCCGCGGCCGAGAGCGGCCGCGGCATGAGTGAAATGCCGCTCGAACAGATGATCGAGCGCGCGCGCAAGAAACGGGCCGGCGAACGCTGATCGGCCTGATGTTCCCCCCGGAGCTTGCAGCCCATCGATTTCGGCGAGCCGCGACCGGGGGGCGGCGAGGCCGTCAGGCCCGGGTGCGCAGGGGGGCCGCCTGCAGACTTTCGACGATGGGCTCGACGCTGCGAACCCAGACCGGCGGTCCATCGGGCCACAACAGCACCGCGATCGTGATCACCTGGCCGGGACGCAGCTGGCTGTAGCGGCGCAGCTGCACGCCGCTGGGATAGACGAAGCGTTCTTCCAGGGTGGGCACACCGCCCAGCTCGCGTTGGTGGATCGCCCCGCGGCGCTGGGCGCCCTCCACCGGCTCTTCGCTCCGCGCCCGGCGCAGCTCGGCGAGCTGTTCGGCGAAGGCCTCGGGCTCGGCCAGGTCGGTGGGCCCGGGGTTGAACTGGACGATGACCATCAGCGGATCGAAGCCCAGCTCGCCGATGGCCCACTCGTAGCGGTCGCCGTCGCGGGCCCGCTGCTGGCGATCGCTGATCAGCGCCGGCACCTCCAACGCGATCCCCGGCCCGTCCAGCGCGACCCGCTGCCAGCGCGGGGGCCCGGCAAGCGCCCAGGGGCGGCCTTCGAGCGCCGCCCAGGCCAGCCCGCCGGCGAGCAGCAAGCCGATCAGCCCGGCCAGCGCCACGATTGCGGTCGGGGTCGCCGCCGGCGCCGGCCGCGCGTCGGGCCCGGCGCGCAGGTCGGCCCCCCGGGTCAGCAGACCGCTGGCCAGCACCCCGGCGCCGACCAGCCCGCCGCCCAGGTGGGCCCACAGATCGACCTGGGGCAGCAGCGAGATGGCGATGTTGAGCGCCAGCACGACGACGGTGTTCTGGCGCAGCTGCTTGACCAGCACCGGCGGCAGCGGCACCAGCGGCAAAAAGGCCAGCACCGCGGCGGCGCCGAACAGACCCCAGACGGCGCCCGAGGCGCCCACGCTCATGGGGCCGTCGCCCATCCAGGCGCTGGCCAGGCTGCCGCCGAGCCCGGCCAGGCCGAACAGGGCCAGCAGCCGGGCCGAGCCCAGCAGCCGTTCCAAAAAACCGCCCAGCACCCACAGCGCCAGCATGTTCATGGCCAGGTGTGCCACGCCGCCGTGGAGGAAGATCGAGGCGGCCAGCCGGAACCATTGGCCGCCGGCGACCAGCTCGCCCTGGTTGGCACCGAATCGCATCAGCGTCGGCGGATAGCCGCTGCCGCCCCACAGCTCGCACAGGGCGAAGACCGCCGTGCACAGCGCGATCAGGCCCACGGTCACGCGGGGCTTGCGGGCGCGCAGGCGGCGGGCGAAGTCGACCAGCTCGCGGCGGCCGTCGGCGTCGGGATCCACCGCCGCGGCCAGCCGCTGGTGCAGCGCGGCCGGATCCGCGGCCGGCGGCGCCTCGGCCGCGGTCGCATCGCGCAGGCGGGCCACCAGGGGGTGATCGGCGGGGGTGCGCTGCCCGAGCCAGAACTCGCCGTCGTCGCGCCAGTGCAGCGCGCCGATCCGCCGCTGGATGCCCCAACCGAGCTGAGCGCGTTCCAGCAGCGCCTTTTGTTCTTCCCCACCGCCGACCAGCACCAGCAACAGGCGGCCCGCCTTGAGCCCCTCGGCCACCCCGAGGAGGTGATCGCCGATGCGCTGGTCGAGGCCGGGCAGGTAGCGCACCAGCACGGCATAACTGTGATCGGCGCCGACCACGACGGCCGAGTGCTCGCCGAGCGCGAGCAGCTTGGCCGGCGCCTGTTCACCGAGCACCAGCGCGGCCACGGCGAGTTCGAAGCGTCCCTCAGCCATCGCTACGGCCGTCGCCGGCGGCCCGCACCAGCGCTGCCATGGCCGAGACGGCCTGCTCGGGCGTGGGCAGCACGGGCAGGCCGCTGTCCTGCAGCAGCCGGACCAGATTGTCCCGCCGGTCGAAGAAGGAGCTGGTCACCACGGGTTTATTGAAACGGGATGCCATCTCGGCCAGCGGCCCGACCCGCGCTTCGGTGAAGCGCGTCATCTGCTCGACGTCGAGCGAGACCAGATCGCCGGCGAACTGCTGCATGTCGGCGAAGAAGGTCGAGCCCTGGATGCCGTGCATCAGCAAGCCGTCGATGCCGTCTTCGGCCAATAGCAGCTTTGGCAGGGTCTCGGCCAGCAGGCCCGGATCAAGCGAAAAGGTCAGATCGATCGGGTTGGCCGCCGAGCCGGTGGCCGGGATCAAGGACCGGATCTTGTCCGGTTCGGGCAGATCGCTCAGCCGGCGGTAGGCCCGTTGGTCGAGCACCGGCGATTCCGAAGGGTGCACCGGAATCACCGGCCCTGCGAAGCCGCCCTTGAGGGTGTTGATCATCTGGATGGTGCCCATGGTGGTGGGCTTGTTCGACGCCCCGACTAAGGCGGCCGAGCGGGCGCCGAAGATGGCGTGCAACGGATTGGGCTCGCTCGTCGGCACGGTCGCGTCCCTCGGACCTCAGCCTTCTGGCCGTTCGAGCAGCCGCTGCAGCAGTCTTTCCGAGTAGTGGGTCAGCTTGGTGAACACCACCCCCATGCCCGGCGTCTGGCCGGCTGCGGCCGGCACCACCCGCACCACCTTGCCCTCGCCCTCGATGGTCTCGAGATCATCCATGATCAGGGTGAAGCGCAGGTTGACCAGCGTGCCCACCGGCAGCGGATCGGCCGACCTGATGAAGGCTCCGCTCTGCGAGATGTTCTGCACGTACTCGACGATGAACTGGTCGACCGACCGGAACTCCTTGTTGACCGTCACCCGCTTGTCCTTGCGCTGGCCGCCGAACTGCCGCTCGTCCATGACTCACCACCTCCAACCCCCATCACCCGGGAGCGCGATGAGACTACTCGCGGCCGATTGCGCCGTCAACCATGTGGCGGCGGCCGATCCGGGAAATCGGTCAGCTCGGGGCGGGGTGTTCCTGGGCTCGGTCGCGGTGGGCTGCGGGCAGGGTGATGCGGACGGTGGTGCCCGCACCGGGAGTGCTGTCGATCTCCAGCCGGCCGTCGTGCTGGGCCACCAGCTCGGCGCTGACGGCCAGGCCCAGGCCGGTGCCGCGGTCGCCTTTGGTGCTGAAGAAGCGCTCGCAGCAGCGCTGGTGAACGGCCGGGCTCATGCCGCAGCCGTTGTCGCGGACCGCGATCAGTACCCGGTGGTCTTCGGCGCGGGCCTGCAGCTGGATGCGGCCGCTGTCGGCGATGGCGTCGATCGCGTTGAACACCAGGTTGACCAGCACCTCGCGCAGCTGGCCGGCCACACCCAGCACCAGCGGCACCGGCCGGCGGACGACCTCCAGCGCGATCCGCTTGCCGGCCCGGCCGGCGGCAGTGCTCCACATCGGCCGGGTCAGGTCGCGCACCTCGTCCAGCAGGCCGCCGGGGTCGACGGGGCCGGGGCGGGCTGCGGTCTCGGCGCTGGTGAACCGTTGCAGACGGCGGATGGCGGCTACCGCGTCGTCGGCCGCCAGCCGTGCCGCCGCCAGCCGGTCGCGGCCCTCCGCTGGCAGGATGCGGTCGAACAGCCGCAGCAGCTCGAGCTGGCCGACCAGCGGCGAGAGGCTGTTGTTCAGATCGTGGACCACACCGCCGGTCATCAGCCCCAGGGCGCTCAGCCGCTCCTGGCGGCGCTCCAGCTGCTGCGCGCTGCGACCCTGACCGCGGGCGGCCGTCAGCAGCGCCCGCAGCAGGCTGTTGCCCGTGATCAGCCCGAGGTGATCGCCGTCGGCCGCGGTGACGCAGATGGCATCGGCGGCGGTGGCGGCCAGCAGCGGTTCCAGCTCGTCGAGCGGCGCGTCCGCGGCCACCGCCGGCGGCGGCGGGCGCAGCACCAGGTCGGCGAAGATGCGCTGTGGCGTGCGGTGCAAAATGGCCTGCAGCCGGGCCACCCCGAAGAAACGCTCGCGGTCGAAGACCACCGCATGGGTGGCGTGGATCTGTTCGGCCAGCGCGATCACGTCGGCCGCCCGCGACTCGGCGTCGACCCGCAGGGTGTGGGGACACAGGGCGTCACTGGCGACAGCCGGAATCATAAGCGCTCTTCGATGGTCAGCTCGGGGCTCACGTCGAGGTTGATGACCTCGTCGGCGGACATGAAGGGCTTGATGCGCTTGCGCACCAACTCGAGCAGCTTCGGCTGCGGGATCTTGTTGAGCACGCTGGTGCGCACCAGCACGTCCTCGATCACGTCGTCGTCCTCGAGCGGGACGAGCGCGAACGGCGCCACGTGCAGCAGCGACAAGGCCCGGCTCATGGCCTGGCTGCCGATGGGCGCCTTCTTGCCGATCACCAGCGCATCGGTGATCGGCGGGATGCTGAACTCCCGGATGCGCACCCGCACCGAAAGCGTCGACTGATCGCGTTCGTCTCTGCCCAAGGAAAAGCCTCCCGCTACCGGCCGGCCGGTGGCGCTGTCGTCCGTCCGAACGATCCGCTATGATGCACGCAGGAGCCATGAAGTCAAATCCGCGGCCGGCGGGGCGGTCGCCCGGCGGCGGCCGCGGTCTGCGAACGGTGGGTGGTCATGGGCTACGCGCGGTTCGGGTGCGGGCCTCGGTGGCATGCGGGAGTACCGGTCTGGGTTCTGATCGCCTGGGCCGGTGCCGGCTGCGGGCCGGCCGAGCTGGATGTGCCGCCGTACCCGGAATGCGCGGACTACTCCTGCGCGGCAGAGCTCGACTGGTGGCGGGCCCTGGACGCCCAAAGGCGGCGGGTTCGGGCGCAACCGGCCGACGGCCGGACCCTGACGCCAGGCCAGCGACTGATCTGGAAGCAGCTCGACCAATGGGGCCGGCGCGCCCGGTTGTTCAATCACGATTGCCGGGACGGCTGCAGCCCGCTGGCGATCGCGCGCTACCGCGAGCAGGTGGTCTACCCCGTCCGCTACCGGCTGCAGCACGGCATTCCGCGGCCCGAAAGCCGCGGCCCGCCCCGGGCGGTGTTCGTCCTGATGGAACGCTGGAGCACGCCCTGGCTGTTGGCGGGCCTGTTGCTGGTCGGCTTGCTGGCGGTGCTGATCCGCTGGGGTTCGCTGGGGCTCTACGCCTACGGCGCCGGCTGGCACCGGCTGCGGCGCGGGGTGGGCGAGTTGGGCCGCACCCTGAGGCCGCTGCGGCGCGGGCCGCTGGTGTGGCCGGCGTTCTGGGCCGGGCTGTATCTGATCGCGGGTTGGTTGCTGCTGGTGCTGTGGCAGGGCTGGGACGCCGTCTGGGAGCTGCTCATCGGGGGACCGCCGTGAACGAGCGCTCGCTGCGGGCCCGGCTGCTCTACGCCCTGCCGCTGGCCATGGCCGCCACCTTTGTCAGCGGAATGGTGCTGCTGCTGGTGCTGGAACGCTTTCTGTTCGCCCTGGCCGAGCTACCGCCGGCGCTGAGCCGAGCCGTCCTGCTGGCAACCGTGGCCTCGCACAGCTGGCTGCTCTGGCGCCGGCTGCCGCCCGCGCTGCTCGAGCCCTGCCGGCCGCTGGCCGACGGGCGCCTGCGCCGGCCCCGGCCGGACGATCACCGCCTGGTGCTGCGCTTCGCCGGTCAGGCGTTTTTGGGCCTGGCCGCGTTGGAGTTGTGGTTTCTGCTCGACACCGGTGGCCGACAGGGCTTGCTTGTGCCCGGCGGCATGCTGAGCCTGGCGCTGCTGGCGGCCAAGCTGGGCCTGGCCGCCTTGCTCGGTGCCAGCTGCCTGCGGCTAGCCCATCGCGGCTGGCCGCAGCCCGCCGAAGCCGCGGCCGGCGAGCCGAGGGCGCTGACCACCGCGCGGCTGGTCGAGGCGGCGCGGGTCGGCGTCACTGCGGCTGTCTTGGCCACCGCAGGCATGCTGCTGGGCTATGCTCTGTCATCGGGGGAGCTGCTGCGGGGGCCGGGCTGGTTGGGCCAGGCCACCCTGGCGCGGTGGGGGGCCCACGGCGGGGCCGTGCTGGCGATACACCTGATGCGGCTCGAACGCCGCCAGCGCTGGGTGATCAGCGCCGGGCTGGTGGCCGAGGCCCTGGGCACGTTTCTGATCGGCCCGGCCGGCACGCTGCTGGTGGTGCTCGGTGTCGTGCTCCTGCTCGAACGGGGCCTTGCGCCGGGCGCCGGCGCCGGCGCCCGGCGTGCCGGCTGGTGGGCGGCGGCGCGGGCGGCTTGGGCTTTCGCCCTGGGGGCGCTGGGCGGCAAGTTGCTCGGCCGGCTGGCCGGCGGTCTGGCCTTCGGCCTGTTCGGTCCGGTCGGCCCGATCACCGGCGAAGCCCTGGGCCAGGTGCTGCTGGGCCTGGCGGGCTACCTCTGGCTGCGCTTGCCCGTCGGTGGCGACACGGCGGCATCCAAAACGAGGAACGCCGATCCCACATCGATCCGCAGAGGCGCGATGCCTTCATGAAGCCCTGAAGGGCCAACCGGTTTTTTGGACAGTACGGGCACTTCGGTTAGACTCGGGCGGCGGGGCAGGTGGGTGCTTTGGAGGCGCAATGCCATCAGAACGGCGTCTGTTGTGGATCGTGTTGGACTCGGTGGGCATCGGGGAGCTGCCCGACGCAACGCGCTTCGGCGATGCCGGGGCGGCCACGCTGCAGCACACCGCCGCGGCGGTCGGGGGGCTGGAGCTGCCGCAGCTGGCCGCGCTGGGCCTGGGACATATCGCGCCCATCGCCGGCGTGCCCGCGGTGGCGGCACCGCAAGGGGCCTTCGGCCGGGCGGCTGAGCGCTCGGTGGGCAAGGACACCACCACCGGCCACTGGGAGATGGCCGGCCTGCTGGCCGGTGAGCCCTTCGCCGTGTTTCCGGACGGCTTTCCGCCGTCGATCGTGGAGCCCTTCTGCCAGGCCACCAGCCGCGGGGTGCTGGGCAACAAGACCGCCTCGGGCACGGTCATCATCGAGGAGTTGGGTGCCGAGCACATGCGCAGCGGCGACTGGATCCTGTACACCTCGGCCGACTCGGTCTTCCAGCTGGCCGCCCACGAGGAGGTGGTGGATCTCGAGGAACTATACGCCGCCTGCCGCACCGCCCGGCGCCAGCTCGACGCCCACCGGGTGGGCCGCGTCATCGCCCGGCCCTTCGTGGGCCGACCGGGCGCCTTCGAGCGCACCTACAACCGGCACGACTTCTCCATGCCGCCGGACGGGCCGACCGTGCTGGACGCCCTGGTGGCAGCCGGGGTGTCCACCGTGGGGGTGGGCAAGATCCACGACATCTTCGCCGGCGTCGGCGTGCAGCGCTCGGTGGCCACCCGGGGCAACGCCGACGGGCTGGAGCAGACCCGGCGCCTGATCGCGTCCGAGCCGCGGGGGCTGATCTTCGTCAACCTGGTCGACTTCGACATGAACTTCGGCCACCGGCGCAACCCGCAGGGCTATGCCGAGGCCCTGGCCGCCTTCGACGCCGCCCTGCCCGATCTGTGCGCCGGCTTGCGCGACGAGGACCTGTTGCTGATCACCGCCGATCACGGTTGCGATCCGACCTTCGCCGACCACACCGACCACACCCGTGAGCACGTGCCGGTGTTGGCCTGGTCGCCCGCCGGGCGTGCCGGCGTCGACCTGGGTACCCGCGAGACCTTCGCCGACATGGCGGCCACCGCCGCCGAGTATCTGGGGGCCGATTGGCAGGGCCCCGGTGAGAGTTTCTTGGCCGACTTGGGGCTCGCGCCGGCCGGGGCTTGAGAGGAGCGACAGCATGCGCATGGTCGATCTGATCCGAAAGAAGCGCGACCGCGAGGCGCTGCGGCCGGAGGAGATCCGCTTCTTCATCGAGGGCTACACCGCCGGTGCGGTGACCGACTACCAGGCGGCCGCGCTGCTGATGGCCATCTTCCTCAATGGTGCCACCGAGCAGGAGCAGCTGGCGCTGACCGAGGAGATGCTGCACTCGGGCGAAGTGCTCGACTGGTCGGATCTGCCAGGGGTCAAGGTGGACAAGCATTCCACCGGCGGGGTGGGCGACAAGACCTCGCTGATCCTGGCGCCCATCGCCGCCACCGCCGGGGTGGTGGTGCCGATGATCTCGGGCCGCGGGCTGGGCCATACCGGCGGTACGCTGGACAAGCTCGAGTCGATCCCCGGCTTCGACGTGGATCTGAGCGCTGATAGCTTCCGCCAGGTGCTGGCGGCGACCGGGCTGACCCTGGCTGGCCAGACGGCCGAGGTGGCGCCGGCGGACAAGAAGCTTTACGCCCTGCGCGACGTGACCGCCACGGTCGAGAGCATCCCGCTGATCGCCTCTTCCATCCTGTCGAAGAAGCTGGCCGAGGGCATCGACGCGCTGGTGCTCGACGTCAAGGTGGGCGCCGGAGCCTTCATGAAGAGCCAGGAGCAGGCCCAGGCCCTGGCGCGCACCCTGGTGCAGATCGGCCGCGGGGCGGGCAAGAAGGTCACCGCCCTGATCACCGACATGGATCAGCCGCTGGGCACCCACATCGGCAATGCGCTCGAGGTCATCGAGAGCTGCGAGGTGCTGGCCGGCCGGGTGCAAAACGACCTCAGCGAGCTGTCGTTCGAGCTGGCCGCCCACATGCTGGTGCTGGGCGAGGTGGCCCCGGACCGCCGCGCTGCCCGCGCCCAGATCGCCGAGCTGATCGCCAAGGGGGCGGCGCTGCGCAAGTTCCAGCAGCTGGTGGCCGCCCAGGGCGGCGACCCCGAGGCCCTGGTCGACTACAGCCGCCTGCCCGGGGCCAAGCGCAGCGAGCAGGTCAAGGCCGAGCGCAGCGGTGTGGTCCAGCGGATCCACGCCGAGGAGGTCGGCGTGGCCGGCATGCTGCTCGGGGCGGGCCGCGCCAGGGTCGACGACAGCATCGACTACGGCGCCGGCGTCGTGCTGCACCAGAAGGTGGGTGATGCGGTGGAGGCCGACGCGGCCCTGGCCACCCTCTACTACAACGACGCCCGCGCGTTGGACGAGGCGCGCAGCCGGTTGGCGGCCGCCTTCACCATCGGGGATCAGCCGGTGTCCGCGGCGCCGTTGATCCGCAAGATCCTCGACTGAGCCGCGCTATCGCGAGGAGAACGCCATGACTGCGGAGGCAGAGCAGCTCGAAGCCTGTCAGCGGGTGATCCGCCGACGCACCGAGCTGGAACCCGAGTTCGGACTGGTGCTCGGGTCGGGACTGGGCTTTCTGGCCGAGCAGGTGGTCGAGCCGGTGGCCATCGACTACACCGACCTTCCCGGCTTTCCGGTGTCGACCGTGCCGGGCCACGCCGGCCGACTGGTGCTGGGCCGGTTGAGCGGGCGGCCAGTGGCCATCATGCAGGGCCGCTTCCACTACTACGAGGGCTACCCCATGCAGCGCATCGCGGTCGGGGTGCGGTTGATGAGCCGGCTCGGCGTGGGCGCCTTCCTGATCACCAACGCCGCCGGCGGCATCCGGGCCGACCTGCAGCCCGGCGACCTGATGCTGATCCGCGACCACATCAACCTGATGGGCAACAATCCCCTGATCGGGCCCAACGCCGATGAGCTGGGCCCGCGCTTCCCGGACATGAGCGACGCCTACACCGGTGCCCTGCGCACCCAGGCGCGGGCGGTGGCCGCCGAACTGGGCATCCTGGTCAAGGAGGGGGTCTATGCCGCCTTCACCGGGCCGTCCTACGAGACCCCGGCCGAGGTGCGCCTGCTCAACATCCTGGGCGCCGACGCGGTCGGCATGTCGACCATCCCCGAGGTGCTCGCGGCGCGCCACGCCGGCCGGGCGGTGCTGGGCATCTCCTGCATCTCGAACCTGGCAGCGGGCATTTCGCCCGAGCCGCTGAGCCACGCCGAGGTGACCGAGACCGCCGAACGGGTGCGCTCCGTGTTCAGCCGCCTGGTGCTGGCGCTGGTGGAGCGGTTGCGGCTGGAGCGGGACGATGGCTGATGGCCGCACGCCCCGGCTGTCGTGGGCCGAGCGCGAGCTGGTGGCGGCCGCGCTCGATGCCCGCCGGCAGGCCTACGCGCCCTACTCCCGGTTCCGGGTGGGCGCCGCCCTGCGCGCGGCCGGCGGTGCGGTTTATGTGGGCTGCAACGTGGAGAACGCCTCCTACGGCGCGACGGTTTGCGCCGAGCGCAACGCCGTGGCTGCGGCGGTGGTGGCCGGTGAGCGGGAGCTGGATCAGCTGGCCATCGCCACCGGGACCAGCCCGGCCGCTCCGCCCTGCGGTCTGTGCCGCCAGGTGCTGGGCGAGTTCGCCCCCCGGCTGCGCATCCTGCTGGTCAATCCGCAGGGCGAGGTGGAGCGCATCCGACTCGACCGCCTGCTGCCCCGCGGATTCTTCCCCCAGCATCTGTGATCGCAGGCGTCTCGGCGATCCCGGCAGAATCCGGGTCAAGGTTTGAAGGAGCGCATGCGCTCGTTGTCGCCGGGCTGCAGGCGCTCGTCTTGGCCGCCGGTGGCGACGGCCAGGCCGAACAAGAGCACCGCCAGCAGACCGAGGCCGGCCGCGGCCACCAGACCCCAACGGCCGGTGTTGCGGGCGCCGGCGGTCAGCCGAGCGCTGTCCAGGTCGGTCAGGTAGACCGGGTTGTCCACATCGCCCACCACGCGCCGGTGGCCGTCGCGGTCGGTGACCAGGCGGCCGCTGACCAGCACGCGGTCGCCCGGCTCCAGGATGGTCTCGGTCAGCCGCCAGCTGCCGCCCTCGCGTGGATCGATGCTGAAGCGCCGCAGCACGCCTTCGATCCGCGGGTCGCCCGCCTCCAGCAGACCGGATTTCAGCTGGCGGTCGACGGCCAGCTCGATGTCGGCGTGCTCCAGCTCGATCTCCACCTGGCCGTCGCCGTCCTCCAGGGTGATGCTGTGGGGCTTGAGTTCGTGGACCAGATCCTCGCGCTGGGTGCGCAGGTCGACCCCGTGTCCCATGTGGCCCGACATCGCCATCGACCCGATGCCGCGGCGCGAGGGCTGGATCGCACCCAGGCCCCCCGGGTTGCGCACCACCACCCGCAGGTAGATGCACGGCTTGTTCGACACCCGTGACTCGAAGCGCTCCTCGGAGTCGACCCGGCCCTCTAGCTTCACCGGGCCGTCGGACACGTCGCCGAGCCGCGCGCTGGGACGGGTCAACAGGTTCAGGCGCTTGCGGGCATTGAGGGCGACGCCGAGCACGACCAGCGCGCCCAGCGCCACAATCCCGCCCAACAGTAGCAACATGGCGTCCATCCGGGTGTTCTCCTGCGGGGTCCGCCGTTCGCGTCAGTTGTGCTGCAGCTTCGACAACCGGTCGAGGCAGCCCTGGCAGATGCGGGCCTGGGGACCCTCGATCAAGTCGCCCACCTCGCTGGCCGGCCGGCCGCAGAAGCCACACAGCGCCTCCTGTTCGGGCTGGGCGCCGGCCAACCAGTCACGCGCCTTTTCGACCCAGGCGTCCTGGTCGGCCACCTGCTCCAGCCCGGCCAGCGCCCGTTCGACCTGGCCGCGGTCGCCGACCTGCATGCCCAGCCAACCGGCGGTCTTGTAGTGCTGGGCCGACTCGCGGTGGCAGTCCATGGCCACGGCTGCGTCCGCCAAAGCCGCGTAGACCAGGGCCGAGTTGCCCGGGATCGACAAGGCCTGCTGCAGCAGATAGGCGGCCAGCAATGGCTGATCCTCGGCCTTCCGCTCCTCGGCGCGGCGCAGCAACAGACTGCGGGCCTCATCGTACAACCGCCGTGCGGACAGCCGGGTGGCTTCGTCCAGGTCGGCGCCGACCAGCTGCAGGATCCGGGGGTAGAAGTCCGGCAGATCGCGGGCGGCCTTTGCCAGCCGGGGCGCCCCGGTAGAGCCCAGGAAGCGCCCCGCCAACAGGCAGCTCGAGCAGACCGGTCCGGTTCCCGGCAGGCGCTCGAGCGTCTCCGCCCCACGGCCACAGACGGCGCAGCACTGTGCCTTGTCGCCGTTCAATTCGCTTTACGCCCGACCAGATCGTCGATCGTGGCCAGCAGCTTCGATGGGCGGGTCCCCTTGGCGATCACCGCGTCGGCGTGGTGGCGGTCGGCCAGCTGCTGCAGCTTGGTCTCGTCGATGCCGGAGTAGAACACGATGCGCACGCCGGGGCGCAGCTCCCGCAGCGTCTCGCAGGCCTGATCGCCCGACAGCGATCCGGGCAGCATGATGTCGAGCACCACCAGATCGGGCTTGAAGCCGCCGAGCAGGTAGCCCGCACCGATGGTGTTGCTGGCGGTGCGCACCGCGTAGCCCTTTTTCTCGAGCAGCTGTCGGGTCATCTCGAGAACCTGCTCGTCGTCGTCGACCACCAGGATCCGACCCTTCGCATGCATGACCACCTCCCCGGCCCGGACCGCATCCGGCCGTCGTGGGCAATCCCGATCAGGATAAACGGGGAGGCGCCCCGGACGCAATCGAATGTGTGCATTGCGAGTCGTGGCGAGCCGGTGCGACCGAAGCCTGACCGGTGACTCGATGGTCGGTATTTGCCGGGGATTGGCGTCCGGCGGGCGGGGCTGCCGGGCTACCAACTCCAGGACTCGCCTGCAGCCGGATCGGAACCGGTGGCCGCGAACTGGCAGCCGCCGGCTCCCTGGGCCAGGCAGTGGAGTTCGTCGCAGGCGGCGGTGCCCCGGTAGAGCGCCTCGGCCAGCGCGGTCACCGCGCCGGCGATCAGGTGACAGACCGGCAGATCGGACTGGCCATACGCCTCGGCGAACGGGGAGCGGGCCACCTGGATCAACACCCCTTGCTCATCCGGCTGCAGCGCCTCGATCCGCCAGTCGCCCCAGCCCAGCGCCGTGGCTTGCTGGCAGAACAGGCGGGCCAGGGTATCCGCATCGTTCGAATCGGCGAGCCCGCGGAGCCGCTGCAGCTCGCTGGCCGCCCAGGCCTGACCGGCCGTGTACAGGTACTCCGAGGCCTTCGGACCCAGCCGGTCCTCGACCCCTTTCTGCACCTCGGCCAACAACCGCGGCTGGAGCACGAGGTGGCGTTCCGCGCCCAGCTCGAGCACGCCGGGCTCGGCGATGGCCAGCGACTGCAGCCGGGGCCCGGCCATGGTTCAAAGTTCCTTGAACTTGGCGGTGAAGTGGCGCAGGAAGGGCGGCTGGTCGACGAATCCCATGGGCCTGATCTCCTGCTTCTGTTCCAGCACCCGCTCGAAGACCTCGATGACGTAGTCGACGTGGCTCTGGGTGTAGACCCGCCGCGGAATGGCCAGGCGCACCAGATCCATGGCCGCCGGGATCTCCGCGCCGGTTTCCGGGTCGTGGCGGCCGAACATCACCGTGCCGATCTCGACCGAGCGGATGCCGCCGTGCTCGTACAGCGCACAGCTGAGCGCCTGGGCGGGCAGCTGGCGCGCCGGGATGTGCGGCAGCATGGCGCGGGCGTCGATGAAGATGGCGTGGCCGCCCGGCGGCCGCACGCAGGGCACACCGAGTTCGGCCAGGTGCTCGCCCAAATAGGCGGTCGAGGCCAGCCGGTAGCGCAGGTAGTCCTCTTCGAGCACCTCGCGCAGCCCCTGGGCGATGGCCGCCAGATCGCGGCCTGCCAGGCCGCCGTAAGTGGGAAAGCCCTCGGTCAGGATCAGCAGGTTGCGGCTCTGGGCGGCCAGATCGCCGTCGTTCATGGCCAAGAAACCGCCGATGTTGACCAGGGCGTCCTTCTTGGCGCTCATGGTGCAGCCGTCGGCGT
>CAYVQE010000090.1:0-26075 GCA_964454005.1 uncultured Myxococcales bacterium
AAGGAAGCTCAGAAGGTGTAGGCGGCGCCGAGGCCGATGGACCAGTCGTCGACCGGGACATACTCGCCGTAACGATTGGCGCTGGGGTCGGTCTCGAGCTGCCAGACGCGCCAGTACTGGCCGACCAGGTAGAGCACCGACCAGAAGTGGTAGCGGGCCTCGGCCAGAAACAGGCTCTTGTCGTCGAAGGCGAAGGCGTTGGAGGCGCCTTCGAAGTTGTGCCGGTAGTAGTAGGCGCCGAACTGCACCACCTCCAGCGCCGGCACGGCCAGGTAGAGGCGCAGGTTGGAGTTGTAGGGCCCGTCGTAGTCGTCGTAGGAGGCGCCCAGCTGCACCAGGCCCATCAGGTCGAAGACCAGCTCGGCGTAGTAGCCGTTCAGCCCGCCGTCGTACTGCGCGCCCAGCTCCTCGATCACGCGGCGCTTGGGCCGCGTCTGCTCGCCGCCGCCGAGTTGGCCGCTCTCGTCCTTGAAGGGATAGCTGAACTTCTGGATCTCGTAGTAGGAGTCGAAGTAGGCCGGGATGTAGTCGGCGGCGAAGTGGCGGTACTCGGCGCGGGCCGACAGATCCAGGTCGATGACCGGGATGTGGAACACGCTCATGATGCCGGCGTGCAAGCCCCAGCCGCCGTCGATCAAACCGTTGAAGTCGATGTAGGGCGTCAGCGACAGCCAGGACAGGTTCAGCACCCTAAACTCGATGTCGCCGCCCAGCGCGGTGGCCGCCTTGGCCCGCTCCACGCGCAGGTTGCCGTCGGAGTCGAAGGCCGGGGCCAGCTCGGGGCCCGGGGCGTCGGGCAGGCACTCGCCGGTGCGCGTTCCGGTCGACACCCGCTCGCCCTCGATGCAGTAGGGCGCGTCCCAGTCGGTGACCACGCTGAAGCCCAGCGCCAGGTTGTTCAGGTAGGACTCGGGGTCGACGAAGGACCAGGGCCGGATGTAGCCGCGGGCGCCGATCAGGTTGGAGATGAAGCCGTTGTTCAGCAGCGTCTCCACCCCGCCGTAGTCGGTGTTGACGTCGAGCTGAATGCCCATGCGGTAGTGGTCGAGGTCGGTGTTGTTGTAGTAGCGGTTGACGATGGTGCCGTGGCCCACGGTGGCGCCGGGCAGATCGCCGATCTGGACGAAGATCAGCTCGCCTTTGCGGCCGTAGCGGAAGAAGCGCAGGATCTTGAGGTAGTCGGTCCACTCGTCCCAGTCTTCCTTGCGCAGCACGCCGCCGTAGTCGTCCTGCTTCGGGGCGCTGTCGTCGACCTTGAGCCTGAGCGGCGCCTGGATGCCGAAGCCGATCTTGCCCAGATCGAAGTTCAACCCCAGGTTGATCGTCACAAAGGAGTCGCCGTCGAGCATCTCGTAGCTCAGGTCGCCGCCCACCGAGCCGATCGAGTCGCCCTGCGGGGCGCCGACCGCACCCTTGATGGCCCCGGGCTGCTCGTCGGCCGCACAGGGCGGGCCGATCAGCAGCGAGGCGCCGAGCAGCCAGGCGGTAGCGGATCGTATCATTTTTCCTCGTCTCCGGAGTCGGGGGTGGCTGCGTCCCCGTCGACCGGCTGCTTGCCGGGGTCGCTGGCCTGCAGCGGGCTGCCCGCCGGCCGCGGCAGCACCGCTTCGGGCGGTGCGTCGAGGTCGCGCAGCCGCGCGGTCACGTCGAGGAACAAGGTGCCCTCCAGGTGCGAGGGCCCGCCGATCAGCGTCCGGCCGCCGTCGGCGATTCTGAGCTGCATGTTCAACCGCGGCTTGAGGGCCAGCCGCAGCGACAGCATCTCCTTGTCGCCCGAGACGTCCAGGCCCAAAAAGCGCACCGCGATCGAGCGCTCGCCCGGGAACTGCAGCTCCACGCTGGAGTTGATGGCCACCGTGGTCTCGAGCTTGTCGAGCAGGCGGAACTTGTTGAAGGGCAGGTCGATCAGCTCGGGGCGTAGGTCGCCGAGCGCCGGATCGAGCGATTCGGTCGCGGACTTGGCCGCGTAGATGACCCGGATGCGGATCTCGGCCTGCAGATCGCGGGCCGCGGCCGGCGGGGCCAGGGCCATAAAAAGCGCGGCGAGACCGAGCCAGCGCAGCGACGTCCTCATATCTCGTCTCCTCGCTTGTCCACCGCCCCCGCGCGATCGAAGTCCACCATCCAGATCACGGTGGTGTCGTTCTTGGATACCGAGAATATCATCGACCGCTGGCCGGCGTACTCGAGCGAGTCGATGATGACGTCGTTGTCCGCCGGGGCCTTGTCCGCGCCCGCCGCCACCCGCGGCTGCCCGGGTGCCGCCGGGCCGTCGCCCGCAGCCGGCGCCGGGTCGGTCCGGTCCGGTCCGGTCCCGCCCGGGCTGGAGCCGACCGGCAGCAGCCACAGCGCCAGCAGCAGCACGGCCGCCGCGGCGGCCGCCGAGGTCAGCCAGACCACGCGGTGGTGGACCAGCGACTCGCGCAGCCACAGGCCCAGCCGCTCGAGCGGCGAACTCGGGCCGCGCTCGTCAATGCCGGCCAGCACCCGTTGCTCGAAGCCGCTGAAGTCGGCCGTCTCGACCGCCCGCTGCAGGTGCTCGCCGAGCAGCTCGCCGCCGAGCCGCAGCGCCCGCAGCCGCCGCCGGCAGTCGGCGCAATCGGCCAGGTGGCGATCGAGCCGGGCGCGCTCGGTCGGCGGCAGCTCGCCGTCGTGGAAGCGCTCGATAAGCGTCTGTTCGATGTCGCAGTGCTCGCTCATCTCGCTCAGGCTCCGCTCACCTTGCCCGCGCCCCGCAGGGGGGTGTCCGCCTCGGCGGTCTTCTCGCCCTCGGCCCGCGGCCTCAGGCTGCCGCCGCGCTCGGTCAGGTACTGGCGCAACGACCGCTGCAGGTTGCGCCGCGCGTGGTGCAACCGCGACATCACCGTGCCCTTGTGGATCTTGAGCACGCGCGCGATCTCCTCGTAGCTCAGACCCTCCACCTCGCGCAGCAGCAGCACCGCCCGGTGCTTTTCGCTCAGCTGCTCGAGTGCGACCGCGATCTGATCGGCCATCTCGCGGCGGTCCAGCGCGTCCAGCGGGTTTTGATCCAGCACCGTGGGTACGATCCAGGCCTCGGAGTCGTCGGGGTCGCGGCGCTGGATCATGTCGTCGTAGTCCACCGCCTCGTGGCGGCCCTCGCGGCGCAGGTAGTCGATGCTCAGGTTGACCACGATGCGATACAGCCAGGTGTAGAAGCTCGAGCTGCCCTGGAACGATCCCAGGTAGCGATGCACCTTGATGAAGGCTTCCTGGCTGATGTCCATGGCGGCCTCGGGATTGCGCACCATGCCGAAGGCGATGGCGTAGACCTTGCGGCGGTAGCGCTCCATCAGTTCCTTGAACGCCTCCGGGTCCCCGCGCTTGGCACGCCGGACCAGCTTGCGATCATCGACGGCCAAGACCGGACCCCAATCTCCGCAATGTACGGACGCGCTGGTCGGGATGCTTATTCACGCGTCAACCTCGGTGTTTCGTCGGTTTACGGCGGCATACTAGCAAGGGAATCCGCTGCAGGGCAACCGCGCTCGGCGGGCACCCCGCCTTGACGCATCGAGCGGCCGGGCCTAAACTCGAGATTCCGTTTTTTCTCCGCGCATTGCGCGGAGCGGACCATAGGGAGCAGGATGCCCCCCACGCCGCCAGCGGCCGATTCGGTCGACGTCTTCCTCACCGCCTACCGCCGCCGCCGGCTGGCCCAGGAGTGGGTGGCCGGGGCCTGCTACCTGACCGCCGGCCTGGTCGGGCTGTGGCTGCTCGCCGGGCTGATCGGCTGGGCGGCCGGCGGGTTGGGCGCGCTGCGCTGGGCGCTGTGGGCCGCGGCGGCGCTGGGCGGGGGGCTGCTGGGTTACCGCTATGGGCTGCGGCCGCGGCGGCGGCTGGCCCGCAGCGGCCAGTCCCTGGCCCGCGAGGTCGAACACGGCCTGGGCCGCGGTGAGCTGGAGCTGGTCAGCGCGGTGCAGCTGGCTGGCCAGCCGGCCGCCAGCGCCGGGCTGGTGGCCGCCCATCGCGGGCGGGTGGCCGAGCGGCTGGCCGCCCGGACGCCCGGCCAGCTGGCACCGGCCGGCCGCCTGCGCCGGCCGCTGGCGACCCTGGCCGGCGTGCTGGGCTTGGTGGGCCTGGCGGCGCTGGCCGCGCCCGGGGCGCTGGCGGCCGCGGCCGCGGCGCTGGTGCGGCCAGCGACACCGGCCGGCCCGGCCGCGGCTGCGGCCCGCGAGAGCTGGGTGGGGGACATCCGGCTGACCTATCGCTATCCGGCCTACACCGGCCGCGACGACCGGCGGGTGGAGGGCAGCGATGGGGCCGTGCTGGCGCTGCCCGGCACCCGGGTGACCATCGCCGCCCGCGCCGACCGGCCCGTCGCTGCCGGCCGGCTGGACTTGGGCGAACAGGCCGTCGAGCTGCAGGTCGACGGCGGCCGGAAGCTGCGCGCCACCCTGGTGGTCGAGCAGCCCGGGGCCTACCGTTTCGCCCTGGAGAGCGCAGCCGGCGAGCGCTGGCGCAGCCCGCGCAGCCACCCCATACAGATCGAGCCCGACGAGCCGCCGCGGGTGCGGCTGAGCGAGCCGGCGCGCGATCGGGTGGTGCGCGAGACCGACGCGGTGGACCTGCTCTACGACGCCCGCGACGACTTCGCCCTGGACGAGGTGCACCTGGTGTGGCGGGTGCCGGGCCGGGCCGCGGCCGCGGGCCGGCGCCTGCTGCAGCGGCTGACCGGCCGCGGCCGCGATGCGGTGCGCCAGCGGCTGCGCTGGCAGCTGGCCGAGCTGGACCTGGTGCCGGGCGACCAGCTGCAGTTCTATATCGAGGCCACCGACAACGACACGGTGCGCGGGCCCAAGACGGGCCGTTCGGCCAGCGTCACCCTGGAGGTTTTCTCGGCCGAAGCCCACCACCGCGAGCTGATGGCCCGGGTGCGCAAGCTCTGGGAGCGGCTGCTGGGCAACCTGGCCACCGATCTGGAGCACGCCGACCGCGCCGAACGAGACGAGGGGCCGGAGGTGGCCGATCAACGTACGCTGCGCGAGCAGCTGCAGGAGACGGTGACCGCGGCCGACGACCTGGTGGCCGCCTTGGCCGACGACCGGCTGGCCTGGCCCCCGGTGGCCGAGGCGCTGGCCGCGGTGCGCGATGGGCTTGAACGCGAAGCCGAACGGCTGGGCTGGGCGCTGCAAGCCGCCGGCGCGGTGCGCCTCGGCCGGCCGGCCCGCGAGCCGGATACGACCGCCCTGGCCGGGCTGCGCCGGGCGCGCATCGGCCGGCTGGAACGCGACGTGCTCTACGTCGAGGACCTGCTCGACCTGGAGCGCCTGGAGGACGTCGAGCGCATCGCCCGCGAGCTCGAGCGCAGCCAGCGCGAGCTGGCCGACCTGATGGAGCGCTACCGGCGAGCGCCCGACGAGCGCACCCGGCGCGAGATCGAGGCGCGCATCGCCCAGCTCAAGCAACAGATGGCCCGGCTGCTCGAACGCCAGCGCGAGCTGCTCAAGGCGGTGCGCGACGAGTACATCAACCCGGAAGCCCTGCGCCGCCACCTGTCGCAGCGCGACGCCATGGGCACGCTGGACCGCATCCAGCGCGCGCTGATGGAGGGCGACCTCGACTCGGCCACGGCCGAGGTCGAGCGGCTGGGCGATCAGGTCCGCTCCTTGCAGCAAGCGGTGGCGCGCTCCAAGGCCGGGTTCGGCTCCCAGCGCTACCGCGAGCTGGCCCGCAAGCTGGCGCGGCTGCAGGGCGAGCTGAACCAGATCACCGAGCAGCAGACCCGGCTGACCGAACAGACCGGCGAGCTGCGCCGGCGGGTCGCCGAGCGGATCGAGAAACGGGCCCGGCGCATCGAGCAGGGCCGCCTGGAACAGCTGCGGCGCGAGCTGGCCGCGGTGATCGCCGCGCTGGAGGCCATCGCCACCGGCGACGGCGAAGCCGATGCGCTGGAACGCTACGCCGACCGGGAGCGCGACGGGGCGCTGGAGACCGCCCGCGGACTGGACCGGCTGCTCGGGGCCGGCGATCTGGCCGGGGCGCTGGAGCAGGCCGAGGCGCTGGCGGCCGGCACCGAACGATTGGAGTCGCTGCTCGGGTCGCTGGCCCGCTTCCGGCCCGAGCGGGCCGGCGAATGGCACCAGCACGCCGAGCGGGCCGCGGCCGAGGCGGCTGCGCTGCTGCGCAAGCTGCGGCGGCTGATGCCGGCCGGCCGCGACCTGCTCGCGCCCGGCGAGGCCGAGCAGGTCGGTGAGCAGCAGCGGCGCCAGGCCGAGCTGGCCCGGCGGCTGGCCCAGCTGCAGGCCGAGATGCGCCAGATCGAGCAGCAGGCGCCGGTGTTCGGCCCTGAGATGAACAAGGGCGTCCAGCGCGCCCGACGGGCCATGCAGCGCGCCGGCGACCAGCTCGGCCAGCAGGCGCCGCAGCGCGCCTGGCCTCACCAGCGCGAGGCCCAGCGGGCGCTCGAGGGCATGCAGCAGGCGCTGCGCAAGTCGTGTCAGCGCGGCGGCGGTCAGGGCATGCCGCTGCCCATGGGCACAGGGGCCCGGCCGGGCCGGGGGGTGGATCAGGGCGGCCCGGGCCGGCCGTCCGAGGAGCCGGTGGAGATCCCCGGCGCCGAGGAGTTCCGCCCGCCCGAGGCCTTCCGCGAGGCCCTGTTGGAGGGCATGAAGGACCCGGTGCCCGAGGCGTACCAGCCGCAGGTGCGGCGCTACTATGAGGAGCTGGTCAAATAGGCATCCGGCACCAAAGATGCGCCGCCGTTCGCGGCCGCTCCTGGCTGGCGTCGCTGATTCTGGTCGCGGCGAGCGCTCCGGCGGCGGCCGGGCCGGCAGCGCCCACGCCGGCGACCGAGCCCGCACCGGCGCCCGCGCCGGCGCCCGCGCCGGAAGCGGCGCCCGCGGCGCCGGCCGGGCTGGATGCGGCCCAGCGGCTGCAGCGCCAGGTGGCGCGGGTGGACGCGCTGCTGCAGCAGTGGCAGTTCGAGCCGGCCCAACGGCTGGCCGAGCGGCTGCTGCACGAGCACCCCGATCTGCCGGCGGTGCAGCTGGCCGCCGCCTGGGCCAAGTTCCACTTGGGCCAGCACGCCGCGGCCGCGGCCCTGGCCGAGCGGGCGGCGGCCGCGCTTGGGGGCCGGCTGGAGCGCGATCCGCGGCTGGCCCGCATCCGGACCATGGGCCGGATGACCCGCGGCTTCATCCAACGCGCCGGGCCCGACGGCCAGGTGCTGGTCCAGCTGCGGCCCGGGCTGGACGAGGTGCTGGTGCCCGATCTGATCGAGGTGGTGCGGCGTACGGTGGCCGTTGTGGGCGAAGACCTGGACCACCAGCCGCAGCTGCCGATCGTGGTCCAGGTGCTGCCCGACGCGGCCGCCCTGGCCGCGGCCACCGGACTGACCGAGGACGAGATCGGCACCAGCGGCACCATCGCGGTGTGCAAGTTCGGCCGGCTGATGGTCACCTCGCCCCGTTCGACGCTCAAGGGTTACTCCTACCTGGACACCGCCAGCCACGAGCTGGTCCACCGCATCATCTCGGAAAAGACGCGCAACCGCACGCCCATCTGGCTGCACGAGGCGCTGGCCAAGTTCGAGGACCGCCGCTGGCGCGCCGGCGAGCCGCTTTACCGGCCCGGCCTGGCGCCGCTGCGCCAGAGCCGGCTGGCCCGGGCGCTGGCGGCGGGTGCGCTGATCCCCTTCGAGCAGATGCATCCGTCGATGGCCCTGCTGCCCAGCCGGCAGGCGGCCGAGCTGGCCTTCAGCGAGGTGTACACGGTGACCGCCTTTCTGCTCGAGCGCCGCGGCTACCCGGGGCTGCGCCGGCTGCTCGAGCTGCTGGCCGAAGGGGTGGGCGACCTGGAGGCCATCGAGCGGGTCTACGGCCTGGACCGGCAGCGGTTCACGGCGGCCTGGCGCGGCTGGTTGGCCGGCCGCGATCTGATCCGGCTGGAAGGTGACGTGGACCTGCTGGACGAGCCCGAGCCGGCCGAGCGGGAAGCGGCCGGCGAGCGGCGGCTGGCCCGCGCCCGGCGGGTGGACCTGCGCGATCACTACCACCTGGGCGAGCTGCTGCGGGCCCGCAACCGAAAGCGGGCCGCGCTGGTGGAGTACCAGCGCGCCCGGCGCCGGGCCGGGCCGCGCCACGCGGCCGGCTGGGTGATCGCCGACGCTTTGGGCAAGGTTCTGGCCGCGGTGGGCCGCACCGAGCAGGCCCGCGAGGCGTTCGAGCAGAGCCTGGCCATCCATCCCGGGGGGCTCGAGGCCCACCTGGCGCTGGGCCGGTTGCTGGCCGCCGAACAACCCTGGCAGGGCTACCTGCACCTGCGCCAGGCGGTGCGCCAGAACCCGCTCGATCCCCGGGTGCGCCGGGCGCTGGTGCGCGCCTGCGCCGCGCTGGCCGAGGCCGGCGACCAGCGGGCCGACTTCGCCGCCCTGGCCGAACGGCACCGCACGGCCTGGCGGAAGATCCGGCGCCACCAGCGCGCGCTGGCCCGGCCGGACGCACCCGCGGCCCGGTCCCGGCCGGCCCCCGGGGCAGCCGGGGCCGAGGCCGCCGCTGCCAGCCTGCGCATCGCCAGCCGGCCCTGGGCGCGCATCTGGCTCGACTTCGTCGACACCGGGCTGACCACGCCGGTGTACGCGCTGCCGGTCGCGCCGGGCCGCCACGTGGTGGCCCTGGACGCCGACTGCCGGGACGAGCCGGCGGTGATCTGGGTGCGGGTCGCTCCCGGCGAGACGGCGGTCGTCGACCGCGAGCTGTGCCCGCCGGAGGCGACCGGCAGGGACGCGCCGGCGACGGCCGAGGTGGACGGGGGATGATGGGTCTGGTAAGGATCCGGGGCGAAGGAGGCGACCCTTGAGCGACGCGGCGGCACAGGCGAGCCCGGACGCGGATCGGCAGGCGGCCGAAGCGCTGTACCGGGCGCACCACGAGCTGCTCGAGCAGATCGGCCAGCGCATCGTGGGTCAGCGCGAGGTGATCGACCTGCTGCTGGTCTCGCTGTTCGCCGGCGGCCACAGCCTGCTGGTGGGCGTGCCGGGCCTGGCCAAGACCCTGCTGATCTCGACCTTGGCCGAGGTGCTCGAGCTGGACTTCGCCCGGGTGCAGTTCACCCCGGATCTGATGCCGGCCGACATCACCGGCACCGAGGTGCTGGTCACCGATCGCCAGACCGGCGATCGCTCCTTCCGCTTCGTGCGCGGGCCGATCTTCACCAACGTGCTGCTGGCCGACGAGATCAACCGCAGCCCGCCCAAGACCCAGGCCGCCCTGCTGCAGTCGATGCAGGAGGGCCAGGTGACCGCGGGCGGCAGCACCCACCGGCTCCCGGCGCCGTACCTGGTCTTCGCCACCCAGAACCCCATCGAGCAGGAGGGCACCTACCCGCTGCCCGAGGCCGAGCTGGATCGCTTCATGTTCTACATCGGCGTCGACTACCCCGGCGCCGAGGACGAGCTGGCCATCGTCCAGGCGACCACCGCGGCCGCCGAGGCGCAACCGGCCCGGGTGCTCGGCCCCGAGCGCATCCTGGAGTTCGCCCGGCTGGTGCGCCGGGTGCCGGCGGCCGAGGCGGTGGTGCGCTATGCGGTACGGCTGGCGCGGGCCTCGCGGCCGGTCGAGGCCGAAGCGCCCGAGCTGGTGCGCGAGTATGTGGCCTGGGGCGCCGGGCCGCGGGCCAGCCAGTTCTTGATCCTGGGCGGCAAGGCGCGCGCCTTGCTCGACGGTCGCTTCGCGGTCAGCGCCGAGGACGTGCGCGCCCTGGCGCGGCCGGTGCTGCGCCACCGCGTCATCACCAACTTTCACGCCGAGGTCTCATCGGTCACCTCGCTCGACGTGGTCGCGCACCTGATCGAGACGGTCACGCCCTGAGGGCCATGAACGACGCACCCCACCGCCGCAGCAGGGCTGTGACGTCCGCATCCGGCTGGAGGTCGCCGGCGGGGGGCCGCGCCTGGGGGGAGCAGCTTTCCGTGGGCGGCCGGGCGGGCGGCCTGCTGCTGCTCGGCGTGCTGGCCGCGGCCTGCTCGGCCGCCGGGCCGGAGCAGATCGAGCCGGATCGACCGCCCCCGGCGGCGGCCACGGACGGCGGTGTGGCCGCGGAGGATGCCGGCGGCGGCCAGCCGGCCGACCCCGCTCCGGTGACGCCGCCGGTGGAAGCCGGTGCCGAGGTCGAAGCGGTGTCCGACGGCGCCGCCGCCGCCCGCCCGCCGGTCGAGGCCCGCGGGGTGTGGGTCACCCGCTGGGACTACCGCACGGCCGCCGACGTCGAGCGCATCGTCGAACGGGTGGCCGCGGCCGGGTTCAACCAGCTCTACTTCCAGGTGCGCGGTGTGGCCGATGCCTACTACCGCTCCACCCGGGAGCCCTGGGCGGCGGCGCTCGCCGGCAAGCTGGGCCGCGACCCCGGCTGGGATCCGCTGCAGACGGCCATCGCCGCCGCCCACGGCCGCGGGCTGGAACTGCACGCCTGGATCAACGTCTGCACCGGCTGGAAGGGCGCCCGGCCGCCGGGCCGCGCCGAGCCGAAGCACCTGATGCGGGCCCACCCGCAGTGGCGGGTGCGCGACCGCCGCGGCCGGCCGATGCCCTACAGCGACGGGGCATACGTGTTTCTCAACCCGGCCCACCCGGCCTTCGGCCGCCACCTCGAGGCGGTGGTCGGCGAGATCGCCTCGTTTTACGCCATCGACGGGCTGCATCTGGACTACGCCCGCTACCCGGGCCGGCAGTACTCCCACGACCGCGTCAGCCGGCGCCGCTTCCGCGCTGCCCGCCGCGAGCAGCCGGGGCTCGATCGCGGTGAATGGCAGCGCCGGGAGCTGACCCGCCTGGTGGCCCGGCTGAAGCGGCGGGTGATCGAGATCCGGCCGCGGGCGGTGGTCAGCGCCGCGGTCACTGGCATCTACCGCGACCGCTGGGGCTGGGGCCAGGTGACCCAGGGCTGGGCCGACTTCTTTCAGGACTCGCACGCCTGGGCCGAGCAGGGCACGGTCGACGCCCTGCTGCCCATGATATACTGGCCGCCCACCACCCCGGCCGGCCAACCCACCGATTTCGCCACCCTGGTGGCCGACTTCGCACCCCTGGCCGAACGGGTGCAGCTGCTGGCCGGCATCAACGTCGAGGCCGGCGGCTTCGCGGTGCTGGAGCGGGAGATACAGCTGGCCCGCGCGGCCGGGCTGCACGGGGTGGTGCTGTTCGCCTACCAGGCCCTGGCCGAGCGCGGCTGGTTCGAGCGCCTGGCCGCCGGGCCCTTCGCCCGCCCGGCCCGCCCGCCCGATGCGCCCGGCCGCGAGACCGGCGTTCTCCCCGATAAATCGAAGTTCTCGAGCGAGCTTCCGATCAGAGGAAGATGAAGGTGACCCCCACCAGCACCGGCACCAGGATTGCGGTCGACCACAGCAGGTAGCCGAAGAACGAGGGCATGCGCACGCCGCGCTCCTCGGCGATCGATTTGACCATGAAGTTGGGCGCGTTGCCGATGTAGGTCATCGCCCCCATGAACACCGCCCCCAGGCTGATGGCGGTCAGGATCACCTCGTCGACCCCGGTGGTGGCCACCGACTGGGTGATGCCGGGGATGTCCGGGTTCTGGGCCAGCGAGAAGAAGACCACGTAGGTCGGGGTGTTGTCCAAAAAGGCGGACAGTACGCCGGTGGCCCAGAAGAAGCTGGTCGGGCTGGCCACGCCCAGATCGCCGCCGCGGGCCTTGAGGATCAGGATGGCCGGGATCATGGTGGCGAAGATGCCGGCGAACAGCGCGGCCACCTCGATGATGGGGTAGAAGGTGAACTTGTTGGCCTGGCGGTAGCCGCCCGGGGTGGCCGCCCAGGAGGCGGCGGCCAGCGCCAGCAACACCCCCTCGCGCAGGGGGAAGGCCTTGAAGGGCAGGTAGTTCTCGTTCAGAAAGGCCACCGCCAGCACCACCCCGGCCAGCAGCGGCGCGTTCAGCCACAGCCCGGTCACCCGGGTGGGCTGGATCTCGAGCTTGTCGGCCTCCAGCGCGGCGATCGGCTCGCGGGTGTACATGATGGTATCGAGCACGAAGTAGATCAGCAGCACCGCGCCCACCACCGCCGCCCAGGCCGGCGCCAGGCCGAAGGTCCACTCGAAGGGCACGCCCTTGAGGTAGCCCATGAACAGCGGCGGGTCGCCCAGCGGGGTCAGGCAGCCGCCGATGTTGGCCACCAGGAAGGTGAAGAAGATGATGGTGTGGGTCTTGCGGGTGCGCTGCTGGTTGGTCAGCAGCACCGGTCGGATCAGCACCATGGCCGCGCCGGTGGTGCCCATGAACGAGGCCAGCAGCGAGCCCAGCGCCAGCATGGCGGTGTTGGTCAGCGGGGTGGCACGCATGTCGGTGCGCACCACCACCCCGCCCGAGATGACGAACAGCGCGCCGAGCAGGATGATGAACGAGACGTACTCCTCGGCCGTGTGCAGCACCGCCTGGTCGTCCATGTACAGAAACAGCCCCACCACCGGCAGGCCCAGCCCGGCCGAGACGATCATCTTGTTGCGGTTGGGGTGCCACCAGCGCTCGGCGGCCAGCGGCAGCACGGCGATGGCCAGCAACATCAGGGCGAAGGGGGTGATCCACCACAGCGACAGCTCGGCGCCCAGCACACCGGGGCCGGTCTCCGCCCCCGCCACCGGCGCCGCGGCCACCACCGCCAGCCCCGCCGCAATCCCCATCGCCCACCGACCCATGCCCGCGCATGCGCTCATGTCAAGTGCCTCCGCGATCGAATCGGGCGCAAGCTAGCATGGCCAGCGAAGCGAGAAAACCCTTTTTCGCCATAAGCGTTCACGGCAACCATCGCCAAGTGGCTGAAAACACTGCCGCGAGCGAACGACGGCTCGCTCGGTGATCGGTGCAAATTGGGCGGTGCGTCCACCCGAAGGCGCAAGCGTGGAGGCGCGGGCGGCCGGACCGCGCCGGCGCCGCTGTTTCGCGAAAAAGCGGTGGGTTGGAGATGATGTGCTCATTTCTTGTCGCAAAATGCCTCAAGTCGTGCCGGCAGGAGACGATAATCGGGCCAAGTGGTGCTCGAGTTTCCAGCCTGGCTGCAGCAAGCGGCTGGTCGCACGGGATGGGGAGGCGCAATGAGCGCAGAACGTCGTGAATCGTATAGACTTTCTGTGGGGGATGGCCCCGTGGTCCGGCTTGCCGGTCCCGGGCCCCTCAGGGGTATTCGCATCCTGGATCTAAGCGCCGGCGGTGGCAGACTGCTGGTACCTCCAGGTCTTGCCGGTCTATTGGAGCGGGTTCCAGTGTCCCTCGAGCTGGGCACCTGCCCGTCGTTTCGGGTGCGGTTGAGCGCGGTCTGGGACGACGGAGCATGCCAACGAATGCAACCCGTGGGGGTTCGCTTCCACGAGTTGGGCCAGGCCGGAATCGGTTCCTTGTCGCGGTTTTTGGTGGAACGCTATCTCGAGCAACGGTCCAGCCCGGTGCACCGCTGTCTGCACAGCGCTCGTTCGCTCGTCCACAGCGGTGCCGGGCGAGTGCAACGATTGCTCGGTTACCATCTCCTCGATCGAGGCGTTCCATTCGAGGCCTATGCGGGAGATGACGCACTCGGTGTCAGGCTGCGCGGCCGATCATTGGCCGCGGCTGGCAATGGGCAGATACTGGTGGCAGAGGTGCTGGAGGGTGAAGCCGAACGACTAGAGCCGGGCCGGCAGTACTCCTTCGTCTTCAGGGGAGCGGGGGCGATCAGCCTCTTTACCGCCGTCGTCGAAGAGGTCACAGCCGAGAGTCTGCGGTTGCGCTTGCCCGAACGGGTTCATCAGGGCGGATTCCGCTCTTCTCCGCGAACTCGACTCGATGTGGAGCAAGGGCTGGAAGCGGTGTTGCACCATCCTCGAATCGCCGGTCGCGTGTTGCGCAAGCCGGTGCTGGACATCGGTGGTGGCGGGCTGAGCTTTCCCCTGGATCCGGAGCACGATTTTTTGGCCCCAGGCGACCGCATCGACGAGTTCGAGCTGAACCTGCCGGGCCTTGAAATTCGGGCGCGAGCCGGTCTGCGCGGCATCTCGCGCCAGCAGGACAGCGACGAGCTGAGCTGCGGGTTGGAGCTGCTGGATTTCCCGCGGCAGGCGGACCGCGAAACCTGGAACCACTTCGTGTTCCATGCCAGCCACCGCCGCCTCCGCCTCGGCGATCGGCGCAGCGTGGATTCGGTCTGGGCAGTGCTAGAGAATTCGGGCTATACGGCTCTGGTCGATCCCGATCTGCGTCGGCATCACCGGCGCCGGTTCTTTCGTGCCTGGCGCGCGCAAGCCGATTGCAACGCACTCGGGCGTCACTTCCTGCTTTCGGCTGGTGCGAATCGGATCGGTACGGTCGCGGCCAGCTCGATCTACCCGGACACCTGGCTGGTGCATCACCTGGGCATAGCCCGTCGGTCGCGGGAGGCTCGCTCGCTGTCGGTGCTCGCGCTGGCCCGGGAGATGTACTCGGGCATGATCTACATCTTGCAGCACATGGCCCGGCCCTATTTCCTGTCCTACTTCGACGCCGACAAGGACTTCAACGACCTCATCTACAGCCGGTTCTTGGCGAACTATCCGGATGCCGATCACTTCCTCTACGATCGCTTCAGCTTGTACAAGTGCCGGCCGGACCCGGATGCGGCCGATGGTCCGCCGGCGGCTGGAGTGCAAGTGGCGCCGGCCGATCCGGTTCAGCGAGAGCTGATCGGGCGGCACCTGGTCGAGCGCTTGCCGGCCATCGAGGTCGATGCCTTTCGGCTCGATCCGGACCGCATCGATCTGCAGGCCTTCCGGGACCGCTGCCGGCGGCAGGGTTATCAGCGCGATCGCGCGCTGTTCGCAGCCCAGCGCGCCGGGCGCCTGCGGGCGGCGTTGATCGCCGAGACCGGTGACGAGGGGACCAACATCTTCGGCCTGCTCAACCGCTGCTGGTTGGTTCCGCTCGATGCGGCGGCCACGGCGGACCGGGGCCTGCTGGAGGCGCTGCTGCGCTGCGCCCATGCCCATTACGCCGCGGCCGGCAAGCCCGAGTTCGTCCTGCTCGGCCGCGGCGACGAGCCGGCCGAGCTGCTGGGCGAGCTCGGCTACGAGCACCGGGCCGCTGGGCGGCGCTGGTTGGCCCGGCGCGAGATCCTGCCCCCCTGGCGCAGCTACCTGGAGCAGACGCTGCAGATGCTCGAGCAAAGGAAGGCCCGCCATGGCTAGCGGACTGTTGATCTCGTTCGCCGGCTTGCCGGTGGCCGTCTCGTCGCTGTTTCCGGACAACGGCCTGGCCAGCCTGGCGGCCACTCTGCTGGCCGCCGGCCACCGGGTGCGCGTGCTGGACTACAACACGGTCGGCACCCTGGCGCGCACCGTGCCGCCGGCACGCTCGGCCGAGCTGCGCGCCCTGCTGCCGGCCCTGGCCGGCGAGCCCGACCCGGACGCCATTCGGCGGCAGCTGGCCATCGACGATCAGCTCGAGGGGGATATCGAGCGGGTCACCGGCGAGCTGATCGAGGAGATCGCCGCCGAGGTCGAACGCCAGCGGGCCGATTTCGTCGGTTTCAAGCTGTGGAGCGGAGACGGCTTTCTGGCCAGCTGCCGCATCGCTGCCGCGCTCAAGGCGCGCTTCGCCGGCCTGGCCATCTACGGCGGTGGCCCGGCGGTGACTTACTCCGAGCACGGCATCTTCGCCCACACGGACGCCTTCGACGCCCTGGTCGACGGCGAGGGCGAGCCGGCCATCTGCGGCCTGGCCGCCTGCGCCGAGGGTCGGGCCGCGCTGGCCGAGGTGCCCAACCTGATCGTCCCGGATGGCGGCACCGGCATCCGCACCCGGCGAGCCGTGGTGGCCGAGCTGGACGCCTTGCCGGACCCGGTCTACGATACCGAGGTCTACCCTTCGCTGGCCGGCGACGAGCAGATCCACTTTTTCGTGATCGACGAGAGCCGCGGCTGCCCCATGGGTTGCGCCTTCTGCGCCCACCAGAGCGCCAGCGGCGACCACTGGCGGGTGCGCTCGCCGCAGCGGGTCTACCGGCTGGCCTCGTCGCTGGCCGAGCGCTTCGGCTCGCGCGCGTTCAGGTTGGGTGGTTCCTACACCCCGGCGGACTTTTTCAGAGCTTTCTGCGATCTGCTGGAGGCGAGCCAGCAACGCTTTCGTTTCTGCGGCTTTGCCCACCCCGAGGGCCTGCCGCCCGGCCTGCCCACCCGCCTGGCCGCCGCCGGCTGCCGCTCGCTGTTTTTGGGCGTGGAGTCCTTCGACCCGGCGGATCAGCGCATGCTGGGCAAGAAGCTGGATCCCGAGCGGGCCGAAGAGGCCATCCGCGAGTGCAGCGATGCGGGCATGATCCCGGGACTATCCATGATCATACCCGCCCCAGGACAGTCTCGATCGACGCGCGACCACAACCGGGATCGGGCTCTGGCGCTCTGCTGCGATGGCCGGGCGTGCGTGGTGGTGACCTTGCCCGGTCTGGTCCCCCGCACCCGTTGGTGGCGCAAAAGGCACAAATACGGTTTCGAACTGCTGACGGATGAAGACGACTATCGTGCATTCTTGGCTGGTTACAAAATCAGACACACCAGACCACCCTCCTGCTGGCAGCCGCTTCCCTACCGGCTGGACGGGGCCGAGTTTGCGAGCTACTCTGGAGCCAGCGCACGATTCCAGTCTGAACTGGTTCAGGCCGGAGTGGCGGTCAATCTGCCTGACGAGGTGGCCCTGCTGGCCGAGTTGTTTGGCCAGAGCCCAGAGGCGTTCCAGCGCCACTCCCGCGAACTGCTCTCGAGTCTGGATTTCGGCGGTCTGGCGGGTTTCGCGTCGGCTGCGAACGAGAAGCTGGAGGGTTGTTGCTAGAGCACCCCGGCAGGTTGACTTTCTTTCTCGTGTTCGGCACCGGCTTGGTGGTCTTCGCGGCACTGGCCGCCATTGGCCGAAGTCACCGGAGCGCCGGAGCCCATCTGCGGGCCTGGAGCCGCTTCTGCCTCTCTGCGGCCATGTTCAGCTTGACGCTGATGTCGGCCGTGTTCATCGAGTCGGAGCCGTTCGGTGACTACCTGGTGGCAGCCGGCTTGACGTTCGGAGTGACATCGCTGCTGACGCTGGTGCTGTTCACGTTCGCGTTCGCCGGTCGGATGCGGGGCCAACAGTGGCTGATCGGAGGCTCGGCCGTCTGGGGGATGGTGCTGGTGGCCTTGTTCTGGGCCACCGATTGGATCATCGCCGATGTCACGGTGAGCGAGTTCTCGCGCTCGGCGCCGGTGGCCGGGCCGGCCATGCCGCTCTATGGCCTGTACATCGTGTTCAACTGGCTGCTGGCCATGGGTTTGGTGGCGCGCACCGTGATGCTCAGCCGCGGCTGGCGGCGCTTGCAGGCCAGCTACGTGCTGGGGGCCTTCGGCCTGGGCATGCTGTCGACCCTGGGCACCATCATTCCAGCCGCGGTCGGCTCGCAGTCGCTGCTGGCCATGCTGCCGGGACTGCTGTTTCCGCTGTTTCCCTTGACCATCACCTACGCCATCGTACGCCACCGGCTGTGGGGCATCCGCACCATCCTGCACCGCACCGCGGCCTGGGTGGTGCTGTCGCTGGTACTGGTGCTGCCGGTGGGCGCGGCGCTGTGGCTGGGCGCCCGGCTGCTGCCGCCGCTGGTGCCTTTGGAACTCGCTGTGCTGCTGTCGGCGCTGTTCCTGGCCGCCTTCGCCTACCTGCGGCGGGTCAAGCCGGTGGTCGACCACTGGTTCCAGCGCCGCGAGCTGGACCGGCAGCGCATGCTGGAGCGCTTCGACCGCGAGATGGCGGCGCTGCGGCGGCCGGACGAGGTGGCCGAGCGGCTGCTGGCCACGCTGGCCCAGGCGGTCTACCCGCAGCACGCGGCGCTGTGGTCGCCGTCGCCGGCGGGCACGCCCTGGGCGGCGGTGCGCCGGCCGGACGACGGCCGGCGGCCGGAGCCCGGACCGCTGGGCCCGGAGCTCGACGGGCTGGACGCCATCGAGGCGGCCGGCGGGGCGGTGGACGTGGACACCATCGAGCCGCAGCCGGGCTGGTGCGCGCAACTGGCGGCCGGGGGCATCCGGCAGCTGGCGGTGCTGGCGCAGGCGGGCGAGCGGGTGGGGCTGCTGGAGCTGGGCGAGAAGGCCAACCTCAAGCCGTACTCGCGCGAGGACCTGGAGTTCGTCGACCAGCTGTGCGCCAGCGGGGCGGTGGGGCTGTCGAATGCGCTGCTGTTCGACCGCTCGGACGCGCAGCGGCGCGAGCTGGTGGAGCTGTCGGCGACGCTGGAGCAGCGGGTGGTCGAGCGCACCGACGAGCTGCGCCGGGCCAACGAGCGGCTGCGGGATCTGGATCGGCTGAAGAGCCGGTTTTTCGCCAACATCAGCCACGAGCTGCGCACGCCGCTGAGCCTGGTGCTGGCGCCGCTGGAATCGATGCTGGACGGCGAGCTGGGCGAGCTGGACGGCGAGCAGCGCGAGCGGCTGGCCGGCGTCCAGCGCAACGCGCTGCAGCTGTTGAAGCTGATCGACGACCTGCTGGATCTGAGCAAGCTGGAAGAGGCGCGGCTCAGGCTGCGGCTGGCGCCGGTGGAGCTGGCGGGATTGGCCGAGCGCATCGTGGACACGGCGGCGCCGCTGGCCCAGCGCAAGCGGATCGAGCTGGCGGTGCAGGCCGAGGCCGAGGCGGAGATCGAGGCGGACGAGGAGAAGCTGGAACGCGTGATCGTCAACCTGGTGGGCAACGCCTTGAAGTTCACCGATAGCGGCGGGCAGGTGACGGTGGCGGTCGGGCAGGAGGCCGAGGAGGCCTGGCTGCGGGTCTGCGATGACGGCATCGGCATCCCGGCCGACCAGCTGGAGGTGATCTTCGACCGCTTCCACCAGGTGGACGCCTCGGTCACCCGCCGCCACGGCGGCAGCGGCATCGGGCTGTCGCTGGCGCGCGAGCTGGTCGAGCTGCACGGCGGCCGGCTGGACGCGGCGTCGG
This sequence comes from uncultured Myxococcales bacterium, assembly GCA_964454005.1. Taxonomy (GTDB): domain Bacteria; phylum Myxococcota; class B64-G9; order B64-G9; family B64-G9; genus CAYVQE01. The sequence goes on from CAYVQE010000090.1 coordinate 18,919, forward strand.
CCGCCGGCGCGGGCAGCACCTTCGAGCTGCGCCTGCCGCGCACCGCGGCCGGCCTGCCCGCCGAGCGCATCGAACGCCGCCGGCGCGACCTGCCGGTGGCCGACCGGCGCCGGGCCGAGGACCGCGGGCTGCCCGAGTGGAACGATCAGATCCGGGCCAGCCAGCGCTACAAGTACCTGGACATCGACCGGGCCACCGAACGGCGGGTGGTCCAGCGCCAGAGCCCGGCCGCCCCCAAGGCGGCCCGGCTGCTGGTGGTCGACGACAACCCCGAGGTGCTGCAGTACCTCGAGCAGGTGCTGGGCGACCGCTGGGAGCTGTGGCACAGCCAGGACGGCGAGCGGGCGCTCGAGCTGCTGCGCGCCCAGCGCCACGACCTGGTGGTCTCGGACGTGATGATGCCGGGCATGAGCGGGCTGGAGCTGTGCCAGCGGATCAAGTCCGACCCGCGGCTGCAGGACACCCCGGTGGTGCTGTTGACCGCGCGCAGCGGCGAGCAGGCGCGGATCGAGGGCCACCACGTGGGCGCCGACCAGTACCTGAGCAAGCCCTTCAAGCCGGCCGAGCTGCGCGCGGCCGTCGACGGGCTGCTGGCCGGCCGCTCGCGGCAGAGCGAGGCGGCCGCCCACCGGCGGGCGGCCTCGCTGGAGACCCTGCTGGCCGGGCTGGCCCACGAGCTGCGCAACGCATGCCACCAGGCGCGCAACGCCCAGACCGCCGCCGGCGAGATGCTGCGCCGCGAGCTGGACGCCGAGCGCGACGCGGCCTTGCTGGAGCGGCTGGAGCGGATGCAGGCCATCGCCCAGCGAGCGCTGGAGCGCATCGCGGCGGTGGTGGCCAGCCTGCAGCAGTACGCTTTCCAGCGGCTGCAGGTGTCCTGGGCCGAGCTGGACTTCGACGCCTTGGTCGAGCGGGCGGTGGGCCAGCTGACCGAGGCCGAGGCCAAGGGGGTGGCGCTGGAGCTGGCGCTGGAGTCGGCGGCCCGGGTGCGCGGCCCGCGCGAGGCGCTGCGGCAGCTGGTGCTGAACCTGGTGGAGAACGCCATCCAGGCGGTGGAGCCGGGCGGCGCGGTGCGGGTGAGCACCCGGGCGCAGACCGGGCGGGTGCTGCTGGAGGTGGTCGACGATGGCTGCGGCATGGAGGCCGAGCAGCGCGAGCGCATTTTCGACCTGTTCTACACCACCAAGGAGCCGGGCCGCGGCATCGGGCTGGGACTGGCCATGGTGGACAAGACGGTGGCCGACCTGGGCGGCAAGGTGACGGTCGACAGCCAGCCGGGCCAGGGCAGCCGCTTCACCGTGGAGCTGCCGCGGCTGGAACGCTCCGCCCCGCCGCCGGCCGAGGCTGCAGCGCCGGATGCCTGCTGAAGCGGACGGATTTGGCCGGCGCCCGGGCCTGTGCGAAAATGCAGGCGACGGTCGCGGGTGGATCTGAAGACGAAGCGGGGGCGAGAAGGGAAGCACCGGGGATGGCCAACGAGCGCGAAGCGACCCTGTTGCTGGTGGACGACGAGCCCGACAGCCTGGAGCCGATGCGGCTGATGCTGGAAAACGACTACCGCATCCTCACCGCGCTCAACGGCGCCCAGGCGCTGGACATCCTGGAGCGCGAGTCGGTCGATATGTTGGTGGCCGACCAGCGCATGCCGGGCATGACCGGCGTCGAGCTGCTGGCCCGGGTGCGCGAGCAACGGCCCGATATCGTGCGGCTGATTCTGACCGCCTACACCGACTTCGACGCCATGCTGCGGGCCATCAACGAAGGTCGGGTCTACCGCTACATCATCAAGCCGTGGGACGTCGACGACATGCGCCTGACCATCCGCCAGGCTCTGGAGTGGCGCGAGCTGGTGCTCAGCCGCGGCCAGCTGAGCGCCGAGCTGAGCGAGGCCCACGCCGCTTTGACCGCACGCACCCGCGAGCTGGAGCGCACCCAGGAGGCCATGGTGCGCCAGGAGAAGCTGGCCGCGGTGGGTCGTTTCGCCGCCGAGATGGTCCACGAGATGAACAACTATCTGCAGATCATCTTGGGCGTGGGTGCCGACCTGGTCGAGACCCGCCAGAGCGAGCTGCAGCAGGTCAAGCAGATCGGTGTCCAGGCCCGGCTGCTGGCCGATCTGGCAGCCGAGATCCGCGACTTTTCCCTGGGCGCGGCGCTGCCCTTTTCGCCCGAGCCGACCGATCCGGGCGAGCTGGCCGCCGAGGTGGTGCGGACCTGCTCGCACCACCCCGATTTCCGCGGCCTGCAGCTGCGGGTCGAGAACAGCGAGCCCGGCGCCTGCATGCTGGACGCCCGCCAGCTCAAGCACCTGCTGCTCAACCTGCTCAAGAACGCGGCCAAGGCCAGCCCGCCGAACGGCGAGGTGCTGACCGCGGTGCGCACCGAGGGCGATCGGCTCGAGCTGCGCGTGGTCGACCACGGCTCGGGCGTGCCGCCGGCGGTGGCCGAGCGCATCTGGGAGCCCTTCTTCAGCACCCGCGGCGAGGAGGGCACCGGCCTGGGCCTGTGCATCTGCCGCCAGGTGGCCGAAGCCCACGGCGGCCGCATCCAGCACCAGCCCACCCCCGGCGGCGGCGCCACCTTCGTGGCTCAGCTGCCCGTGTGCCGGGAGTGAGCGGCCGCGACGCGACGCTTCGCCGTCGCGGTTCGGTTATTCGATGACGCCGTGCTTCTTGCCGACCTTGGCGAAGGCGGCGATGGCGCGGTCGATGTGCTCGCGCTCGTGGCCGGCCGAGAGCTGGACGCGGATGCGGGCCTTGCCCTTGGGCACCACCGGGTAGGAGAAGCCGACCACGTAGATGCCCTCGGCCAGCATGTCGCGCGCCATGTCGGCGGCCAGCTTGGCGTCGCCCAGCATGATCGGAACGATCGGGTGCACGCCCGGCTTGATGTCGAAGCCGGCACTGCCCATCTCGTCGCGGAAGTAGCGGGTGTTGTCCTCGAGCTTGTCGCGCAGCGCGGTGGTGTCGCTCAGCAGCTCGAGCACCTTCAGCGTGGTGGCCGCGATCACCGGCGCCAGGGTGTTGGAGAACAGGTAGGGCCGCGAGCGCTGGCGCAGCAGGTCGACGATCTCCCGCTGGGCCGAGGTGTAGCCGCCCGAGGCGCCGCCCATGGCCTTGCCCAGCGTGGAGGTGATGATGTCGACCCGGTCCAGCACGCCGCAGTGCTCGTGGGTGCCGCGGCCGGTCTTGCCCATGAAGCCGGTGGCGTGGGAGTCGTCGACCATCACCATGGCGTCGTACTTGTCGGCCAGGTCGCAGATCTCGGCCAGCGGCGCGATGTTGCCGTCCATGGAGAACACGCCGTCGGTGGCGATCATGCGCCGCCGCTTGTCCTGGGTCTCTTTGAGCTGCTGCTCGAGTTCGCCCATGTCGGCGTTGGCGTAGCGCCGCCGCTCGGCCTTGCACAGCCGCACCCCGTCGATGATCGAGGCGTGGTTGAGCTGGTCGGAGATGATGGCGTCTTCCTTGGTCAGCAGCGTCTCGAACAGCCCGCCGTTGGCGTCGAAGCAGGAGGAGTAGAGAATGGTGTCCTCGCTGCCCATGAACTCGGACAGCCTGGCCTCGAGCTGCTTGTGGATGTTCTGGGTGCCGCAGATGAAGCGCACCGAACTCATGCCGAAGCCGAGCTCGTCCAGCCCGCGCTTGGCCGCCTCGACCAGCCGTTGGTCGTCGGCCAGACCGAGGTAGTTGTTGGCGCAGAAGTTGAGCACGTCCTGGCCGTCGTCGGTCTTGATCTCGGCCCCCTGGGGCGTGGCGATCTTCCACTCGTCCTTCCACAGACCGGCCTCTTTGATCTCGCCCAGCTCGGCCTGCAGCTGCTCCTTGACTTTGCCGTACATCACCGACCTCCTGGTTCCGAGCGCCCACCGGCGCCAGATATTGCACTTTTTGCGTACAGCCGCCGCATCCGGCGGGGCGGATTGTAGCCAGCCGCCTCATGCCCCGTCAAGCCGAACTTCCCCAGCAACCGGCCCGGTTGGAACGCAGCGCGGCACCTTGACAGCCATGGAAGCCGTGGGCCAGAATGAACACCGCTGCGGTCGGCTGCGTCGAATGCTGTGCAAGCGCCGGTATGCCGCTGGACCGGCTGCCGCAAAAACGCCGAAGGAGAAGACCATGCGCCGGACCCCGATCATCGCGCTATTCGCCCTGGCGACCTTGCTGTGCGCCTCGCCGGCCTCCGCCGACCTGTTCACCCTGGAGCTCGACGCCCAGGGGACCTACCTGGAGCTGGGCAACGTGGGCGTGGCCCAGTCCTCGGAGACCAGCACCATCCGCGGCTTCGGGGCCGGGTTGCGCGGCCGGCTGCAGATCCTGTTCCTCAACGTCCTGGTCGACTACCAGCACCTGTTCACCGGCGGTCAGGGCGCCGACATGCTGCACGCCGGGCTGGGGGTGGGCTACCGTTTCGACGCCATTCCGGTCATCGACATCTACGTCCAGGGCTCGATCGGGCTGCTGATGCTGACCGCCGCGCCCAGCGCCTATGTCGACGACGTAACGGCCGAGCTCGAGCCCCAGGCCGGCGGCCAGGTGCGCGCCGGCGGCGGCATCGAGATCCCCTTCGCCGGCGACTGGTTCGCCGTCGGGGTGGGCGCCGACGTGGGCGGCCACTACCTGACCGGAGAGTTCGGTTACGACTACTCGGTCAACGTCCACTTCGGGCTGCGCATCTGAGCCGCTGGCGGCGCTGTATTTCCGCCAGGGCTGTAACTTGCCAGGAATCCGCTGCCAAAAACGCCCGAAAAACGCCAAATCAATTGACAAGATTCGTCCTGTTGTCCTAGATTCGCATCCGGGTCGCAGCCGAACGACCCGGATGCGGAGTCTGGCATGAAGCTATCCAAGTCGACCGAGCTGGCCATCCACGGGCTCTACCAGCTGGCGGTCAGCCGGCCGCGGCAGCTGTTGGTGTCCGAGATGGCCAGCGCCCAGAACGTCTCGTCTAGCTACCTGGCCAAGGTGTTCCAGAAGCTGGCCCGCGGCGGGCTGGTGCGCTCGACCCGCGGCAAGCGCGGCGGTTTCTGCCTGGCGCGCGAACCCGAGGCGATCACCATCGCCGAGGTGATCCGGGCGGTCGAGGCCGACGAGCCGCTCTACGATTGCCTGCGGGCCACCCGGGGCTGCAAGGCCAACGGAAACTGCTTGATGCGCCATCGTTTTCAACAAGCCGAACGCGATCTCTACGCCGTGCTCGAATCGACCTCGTTGGCCGATCTGCTCGAGTCGGATCACGGCGAGCGCGACGCCTGGCTGGTCTGAGCCGGGTGGCCGCAGAAACCAGCCGGAGGGCGATCGATGAGCAAGTACACCTGCACCGTTTGCGGTTATGTCTACGACCCGGCCAAGGGCGACCCGGATAGCGGCGTGGCTGCCGGCACCGCCTTCGAGGACCTGCCCGAAGACTGGGTCTGCCCCATGTGCGGAGCGGACAAGACCCTGTTCGAGAAGACCGACTGAGCCCGCCGCAGCGGTGACGGCGGCGGGACCACGCCAGCAGCGCGCCGAGCCCCCAGAGCAACCAGGGCCAGGCCCGGCCGGCGGGGGCATCGCTGGCGCAGCCGCACCCCCCGCCCTGGCCGGCCGCTGCGGCCACCTCGACGGTGAAGTCCTGGAAGTCGACCCCGGCGGCGTTGCGCACCACCAGGGTGACCGGCTGCGGGCCGGCCTGCTCGGCGGCCGGCGTCCAGGTCAGCTGGCCGCTGCCGGCTTCGATCTGCATCCCGGCCGGGCGCCGCGTCTGCTGACCGGCCACCTGCTTGCCCAGCTCCCAGGCCAGCGGTGCGGTACCTGCGGCCAGCGGGGTGTAGCGCCAGACCCGCCCGGTCTCAACCTGCAGCTCGGGCTGCGACAGGATGCGCGGCGGCTGGACGCCGGCGGCGTCGGCCACCGGAATGTGGATGGCCTGCACGCTGGCCAGCCCGGCGTCGTCGATCGCCCGCACCCGCACCCGGTGCATGCCGGGCTCGGCGAACAGGTGCTGCTGCTCGGGGCCGGTCAACTGGTAGCCGGCGCCGAAATCCCACTCGATGCGCGCCACCGCGCCGTCGGCATCGGCGGCCGCTGCGCTGAGCGCCACCTGTAGCGGGGCCCGGCCGCGGTCGGGCTCGGCGGCGACCGTCAGGCTGGGCGGGCTGTTGGCGCCGTCGGCCACGGCCACCAGGGCGCGGGCCTGATCGAAGTGTCCGGCGTCATCGATCACGGTCAGCTCCACGCCCCAGCCGCCGGGTCGGCTGAACTCGTGGCCGAGTCGGGGGCCGGTGCCGCTGGGGCTGCCGTCGTCGAAGCGCCACAGGTAACCGGCCAGTGTGCAGCAGGGCGCCGCGCTGCTGGCGCTGCCGTCCAGCGCCACCGCCAGCGGGGCCGGCCCGGCCTCCGGCTCGACGGTGAACTGGGCGGTGGGTCGATCGCCATCGCCGGCCAGCACGGTCACCGCGACCGCATCCGGTTGACTGGTCCGTTCGCCGGCGGTCACCACCAGCTCGAAACGGATCTGTTCGTCCTCGGCTACCAGCGGAGCGGTGAAGCTCGTCCGGGCCGCAGCCGCGGTCGCCAGGACCACCTGCGGCCCGGCCACCTGACTCCACCGGTAGTCTAGCGGCTGCTGCTGCGGATCGTAGGAGGCGCTGCCGTCAAGGGACACGGTGGACCCGGCGCTCGCCGTCTGGTCGGCGCCGGCCGCGGCCACCGGCTGGTCGTCGCCGAAGTAGACCCAGGTCTCGCCCAGCGCATCCGCCGGGGCGGCCGCCGCGGCCCGCAGCCGGGCGGCAGCCGGCGCCGATTCGGCCTGCAGCGCGAAGGCGAAGGTGCCGGCCGGGCCGGTCAGCCGCTGCAGCCCGGGGGCGGCCGGATCGGTATCCTCGGCCAGCAGCCGGCCGGCCGAGGCGATCACGGTCAGGGCGTGGCCGGCCGCCACCGGATTGCCGTCGCTGTCGCGCAGTGGACCGGCGCTGATCTGGCTGCGCGCCTGGCCGTCCGCCGGCAGCAGCCGGGGATCGGCGTGCATCTCGAACCGCCCGCTGGGCAGGCCGGGGCCGACCAGCAGGTCGCCGGTCTCGCCGTCCTGCACCTCGGGCAGGTAGAAGTCGGCCGCGATGCGGCCGGCGCCGGGCCGGGTGGGATCGAGCACCGCCGAGCTGGAGGGACCGGCCGCGA
>CAYVQE010000091.1:0-25662 GCA_964454005.1 uncultured Myxococcales bacterium
GGGTGGACGGGACTCGAACCCGCGGCCTCCGGCGTGACAGGCCGGCGTTATAACCAGCTTAACTACCACCCCGCGTTCAGGGGGCCTTGCGCGAATGGGCGGGACAGGGCTTGAACCTGCGACCTCCGGCTTGTAAGGCCGATGCTCTCCCAACTGAGCTACCCGCCCTGGACTCCGCCACCTGCTCGGCAACGCACCGCTTTTCAACGATCAGCGCCCTCTCGAGCGCGTGGACGGCATCATGTACCAGAGGGGATGGGGCTTGTCAAACAAAAAAGCGCAGCCGGACGGCTCGACCGCCCGGCTACGCGATGGTCCGCGATGGCGCGTGGACTCTGACCAGCCGCAGCTTCAGTTGACCGTGGCCGGCTCGTCCGGCGGGGGCTCGGAGCGGCCGGGGCTGCCCAGGTCCTCGTCGTCTTCCGGCCGCTGCCCGGCGTCCTGGAAGAAGGCATTTGGATCGTCGAGGCGCAGCGCCAGCTTGAGCACCTCGTCGACGTGATCGACCGCGTGGAAGGTCATGGCGTTGGCCACCGCCTTGGGGATGTCCTTCAGATCCTTCTCGTTCTCCTCGGGGATGACCACCTCGGTGACCTGACCGCGCTGGGCGGCCAGGATCTTCTCCTTCAGCCCGCCCACCGGCAACACGCGGCCGCGCAGGGTGATCTCGCCGGTCATGGCCAGATCGCGCCGCACCGGTACGCCGGTCAGGGCCGAGACCAGGCAGGTGACCATGGTGATGCCGGCCGAGGGGCCGTCCTTGGGCGTGGCGCCCTCCGGTACGTGGATGTGGATGTCGGTCTTCTCGTGGAAGGCCGGATCGATGCCGAACTGACGGGCCCGCGAGCGGACGTAGGACACGGCCGCCTGGGCGCTCTCCTGCATCACGTCGCCCAGCTTGCCGGTGATGAACACCTTGCCCTTGCCGGGCATGATGGAGACCTCGCTCTGCAGCAGCTCGCCGCCGAACTCGGTCCAGGCCAGCCCGGTGGTCAGACCGATGCGATCCTCGTCCTCGATCTGGCCGACACGGAACCTGGGCACGCCCTGGTACTTGGGAATCGACTTGGCGCCGATGCGCAGCGTGATGTCGGTGCCCTTGCGCAGCACCTTCTTGGCTGCCTTGCGGCAGACGCTGGCCAACTCGCGCTCCAGGTTGCGCACCCCGGCCTCGCGGGTGTAGCGGTCGATCAGCATGCCGATGGCCGTGTCGGCGAAGGTCAGGTCGATATCGTCCAGACCGTTCTCACGCTTCTGCTTGGGCACCAGGAACTGCTTGGCGATGTTGAGCTTCTCGTAGCGGGTGTAGCCCGGCAGCCGGATGATCTCCATCCGGTCCTGCAACGCCGCCGGGATGCCCGGCAGGGTGTTGGCGGTGGTGATGAACATCACCTGGCTCAGGTCGTAGTCGACGTCGAGGTAGTGATCGTTGAAGGCGTTGTTCTGCTCCGGGTCGAGCACCTCGAGCAGGGCCGCCGAGGGATCGCCGCGGAAGTCGGCCGACATCTTGTCGACCTCGTCGAGCAAAAACACCGGGTTGCCGGCGCCGGCCTTCTTCATGTGCTGGATGATCTTGCCGGGCAGCGCGCCGATGTAGGTGCGCCGGTGGCCGCGGATCTCGGCCTCGTCGCGCACCCCGCCCAGGCTGAGGCGGACGAACTTGCGCCCGGTGGCCCGGGCGATGGATCGTCCCAACGAGGTCTTGCCCACCCCGGGCGGGCCCACGAAGCACAGGATGGGGCCCTTGATGCGCTTGACCAGCGCCTGCACGCTCAGGTACTCCAGGATGCGCTCCTTGGCCTTGCGCAGCCCGTAGTGATCCTCGTCCAGGATGCGTTCGGCCTCGTCGATGTCCAGCTTGTCGTCGGTCATCTCGAACCAAGGCAGCGACAGCATCCAGTCGACGTAGTTGCGCACCACGGTGGCCTCGGCGCTCATGGGCGACATCATCTTGAGCTTGCGCAGCTCCTTCTGTGTCTTTTCGAGCGCCTCCTTGGACATCTTCTTCTTTTTCAGCCGCTCTTCGAGTTCCTGCAGCTCGGCACGGTACTCGTCCTTCTCGCCCAGCTCGCGCTGGATGGCCTGCATCTGCTCGTTGAGGTAGTACTCCTTCTGGGTGCTCTCCATCTGCTTCTTGACCCGGGTGCGGATCTTCTTCTCGATCTGCAGGATCTCGATCTCGGCCTGCATCAACTCGTAGAGCTTCTTGAGCCGTTCGAGCGCATCGTCGGTCTCGAGCAGGTGTTGCTTGTCGGGCAGCTTCAGATTGAGGTTGGCCGCCACCGTGTCTGCCAGCCGGGTGGGTTCGTCGATGGCCGCGGTCGACATGACCATCTCGGGCGGGATCTTCTTGTTCAGCTTGACGTACTGCTCGAAGGAAGTGTGCACCGAACGCATCAAGGCCTCGAGCTCGCGGTTGGACTCCACCCGCTCGGGCATGTCCTCGATCTCGACCCGGAAGAAGGGGTCAGCGGCTGCGAAACGCTTGATGCGCGCGCGGCGCTTGCCCTCGACCAGCACCTTGACCGTGCCGTCCGGCAGCCGCAGCAGCTGGATGATGGACGACAGCGAGCCGACGCGGAAGATATCGTCGGCGTTCGGATCGTTGGTCTTGGCCTTGAGCTGGGCGGCGAGCAGGATCTCCTTCTCCCGGCGCATCGACTCCTCGAGCGCCTTGATGGACTTCTCGCGGCCCACGAACAGCGGCACCACCATGTGCGGGAACACGATGATGTCCCGCAGCGGCAACAGCGGCACCACCCGGCTGCTGCCCGGCACCGGGGGCGGGCCTTCGCTTTTCGGATCGTCGCGGTTGAACAGCATGGGCATCCCTTCCAACGGATCGGCGCTCAAGCGCTCTCGGCGTGATGATCGAACAGGAGAATCGGCTTTTCCTTGCGCTCGATCACGTCTCCGTTGACGACCACCTCCCGGATATCGCCCTGGGAGGGGATCTCGTACATCAGGTCCAGCATGGCGTTCTCCAGGATGGAACGCAGGCCGCGGGCCCCGGTCTTGCGGGCCAACGCCTGGCGGGCCACCGCGCGCAACGCATCCTCGGTGAACCGCAACGCCACATCGTCCATTTCGAACAGGCGAATGTACTGCTTGATCAGGGCGTCCTTCGGCTTGACCAAGATGTCGAGCAGCATGTCCTCGTCCAGCTCGTGCAAGGTGGTCTTGACCGGCAGCCGCCCGATGAACTCGGGGATCAGGCCGAACTGCAGCAGATCCTCGGGCTCGACCCGGGCCAGGATCTCGCCCAGGCTGCGCTCGACCTTGGCGTTCTCACCGGCGGTGAAGCCGATGTCGTGCTCCCCCAGGCGGCGCTCGATGATCTGGCTCAGCCCGTCGAAGGCGCCGCCGCAGATGAACAGGATATTGGTGGTGTCGACCGGCAGGAATTCCTGCTGCGGGTGCTTGCGGCCGCCCTTGGGCGGCACGTTGGCCACCGTGCCCTCGATGATCTTCAGCAGGGCCTGCTGCACCCCCTCGCCCGAGACGTCGCGGGTGATCGAGGGGTTCTCGCTCTTGCGCGACACCTTGTCGATCTCGTCGATGTAGACGATGCCGTGGCTGGCGCGTTCGACGTCCTGGTCAGCCGAGTGCAGCAGGTTGACGATGATGTTCTCGACGTCCTCGCCCACGTAGCCGGCCTCGGTGAAGGTGGTGGCGTCGACGATGGTGAACGGCACTTGCAGGTAGCGCGCCAGGGTGCGGGCCAGCAAGGTCTTGCCGGTGCCGGTCGGGCCGATCAGCAGGATGTTGGACTTCTGCAGCTCGACCTCGTCGACCACGCCGCGGGTGGCCACCCGCTGGTAGTGGTTGTGCACCGCCACGCTGAGCACTTTCTTGGCCAGTTCCTGGCCGATGACGTAGTGATCGAGTTCGGCCTTGATCTCGGAGGGCTTGGGCACCACCATGCGGCCCTCGGCGCTGTCGCGCTCGAGCTCCTCGTCGATGATCTCGTTGCACAGCGCGATGCACTCGTCGCAGATATACACCGTGGGCCCGGCGATCAGCTTGCGCACCTCGCGCTGGCCCTTGCCGCAGAAGGAGCAGGACAGGAAATCGGTCGGTCCCTTTTGGCCTTCATCGCTCACAGCAGCGGCCCCCTCACTTGGCCTCTTGTTCCTTGGGCTTGCGCTTGACCACCTCGTCGACCACTCCGTACTCGACCGACGCCTCGGCGTCCATGAAGAAGTCGCGGTCGGTGTCGCGGGCGATGATCTCGATATCCCGGCCGGTGTGCTCGGCCAGGATCTGGTTCAGGATCACCTTCAAGCGCAGGATTTCCTTGGTCTGGATCTCGATGTCCGAGGCCTGGCCGGTCACCCCGCCCAGCGGCTGGTGGATCATCACCCGGGCGTGGGGCAAACAGAAGCGCTTGCCCTTGGTGCCGGCCGCCAGCAGCACCGCGCCCATGCTCGATGCCTGCCCCATGCAGATGGTCGACATGTCGCAGCGCACGTACTGCATGGTGTCGTAGATGGCCAGCCCGGCGGATACGCCTCCGCCCGGCGAGTTGACGTACAGGTTGATGTCCTTGTCCGGATCCTCGCTCTCCAGAAAGAGCATCTGGGCGATGGCCAGGTTGGCCACGTCATCGTCGATGGCCGTACCCAGAAAGACGATTCGATCCTTGAGCAGGCGCGAGAAAATATCATAGGCCCGCTCGCCGCGGTGGGATTGCTCGACTACGATCGGTACCAGGGTCATTGGGAATCTCCAGCGGGTGGGTTGCTGCCGTCGGTGCTCGTCTCGGTCGCGCTCGCATCCGGCTGCCCATCACCAGCCGACGGTTTCATCTTAGACAGTTCCATCAGATGTTCAACCACCTTCTCGCGGCGCAGGCTGATCTCCAGCTCTCGCTTGCGGCTGTCATCGGCATACAGGGCCTTGAGTTGAGCCAGATTCTGGCCGCTCTTGGCGGCCACCTGCTCCAGGTGCCGGGCGAGGTCGGCCGCGGCGATCGAGATGCCCTCCTTGTCGGCCACCGCATCGAGCAGCAGCGACGAGGCCACCTCGCGCCCGGCCCGCGGCTCGAGATCGGCGAACATCTTCTGGCTGTATTCCTGGATCTTATCCGGCGGGATACCCTGCATGCGCAGCACGCCCTGCAGCTCCTGGAGCATCGCCGCCTTCTGCCGCTCGACCAGCGCCGGCGGCACCGGAAAGGGGTTGGCCGCGATCAGCTGATCGATCAGCTTGGTCTTGGCTTCGCGTTCGGCCTTGCTGGCCAGGCCCTCGCGCAGGCGGCGCTCGACCATGGCCCGCACGTCAGCGGCCGTATCGACGCCCTCCTCGCCCAGATCATTGGCGAAGTCGTCGTCGAACTCGGGTAGCTCGCGCTGCTTGAGCGCCTCGAGCTCGACCTCGAAGTGAACGGTCTTACCGGCCACCGATTCGGGCACGTTCTCGGTCGGAAACTCGAGGTCGAACTCCTTGCGCTCGCCGACCTGCATGCCGATGACCTGATCGTCGAACCCGGTCACGGTGCTGCCGGCGCCCAGCTCCACCTCGTGGCTCTTCTTCTCGCCGCCCTCCAGAGGAACTCCGTCGCGGCTGGCGCGGTAGCTCAGGATGGCCACGTCGCCCTTGCGCGCCTCGTCGCGCTCGATGGGCACCAGCACCGCCCGCGCCTCGCGCAGCCGCTCGATCTCCTCAGCGATCATCTCCTCGTCCGGCTCGGCTCGCTCGACGTCCGCGTCGAAGCCGGAGATCTGCTGCAGCTCGACGGTCGGTTGCACCTCGACCTTGGCGCTGAAGGTGTAAGGCTCGCCCTCGCGCAGCGCGCCGGTGTCGAGTTCGGGCTGGGCCACCGGCTGGATGCCGTTCTGGATCAGAACGGCCTCGTAGGCCTCCTGGATCAGCCGCGACTGCACGTCGACGCGCACCTGCTTGCCGAAACGCTGGCGCAGCACGTTGCGCGGGACCTTGCCCTTGCGAAAGCCCTTGAGCTGGATCTTCTTGGCCAGCTTGCCGTACTCGCGATCGAGTTCCTCGGCCACCATGTCCCAGGGCAGCTCCACGGAGATGGTGCGGTGCAACGGGTCGGGTTGTTCGATGTGGGTCTTCATGCGCTCCTCGCTAGAAGCTGACGTTCTTGCCATGCCGCTCGTGGCCTGCGGCTGCGGGCGGTGGCGGTCGGGGTTCATCTTGCGCAGCCCGCTCTACAAAATCAACCGCTGACCAATTGTTTTTTTCGGCCGGAATCCTGGCGCAGCGGACAAACGCGGCATCCGGCTCCAGCCGGCCACTCCGATCATCCCGGGCCACACGTAACGACCGGTCTCGACGTCCTTTTTCCAACTGCCGGTCGACGGACCGCCATGCGAGAGGGGGGACTCGAACCCCCACGGCCAGGCCACAGGATCCTAAATCCTGCGCGTCTACCAGTTCCGCCACTCTCGCGTCAACCGACCCGGGCCGAGCCGCAGTTTTGCCACGAAACCGGACAGATGTCCAATCTCCTCGACCAGCCCTGGGCAGAGCCGCGACGCGGTGCTGGACAGCGCGGCCCATGGGGTCTATACCATTGCCCCGCGCTGCCGGTTCGGCATCCGTCGGCGGGGCGTAGCGCAGCATGGTTAGCGCGCCTGCCTTGGGAGCAGGAGGTCGGCGGTTCGAATCCGCCCGCCCCGATCGCGTTACCTGGACCGGGAGCCTGGAACGGTGGAAGCGCAGACCGATGCCGCGCCGCGCCGCCGGCCGCGGCTGCACTGGTTGGTGCTGGCCGCGGTGGCGGTGGCGCTGGCCCTGCTGCGGGTGGGACCGGTGTTTACGACCAGCCCGCCGCAGCCCGACCAGGTCTTTCTGGGCTTTCCCTACTCCATCGAGGACACCCTGCAGTACGCCGATTTCGTGGCCCAGGTGCGCGACCACGATCGGCTGCTGCTGGCCAACCGGTTCAGCCTCGAGCAGCAGGATCCGCGGCTGATCCTGTTGCCCATCTGGCTGATCGGCCAACTGGCCGCCCTGCTGGGCATCAGCGTGGCGGTGGCCTGGGCCCTGGCCCAGGCGTTGCTGATCATCGGCTTTGTCTTCGTGCTGGACTGGCTGCTGGGCCGTTTTTTTCCGCGACCGGGCCAGCGCCTGTTCGCCGGCCTGTTCATCCTGCTGGCCGGCGGGCTGGACGGCTGGGTGGTGCTGCTGGGCGATGCCTGGCCCGAGCACTGGGCCGCGGTGCTCAAGCGCGATCTGTGGCCGGTGTTGGGCTGGACGCCCTACATGGCCATGTACAATCCGCTCTACCTGGCCGGTTGGCTCGGGTTGCTGGGCTGGCTGGGCCTGGCCCTGCTGGCGCTGGAACGCCGCTGGTGGGCGGCCGGCGCCACGGCCGGCGGGCTGGTGCTGCTGTATCTGATCCACGCCTACGACGCGGTGGTGGCCGCCGGCGCGCTGGCGCTGGCGCCGCTGCAAGCGCTGCTGCTGCGCCTGGACGGCCGGGCGGCGCTGCGGCTCGCCGGCCCGGCGGCGCTGGGGCTTACCGGCGCGGCCGGGGTGGTGGCCATCGGCCTGTGGCAGGCGGGCGATCCGCTGTTCGCCCGCGTCGCCGCCGCCGGCCACTCGGGCCTGTTCGTCTCACCGCTGATCTGGCTGCTGGGCTTCGGCGGCATCCTGCTGGCCGCCGGCTACGGCATGCGGCGGCTGGCCCGGCCGGGCACCCGACCGGCGCTGCTGTTCGGCTGGCTGGTGAGCAGCGCCGGGCTGAGCTTCGCACCGGTGTTCGAGGGGCGCCACTTCCTCTACTTCGTCTCGCTGCCGCTGGGTGTGCTGGCGGTCGACGGGCTGTGGTGGCTGGCCGGACGACTGCGGCCGGCGCGGCGCCACTGGTGGTGGATCGGTCTGCTGGCGGTGCTGGTGTTCGGCAACTCGCTGGTGCGGGTGACGGTGCGGGCCTTTGCGCACCCGCAGCGCGATGGGCGCATGTTCGTCACCACCGGCGAAGCGCGGGTTGCATCGGCGCTGCGGGCGCTGCCGCCCGGCGGGGTGCTGGCCTCGCGCGTCAGCTGCAACTGGCTGCCCCACCGCGCCGACCACCCCTGCGTCATGGGCCACTGGTTTCTGAGCCCCGATATGGGCCGGCAGATGACCATGTTCCGGCGGCTCGTCGATCCGGCCACGCCGCCGGCCGAACGCGATCGCATCCTGGCGGCATTCGGGGCCCGCTACCTGTTCTGGGGCCCGCGCGAGGAGGCGCTCGGTGTGCGGCCGCGCCCCGCCCGGGTGGAGCTGCTGCCGCTGGTGCGGCACGGCCGCGCCTTCCTACTCGAGATCCGCCCGCCGAAGCGATGAAAGCGGCTGATTGACAGGTCCTGCGGCGGTTGGCTAAGTTGGGCCCTGGCGCGATTCGGGGGATCGCGAGCAGAGTGCAGCAAAGCGTCAACCGCTCGCGTGGGAGGCGTCCCGATCATGGGTGAGGGATTCAACTTCGACGAAGACGGCGGCGAAGAGCAAGGCGGCGAGGCCACCTGCATAGGCGTCAACCCGACCATATCGCCGCGCACCGCTCCGGCGCCGCGGGCCCAGCCCAAGGCGGCCAGCCCGGCCAAGCGCGCCACGCCCAAGGCGCGCGACGGCGAGCCCGAGGTGCCGCGCTTCTTCCCCCAGCAGCCACGCTCGTTCGAGGAGACCGGGCTGAGCCCGTCCTACATCGAGGAGCTGTGCCTGAAGCACCTGTTCCAGGCCGGCGACCTGCAGGGCTCGGAGATCATGCGCCGGCTGTGCTTGCCGGGCGGGCTGATCGAGAAGGTGATGGGCCGGCTGCGCAAGTCGAAATACGTCGAGGTCAAGGGCGCCGCCGGCGGCGGCGTCGGCCGCAGCGGCATGATTTTCTCGATCACCAAGCTGGGCCTGGAGTACGTCGATCACGCCATGCAGCGCGACCGTTACATCGGCCCGGCGCCGGTGCCCTACGATGCCTACCTGGAGGCGGTGGCCGCCCAGAGCATCCGCGGCAACCAGCTGCGCCGGTCCGACCTGCAGCCACACTTCGAGGATCTGGTGCTCGACGACAGCGTCTTCGACGCCATCGGCCCGGCGATGAACAGCGGCCAGGCGCTGTTCTTCTACGGTCCGCCGGGCAACGGCAAGACCGCCATCTGCCAACGCATGACCAACTGCTTCGGCGGCCACGTCTACATCCCGCACGCGGTGATCGTCGACGACTTCATCATCAAGATCTTCGACGAGACCATCCACAAGCCGGTGCCCGAGCAGGGTAGCCTGGGTTCTGATCACCGCTGGGTGCGCTGCGAGCGGCCGATGGTGGTGGTCGGCGGCGAGCTGATGCTGCACGACCTCGACCTGTCCTACTCGTCCGAGGTGAAGTACTACGAGGCGCCCTTCCAGACCAAGGCCAACAACGGCATGCTGCTGATCGACGATTTCGGCCGGCAGAAGGTCTCACCCGGCGACCTGCTCAACCGCTGGATCGTGCCGCTGGAGAGCGAGGTCGACTACCTGTCGATGCACACCGGCAAGAAGCTCAAGGTGCCCTTCGACGTGTTCGTCACCTTCTCGACCAACCTGGATCCCAAGGAGCTGGTCGACGCGGCCTTCATGCGCCGGGTGCCGTACAAACTCGAGGTGACGCGGCCCGACGTCAAGCTGTTCGGGCTGATCTTCCAGCGCGAGTGCAAGGTGCGGGGCATCCCGTGGGACGCCAACATGTTCCGCTACCTGGTGCGCACCCACTACCAGCCGCACAACCGTCACTACAACGCCTGCGAGCCGCGCGACCTGCTCAAGCAGGTGGTCAATCTGTGCGCCTATCAAGGCATCGAGCCGCAGATGAGCGAAGAGATCATCGACCGCGTGGTCGACAACTATTTCGTGCAGTTCGAGTGAGCCGGGCCGCAGCGGGCGGCCCCCGGGGGGATGAAAATGCGCAGTCAAATTCTGATATCGCTGCTGGCCAGCGGGCTGCTCGGCGGCCCGGCCGCTGCCGAGACCTTCACCTCGGCCGCCCACGGCGCGGCGCTGGATCTTCCGGCCGGCTGGCGGCAGGTGGACGAACTGCCCACCAGCAAGCACGTGCTGCAAGCGGTCGGCCCCCACGGCGAGCGCATGATCCAGCTCATGATCCAGCCGGCCGGCGGCGGGCCGACCGTGATCGACGACGACTTCATCCGCGGCTTCGAAGAGACGGCGCTGAATCAGCGCGGCGACGTATCCCTGCAGCGGGTCTCCGGGCGCAAGCTCGAGATCTCCGGCCAGCCGGCCTACGAGCTGGTCACCCGCGCCGAGCGCGCCGGTCGACAAAACGTGATCGTCGGCCGGGTGCTGGCCGCCCACAGCCGCTACTACATCCTGCAGGGAACGGCCCCGGGCGACGCGGCCCGGGATGCGCAGCTGACGAGCGCCCTCGACTCCTTCCGCCTGACCGGCGAGCCGCAGAAGTCGCTCGCGCTGCAGAGCCTCGACGGCGCCCCGGCCGGCACCGAAGAGCACAGCCAGGCCTACGCGATCGGCCGCCTGGTCGGCCAGCTGTTCATCGTCGCGCTGGTACTGGCCGTGCTCGGCTGGGCGCTGCAGCGGCGCAAGAAGAGCAAGGCCCGAGACGAAGCCGCCAACGGCGACAGCGATCCGCAGGCGCCCGACCGTTGACAAGTCCCCGCCCGCATTGTATTCACAGCCCTGCCCAAAAGCTGCGCCTGTAGCTCAGTAGGATAGAGCAGCGGCCTTCTAAGCCGCGGGTCCCGGGTTCGAATCCTGGCAGGCGCGTTTTCAAGGGTGTCTGACACCGGCACTTGACACTTTTGTCCACAGCGAATAGGGTGCCGGCATGGCACGAAAACGACGCGACGATTACCCCGGGGCCTGGCACCACGTGATGCACCGCGGCGCCCGCCGGTCGCCGATCTTCAAGTTGCCCGCGGATTGCCAGGGTTTTCTGGACACCCTTGAAGATACCTGCGAGCGCAGCGGGCTCGAGGTACACGCCTACTCGCTGATGCCGAACCACTACCACCTGCTGCTGCGCAGCCCGCTGGCCAACCTGTCTCAGGGCATGCAGCACCTCAACGGAACCTACACCCGTTGGCTGAACAAGCGCCACCGCTGGGACGGACCGGTCTTCCGCGGTCGATTTCACTCCCAGCTCGCCTACCGCGAGGATCACCTGCGGGTGCTCATCGCCTATATCCACCTCAACCCGTTTCGGGCCGGGCTGGTACCGCGGCTGAGTTCGGAGGCCTGGACCAGCCACCGGGCCTATCTCGGCAAGGAGGATCCCCCGGCCTGGCTGCACACGGATTTTTTCAGCGACCTGTTCGGCGGCGGGAGGCAGCTGCACGACTTCGCCATGTCGCTCCACCGCAAGGCGCGGGCCTACCCGGACGACTTCGACCCGGACACCGGCCTGTTCAAGCGGCGCGGCATCGAGCCCGAGTCCGCCACCGTCCAGGCGCGAGAGGCGAAAAAGCGCGCCGCCCGTCGCCGCCACCCGCGTTTCCGCGACCCCGAAGAGGTCCTGCGGCGCGTCTGTGCCCTGACCAGCGTCAAGCAGAAGGAATTGACGAAGTCCGCCATGGGTCCCGGCGCCAACCCGGCCCGGCGCTTCGCCATCTGGGCGCTGGATCGCAGCGCCGACATGACCCAGGGCCAGATCGCCGAACGCCTGAGCGTGCCCTACAACCAGGTCACCCGCCTGCTCACCCGCATCCGCCAGACCGAACCGACCGAACCCGTCCGAAGCTGGATCCGGGACTGGATCAACAACGAAGAGTAAGTGCCGGGTGCCGGTGTCTGGCTACCTTGCTTTGTGGACAAAAGTGTCAAGTGCCGGTGTCTGACACCTTCTTGTAGGCGGCCACCAACTCGTCGAGCTGGGCCTCGAGCTTCTTCTTGCTCTGCTGCCACTGCTCGATCGAGTCCTCGGCGTGCCTTTCGAACTCGGTCTCGAGTTCCTCGATCCCCTGGCGCAGCTTAGCGACGCCCTGCTCGCCGACCTTTTCCTCGAGCTCGTCGAGCTTCTGGCTGAAGATCTCGATCCGCTCCTCGAAGGCCGCCCGGGCCTCGTCGGCCTCCTTGCCCAGCTTGTCCTCGACGATCTCGACCGCCTCGCGGATGTCCTCCTTGTCCTCGGGCTCCGGCGGCTCGTCGGTGCAGCCGCTGGCCAGGGGGATGGCCAGCAGCAATCCGGCCAGCAGGTTCGGAATGAGATTGGCTCGGCGCATGGATCGACTCCTTTCCCGAAGCGGCCACCGCCACTCCGGCCCCCCCGTTCAAGCAAATCCCATGCCCGTTGAAATGGCCCCGAAAACAGCTGCCGCCACGACTTGTGGGTTCGTTTCGAGCCGTTCGAATCGAGCCGGGTGGATTACAACACCATCAGATCTTTGCCGTAGACCACCCGGCCGCGGAAGTTGCGCCGCACCTCGGCCAGCAGCCCGGCTGGGGGCACGCCCAGGTTGAGCTGGTGCACCAGCACCAGCAGCCGCGGCCGGGCACGGCGGGCCAGCCGGCCCAACTCCACCGCCGAGGTATGGTAGCTGCGCAGGTAGCGCCGCCAGTTGGCGTCGCGCCGGCGCAGGCCGGCCCGGGCGTAGACCTCGTGGATCAGCACGTCGCAGCCGGCGCAGGCGCGCACCAGCGCCTCGCTCGGCGCGGTATCGCCCGAGACCACCACGGAGCGATCCGCTGTATCGAAGCGATAACCATAGGCGTGGGCCCACAGGCCATGGCGCACCGCGAAGGCCTGCACCCGCACCCGCTCGTCGCGATACACCTCGCCCGGGCTTGCCTCCTCGGCCAGCACCCGGATGCCTTCGGCTTGCAGCGGCCGATCCGAGGCGCGGCGCAGGCCGATGTCCTCGCGGTAGGCCTGCAGCAGAAAACCCACCATGGACTGGGTGCCGGGCGGGCCGAACACCCGCAGCGGCCGCTTGCGGCCCAGCACCCAGGGGGTGAGGATCACATCGGCCAGCCCGGCCGTGTGATCCGAGTGCAGGTGGGTGATGAAGAGGCGTTCCAGCCGGCCCACCGGAATGCGCGGGCAGCGCCGCCGCAGCCCGGCCGCCGCTCGGCGCACCACCCCGGGGCCGGCATCGACCAGGTAGGGCCGGCCGTCGACCACCAGCGCCAGCGCCGGGCCGGAACGGCCGGGATCGGCCACCGGGGTGCCGGTGCCGAGCAGCACCACCCGGGTGCCCCGCCAGCCGCGGCACCGCCGGGGGCCCATACGCTCAGGCCTGGACGCCGGTCCGGGTATCGGCTGCGTCGGTTCGGTCGCTGCCGGTGCCGGCTGCGCCGTGGCCGCCGGCCCCGGTGCGGCGCTGGTGGACGCCGCGGCCAGGCCGAGGATCAGCGCCGGGACGAGCGGCGATCGAGTGAGCTGCGGTCGGTGGTCACGGTGGGCCATGGGCTTTCGTATCCCCGCCGCCCGTCCCTGTCAATCGCCGGCGCAGCGCTGCGGGCCGGAGATTTTTGGGGAGCTTCGGCTCAGGGCAGCGCCACCTGCAGGGTCAGCTTGACCTGCCAGTCGTCGGGCCGCGGCGCATCCAGGTGCCGCAACCAGTCCAGATCCAGCATCACCGCGCTGGCGCCGTAGAAGTAGTAGGCCGCCCCCGCGATCCAGCGGCTGGTGGCCTGCTGGCCGGCCGGCGCTTTCCAGCGGAACCAGTCGTAGCGGCCGAACAGGGCGGAGTCGATCCAGGGCAGGCGCAGCTCGGCGAAGCCCGAGGCGCCGACGAAGGGCTGGCCTTCGCCGCCGGCGTCGAGCCGATCGCCCTTCTGGCTGCCGCGGCCGGTGGCGGCCTGGGCGGTCAGCACGAACAGGCGGTGCTGGAAGCTGGCCATGCCGGCGTGGACCCGCCAGTCGGGCTCGGTCTCGGTGTTGGCCGAGCCGTAGACCACCAGGTAGGACAGCTGCAGGCCCGGCAGCCAGGGCCCCAGCGGGCGCAGGCTGGCCCGGGCCATCCAGACCTTGTCCTGGTTCAGCTCGCCTTCGTGGTAGCCGCCGCCGTTGTAGACCCCGGTCGACAGGCTGCCCCAGCGGCCCGGATGCTTGGCCCCGATGCGCTCGGCCTCGGCTTCGGCCAGCGGCGCGCCCAGCAGGCAGCCCGAGGTCAGGCCCAGATCGGCCGAGTTGAACAGGCCGTTGCGTTCCAGGAACATGGTGCCCTGGGCGCGGTAGCGGTTGATGCTCTCCTCGTAGCCCAGCCAGGGGATGTGCACCAGGCCGAACTCGAGCCTGGGCCGCGAGATCACCGCCGTCTCCAGCGGCCATTGAAAGCGGGCGTAGAGGTACTTGAAGCGCAGCTCCCAGCCGTCGTCGTCCTCGTACACGTCGAACGTGGATCGCGTCTGGAACCAGTCCACCGGCTCGAACTCGATGGTGGTATAACCGCGGCTGACCCGGAACCGGTTGAACGGTTGGCGGTCGCTCTCGCCCCAGCCGTAGTGCAGATACCACAGGGCCTTGAGGTCGATGTGCTCGGACGGCCAGCCGGCTGGCTGCTCGGCAGCCGGCGCCGGGCCGGCCGCGCCCAGCAGCCAGCAGAACGAAACGAGCAAGGGCCACAAACTCATGCGCGAAGCCGTAGACATGGGGGCAGTGTCTGCCAGGTTATTCGGCAGCGCAACTCTTTTGTCACCTGAAAGACACCGTCATGTCCGGCCCCGGCCCTGTGGACAAAAGTGTCAAGTGCCGGTGTCTGACACCCTGGTGGCCTCGGTCCGGGCTGAAGCGAAACGTCTAGGCGATGGGCCGCAGGGCTTGAACCGGGGCCGGGGGCGGTGAATACTGCGCTGCAGCGCCGCGTCCCAAGACGCGCTGTTCGACGGAGGAGCCCATGCGCCGACCGCAACTCATCATCGCCCTCGCCCTGCTGGCCGCCGGTGGGGCCTGCGTCCACGCCCAGCGCCCGGCGCGCATCGCCGGGCCGGCTGCGCTGTCGCTGGAGGTGCTGGCGCGCGAGCTGACCGCGCTGGGCCTGGAACCCGAGACCCTCGACGAGCCGGCCGGCATCCTGCGCACCCGCTGGCAAAATCTGAACTATCTCTACGGTGAAATCGACGGCCGCGAGGCCACCCTGTTCAGGCGCTATACCCTGGTGGTCCACCGCCGGCCGGGCGACAGCGAGCTGACCGTGCGGGCCGACTTTCGGGTGTGTCCGGCTGGGGCCCGCCCGGACCGCCAGGGCCGGTTGCCAGAGCGTTGCCGGCCGCTGGGCGGGGTGATCGAGCAGCACCAGGCCGAGCTCGATGAGCTGGCGGCGCAGCTGGAGCAGGCCCTGGGCCGGTTGCGCCCGAGCCCGGAGGCCGATTTACGCACCCGGGTGCCGCTGGCCGTGTTCGAGCTGCAGGCGCCGCCGGGCCTGCTGCCGGCCGGGGCGGCCGAACAGCTGACCGACTACCTGCGCGCCCGGCTGGCCGCGACCGGCTGGTTCGAGGTGGTGGCGCGCGAGCGGATGCGCGCCGCGCTGCGTCAAGCCCAGCTGGACAGCCATGCGCTGGCGGCCGACGAGCGCTACCGCATCGAGCTGGGCCGGGCCGTGGCCGCGCGCAAGCTGTTGACCGTGCAGCTGATCGATACCGGCGCCGGCTGCATTTTGGCCGGCACCTTCACCGATCTGGAACGCGAAGCCGCCTCCAGTGCGGCCACGGTGGAGACCGGCTGCCAGCGCGCCGCGCTGACCGAGGCCCTGGATCAGCTGGCCCGGGCGCTGGCCGATCGGCTGTGAAGCCAACGAGCAAACAACTGTTATTACAAGATTAATAACTTGAAAACCGGCCTTGCAATGCCGGCATTCAGGATATATATTATCCTCTACAAAGATCGGCGGGCCGCGGCCCGCCGTCGAATCCAGCGCTCCGGGAGCTTTCCGGGGCGAGAATCGCGGACTCGAAAGGAACAAGGAGCACCCATGCCCCGCAAGAACGACAAGAAAAAGCCCCGGGGCCGGGAATCGCTGCTCGAGCTGGTGGAGAAGATGCGCGCCACCGCGGACGAGCGCCGGGTGCTGCACCGGCTGCACCACTCGAAGCATCCTCAGATAAAACGGGCATTTCGCATCTATCGCCACCTGTGCGCGCTCGAGGAGGAGATCCTCGCCAGCGCCGGCAGCGGCGGCGTGGAGCTGGCAGCGGATCCGGCATCGGAGCGGGTGGTGCTGTCCATCCGCCATGACGCGGTGCATTGTTGCCGCTTTGCCTACCTGAGTAGGCAGGAGTTGGGGCTGCTCGAGCGCAACCCGAAGGTGGCCCGCGTGCTGCGCGCCTGCCCGGCCTACGACGAGGTCGCCTGAGCCTGCTCGATGGCCCGGGCCAGCGCCCGGGCGTGGACGCGCCCGGCCGTGTGGACCGGGCTCGCACCCCACAGCGGATCCCAGTTGGCCGGATCCGCCTGGCAACGCGTCTGCACCAGCAGCCCATAGCGCTGGCCGGCGGCGGTCGGTTCGAGCCCGATCACCTCGTCCGCCGCACTCCAGGCCGCCCCGCAGGGCGAGCCGCGCCGCACCTCGACCGCGGCCAGTCGCCCGTCCGCTAAGCGGGCGCCGAGTTCGGGCAGCCCGAACTGCCGGCCGTAGGCCCCCAGTCGCTCATCGCGGCCCAGGCTGCAGCAGGTACGCGGGCAGAACACGCCCGCGCCGGAGAGCTTCTGGCCCGAGGCGATCAGGATCAGGCCGCGCGCGACGCACAGCCGCGCCAGCTCCTGTTGTAGATCGGGGTGCTTGAGGTAGCTCAGGACCAGATCCACCGCGCCGGGATCGGCCAGCAGCAGTTCGGGCTCGTCGATCAACTCCGGCAGGGCGCCGCCTGCATCGTGGCAGGCCACCAGTTCGAAATCCCGTCCCTGGCGGCCGATGAAGTCGATCTTGGACCGGGCGTTGTCTTCTTGCTGGTAGACGGCGATGCGCTGCACCCGTACCTCCCGCGGCTTTGCCGAAGCGGGTCCGAAAGACCCGGACGCGCCTCAGCCGGCCAGAGCGGCGTCGACCATCTGCTGCGCCTGCTCCAGGATGACCTCCAGGTGCTCGGGCCCGCGGAAGCTCTCGGCGTAGATCTTGTAGATGTCCTCGGTGCCCGAGGGCCGGGCGGCGAACCAGCCGTCGTCGGCCACCACCTTCAGCCCGCCGATGGGCGCGTCGTTGCCCGGCGCCCGGGTCAGCCTGGCGCGGATGGGCTGGCCGGCCAGCTCGCGGGCGGCCACGTCGTGCGGCGCCAGCGCCTTGAGCCGGGCCTTCTGGTCGGGGCCGGCCGGCGCGTCGATGCGCCGGTAGACCGGCCGGCCGAAGCGTTCGGTCAAGCCATGGTAGACCTCGGCCGGATCGCGTTCCAGCCGGGCGGTCATCTCGGCCGCCAGCAGATTCAGCAGGATGCCGTCCTTGTCCGTGGTCCAGGCCGTGCCGTCGCGGCGGACGAAGGCCGCGCCGGCGCTCTCCTCGCCGCCGAAGGCCAGCGAGCCGTCGGCCAGCCCGGGCACGAACCACTTGAAGCCCACCGGCACCTCGACCAGCCGCCGATCCATGGCCGCGGCCACCCGATCGATCATGGACGAGGAGACCAGGGTCTTGCCCAGCCCGGCGGCCGGCGGCCAGTCGGGCCGGTGCGCGAAGAGGTAGTGCACGGCCGCGGCCAGGTAGTGGTTGGGATTGAGCAGCCCGGCGCTGGGCGTGACGATGCCGTGGCGATCGGTGTCCGGATCGTTGCCGAAGGCCAGGTCGAAGCGGTCCTTGAGCCCGATCAGCGAGGCCATGGCGTCGGGCGACGAGCAGTCCATGCGGATGCGCCCGTCGTGATCGAGCGGCATGAAGCCGAAGGTCGGATCCTGGCTGGGGTTGACCACCTCGATCTGCAGCCCCCAACGCTCGGCGATCGGCGCCCAGTAGGGCAACCCGGCACCGCCCAGCGGATCGACGCCCAGGCGCAGGCCGGCCGCGGCCACCGGCGCCAGATCCAGCACCGCCCCCAGGTCCTCGACATAGGGCCCGATCAGGTCGCGTTGGGCGGTGGTGGCCGCCGCCAGCGCCCGTTGCTGGCTCAACCGCTCGATGCGCTGCGGCGCGGCGGCCAGCAGCTCGTTGGCCCGCTGCTCGATGGCCGCCGAGACCGCCGACTCCGAGGGCCCACCGTGGGGCGGGTTGTACTTCAGCCCACCGTCGGCCGGCGGGTTGTGCGAGGGCGTGACCACCACCCCATCGGCCCGCGCCGCGTCCCGGTCGCGGTTGTGGACCAGGATGGCGTGCGAGATGACCGGGGTGGGCGTGGGCAGCCCGTCGCGCTGCAGCACCACAGCGACCCCGCGGGCGGCGAAGACCTCCAGCGCGCTGCGCAGCGCCGGGTCGCTGAGCGCGTGGGTATCGCGTCCCAGAAACAGCGGCCCGCGGACGCCGGCCGCGGCCCGGTGCTCGCAGACGGCCTGGGCCACCGCCAAGATGTGGGCCTCGCAGAACGATCCATCGAGCGGTGTGCCGCGGTGGCCGGAGGTGCCGAAGGCCACCCGTTGGCCCGGATCGGCCGGGTCGGGCCGCGTGTCGTAGTAGGCCGCCAGCAAAGCGTCGACGTCGATCAGCGCCCCCGGCGGAGCCGGTCGGCCGGCCAGTGGATGTCGGGCCATGGGATCCTCCTTCCCGCGAGTGCCGCCCCGGCATGGTAGTCACGGCCGGGCCGGGGCGCAATGGGCCGACCGCGATCGACTCGGCGCCGGCCCCCGGCCCGCGACTTGCTTTCAAGGCCGGATTCTGCTGCAGTCTAGCGACGCGGAAGGACCCACCAACCCCGGACCGCTCCGGCGGTCCGCGCTGCGCGCGGTGCAGCGGGCCCGCTGGGCACCGGTTCCAGTTCGGGAGGTGCTCGATGATCGCTGGACGAGGTCTCGCTTACTGCCGGCTGGCCGGCCTGCTGGCCGTGGTGCTGGCCGGCGCCCCGGCGCCCGCGGCCGAGAAGAAGGCCATCACCTACCTCGGCCTGCAGGCCCCGGCGGAGGTCGACGCCGAGCCGGTGCTGCGGGCGGCGATCGAGCGCCAGCTCCGCCAGGCGGTCGAGATGAAGCGCTTCGACTACATCGCGGTCGCCCAAGGGCATGAAACCGGGCTGGAATCCTTTTTGGCGCGTTACCGCGATCTCCTGCTCGAACGCCAATCTGCCGACCGACCGGCGGACGCTGTGCAACCGGTGTGGGCGGACGAACTCGAGCGCATCGCCACATCGGCCTTCCTCTACGAACTGACCCTAACCGCGTTCGATGTCGCGGTCGTGCAAGAGCCGGACGAGCCCTTCCCCGACGGCCGGGTGGCGATGAGCGCGCGGGCCGATTTCTACCGGCTCGACCTGTCGAACCCGCTAGCGCCGCAGGCCGAGCACGTGGCCCGGGCCGAGGTGGCCACCCCGGAGACGGCCGAAGGGATCATCGGCGACCAGGAGCGGCTGGCGATCGAGATCCTGCCGCTGGTCGAGCGCTGCGCCGGCCGGCTGGGCGTCGAGCTGGCCCGACGCATCCGCCACCTGCCCCAGTTCTCCCTGCGCAGCCCGGTCGCCGCCGCCGGCAGCGGCCGGGTGCGGCTGGAGCTGGGTCGCAGACTGGGCGTCGCGCTGGGCGATACCTTCGAGATCCGGGCCCCGGGCGGTGAGCCGCCATCGACCGGCTGGGCCAAGGTGATCCGGGTCGAGCCCGAGCACGCCGTGGCCGCGCTGGTCACCCGGCCCGAAGGCTGGCAACCCGGCGCCGAGGCCACGGCGGTCGAGTACGCCATGAAGGGAATCGGCCTGTCGCTGGCTCCGGTGGCCGAATGGACCTTCTCCGAGTTGCTGGGCCGCAGCCAGACCTACGTCTACCCCGGCCTGGCGCTGGCGGTCATGACCGACATCGGTTCGTCGGTCGCCGTGGCTGATTTCTGGCTGCGGGTCGATGCCGACTACCTGTTCTTGCAACGCCCGCCCGGCTACGATTTCGAGGTCGGGCTGGGCCACGTCGAGTTGGGCGTTCTCAAGCGCTGGACCTTCGGCCGCTGGGGACTGCGCGCCGGCGCCGGGGTGGGCGTGGCCTACTACATCTACCCGGACGACGAGGTGATGACCGACGAAGAAGACGTCGGCGCCCACCTGGGCTTTGGCGGCGACCTGGTTCTGGGTCTGGATCTGTTCATCAACCGCTGGCTCAGCCTGGTGCTCGATGTGCGCGGCCGCTACTTCTCCAACCCGCTCGACTGGCTGCCCAACGCGGCCGCCGAGGCCGGCCTGCAGGCCCGCCTGGCGGTGCTGGTCGGCTTCTGAGCCGGCCGCCGCCAGCGGCCCGGTTTTTTCCTGGAAAGGCTTGACAATCCTTCGCGGTTGCGGGGACAATTCCGCCCAGCCCAGCGGACGGCGCTCGTGAACGGTCAGTTCGCCCCGCCTCGGATGGAGTCGCAGTGCCCAGCCAGGGCGTCGGGGGAACGCCATTGTTCAAGGAGGCTCGCGCCGGAGTTGGCTGGCGCATTTGAACACCCGCAAGTCCGCTCGGGCGGCGGTTCCGTTCGGGCGACAGCGGAAAAGGACCGAAGGAGTAGAAGTATGGCAACGGGACGCGTGAAGTGGTTCAACAACGCAAAGGGCTACGGCTTCATCGAGCAGGAGGGCGGCGAGGACGTGTTCGTGCACTTCTCCGCCATCCAGGAGGAGGGCTACAAGTCGCTCGAAGAGGGGGAGGCGGTCAACTTCGAGGCCACCGAAGGCCCCAAGGGCTTGCAGGCGCGCAACGTCACGCGCGCCTGAGTTCTTTTCTGATTTGAGCAATCGAGGCCGGGCCCGCGGGGCCCGGCCTCGTTGGTTAAGCCGAATTCGCCGCGGGAATTCGTTTACTACGCGACGTTCAAGTGGGAGGCGGCCGGGCCGATGGTTCGCAAGAGGAGGTGCCCATGGCGCCATCGATCGGACGGCTGCTGCTGCGGGCCAAATTGATCGACGAGGCCGGGCTGCAGGCGGCGCTGCAGCTGCAGCAACGCAGCGGCCAGCGGTTGGCCTCGGCCTGCCTCGAGCTGGGCCTGGCCGGCGAGGACGAGCTGGCCCGGCAACTGGCCCACCAGCAAGGCCACCCGTACGTGGTGCTCGGCCGCAGCCGGCCGGCGGCCTCGGCCGCCGGGTCGGTGCCGGCCGCGCTGTGCAGCCTGTTGCCTGCGTTGCCGCTGCGCCAGCAAGACGGCGTGCTCGAGGTGGCGGTCGAGCGGCCCTATGACCCGGCTGTCAGCGGCGAGCTGGCCCTGGCGACCGGGGCCCACATCATCGAGTACGGCGCCCTGGCTGGGCCCCTGCGCGCGCTGGCTGCGGGCGCCGGGGTGCGCCGAGCAGCGAGCGACGGCGACGCCCGACTGGAGCTGGTCGGTCCGCCCATTCCAGCGGTGGCCGCCCCCAGCCCGGCGGCCTTCGCCGAGCCGCCCGTGGTGGACCTGGTCGCTGCGCCATCCGCTGGAGGCGACGACCGGTCGGAAAGCGGTCCGATCCAGGTGCTGGTGGTCGAGGACGACCCCGCCATCCAGCGCATGCTGGCGCGGTTTCTGGAACACGAGGGCTACGGCGTGGCCACGGCCGATGACGGCCGGGTCGCCGCCCGGCAGCTGCGCGCGGAACTGCCCCATGCCTTCGTGCTCGACGCCATGCTGCCCTGCCTGCACGGCTTCGATCTGTGTCACCTGCTCAAGCGATCGGCGACCACGCAGCAGCTGCCGGTCATCATGATCAGCGCGGTGCACCGCGGCCGCCAGGTACGCGATCAGGTCAAGCTGACCCACGGGGCCAACGCCTACCTGGAGAAACCGATCCGCCTGGCCGAGCTGCGCCAGGTGCTGGCCAACTGCCTGACCGAAAGACCACGACCACCGAGCCGGCTCGCCTTGTCCCGGCAGCTGGCCACGCTGCTGCGGACCGCCGCCGCGGCCGGCGAGACCGGTGATCGGGCGGCCGTGCGCCAGGCCCTGCTGGACGCGGTGGAGGTGGCACCGTTCCTGCCGGCGCTGCGCTATCGGCTGGCGCGGTTGCAGCTCCAGGCCGATCAACGCTACCAGGCGTTGGGCAACCTGGAATGGGCCGCGCGGCTGGAACCCGACAAGCGGATCTGCGATCTGTTGGCGCGCACTTACGAGCGGGTCGGCTTCACCCGCCAGGCCATCGCGGCCTGGCGCAGCTGCTCCGAGCGCTGTGACGATTCTCGCCAGCGCAGCCAGGCCGAACAACGGGCCGCCAGCCTGCAGCAAATGCTCAACGATTGACCCACCGGCGGCGGTCGGCTCCGGCCTCGATTTGGCGCCGGGTCGTTTTCCGGCTATCCTGAAACGAGTGAACCGGCCGTCGGGAGAGCGCATCCGATGATCGAGCCCATCGTGCAGGACTACGTGGAAGCCGCCCAGCAGCTGGCCTGCGCGGCCTTCTGCCGCCAGGTGACCACCCCGGTGCTGGTGACCGCCGCGCCCGCGCTGGGTCAGGCCTTCCAGTCAGCGCCCACCCGCATGCTGGACGACGAGATCCGCATGGTGCTGTCGGGCGGCCGGGGTCTGCACCACCAGTCCAAGGTGCTCGACCTGCGGCCGCGCCGGCCCAACCGCCTGGGCCAGGTGTCGCTCGGGCGCTCCGAGGACAACGACCTGGTGCTGGCCGACGAGACGGTCTCGTCGCGCCACGCCATCTACAGCCCCGAGCCGCGCTCCGGCCGACCCACCATCCAGGACCAGGAGTCGACCAACGGCTCGTTCGTCAACGGCCGCCAGCTGCTGCCCTACCGCAACGCGCTGCTGAGCGACGGTGACGTGGTGGCCTTCGGCGACGCCGCCTTCCTGTTCTACCTGCCAGCCGGGCTCTACATCGCCCTGCGCCAGCTGGAGCCGATATGAAGCCCAGGGGCAAGCGCATCGCGGACAAGACCTGGCTCGACGATCAGGAGAAGGGCCAGCGGCTGGCGGTACTGTTGATCCGCGAGATCGATCGCATCGTGTTCGACCTGGACTTCCGGCGCGAGCTGCTGTTCCAGCTCTGGTCGCGCGATCGGGTGCGCCAGCCGCTGCTGCGGGCGGTGGCCAGCCGCTTCTACGACATCAAGGCCGAACTGCTGATCCTGTTCCCGCCGGACGTGATTCAAAAGCTCGACGACTTCTACCGGGCGCTGGACGAGTTCATCTTCTACATGTCCTACACCGAGGACATGCCGCAGAACATGGCCCAGAAGTTCGATGCTTATCTCGAAGAGATCAAGACCATGGCCCCGGCACTGGTCGAGCAGCTCGGCGGCCTGGTGCCCGACTACGAGGTCGAGCTGGCCGCCTTCGCACCGCCCACGCCCGACCTGACCGCCGTCACCTCCGAGGAATGAGTCGCGGCTCCCCCGAAAGCTTCGAATCAACCGGTGTCCAGCGCCTGCATGCGGCGGATCTCGATCTGCCGGTACCGCCGGCGTACGCCCGGCAGCGCCACCAGCGGCACGAACGTGCCGACCGCGGCCAGCAGCAGGAAGGGAAAGGCCACCGGCCACGACTGATCGCGCACCAGGGCCAGGCCGCCGACGGTGCCGGCGGCCAGACCGCAGACCAACAGCGCGCCCAACAACCCCAGCGCCAGGCGGCGGGCCCGGCCCAGGGCGGCCAGCACCCCGACCAGGGCGCCGATCAGGCCGAAGGCGATCCCGCCCAGCGCGCCCACCCAGCCGCCCTGGCGCGGCGACAGCCAGCGGCCGGCCACGGCCGCACCGTCGTCCAGCGGATCGTCGCCGGGGCCGTACTGCACCAGCTCCACCTCGTCTAGCCAGACCTTGCCCGGCCCGGGCAGCACCACCCCCAGCTCGAGCGATTCGGGCCGCGGGCCGTCCGGCTCCGACTGGAAGGGCAACAAAAAGGGACGCCAGTCCTGATCGCCGCTCAACGCGGCGGCCGGCCCGCTGCGGCCCAGGGTGCGCGAGAAGAACCGGCCGTTCTCGCCCAGGTCGCTCCACATCTCCAAAAAGCCCCGGCCCTGCACACCGGCGCAGCGCACCCGGCCGCGCAGCGCCCAGCGCGACTCGTCCACCCCGGGCCGGTCGACGGTCAGCAGCTCGGCCCGCAAGGGCTGTGCGCTGCTGTTGACCACCGGCTGGGGCGTGGCGAAGCGCTGGAGCACCTCGGCACCGGCAGCCGCCGCCGGCGCCGCAACGAGCAACAGCAGAGACGCAATCCACGCTACAGCTCTCATGACCGACCTCCCCGGCGATGGGCTTCGAGCAGCGCGCGCATGGTGCCGGCGTCCAGCTTGCCCTCGGCCAGCTTGATGCGCAGCAGGCGCTCGAACTCGTCCTCGATGCGCTGCTGGTCGACGACCTCGATCTTGGCGATCAACCGATCCAGCCGGGCGCGCACCGTGGGGTAGCTGACCCCGTACTCGCGGGCCACCCGCTTCAGCGAGCCCGAGGCCAGCACCAACCGCTTGACGAACATCCGATCCTCGTCGTCCAGATAGTCCAGCCAGTCTCGGCGATCCGCGGTCTGCATGGCCTCTCCAGCTGCAAAATGAACCACAAAATGAACATACACTTTCACTTTATGCATGTCAAGATTTGATTTTACAAAAACAAAGTGCGGTTTGAGTTGAATTTATGAAAAACAGGGCTATTTTTACGTTTTTCTGGTGGGTTGCCGGAGAGGTCGCTATGGCCTCAGCCGGCGGCGGCCACCGCCGGGCCGGAGTTCCGCGGGAAAGACCGGCCAGTTGTTGTGCCGGCCGAGCCGGCGTGGCAAGCTGTGGCCGTTCCGGCCGCTGCTGCCGGATTGCCGAGAAAGACCATCGGGAGAGCCCGCCCATGCGATCCGCCCGCCAACTCGAGCCGACCGTGAACCGCAGCCGCCGCCAGCCGCCGGCGACCCTGATCGGCCTGCTCGGGCTGTTCGGGCTGTTCGGGCTGGCCGGCCTGCTGCTGGCCGGCCCGGCCGCCCGGGCCGCGGAAGAAGCGGCGCCGGACGCTGCCACCGCAGAACCCGGGCTGGACGACGACCGGCCGGTGCGCGCCAGCCTGGTGGCCGACGTGGACCGGGCCGGGTTGGGCGTCGAATTCCACGTGGCGCTGCGGCTGGAGCTGGCCGCCGGCTGGCACGTCTACTGGACCTATCCCGGCAACACCGGCAAGCCGACCCGGGTGCGTTTCATCAGCGACGAGGATCACACCAAGGTGCTCGAGCCGCGCTTTCCCCTGCCGCAGGTGTTCGATGCCGACACGCCCGCGCTGATGAGCTTCGGCTACAGCGGCGAGCTGCTGGTGCCGGCAGCGGCCATGGTCTACGCTCCACCGCCCGAAGGCCGCACCACCATCGCCGCCGAGGTCAGCTGGCTGGCCTGCAAGCGCTCCTGCGTCAGCGGCCGGGCGCGGCCGCAGATCGAGCTGACCACCGGCGAGCAGCCGCAGCCCTCGCCCTGGGCCGACCGACTGGCGGCGCTGGCGCCCCGCCTGCCGCAGCCGCTGCCGGCCGAGGCCGCCCACCTCGAGAGCCTGGACTACGATTCCGGCCGCTTCCGGCTGCGCTTCCGCCTGCCCGGAGTGGCGGCACCGGCCGACTTCGTGCCCAGCTGGATCGAGGGCGGGGCCTGCCGCATCGAGTCGGCTCGGGTGCTCGACCCGCCCGCGGCACCGGCCGCGCTGGAGCTGGTGCTGGCCGGCGAACAGTGCCTGCCGGGGGTAGGCGGGGTGTTGCGCGGCCGGCCGCCGGCGGCAGCGCCGCAGGCCGCGCCGCG
>CAYVQE010000092.1:0-25649 GCA_964454005.1 uncultured Myxococcales bacterium
TTCGGCCTCGCCGCGCAGCACCGCGGCGCCGGCGGCGGCCAGAAACAGGGTGGGGTACTCCTCGCCACGCGACTCCAGGCAGCCCTCGGCCTCGAGCTCGTCGATCAGCGCCCGCAGCCGCTTCAGCCCGACGCCGGCCAGCACCCCATAGCAGCGCGCTCGGTCCAGCCGGGCTTGCAGCAGGCCGCGATCGCGCGAGCCGGCCAGGGTCTGGGCCAGCCGGGCGCGGCCGAAGCGGCCGCCGAGTTCGGCCGCGCCTTGCAGCAGCGCCAGGATTTGATCGCGCTCGCGCGCGGTGGGGCTGCGCCGCGGCCGGTCGTCGTCGCCGCTGCGGCGCAGGCAGTTGTCGCAGGCGCCGCAGAGCGGCTGTTCGCCGGCGCTGGTCTCGCCGAAGTGGCGCAGCACGAAGCGGTGGCGGCAGCCGCGGAAGTCGACGTAGCGCAGCAGGGTACGCAGCTTGGTCCGGTCGGCGGCGGCGTTGTCGCCGCGGATGAAGTACTCCTGGGTGTGGACATCGGCGTAGTTGAACAGCAGCTCGCAGCGCGCCGGCTCCCCGTCGCGGCCGGCCCGGCCGGCCTCCTGGTAGTATGCTTCCAGCGAACCGGGCACGTCCCAGTGAACCACGCAGCGCAGGTCGGCCCGATCGATGCCCATGCCGAAGGCGTTGGTGGCCACCACCACGTCGAGCTGGCCGCGGCCGAAGCGCTCCTGGGTGGCGCTGCGGGCACCGTCGTCCAGGCCGCCGTGGTAGGCGGCGCAGGCCACCCCGGCCCGCCGCAGCCGGCGGGCCACCTTCTCCACCATGCCCCGGGTGGCGCAGTATACGATGCCGGTGGGGTGGTCGGCCAGGATGGCGCGCAGCCGGCGCAGCTTGGTGGCGTGGTCGGCCACCCGGCGCACCGCCAGGGTCAGGTTGGGCCGGGCGAAGCCGGCCACCACCAGCGCCGGCGGGCGCCGCGGCGCCTGGCCGAGGCCCAGCTGATCGAGCAGATCGGCGCGCACCTGCGGCGTGGCGGTGGCGGTCAGCGCCAGCACCTGGGGATGGCCCAGCCGCACCAGCATGGGCTGGATCTGCAGGTAGTCGGGCCGGAAGTCGTGGCCCCAGGCGCTGATGCAGTGGGCCTCGTCGACCGCCACCAGCCCAACCCGGCAGCGGGCCAGCGCCCGCTGGAAGCGTTCGTCGCGAAAGCGCTCCGGGGCGACGTAGACCAGCCGGTAGCCGCCGGCGCGCAGCCGGTCCAGCCGCTTTCGCATCTCGGGCCAGCCCAGCGCCGAGTTGATGCAGGCGGCCGCTACACCGCGGGCGCTGAGGGCGTCGACCTGATCCTTCATCAGCGCGATCAGCGGCGAGATCACCAGCGTCAACCCGTCGCGCATCACCGCCGGTAGCTGATAGCACAGCGACTTGCCGCCGCCGGTGGGCAGCACGCCGATGCAATCGCGGCCGCCCATGATCGCCTCCAGGATTTCGGCCTGGCCCGGCCGCAGGCTGCGGTGGCCGAACACCCGCTGCAGGGCTCCGTCGATCCGATCCGTTCCTTCCGCCGCGCTGCGCATCGCGTTCTCTCCGGGTTCCGTGTTCACCATACAAGCCAACCCGGCCCCATGCACAGCAAGAACCGTACCGCACCGAACCCCGCCCGCCCCCACAGCGGCCAACTGCCCACCACGGCGATAGAAACAGCACCGACAGCCACGGCCGGACCGCTGCCCGCCAACCAGCGGGGTGTCCGGAAACCGGACACCCCCGAATAAGGAACGCGAAGAAGGGATGGAGAAGGCGGAGCCTGGGCGGAGAGGGGGGACGGAGGGGACGAGGGGGACGAGGGACGGAGGGGACGGGAGGGGACGGAGGGGACGTGCGGATAGGGGGCGGAGGATGGTCGGCGGTGGCCGCGGCTCAGCGCCGGCGGCCGAGCAGCAGCCCGGCGAGCAGCAAGAAGGCCGGCAGACCGCCGCCGCCGGCGCCCGGGGCGGCAGGTCCGCTACAGCCGCAGCCGGAGCCCGACCCGCCGGGCGCGTCTCCGGCGTCGCCGGTGGGCTGGCCGCCGTCGGGCGGATCGGCATCCGCCGCCGGATCCGGGTCGCCGCCCCCGTCGGCGGCGCCGTCCGCTCCGCCGTCCATCCCGCCGTCCGGGCCGCCATCCGCATCGCCGGCCACCACCTCGACCTCCAGCGTGTAGTCGGCCGGGCCGCCGTAAGCCAACAGCACCAGGATGGCGCTGGCGTCGGGCCGGCCGGCGAATAGCAGGCGCAGGCCGTCCGGGGTGGCATCGAGCACCTCGACCCCGTCGCCGTCGTCGAGCAACACCCGCCACAGCAGGCGTCCGGCCGGCGCGGAGGCGACGGACAGCTGCAGGTCGCCGGCGGCCGGAGCGATCAGCCGGACGTAGGCCGCGCCGCTCTCCGGCAGGCTGCCGCCGATGTCCGGTTGCGGGTAGGCGTCGATGCGGTGGGCCAGCGCCGGCAGGTCCAGCTCGAGCAATGGATGGCTGAAGCGCGGTGCCGCAGCCCCGAGGGCGTCACCCGCGGTGGCCGTGGCCCAGTCGAGCATCAGTGCCTCCATGCCGCCGGCGACACCGGCAGCTTGCAGCGGGGCGGCCAAGCCGGCCGCGCCCGTGCCCGGATCGGCCACCAGCGCGGTGATGAACCCGGCGCCGAAGCGCTCGTAGAGGTAGCTGCCGAACAGCATGCAGGCGCCGTAGTGCACGTGGTCGCTGGCGAACAGCGGCTCCTGCGGCCGGGCCAGGTAATCTTCCAACCAGGCGATGTCGGTCAGGTAGCCGCACAGCACCATGGCCGCCTCGGCACAGGACTCGTCCACCCAGGCCACCTCCTCGGGATCGCCGCCCCAGTGGATCAGGTGCTCGAGTTCGTGGGCGAAGATCGACAGGGTCATCTCCGAGGCCGGCGGGCGGATGGCCGAGTTGACCGTGATCATCTCGCACTCGTTGGAGTGGTAGCCGTACTCGGCCATGGTCTGCTCGTCGGGGTACTGGTTGTAGGGGTTGAAGTAACCGTCGAACTGCGATCCGCCGTAGTCCTGGAGCTCCACGAGCAGCACGACCAGGCGCGGGTCGCCGTCCAGAGCGTCGGGGATGGAGCCGAAGACCTCGATCACATTGGGCAGGATGCCGCGTCCGGGATCGATGGAGCCGGCCGGCGTGCTCGATTCGAGTGCCGCCAGCACCGCGTCCACCGCTCGCTGATCGACGGTGTCGCCCCACTGGTCGTCGGCCACGAACACGTAGACGTGCTCCCCCTTGGCCCGGCAGGTGCTCGGCACCAGTACGTCGCGTGGCGGCATCTGGCTCAGGTCCCATGACCAGAACTCGCGGCTGTCGCCCACCTCGGCATCGAGCGGTGCTGGTGCCGGCCGCGGTGCGGGCCGGTGCTGCGGAAAGCGCACCCAGCCCTCGCGGCGCAGGTAGTCGAACGCCGAGCGGATGGGCTCCGGCTCGGCCGCCCGGCCCAAACCGCTGGCCAACAGGAGTGCGGAGACCAGCACGGCGACACAGCGAAGCACGATCACACCTCCCGGGCCTGAATTGACGGCAACATTCTATGCCCGGGGCCGCGCCGAGTCCACCCGTCGCGGTCTGCGGTCCGCACCTTCAACATGCAGGCCCCATCGGGAACATCGGGCCTCAAATTGGCTTGTAAGCGTTTTTAAGGGGCCTGTCCCGGACCCGCTCCGCGTATGGGCCGGGGACGTTTGCCGGCTCAGGGCAGGTCGATCTCCAGACCGTGCTCGGCGGCCAGGGCGTCGATGATCCGGCGCTGCTCGCGCTCGGCCGCCACCCGGCCCTGGGCCCGAAACAGCAGCATGGTCAGGACGCGGGCCCAGATCGAGCGCGGCGCCCGCTGCAGGTTGGCCAGGATGTCGCGGGCCAGCGCCGCCCGTCCGGGCGCGGCCGACCAGTTCAACAGCCGGGGCAGGGCCGAGCCGACGCGCAGCTGCGCGTAGCCGAAGCGGTCCAGGTAGGCACCGGCGGCCGGCGTGCGGCGCACCATGATGGCGCACAGGTCGTCCCAGTAGACCAGTACCCAATTCGGGTCGCGGAACAGGGGACGCAAGCCGGCGCGCCGCTGTGGGCGCGCATCGAGCACGGCGAAGCCGATGGCGTGGCGATCGAGCTGCCGCGCCAGCACCGGATAACTGCGTCCGGCCGCGAGCGTCTCGAAGAAGAACGGCCGCGGATAGACGGCGTCGGAGCGGCCGTCGACGAACACCGGGATCTCCGGCGCCAGCCGAAACAGCAGGTAGCCGCCGAAATCGAGCGGGTTCCACATCTTGCCGGGAGGTGGCCGGGCGGCGATGAACGCGGCCGCATCGACCGGCAGCAACCAGCGGGCCATGCCCGGGCCGCGCACCCCCGGCGGATAGCTGATCAGGCTGGCCTGGATCAGCGCCGCCCAGCCGATGGCGCCGAGCAAGGCCTGCCAGACCGCCGGCCGGATGTGGCCGGCCAGCCGGTGGGCGATGCGGCGCGACAGGTTGCTGGCGTCGGCGATCAGACCGGGGACCATGGCGATGGCCGCGTAAGGGATGAAACGCACCGCCTTGAAGGCCAGCAGCGTGCAGCCGAGCACCACCAGGGTGGTGAAGTCCAGCCGCCGGCGGCGGATGGCCCAGCCGGCGGCCCAGGCAGCCGCCAGGCCCAGAAAGACCGGGATCGACAGCCAGGGCAGATCGAGCGCCAACGGGCTCCAGTCCGCGGTCGACTGCACCTGGGTGACCGACTCGCGCAACACGCTGGTGACGATGTAGCTGCCGCTGGGGTTGATCAGCAGGGCCCCGGCGGAGGCCAGGCCGACGAGCCCCAGCGGCAGCAACAGCCCGCGCCGGCGCCGCTGCAGGCCGCTGGCCGCGATGGCGGCGGCCAGCAGCGCCAGCGCCAGCGGTGCGCCGCGGTGGAGGTTGGCCCACAGCAGCACCAGCGGCGGGATCAACAACAGGCGCATCCACTGGCCCCGATCGCGGACACTGCGCAGCAGCCCGAACAGCGCGGTGAAGGCCAGCAGCGAGAACAGGGCCGGCTTGAGCACCAGCCTGAAGTGCATGGCCACCGCGGCCAGACACAGCACCAGCAGCGCCGGCCCCAGTGCGATCCGGTCGCCCGTATCCGGCCGGCCCAGTGGCGGTGCCGGCCGCCACAGGCCCAGCCAACCGGCCAGCAGCGCCAGCGTCGTCAGCACCACCAGCGACTTGGCCCAGACCACGGCCTCGATACCGCCGAGCCGGTGCAGGCCGAAAAACAGCAACTGGGCGAGCCAGTCGACATTGTGCCAGGGAGCGCCCTGAAAGGTGTGCGAGAAGGGATCGCTGGCCGGCAGCGCTCCGTGCTCCCAGATCCACTGGCCGGTGCGGATATGCCACCAGATGTCGTTGCCCCGGGTCTTGAACAGGGTGCTGGCGGCGATCAGGATCAGGCTGGCGGCCAGCGCCAGCCGGTGGCCGACGCGGGGCAAACGGCCAATCGTCAGCAGCGGGCCGGGGATCGACATCTCGCCAGTAGAACATCTGGCTGCCCATCGAGACAAGAGGCCCGTAGCCCATCGAAAAGCCAGCGGAAAGAAATTGGATTCGGGGAAATGCCGCGAGTCCGGCAGGGCGGTTGACGGGGGACACTTTGGACACTAAGGTTGGGAGGACCGCGACGCCGTGGAGTCGTCCGCGTGGTGCGGGTGGCGACGCGGTTTTTTTTGAAGGGAGCCTGCATGAAGGTAGCTGACAACGCATTCGTCGCCATCGACTACAAGCTGTCGCTCGATTCGGGTGATGTGGTCGATCAGTCCGAGCCGGGAAAACCGCTGGGGTTTTTGTACGGTTGCGGACAGCTGATCCCCGGCCTGGAGCGGCAGTTGTCGGGCATGGAGCAGGGGGCGTCGACCAAGCTGACCGTCGAGGCCGACGACGGCTACGGCCCGCACCAGGAGGAGTTGATCCGCCGCATCCCGCGCGCCAACTTCCCCGAGGGCGTCGACATCGAAAAGGGCATGGTCTTTCAGGGTCAGGGTCCCCAGGGCCCGATCGCGGTGCGCGTTGCCGGCACCGAGGGAGAAGACGTCATCGCCGATTTCAACCATCCGTTGGCGGGCGAGCGGCTGCACTTCGACGTGACCGTGGCCGAGGTGCGCGAGGCGACCGAGCAGGAGCTGGCCGCGCTGCGCGCCGGGCCGGAGTGCGCCGAGGGCGGTTGCCAAGGCTGCGGCATGCAATGAGCCGAGGCCCGGTCGAGCGCCTGGCACTGGAAGGCAACTCCGGAGGGGAACCATGGCCGAAGATGTCTACAGCTTCGTCTACGACGGGGAGGGTGGGCGACAGGCCTTTCCCGGAACCCCACCGCGCAACCTCATCCTGGCCTTGCTGGCCCACTTGACGCCCAAGCCGGAGTGGGAGGGCTGCACCGTATTCGAGGGCGAAAGCCCCGAGGGAGGTCAGACGGTGTGCATCGCCACCCGCGGCCCGGGCGCCGAAGAGGTCCAGCGGCACCTGGTCGAGCGGCTCGAGGGGCACGGCATTCCGGTGTCCAAGGTCTATGAGGGGGGACCCGAAGAGACCGCCCGCTACGCCACCGTCACCGACGGCCAGTGGAAGTGATGCGCTGAGCGCGGCTGGCCGCAGCGTCCCGGATCAGGGGCCGGCGGCCGGGTCGTCCAGCTGCCGCATGTCGCGGCCGGTGGCCCGCAGCAGCTGCAGCAGCGCCAGCTGGGCGTCGAAGCGGGCGGCGGTCAGCTGGATCTGAGATTGGCGCTCGGTGCGCCGGGCATCGGTGACCGACAGCGAGTCGCCGGTGCCGTTGGCATAGGCCAGCTCGGCCAGTTTCAGCGACTCGGCCGCCAGCGTAGCCTTCTCGGCGGCGGTGGCCGCCAGCGCTTCGCTCTCCTGCCAGCTCCGCCGCGCCTGGCGCACCTCGAGCGCGGCCTGCACCTCGGCATCGGTCGCCTCGGCCTCGGCCCGGGCCAGCTCGGCGCGCATCTGATCCAGCTCGGCGTAGCGGGTGTGATCGTAGAGCGGCACGTTCAGCGTCAACCCGTAGAACCAGCGCGATTGGTCCTCGTCGGACAGTGCGCTGGGATCGGTGATCTGCTGGTTGAGCTGCCAGGTGAAGTTCAGGCTGGGCACGAAGGTCATCCAGGAACTCAGCAGCTGGCGGTCGGCCAGCTCCACGCGCATGCGGCGCAGGCGCACGTCTTCGCGCTGTTCGAGCGCGCGGGCGACCAGCGCCCCGGACTCGGCCTCGGGTGGGGCCGGGGCGGCGACGGGCTGCGGCACGGGCAGGCCCTGGACGCCGATCAGCGCCGCCAGGCTGTCGCGGGCCTTGTCGTAGGCGGTGCGCGCGGCGATCAGGTTTTCGCGGCTGGTCAGCAGCTCGGTCCGCGCCCGCACCACGTCGATGCGCTTGCCGGTGCCGGTGCGGTGGCGCAGCTCGGCCACGGCTCGATGGCGCTCTATGGCCTCGATCTGTGTCTCGTGCACCTGGATCAGCTTGCGCGCCGACAGGGCGGCGAAGTATGTCTGGGCCACGGTCAGCAGGGTGACCTGCAACAGGTTTTCGCGGCTCAGCCGGCTCAGCTCCGGACCCAACCGGGCGGCGTGGACGCCCAACCAGCCGCGGGCGCTGATCAGCGGCAGGTTGACGCTCAGGTTGCCGCGCAGGTCGTCCTGGCGCCGCACCACGATGCTCTGACCCGGACCGAGTTCGGCCCGGTCGGGGTGGTCGTTGTGGGTGAACGTCAGCGAGCCGCTGGCGGTGGGCAGCAGCAGCGCCCAGCTGTACTTCAGGTCGGCCCGCGCCCGGGCGATGTCGGCCCGGGCCACCTCCAGCCCCGGGTTGCGCTGCTCGGCCAGCTCCAGCGCCCGGCCCAGCGTCAGCGCGCGCTGCTGCTCGGATGCGGTGGCCGGCGCCCCGGCGGCCGCCAGCAGCGCCCCCAGCAGCAGGAACGGTCTGGTCATGACGCCTCCTGCGAGTTCTTTTCGGAATCGCGGCCGGCCGCGTCCGGGCCGGCCTCGGTCTCGGCGATCGGGAACAGCCAGAACCACAGCCGCTTGAACCCACCGCGCACCTGCTCGATCATGACGAAGGCGCTGGGCACCAGCAGCAGCGTGATCAGGGTGGCGAACAGAATCCCGAAGCCCAGCGAGACCGCCATCGGGATCAGCACCCGGGCCTGCACCGAGGTCTCGAAGATCATCGGCGCCAGCCCGCCGAAGGTGGTCAGCGAGGTCAGCACCACCGGCCGGAAGCGCTGGCCGGCCGCCGCCCGGGCCGCCGCGCGCGGGCCCAGCCCTTCCTCGTTGCGGATGCGGTTGGCCGCGGCCACCAGCACCAGCGAGTCGTTGACCACCACCCCGGCCAGCGCAAGCATGCCCATCCACGAGATCATCGACAGCGGCATGTCCATCAACAGATGGCCCAGGATGGCGCCCACCATGCCGAACAGGATGGCCGGGATCATGACCACGAACAATGGTTGTAAGAACGAGTTCAGCGGCACCGCAACCAGGGCGAACATGACCAGCAGGGCCACGCCCAGCGCGGTGAACAAGAACGACTGGAAGTCCTGCCAGTCGCGCTGGCGGCCGGCCGAGCCGAAGGACAGGCCGGGGTACTTCTGCTGCAGCTCGGGCATGATGCCGCCGTAGACGGCCCCCATCACCTCCTGGGCGTTGGCCACTTCGTCGTCCACGTCGGCTTGCACCCGAATGACCCGCTTGCCGTCGACCCGGCGGATCGAGGTGTAGGCCCGGCCGTAGTCCACGTGGGCCGCTTCGCGCAGCGGCATCTCGCCGCCGGCCGGAGTGCGCACGATCATGTTCTCCACGCTGGCCAAGGTCTCGCGCTCGGGTTCGGGCAGGCGCACCATGACCCGGATCTCGTGCCGGCCGCGCTGCTGGCGCAGCGCCTCGGCGCCGTAGAAGGCGGCGCGCACCTGGGCGGCCAGGTCGGCCGGGGTCAGCCCGGCCTTGGTGCCGGCCGCGGTCATGGTGAAGTCGAGCTGCGGCTTGCCCAGCTCGATGCCGTTGTCGATGTCTTTGAGCCCCTCGAAGCTGGCCAGCTTTCCCGCCAGCTCGCGGGCCGCTTCCTCCAGCACCGGGATCTGGCGGTGGGTGATGCGCATGTCGATCGGCTTGGACGAGCGACCGGTCGATGAGTCGAAGCTCATCGCCTCCAGGCCCGGAATGTCGCCGATCGCCTCGCGCCATTCGGAGACGAAGTCCCAGGAGGAGATACCGCGCTCGTCGCTGGGCACCAGCATTACGATCAGCGAGGTGACGTGGCCGCCGGCCCGGCGGCCGCCGTGGCCCATGAACGACACCCCGATCATGGAAAAGATGCCCTCGCTGATGCGCTCACCGCCGTTGGCCTCGATCACCCGCCGGGCCGCCCGGATGATGCGATCCATGGCCGCCTCGGTCTCCTGCACCGCGGTGCCGTAGGGGAAGCGGGCCTCGGCCACCACCCAGTCCGACTCCTCCTTGGGGAAGTCGACCGTCTTGACCACGCCGCCGGCGATCAGACCCCAGCTGGCCGCCAGCAGCCCCAGGGCCACCGCCAGTGTCAGCCACCATTGACGCACCGCCCCGCCGACCAGCGGCAGGTAGACCTTCTGAATGAAACGCTCCACCCCACGGCTGACCCGGGCCTGCGACCGGCCCAGCAGCCCGCGCTGGCCCTCGCCCTTGGCCCGCACGTGGGCCAGGTGGGCCGGCAGGATGAAGAAGGACTCGACCAGCGACATGGCCAGCACCAGGATGACCACCACCGGGATGGCCAGCATGAACTTGCCGCGTATGCCGGGTACGAACAGCAGCGGCGAGAAGGCGGCGATGCTGGTGGCGATGGAGAAGAACACCGGAGTGGCCACCTGGCGGGCGCCCATGACGGCGGCCTTCAGCGGGCCGTAGCCCTCGCGCCTGAAGCGAAAGGCGTTCTCGCCCACCACGATGGCGTCGTCGACCACCATGCCCAGGGTGACGATGAAGCCGAACAGCGAGATCATGTTGATCGACACGTCCAGCCAGGGCAGCAGCACCATGGAGCCCAGAAAGGAGATGGGAATGCCCATGGTGACCCAGAAGGCCAGCCGCGGTTCCAGAAACACCCCCAGGATGACCAGCACCAGCGCCAGGCCGATGGCCGCGTTGCGCAACAGCAGGTCGAGCCGCTCCTCGTACATCTTGGAGCGGTCCCTGAACGTGGTCGCCTGTACGCCAGGCGGCAGCGACGACTTCAGGTCGGCGGCATACTGCTTGACCGCCCGGGCCACTTCGGTCGGCGACTCGTCGCCCACGCTATAGGCCTCGACCACCACCGCCGGCTTGCCCTCGAAAGCGGCCCACATGTCGGTCTCGGCGAAGGTATCGTTGATGCGGGCGATGTCGCCCAGCTCGATGGGCTGGCCGCCGGCGCCGGCCACCACCGGCACGGTGGCGAACTCCTCGGCCAGGTCGCGCCGCTCGGCGGTGCGCAGCAGCCACTCGCCGCCCTTGGTCTTGACCCCGCCGGCCGGCAGCTCCAGCGCGGTGCGGCGCACCGTTTGGGCGATCTGGGGCAGGGTCAGGCCGTAGCGGCGCAGGGTCTGCTGGCCGACCTCGATCTCCATCTCCAGCGGGGGCAAGCCGAAGGTCTCGACGTAGGTGATGTCGTCCTGAGCCAGCATCTCGTCGCGTACCCGCTCGGCCAGCGCGTGCAGCACCTGATCGGGCTGGTCACCGTAGAGCACCAGCCAGATGGCCTCGGCCCGCCAGGCGGGCAGGTTGACGATGGGCCGCTCGGCTTCTTCCGGGAACGAGGTGATGC
Organism: uncultured Myxococcales bacterium; assembly: GCA_964454005.1. Taxonomy (GTDB): domain Bacteria; phylum Myxococcota; class B64-G9; order B64-G9; family B64-G9; genus CAYVQE01. The sequence continues at coordinate 10,809 of CAYVQE010000092.1, forward strand.
GGTCGATGGCGTTTTTGACATCGGACAGAGCCTTTTCCTTGTTGGCGCCGCGGTGCAGCTCCACGGTCACCCGGCCCATGCTCTCGGCAGCGGTGGCCACCACCTCCTTGACCCCGTCCAGCGGCCGAACCGCCTCCTCGATGGCCAGCAGGATGCCCTGCTCGACCTCCTCCGGGCTGGCGCCGGGGTAGACCATGCTGATCTCGACCCGGTCGGGCTCGATGCGCGGGAAGACCTCCTTGCGGATCTGCAGCGTGGCGATGGCGCCGCCGACCAGCAGCACCACCATCAGCAGGTTGGCGGTCACCGGGTTGCGGGCCATCCAGGAGATGGGCCCGCGGTAGAGCGCCTGGCGGTCCATGGCCGGCTACTCCTGGCCGCTGCCGGCCGATTCGGCCGCAGCGGCGGCGTCCGGCTGCTCGTCGGCCGGCGGTCCGTTGCCAGGGCCCGACCGGTGGCCGTTGGTCTCGATGCGCATGCCCTCGACCGGGGCGCTCATGCGCGAGGTGACCACCTGCTCACCCGGGCGCAGGTCGCCCGAGACGTAGACGATGTCGTCGTGGGCCCAGACCAGCTCCACGTCGCGGATCTCGAGCCGGTCGCTGTCGCTCTTGACCCAAACCCGGCTGCGATCGCGCAGCGCCATGCGCGGCAGCCGCAGCACGCCCTCGAGCTCGGGCCCGCGGATGTGCAGCCGCACCCAGGCGCCGATGAACAGCGGCAGCCCGGTGGCCAGGGCCTCGGGTGGGGTGGCCACCGCTGCGGGCACCTCGCCTTCGGCCTGCGGGGAGGGGCCGCCGGTCGCGACCGCGGCCGGGCGGATGGCGTGGGCGGCCAGCGGCCGGCCGCCGCCGTCCCAAGGGTGGTCGACCTCGATCAGCAGCCGGGCCATCTTGCCCTTGGGGTCGAGCCGCGGCAGCAGCCGGATCACCCGGCCCGTCCGCTCGATCTCCAGCTTGGGCCCGGCCCGCTGCACCACGCTGACCTCGGAACCGCGATCGGAGTTGACGCCCGGGATGCGCACCCAGATCAGCTTCTCCACCGGTGCCGCCGCCTGGACCCAGATCCGTTCGGCGTCGGCCAGCAGGGCCACCTTGGTGCCCGGGCCCACCACCTGGCCCGGGTCCACGTACTTCTCGACCACCACCGCGTCGAAAGGCGCCCGGATGGCGGTGCGCGAGCGGGTCAGCTGGGCCTTGTCCAGCGCGCTGCGGGCCGACTCGACCGCCACCTGGGCGTTCTTGAGCTGGATCTCGCGCAGCGCCAGCTTGCGGCCCTGCACGGTGGGCTGGACCTGGTCGCGGATCAGCTCCCACTCCTTCTCGGCCACCTGCTTCAGGCCCTGCTCCTGGGCCAGCTTCAGCTCGGCCTGGCTGACCGCGGCCTTCTGCTGCTCGATGGCCAGGTCGTAGTCGCGCGGATCGATGCGCAGCAGCAGCTCGCCCTCGGCGAAGCGCCCGCCGGGCACCAGCTCCGAACTCTGGTAGACGATGCGCCCGCCGACCTCGGGCAGCACGGTGACCTGCCGCGCCGGCACCACCTCGCCCATGGCGGTCACCATCACCGGCCGATCGCTGGGCGCGGCCTGCTCGGCGGCGACGATGGTCGGCCGCTCGGGCTGCTGCTTGCGGGCCGGCTTTTCTCGCGCGGCGCTGAGCAGCATGAACACGGCTGCGCCGGCGGCCACGATGACGAGGAACAGGGCGATTTTGATCAGGGTGCGCATTGGGGGCTCCAGGCTGGTCCACCGTATCCGGCCCCGGATGATAGCGGGGGCCTGTCACGGTTTTTTCACGGCCGACAAGATGCGCTCGGCGCGGCACCTTGTCAACGCTGGATGCGGCCGGTTTGTTCCCAACTGACTGTTTTTTCTCCCCATCCTCCCCCTCCCCGGCAGGCCGTTCGACCCACCGCACCCATCTGCCTTGGACCCACCAGCCGGCGTCGTGGTAGACAACACAAACCATGCTGGTGATCGATGCCCATGTCCACCTGTTCCCCGACGAGGTGGTCTGCGCCCGCCAGAGCTGCCTGGAGGGCGAGCCCTGCTTCGCCGAGCTGTTCGGCGACCCGGCCGCGCGCATGGCTTCGGCCGAGCAACTGATCGCCGGGCTGGATGCCGACGGGGTGGCCGCGGCGGTGGCCTGCGCCTTTCCCTGGCGCGACCCCGGCCGGGCCCGGGAGCACAACGACTGCATCCTGGCCGCTGCAGCGGCCCATCCGGGCCGGCTGGTACCGCTGGCGGCGGTGGATCCGCTGGCGCCGGGCGCGGCGGCCGAGGCCGAGCGGGCCCTGGCCGCCGGTGCGGCCGGGCTGGGCGAGATCGGGGTCTACCACGACGACCTGGCCGCAGCCGAAGTGGCCGCGGCGGTGGGCCGGCTGGCCGGGCTGTGCGCCGAGGCCGACCGGCCGCTGCTGCTGCATACCAACGAGCCGATCGGCCACGCCTATCCGGGCAAGAGCCCGATGAGCCTGCGCGGGCTGTACGGGTTGATCCAGGCCCATCCGCGCACCCGCTTTCAGCTGGCCCACCTGGGCGGCGGTTTGTTCCTGTTCGAGCTGCTCAAGCGCGAGGTGCGCGGCGTGCTGGCCCACTGCGTGTTCGACACCGCGGCCGCGCCCTACCTCTACCGCCCGGCGCTCTACCCGCTGTTCTGCGAGCTGGCCGGCAGCCAGCGGCTGCTCTACGGCAGCGACTACCCGCTGCTGGCGCTCGATCGCTACCGGCGCGAGTTCGACCGGGCCGGGCTGGCCCCCGAGCAGCTCGAGCGCATCCTGGGCGCCAACGCGCGCGAATTCTGGCGGCTTTGAGCCGGGGCTCGGCTCAGGGGCGCAGCAGAAAGCCGATCAGATCGGCCTGCATGTCGCGGCTGCCCGGGCCGCAGTCGGCCAGCAGCATGCCGTGGGCGGCGCCCGGCACCTGGGCGCAGGCGCCCGGGTCGTAGGAGCGCACCCGGTCGCCCTCCAGGCCGATCAGCTCGGCCAGCAGCTGACCGCCGGCCGGCGGGAACACGTCGTCGCCGTCGACCAGCTGGACCATGAGGCGCAGCGCGCCGGCATCCACCGCCGCGGCCAGCCGGCCGGCATAGGCCACCGGATCGGCCGGATCGAGCATCCACTGGGCCGCGGTGGCGAAGCGGGCCAGCCCGGCATTCCCGGCCAGCGCCTCCGGGCTGCAGCCCGCCTGCTCGGCGCAGCAATCGGCTGTGATCGCGCCGCTGGCGCACAGTGCGGGGGCCAACTCGGCCAGCAGCACCGGCGAGCGCGCCAGGGTGTCGCCCAGCCCGGCGGCCGGCGCGTTGAGCACCGCCCGTTCGACGTCTTTCATAAAGGGCAGCGCCAGGCTGCCGGCCACCGCGCCCAGCGAGCTGCCGGCGAAGAAGATCCGCCCGGGTTCCGGCGCCAGGCCGCCGCAGTCGGCGGCGCTGCAGCCGGCCACCACCCGCTCGAGCTGCAGCAGGTCCACGGCCGCCTGGCGCAGGTTGTCGCGCGCCACCCGGGCATCGGCATCGAGTATGGGATAGAGCACCTGGCGCTCGGTGAGCGCATCGACCACCGCCATGGCCCGGTCGCCGCTCAGGGGCAGGTCGATGGCCACCGCGCCCATGCCGGCCGCGCCCAGGGTATTGGCCACCGCCAGCAGCGACAGCTTGTCGACCGCGGCGGCCTGCTCCGGATCGGACGGCGGCAGCGGATGGGCGAAGATCACCACCGGGTAGGGGCCCTCGACCCCGGCTGGGGTCGAGGCCAGAAAGGTCACGGTCTGGCCGCGGCCTCCCTGCGGCGCGGGGCTGCGCGGCGAGTCGAAACGGCCGGGCACGAAGACCGGCCCATCGCCAACCGGTGCGTAGCGCTCCGGCAGCGGCCGGCGGTTCTGGAAGCGCGGCGAGACGAACTGGCCGCTGATCAGCCGGTCTATGCCCGGGCAGTCCGGCCCGGCGCCGATGGCGGCACAGCTGCTGCCGATGGCCGCCAAAAACTGCGGCGCGGGCAGCGGCGGCACCGGCAGGCTGTCGGCCGGCACGGTCACCGCGGTGGAATCGAAGGCGGGCCCGTAGCTGCCAAGCCGCTCGGCGATGTGGGCCAGCGCAGCGGTGGTCGGCTGGGTGTGGAAGCTCCAGGCCAGCAGCACCTCCTCGCGCGGGTGGCCGGAGGTGTCCAGTGCGTCGAGCACCGGGCGGTGGAGCTGTTGTAGCTCGGCCAGCGCCAGCGAGTCGAGCAGGGCCTGGCCCGAGTCGGTGTCCGGCTCGATGGGGTCGGCGGCCCGGATGCGGTTCCACAGGTAGAAGGGCTGGAACGGCTGGCCGGCGTCTGAGGCGATGCCGGCCAGCAGGCCAACGCCGTAGCGCCGGTCGCCGGCCAGCACCAGCGGCCGCTCGCTCTCGGCGTCGTAGGGTTGGATCTCCAGGCTGGGCACCGCGCTGGTCTCGGCCGCGCAGCCGGCCAGCGCCACCTCGCGCCAGCCCGCGGCCAGCGCCACCGGCAGCGGCTCGGCCGCTGCGGCGGCCGGCTCCAGCACCGCCGGATCGTCGCGGCCGGCTTCGAAGGGGCCCAGGTCGAGAAGCACCACCCGGCCGCCGGCCGAGTCCAGGTCCACCGGCGCGCCGAAGGTGGCGTGGATGCCGGTGGCGCCGTGGATGGAGAATCCGGCCAGCGCTTCGAGCGCCTCCAGGGTCTGGGCGCTGGCCGAGCCGGCCGCGGCGCACTGGCTGTCGGTCAGCTCCAGCCCGGCCGGCTGGCGGCTGCTGTCGATGGCCAGCAGGTTGGGCCGCGGCAGCAGCGAGCGTTCGGGATGATCGACGTCCGGGGCGAAATAAGCGCTGGGCCCGGGCGCCGGCGGTGCTTCGCCGTCGCCATCGTCTTCGTCCGGATTGCAGGCGGCGGCCGCGACCAAAACCAGGGCCATGATCACCCGCAACCGACCTGACGCACCCCGCATGCGCATGGCGTTCCTCCCTCCCCGTGTGTGGACCTCCATGCTAGCGCCGCAGCCGATGCGGCACAACCGGGATCTCCCGCCATCCATTGAGGGTGTCGAAAATCGGGCTGTGTTGATCAATCCATAGGGTGGGGCATACCCTTGTCAAACGGCGAGCGCGGCCGTTAGGCTCTTCGGGGTCGGCCACCATGGCGGTCGCCTCGCGGTGAGCGGCGTGCGGAGGCGAGATGTCGACAGGCGCGAGAACAGCGACGCTGGCGGCCGGGCTGGCTCTGCTGCTGGCCGCCGGCTGGCAGGCCGCGGCGCGGGCCGACGACTACGCCGAAGGCGTCGCGGCCCTGCGCGCCGGGCGCATCAGCCAGGCGCGGCAGGCGCTCGAGCGGGCGGTGGCGGCCGAGCCCGAGCGGGCGGATGCCTGGTGGGAGCTGGGCTGGGCGCACTGGCGGGCTCGCGATCTGGAGCAGGCGCACCGGGCCTGGCGCCGGGTGAAGCGGCTGCAGCCCGGGCGGGCCGAGCTCGATCACTGGCTGGGCGCGGTGGAGACCAAGCTCAGGCTGCGGGCGGTGAAGACCGGTCCGGCCGCGGTGCCGCTGCGGCCGGCCGGCAAGCGCTTTACCCTGGCCGCGGCCGGCGACACCATGCTGGGCACCGACCTGCGCCGTGGCCCGAGCGGCCTGGCGCCGGGCGACGGCGAGCGGCTGTTGGCCCCGGTGGCCGGGCTGCTGCGCCGGGCCGATGTGGCCTTCGTCAACCTGGAAGGCACCCTGGCCGACGATCTGCCCCAGACCAAGTGCGGCCCCGACAGCCGCTCCTGCTACGCCTTCCGCACGCCCACCCGCTACACGGCCGCGCTGCGGGCGGCCGGCATCGACGTGGTCTCGTGCGCCAACAACCACGCCATGGATCTGGGCGTGGCCGGCATGCAGTCGACCATGCGCGCGCTGGACGCGGCCGGCATCGCCCACGCCGGGCGCTACGGCGATGTCGCCCGGCTGGAGCACGACGGGGTGCGGCTGGTGCTGGTGGCGGCCCATTCGGGTGCCTGCTGCCCCAACGTCAACGCGGTCGACGAGGTGACGGCCGCGGTTCGGCTGGCCGACCGGGAGGCCGATGTGGTGGTGCTGTCGATGCACGCCGGGGCCGAGGGCGCCCGCCACCGCCACGTACCGGGCAAGCTGGAGCGGGCCTACGGCGAGGCGCGCGGCGACGTGCGCCGGCTGGCGCGGGCGGCGGTGGACGCCGGCGCCGACCTGGTGCTGGGCCACGGGCCGCACGTGCTGCGGGCGATGGAGGTCTACCGCGGCCGTCTGATCGCCTACAGCCTGGGCAACTTCATCGGCTACAAGCAGTTCGGCACCCGCGGCGGCTACGGCGGCACCAGCCTGATCCTGGAGGTCGAGCTGGCTGCCAACGGGGTGCTGGTGGGCGCCCGGCTGCACCCGCTGGCGCTCGATCAACAGAGCGTGCCGCAGCCGGATCCGCGCCGCCGCGCCCTGCGCCAGGTGCGCCGGCTGTCGCGCGCCGACTTTCCCAAAAGCGGCGTGCGGGTGGACCGCGACGGCGAGCTGGACTGGAAGCGGCCCGCCGGCGGCGCGGCCGCGGCCGAGCGCGCCGACTAGCTCACCTGGCGCCCGTCCATCACCGCGCGCAGCCGGGCGAAGGCGGCCCGGTCGGTGCGGCGCAGCACCAGCAGGCTGGCGTTGGCCGCCGACTTGATGCACACCGGAACCCCGCCGCCGTACTCGGCCCAGTGGCCGGCCAGCAGCAGCCCCGGCACCGGGGTGCGGTGGCCGGCCAGCCGGGCCTTGATGTTGCGGTCGCTGGGCTCGGCGCCCATGATGCTGCCGCCGCGGTTGGCGGTGTAGCGGCGGAAGGTGATCGGGGTGGCGATCTCCATGTGCTCGATCGCGTCGCGCAGCCCGGGCACCAGCTGGCTCTCCAGCCGATCGAGCAGCACGTCGGCCATGGCCTGCTTGAATTCGCGGTAGGCCGCCGTGCGTTCGTCCCCGGGACCGGTGCGCCAGCGCTGATGATCCTCGATCCAGGCCGGCACCTGGACGCACAGGCTGCCCTTTCCGGGCGGCACCAGGTTCGGGTCGCGGGTCGAGGGGGCGTGGACCAGCAGGGCGGCGCGTTCGGGCCCGCCGGTCTTGTGCTCGTCGCGGGCGACGTCGTCGCGGGTCAGCCGGACCATCTCCGGGCCCAGCCCCAGCGACTCGGCCGGGCAGCGCAACCCGCAGTAGAGCATGATGCAGGAGTAGTACAGGTCGGCCCCATCGAGCTTGTCGAGCAGGGCCGGCGGCACCGCGTCCGGCGGCAGCAGGTGGCGGTAGAGCCGATCCAGATCGCCGCAGGCCAGCACCCAGGGCGCGGCCACCCGCTCGCCGTCGGCCAGCTCCACCCCGGCCGCCCGGCCGGCATCGAGCAGCACCCGGGCCACCGGCCGGCCGCACTCCACGCTGCTGCCGCGATCGCGGATGCGCTCGACCAGCCAGCGGATCCAGCTCTGGCTGCCGCCCGGCGGCGGGGCGAAGTAGTCTCGGGCGTAGGCCCAGGCGATGGGCACGGCCACCGCGGCCAGCCGCTCCTCGGCGCAGAACACCCGGCCCGGTCCATCGCCGCTGAAGTAGTGGGCCAGGCCGGCGTCGATCGGAGATCGCAGCAGGCGGCGCACCGGCCAGTACCAGCCGAGCATGCCCAAGCCGTAGCCCGCCTTGGCCAGCGGGCCGCGGGTCTCCAGCGCCCGCATGCGGCTGTATAGACTGCGCATGCGCGCGCCCAGCCGGCGGCAGTCGGCGAACAGGCGGGCGAAGCCGGCGGCCTCGTCCGGCATGGCCTCGCTCAGCGCGGTGCACAGCCGGTCGGGCTGGGCCTCGAGCAAGAAGTCGTAGCCGTCGCCCTTGTAGCGCCAAATGCGCTCCAACGGCGCGCAGCGCGGCCAGTCCGGGCCCACCGCGTCCAGCACCCGGTGGACCAGCCCGTCCGGGTTCAGCCCGTTGACCCAGTGGATGGCGCTGTCGAAGGTGAACCCGCCGCGGGAAAAGCCCTGCAGGTAACCGCCCGGCCGCGGCTGCTCCTCGAACACCCGCACCCGCAGCCCGGCGGCGGTCAGCAGGCCGGCGGCGCACAGCCCGCTGATGCCGGCGCCGATGACCACCGCGTCGCAGCGCGCTGCGGTCGGCTCAGCCACGGTGTCGTCCTCGCTCCTGCTCCGGGGGCAGGCCGGACCAGCTGCGCGGGTCGATCGGGCCGGCCGCCGGACGCACCGACACCGGCAGGGCGGTCAGCTGCGACATGCCGCTGAGCGGCTCGATGTGCGCCACTCCGTCGGCCGCCAGCAAATTGACGTTGACGCCCCGGGTGCGGCTGGCCACCCGCAGCCCGGGGGCCGGCTGGTGTCCCCAGCCGTGGGGCAGCGCCACCGCGCCGGGCATCAGCTCGGCGCACAGCCGCACCGGCAGGCGCACCGTGGCCGTGTCCGAGCGCACGTCGGCCGGCTCGCCCGCGGCCAGGCCCAGCCGCGCGGCGTCGTCCGGGTGGATGTAAAGGTGATTGGTGTTGCGCTCGCCGCGCACCCAGGCGGCCAGGTTGTGGGTCCAGGAGTTGTGGGTGCGCACCGCGCGTTTGGTGATCAGCCGCAGCCGGCCGTCGGCTTCGCACTGGCGGGCGAAGAGCGATTCCAGCTCGGCGGCCCCTTCCAGCAGCAGCCGCGGTGCCAGCTGCACCCGGCCGTTGCCGGTGGGCACCCGCTTGCCCAGAAAGTCGCCGGCCCGCGGGCCGGCCAGCCGCTTGCCGTGGGGATGGCGGGCGATGAGCCGTCCGAAGCTCGGCTGGCCGCGCGCCAGCAGCAGCGCCGAGAACAGCGCCTCGGCATCGGGCGCCAGCCGCCTGAGCGGATGGCCCGGACGGCCCCAGCGCTGGCCCAGCTCGAGCAGTCTCTGAAGCAGGCGCGAGCCCTGCAGCGACACACCGCAAGCCCGGGCCAGATCGGTGTAGATGCGCAGCTCGTCGCGGGCCTCGCCCGGCGGCTGGGCCACCGCGCGGGTGGCCTGCAGATAGGGCCGCGCTTGCAGGCCCAGCAGCAGCGGGAACAGGAACAACAGGTCGGGCCGCTCGTAGGGGCTGGTGGCCGGCAGCACGTAGTCGGCCAGCTCGGCGGTCTCGTTGCGCTGGATGTCGACCACCACCAGCAGCTCCAGCTCGGCCAGAGCCCGGCGCAGGTGGGCCGCGTTGGGCATGCTCAGCAGTGGATTGCCGCCGGAGACGAACAGGGCGCGCAGCTGCCCGGCGCCCGGGGTCAGGATTTCGTCGGCCAGGATGCCGCCCGGGAAGCAGTCGTTGACCGAGCGCAGGTGACCGATGCGCGAGCGCGCCGTGCGCGCCAGCAGCCCGCTGCGCCGGCCCAGCCGGCCCAGGTCCACCAGGCCGCGGCCGACCAGGCTGCCGCCGGCCCGGTCCAGGTTGCCGGACACCGCGTTGATGGCCTCCTGCAGCCAGAAGGCCAGGCTGCCGTGCGGGCCCATGTTGACACCGGTCGAGCAGTAGATGGCGGCGCCGTCGGCCCGGCGGTAGGCCGCGACCAGCCCGCGCAGCCGGTCGGGGGCGATGCCGGTGGCCGCGGCGCAGCGCTCCGGCGTCCAGGGGCGCACCAGCGCGGCCAGCGCCTCGTAGCCGTCCAGGTGGCGGGCCACCCGCTGGCGGTCCACGCCGCCGTCCGCGATCAGCGTCTGCAAAAAGCCCAGGTAGAAGAACACGTCGCTGCCCGGACGGATGAACACGTGCTCGCCCACCGCCCGGGCCGACTCGGTGCGGCGCGGATCGATCCAGAACACCCGGCCGCCACGGCGCTCGACCGCCCGCAGCCGGCCGATCGGATCGGGCAGGTTGAGGAAGCTGAACTTGGACATGGCCGGGTTGGCGCCGACCAGGATCAGGCAGCCGCAGCGGTCGATGTCGGGAAAGGGCTGGGTGAAGGCGAAGCCGTAGACCTGCTGGGCGACGAAGAACTTGTTGGCGCAGTCCTGGGTGGCCGGGCCGTAGAGGCTCTTGGAGCCCAGCCCGGCCACGAAGCCCTGGGCGGCCAGCGGGTGCATCAGGCTGAAGCCCGAGGCGGCGCCCAGGTAGAGCCCGATCGAATCCGGCCCCCGGTCGACGCGCAGCCGGCGCACCTTGCGTCCGATCTCGGCCAGAGCCTGCTCCCAGGCGATGGGCGCAAAACCTCGCCCGGTGCGCTTCAACGGCTGGTGCAGCCGGTCGGGCGAGTTGTAGATCTCGTGCTGCTGCAGGCCCTTGACACAGGCGTGACCGCGGCTGGCCACGTGGTCGGGGTCGGGGGCGGCGTCCACCACCCGTCCCCCATCGACGGTCACCCGCAGGCCGCACAACGGCTCGCAGATGCGGCAGAAGGTGATTTCTTCCCGGCTCATGCGCGCGGCTCCCCGGGGCCCAGCTCGGGGTGGCTGCAGCGGATGCCGCCGGCCTCCATCTCGGCCACGCAGCGGTTGCAGGGCTGGCAGCGCGACACCTCGGCCGCGCCGCTTTCGAACCGGCGCACCAGGTCGGGCTCCAGGATCAGCGGCCGGCCCAGGGAGGCGAACTCGAAGCCCTCGGCCATGGCCATGTCCAGGTGGGCCCGGGAGCGGATCCCGCCCAGCAGCGACAGCGGCAGCGATACCGCCCGGCGCACCCGGCGGGCTGGCTCCAGAAAGAACAGGTCGCGGTAGGCGTGCTCCGGCACGCACAGCCGGCCGAACAACCGCATCCCGGTGCGCCGCAGCATCTTGGACTCGTTGCGCACCATCTCGCGCACCGGCAGCTCGCCGCGCAGCATGTAGAAGGGGGTCTTGGAGACGAAGCCGCCCGACAGCACCAGTCCGTCGACCCCGGCCGCCTCCAGCGCCCGGGCCACCTCGATCGCCTCGTCCAGGCCCAGCCCGGCGGCGAAACCGTCGCTCAGGTTGATCTTGGCGATCAGCGCCGCCTTGACTCCGAGCCGCTCGCGCACCGCGGCCACCACCTCCAGCGGGAAGCGCAGCCGCCCGGCCAGCTCGCCGCCGTAGCCGTCGCGCCGCCGGTTGGTGAACGGCGACAGGAACTGGCTGAGCAGGTAGCCGTGGCCCAGGTGCAGCTCGACCGCGTCGAAGCCGGCCTCGTCCACCGCCCGGGCGGCGGCGGCGAAGTCGTCGCGCAGCCGGGTCAGGTCGGCGGCGGTGGCCGCCCGGCAGCGCGCCAGGGTGAACAGGCAGGTCTTGACCGAGGCGCCCAGCGGCCGGCAGCCGGCGGCCTCGGGGTTGGCGAAGTAGCCGGCGTGGCCCAGCTGCAAGCAGGCGGCGGCGCCGGCGGTGTGGACCGCCTCGGTCAGCCGCCTGAGACCGGGCACCACCTCGGGGCGCATGTGCATCTGGTGGGCGAAGGTCAGCCCGTCGCGGGCGACCGAGCAGTAGGCCACCGTGGTCATGCCCACCCCGCCGGCGGCCACCGCGCGGTGGTGCTCGATCAGCGCATCGGCCGGCAGCCCGTCGGGGGTCATGCCCTCGAAGGTGGCGGTCTTGATGACGCGGTTGCGCAGCTCGAGCGGGCCGAGCCGACCGGGCGAGAAGGGACTGGGCGGGGTGGCGCTCATGGGCCGGGTGTAGCGCAGCCGGGCCCCGGATACAAGACCGCCTTCGCTCGCGGCTGACACCGTCTGGCTCCGCTCCGGCCTTGGCGGCGAGCCGGCTGCGCTGTCATGCTTCGTCCAGAACCCGACGCACCGCGCGTCTGAGTGCACGGGCCGAGAACGGTTTGTCAATGATGCGCTGGCCCTCCTCCAGCACACCGTGATGGACGATGGCATCGTCGGGGTAGCCCGACGTGAAGAGGATTCGGATCCCCGGGCACAGCGTCTCGATCTGGGCGGCGAGCTCCTTGCCGTTCAGGCCGGGCATGACCACGTCCGTCAGCAACAGATCGAGCGTGCCGTTCCGTTCGCGCACCAGACGCAGGGCGTCTTGGCCGTCCTTTGCGGTCAACACGGTGTAGCCGGCCCCTTCGAGGATGCGCTCGACCGATCGCCGCACAGCCCCGTCGTCCTCGACCACCAGCAGGGTCTCCGTACCCGCGTTCGGCCCTTCGGCGGCGGCGCGGCTGGGCCCGGTAAGCTCTTCTTCGACGCGCGGCAGGTAGATCTTGAAGCTGGTGCCGCGCCCGGGTTCACTGTAGACGAAGATGTGGCCCCCGAGCTGCTCGACGATGCCGTGGGCGGTGGCCAGACCGAGGCCGGTGCCCTTGCCCCGCTGCTTGGTAGTGAAAAAGGGCTCGAATATCCGATCGCGCACCTGCGGCTCCATGCCGCTGCCGGTGTCGCTGACCGCCAGCATGACGAAGGCGCCCGCGGGGATGGACTTGCCTTGCTCGGTGTAGGGCTCGTCGAAGTCGACGTTGGCGGTTGTGAAGTCGAGCCGGCCGCCGCGGGGCATGGCGTCGCGGGCGTTGACCGCCAGGTTGACGATGATCTGTTCCAGCTGGCTGGGGTCCGCCCGGACATGACCCAGCTCGGGCGCGCGCTCGATCCTGATGGCGATGTCTTCCTGGAGCAGCTTGTTCAGCAGGCCCTCCAGGTCGTCCATCACCTGGTTCAGATCGAGCACCTCGGGCTCCAACACCTGCCGGCCGCCGAACGCCAGCAGCTTGCGCGTCAGCGAGGCGGCCCGCTCCCCGGCCGCCTGAATCTCTTCGAGGCCCACGCGAGCAGGATCGGCGGGAGCCAGATCCTCGAGCAGGAAGTCGGCGTAGCTGAGGATCACGGACAGCAGGTTGTTGAAGTCATGGGCCACCCCGGCGGCCAGCTGCCCCACCGCCTCCATCTTCTGGGCCAGCCGCAGCTGCGCTTCGGCCTGCTCCCGGCTCTCTTCGGCGAGTCGCCGGTCGGTCACATCCATCAGGTTGCCCACCACCTGGACGAACCGACCCGCTGTGTTGTGCACCGGCTCGCCGACGGTGCGCACCCACTTGGCCCGGCCCGCCACGTCGATGAACGGGACCTCGAGATCATAGGCCTCGCCCTGCTCGGCGCAGCGCTGGAAAGCCCGCCGAACCGCTTCGCCTGCCTCGGCTTCGTAGCAGGCCAGGCTCCTGTCGATCAGCGCCTTCGAATCAGAACCGTGCTCGTCGGGGTTCATTCCGTGTATGCGATAGGTCTCTGCCGTCCAGGTCATTCGCTGGCGGTCGGGATCCCAGCTCCAACCGCCCACCTTGCTCAGCCGCTGGGTGCTGGCCAGCAGTTCCTGGCTGTCGCGCAATCGGCGGGTTCGGCGCCGGATTTCGCGGCGCATCAGGATGACCAGGGCGGCCATCAGCAGCAGGATGGCCAGTAATCCGCCCAGACCCCAGAGCAGGTAGCGCGGCATTAGCCGCTCTGGCGGGCGGTCCATCCAGCGTGCCAGAGCCAGGTAGTACGGCGAGCCCTGCTCGCCGCGCCATTCGCGCAGGTGGTCGTCGATGGTGGCCAGCAGGCCGGCATGGCGGCCCGCGGCCGTGGCGAAGTATAGCTCGACGGCCTGCAGCACGATGGGTGTCTTGACCAGCCCGTACTCCCGGTGGAAGAAGTCGCCGAAGAAGTGGTTGACCACCGCCGCATCGGCCTCTTCAGCGGACACCGCGGCGAAGGCCTGGCGCATGGTGGCGGTGCGGACCAGGGTCACATCGAGGTCGAAGCCGCGGACCATCTGTTCGAGGTAATCCGCTTGAATGGATCCCCGCAGAACGGCGATGCGGCTTCCGTCCAGCTCGGCCAGGCGATCCAGCGCCGGGTCGCGGGCGTAGATCTGCGACCAGCTCTCGGCCACCGGAGTGGCGTGGAACGCGAAATGCCGGCCCCGGGCCTGCGAGAAGGCGACGTCCGGCATCAGGTCCAGCTTCCCTCGCTCCAGCAGCTGCAGGCACTCGGACCAGGTGCAGGGAACGTACTCCAGCTGCCAGCCCTCCGCGGCGGCCATCGCCTGCAGCAGATCGACGAACAGCCCGGCCGGCCGGTCGCGCTGGTCGATGAAGATCTTGGGCGGATTCTGGTAGATGCCCACGCGGATTTTGGGACCGGCATGCGTGCCAGGTCCGGATTGCTGTCCGGCGGCGATCGGACTCGTGCCCAGCCCGAGCACCAGCCAGGTCCAGCAGGAAGCCCAACAAAGAAGTCTTCCGCGGTCGGTCAACCTCTTCTCCCCCCAAAAAAATCCCTGAGTTCGTCAGCTCTCCTTGCGAGCCAGGGTGACGAAAGAACCCAGCAGGCGTTCCAGGGCGCCCAGGGCGCGGTCGCAGGCGGCCTGGGCGTCGGCTTCGAGCGCCAGCCGCAGCGCGCCTTCGCCCAGCACCACGTAGGCTACCGCCAGGCAGGGTCCGGTCACGCCGCCGGAGAAGGTGCGCAGCTCGATGCGCTCGCCGCTGGCGGCGCGCAGTGGGTCGACCTCGCCGACCACCACCAGCGAGGAGCGGCGGCCGAACAGGTCCTTGTCGCGTTCGAGCAGGGCGCCAACCGGCAGCGGCCCGGTCTCGCAGCGCACCAGCAGCGCGGCGCCGTCGCTCGCGCGCGGGCGCAGAACCAGCTCGCGGCCCTGGGGACCCGCTGCTGCCGCGGCGCGCCAACCCGGCGGGGGCCGCAGGCGATAGTGGACACCGGCGCAGCGCAGCGGGCCGGCCAGCGGATCCACCGCGACAGCCGGGGCGCGGTCAGCCGGTCGGTCGATCGCAGCCGGCGCGGCGCAGGCGACAGCCAGCAGGCCGATCAGCGAGAATCCGGCCGGAATGGTACCGAGCATGGGTGGATTATCCCCGATGCAATCGCCGGCTGCAAGCGCGGTGAGCGGGGAGTGCGGGGACGGAGAGTGCGGGGGGGAGAGTGCGGGGACGGAGGAGAGTGCGGGGACGGA
>CAYVQE010000093.1:0-25193 GCA_964454005.1 uncultured Myxococcales bacterium
GTGAGCGAACTGGCCGAGGTGGTCGTCAATGCCCGGGGGGCCCGCCGGCTGCGGTCCGGCCACGTCTGGGTGTTCGACTCCGACGTGCGCGATGCGGGCGGCGCCGAGGACGGCGCGGTGGTGCGCGTGGTCAGCCGCCACCGCAGCGGCGGCAGCAATGCGCTGGGGGTGGCCTTCTACAACTCGGCGTCCATGATTCGGCTGCGGCTGATCGCGCGCCGGGCGGTCGAGCCGGATCGCGATTTCTGGCGCCAGCGGCTGCTGGCGGCCCTGTCGCTGCGCCGGTTGCTCGACCGCGACGGTCCGGCGGACACCGCCGGCCGGCTGGTCTACGCCGAGGCCGACGGGATTCCGGGGCTGATCGTGGACCACTACGGCGGGGTGCTGGTGCTGCAGACGCTGAGCGCCGGGGCCGAGCGGCTGCTGGAGACCTGGCTGTCGCTGCTGGCCGAGCTGGTCGCACCACAAGCCGTCGTCGAGCGCAACGACACCCATTCCCGACGGCTCGAGGGCCTGCCCAGCCGGGCCGGCGTGCTGCGCGGCGAGCTGCCGGAGTCGCTGCAGGTGCAGGACGGCGGGCTGACGCTGACGGTCGATCCATTGCGGGGCCAAAAGACCGGCGCGTTTCTGGATCAACGCGAGAATCGCCAGCGGGCGGCCGCCTATGCCGGGGGCCGTTGCCTGGACGTGTTCTGCTACCAAGGCGGTTTCGGGCTGCAGCTGGCCCGCGGCGGCGCCGACGAGGTGACCCTGGTCGATCAATCGGCGCCCGCGCTGCAGGCGGCCGCCGAGACGGCCGCGGCCAACGGCTTGACCGTGCACACCCGGGCGGCCAACGGTTTCGATTTTTTGCGCGAGCAGCAGGCGACCGGCGAGCGCTACCGGCTGGTGGTGCTCGATCCGCCGGCCTTCGCCAAGAACAAGGCCGCGGTCGAGCGGGCCGCGCGCGGCTACAAGGAGATCAACCTGCGCGCCATCAAGCTGCTGGAACCGGGCGGCATTCTGATCAGCTCGTCGTGCTCGTACCACATGCAGGCCGAGCACTTCGAGCGCCTGCTGCTGGACGCCGGCCGCGACGCGGGGCGCAGCCTGCAGGTGCTCGAGCGCCGCAGCCAGGCCCGCGATCATCCGGAACGGCTCGGGTTTCCGGAGTCCCGCTACCTGAAGTGCCTGGTGCTGCGGGCCCTGTGAGCGGTGACGATGACCCGGCCCATCCTGCGATCGCGGTTGTTGACCCAGGCCGGCCTGCAGCACGGCTTCAGCACCCGCCGGGGCGGGGTCTCGCAGCCGCCCTTCGACACCTTCAACCTGTCCGATGCGGTCGGCGACGCGCCCGAAGACGTGGCCGCCAACCGGCGCCGCTTGGCCCGGTATACCGGCCTGGCCTGGTCGCGCATGGTGGAGCTGGAGCAGGTCCACGGCGATGCGGTGCTGGTGGTCGACCGGCCGCCGGCCGAGCAGCCGGGCGGGGCGCAGCGGCGTTGCGACGCCAGCGTCACCGCTCGGCCGGACGCGGTATTGGGCGTGCGCACCGCCGACTGCACCCCGCTGTTGCTGGCGGCCACCCGGCCGCGGGCCGTCGCCGCGGTGCACGCCGGCTGGCGCGGCACCCTGACCGGGGTGGCGGACCGGGCGGTGGCCGCGCTCGAGCGGCGCTACGGTTGCCGGCCGGCCGATCTGCTGGCGGTCATCGGCCCTTGCATCCACCGCCCCGCCTACCGGGTCGGGCCCGAGGTCTACGCGCCGTTCGCCGAGCGCTTCGGTGGCGAGGCCGCCGAGCAGAGCGCCGGTGCGCTGCGGGTCGATCTGGTGGCCGCCAACCGGCGCTGGCTGCTCGACGCCGGCCTGTCCGCCGAGCGCATCGAGGTGCTCGATTGCTGCACCTTCGAACGGGCGGATCTGTTCTTCTCCCACCGCCGCGATCGCGGCCGCAGCGGCCGCCAGCTCGCTTTCATCACCCTTGCCCCGGATGCCGCCGGAGGGGAAGACTGAAGCCGGCGGGGCCGCCCGCGGCCCGCGCCGGAAAGGACATCGCCATGGCCGTTGAGTCGAAAGTCGCCATCCTGCGGACCTCGCCGCGCACCGTGCTGCGCGATTACCGCGAGCTGATGCACCTGGCCGACTACCGCGCCGCGCTGGCGCCCGAGCGCGACACCGCACTGAAAATCAACATCTCCTGGCACCACTTCTTCCCGGCCGCTTCGACCACGCCCTGGCAGCTCGACGGTGTCATCCGGACCATGCTGGCCGACGGCACCGACCCGGCCCTGCTGCACGCCTGCCACAACCGCACCGTGGTCATCGACGCCCATCTCGGCGAACGCGAGAACAAGCAGCTGCCGGTGGTCGAGCGCCACGACCTGCGCAACATCCACCTGTACGAAGACGAGCAATGGTGCGACGTGCGCGAGGCGGTCGGCGATCTGGCCGCCGATTTCCTGGTGCTGAACGAGGTCTACCCGCGGGGCTTCGCCATCCCGCGGCGGTTCATCGGCGAGAACATCATCCACCTGCCCACGGTCAAGACCCATGTGTTCACCACCACCACCGGGGCGATGAAGAACGCCTTCGGCGGCTTGCTCAACGAGCACCGGCACTGGACCCATCCGGTCATCCACGAGACCCTGGTCGACCTGCTGCGCATCCAGCAGCGCATCCACTCAGGGCTGTTCGCGGTCATGGACGGCACCTTCGCCGGCGCCGGACCGGGGCCGCGTTGCATGACACCGCACGTCAAGAACGTCATCCTGGCCTCGGCCGACCAGGTGGCCATCGACGCGGTGGCGGCCAAGCTGATGGGCTTCGACCCGATGAGCATCGAGTTCATCAAGCTGGCCCACGACCTGGGGCTGGGCTGCGGCGACCCGCGCGATATCGAGATCGTGGGAGACACCGCCGCGGCCGAGGAGAGCTGGGACTTCGAGGGACCGCTGGAGCACCTGACCTGGGCCGCCCGCATGCAGCACCGCATCTACTGGGGGCCGCTCAAGCCCTGGCTGGAGTGGTCGCTGAAGACCTGGCTGGCGCCCTGGGCCTACATGGCATCGGTGATCTACCACGACGCCTACTGGTACCCGGCCCACGCCCGGCGGTCGCTGCAGGCGGCGCTGGCCAGCGATTGGGGCCGGCTGTTCGCCAACTGGCAGCGGCTGGAGCCCGATGCCGATGGCTTCGCCGAGCTGGGCCCGCCCGCTTCCGGGCCGGGCCACTCCACCGGCGAACTGCTGGGCATGGCGGCGCGCATCATGGGCACCACCCTGCGCGAGGCGCCCGAGATCCGCGCCCGGCTGCGCCGGCGGCGCAGCCAGTGCGATCCTTCTTGCCGGGAGTGAGCCGGCCCGCGCCGGCCGCCGGTTCGACAACGGGCCTCGGAGTCGGGTTCAGTCGCCCGGCTGGCGAGCGGCGTGCAGGTCGAGGTTGACGCCGACGATCGGGCCGTAGATCAGATCGTCGCGCCAAAGCGGAAAGGGCTGGAAGAGCTGGGCCTGGACCGAGACGTGGTCGCCCAGGTCGAACTCGGCGCCCAACCCGGCCAGCCCGTAGAGCGGACCGACCTCGACCTCACCTTCGTGGTCGCGGTAGGCCAGCTCGGTGGTGACCTCGGTGTTGGTCGGGTGGTTGCGCAGCCCCAGCGAGCCGAACAGGCGCACCCAGCCGAAGTCCACCCCCAGCGCGCCGGACCAGCGCAGCACCGGGATGACCTCGCTGTCGTGTTCCTGGCTCAATAGCTGGCCCTGTTCGCTGTAGGTGGCGATCTGGCTCGGGATCAGGGCCAGCTGGGTCTCGATCGAGGTGCCGATGTACCAACGGCTGGAGATGGACTTGGAGAACGCCACTCCGACGCCGCCGGCCAGCATGCCGTCGGCCGGCTTGTCGATCAAGCAGGGCGCGGCGGCGAAGGCGTAGTCGGACAGGCCGTAGGAGAAAGGGAACCACAGCGAGATGTTGCCGGTGGGGCCGAGCGAGAAGTGCAGGTTGCCGTCGAACTGGATCGAGGAGACGTACAGGCCCGATTTCGATTCGCCAGCCCGCTCGGGGGCGTCGTTCCAGACCACGGTGCTGTTGCCGGCCGACAGGCCGCTGGGCCGCGTCTTGCCCGACCACATCGGCGGCGCCGGCGGCTGGACCAGCGCCGCCCGGTGGACCTTGACCGTCTGCAGCGTGGTGCAGCTCCAGGCCGCCACGGCCAGCAGGCCCAGCGCTGCCCGCGCCAGGGCGGTGTTCATCGGCCGGCTGCTGTCGCGCATGATCGTCCCTCCCGGGTTCGGTCGCCAAGACCGCGAATTCGGAAGAGTCTTCTGCAAGGCGGATGCCAGAGTTCGGGCCCGGCCGGTGGACGGCAAAACGACCTGAAAATGTGGGCGAACACGACGCGGCCAGCGGCCGCGGCGGAGCGGGCCGGCCCGGGGGCTGTGACCGCCGCGTCACGGGTGTGGCGCCAGCGCCTCGACAGCATCACCAGCGGGAGTGATGCTCCTCACACAATCCGCACAGCCGCTCGATCTTGACCGGGCGGCCGCGGCGATCGGTCAGCCGGCCGGAGAAGGTCCCCAGGGCCTGCAGGATATTCGTCGACAGCGGGCCCAGGTCGCGCCGCTGGCGGTGCAGCCCGGCGGGCTGGAACCGCAGCTCGATGCGCTCGTCGCCATCGCGCAGCAACCAGGGCGAATCCGGGCCGTCGGTCTGACGGCGGAAGGTCACCGGCCCCAGCGGCAGCAGGTCGGACCCGACCCAGACGGCGTTCTCCGCCCCTTCGGTGAAGCCGGCGGTCAGGTTCCAGCCCACCACCCGACCGCGGGGGGTGCGGCCGCCGGCGCTGGACCACATCCACGAGGTGGTCCGGTCCAGCAAGCCGTGGCTGTAATCGATCAGAGCGAAGCAGTCCGCGTCCAGCTCGAAGCGCTGCTCGCCCAGCAACAGGCGACCGCGCGCCGGCAGGCCCACCTGCTTGGCGGTGGTGTGGATGGTGCCCCGGCCGGGCAGCGGGCAGATCGCGCTCAGCGCCTCGGGGCCGGCCGCGCGGTCGATCTCGGCCGCCAGGTCGAACGGCGCCGGCTCGCCGGACAGGCGGATGCGCAGCTCGTAGCGGTCCAGGCCGGGCGGCCCCAGCAGCGAGGCGTGGAAGCCCGGCAGCCGAAAGGTCGATTCGGCCCCGTCGCCCGGTCGGTCGGCGATGCGGGCCGCCACCAGCGGTGGGGCCAGCTGCGAGCGTTGCACCGCGAAGGTGTCGCGTTCGCGGTCGAACAGGCTGGTGAAGGCCGCCGCGCCGTAACCCAGTCGCACGATGCCCAGCCCGCAAATCCACCGCGGGTGACACAGGCAGACGTAGTGCCAGCGCTTCTCGGCTGCGATGCGGGCCAGGCCCACCAGCTCGAACGCCGGCGCCAGCTCGGCCAGCCCGGTGTCCGGGATCAGTCCGCGGTAGGTGCCGATGTGCGGCTGGCCGTGGGGGTCGCAAACGCGGGGCGGGGCTGGCTGGAGTCGCGGGGCCATGGTCGCTCGTCGTCGCGCCGGGCGCGGTAAAGTCGGTTGCGAAAACGGCAATTGCCACGATTTGCTTGGAGTATAGCGCCACCACCGCGGGCGCACAAGGCGGCGGGCCCGGTGCTTGACAGGCCTCTGGGCATCGCTTCTAATGGCTCACCGGTCGATGCGGCAATCGGATGCAGCGCGGGAGGGTTCGGGATGAGGCAATTTTCACTGTTGTTGGCGGCGGCTCTGCTGGTGGCGGGTTGTCCGGACGAGGGCGAGCGGGACGAACAGGCGAAGCCGGACCAACCGGCCGCGGATCGAGTCGCCGCGGCCGATGCCGGGCCGGCGGCAGCCGCAGAGCGCATCGCCGAGGTCGAGCCCAACGACAAGACGGTCGAGGCGATGAAGATCGCTCGGGCCTGCATCGTCGAGGCAGAACTCGAGGCTGCGGCCGGCAAGAAGCGCCGCCCCATGGACTGGTACCGGATCGAGCCGGGCGGGTCCCGGATTCTATCGGTCGAGCTCAGTGCCATCGAGGGCGTGGATGCGCGGCTGGTGTTCCGCGATGCCGATCGCAACGAGATGTTCTACGTCGACTCGGGCCGCAAGGGCGAGGCCGAGCAGTACCCCAACCTGTTGGTCGAAGACGCGGTCTACCTCAAGGTCGACGCCGACCGCGGCAGCCCGGGAGGGGCCTATACCCTGCAGATCGGTTTCGCCGATCCCGAGCCCGGCCGGGAGAGCGAGTTCAACGGCCGCTACAGCCTGGCCGACGAGCTGGCCCTCGGCGGCAGCGTCGAGGGCCTGCTCGGCCACCAGCGCGACGAGGATTGGTACCTGCTGGCGCTGGACGAGATGGCCACCGGTGCGGTGCTGCGCATCGACTTGACCGCGGTCGAAGGCGTGCGGCCGCAGCTCGTAATCTCCGACCAGGAGGAGCGCCGGCCGCTATTGGAGGTGTCGGCCAACAAGGCGGGTGACGGCATCGTGGTGCGCAACATGGGTGTGCCGGCCGGCGCCGAGGCGGTCTACCTGACGGTCAAGTCGGCCTGGGTGCCCGGGCCCAAGCCCAAGAAGTACGTCCGTACCTACAACCCCGACCAGGCCTATACGCTGAGCGTGTCCAGCGAAGCCGGCGGCGACGACCTGGAGAAGGAGCCCAATGACGAGGCCGACACCGCCTTCCCGGTGGCCGACGGCCAGAAGGTGCGCGGGTACCTGGCCGCTCCCAACGACGAGGACTGGTACGTGATCGAGGTCGAGCGGCCCAGCATCCTGTCGGCCGAGCTGAGCGCTCTGGACCGGGTCGATCTGCAGCTGTACTGCATCGACCCCGAGAAAAAGGACCAGAAGCGCAACGCCGAGCTGGTGCGCATCAACGACGGCAAGGTCAACGAGCCCGAGGTGTTGACCAACTGCGCGGTGCAGCCTGGCGAGAACTACCTCAAGGTGGCCGCGGCCTGGAAGAAGATCGACGGCAAGTGGGTGCAGGACGACTACAACCTCGACGAGACCTACAGCCTGACCGTCAACCTGCGCACCGACGAGGGCCGCGAAGAGCGCGAGCCGAACGACGAACTCGAACAGGCCACCGCCATCGAGGTGGGCCAGACCCTGCGCGGCACCATGCACCCGCGGCGCGACGTCGACCTGTACCAGCTCGACCTGTCCGAGCAGGACGGCCCGCGCAATACCACCATCGAGTGCAGCGGCATTCCCAAGGTGGACGTGGCGTTGAAGCTGCTCGGCCCGGAGCGGGACGAAGATGGCAAGCACGAGACGGTGGCCGTCTCGGCCAAGGGCAAGGACGAGGAAAAAGAGCAGATCACCGAAGAGCTGATGCCCGGCGTATACTGGATCGTGGTCCGCGGCGGACGCCACGACGGCTCGAACACCAGTGACCAGTACGTGCTGACGGTGACCCAGTAGCGTGTCCGTCGAGTTGGACCGCCAGGGCTGGAGGGTCCTGCTCTCCCACCACCGCGCTGATCAGCTCCATCTCTGCTATCGGTTGGGCGGCGCCCATCGCGCCCTCTGCCTGTGCGCGCGTTGCGTCGGGCTCTACCCGGGGCTGGCCCTGGCGCTGATCGTCGAACGCTGTTGCGGGCCGTGGCCCTGGTGGCTGGAGTGGGGGCTGCTGTTTCTGGCGCCCTTGCCGGCCATGGTGGAGTGGGGCCTGACCGTGGCCAGCGGACGGTCCGAGCGCTCCAATCCGGTGCGCACCGCCACCGGCCTCGGACTCGGCGTGGGGCTCGGGACCAACCTGGCGGTCAACGCCCGCGATCTGCTGGGCATGCCGGTGTTGGCCCAGATCGCCTACTTCCTGGCCGGCATCTGGGTGGTGTGGATGATCAGCTACGGGCGCCGCAGCGGCGTCCGTCGCCGGGCGCTGCGACGCCGCCTGCGTCGACCCAGCCTGAAGGAGTACGTGCTCGGTCGCAGTCGGCCCGACGATGTGTCCGATGCACGGGGCGACGAATGAGTTGAAGTTCCCTCAGGAACTTCGGAATAGGCCAAAGGGCCGCCGCGGGGCAGCGTCGGCCCAGGCGGGGCTTGCCGGGGCGGCCGCGGATCAGGCGGCCGAGGTGAATAGACCCCAGACCAGGTAGGCCAGCGCCACCCCGCAGGCCATGCCCAACAGGAAGCTGCGCAGCGGTGGCAGTCGGCGCCGGCGCCGCCGGGACGGCGCGGCGGTCGACCCGGCAGCCGGCTCGGCCCCGATCGCCGCCAGCAGCCGGTCGCGCTCTTGCACGCTCAACTCGCCGCGGGCGCGCAGGGATTCGATCTTCAGCTCCAGCGCCATCGTCCCGTCCTCCGCCGCCTCAATCCGGGATCAGCTCGCCGATGCGCAGCCGGTTCTTGCCATCGGCCGGTGCCGTCGGCTGCAGCCGCATGCGCTGGTTGCCGATGTAGAAGCCGACGTAGATGGCGTAACGCTCGGCGGTGAACTCGATCGGCAGCTTCAGCTCGACCCGGTCGCGGATGATATCGCCCGGCAGCCAGTCGTCGGTCGGGAACATGCCGTCGATCGGGTAGTGGTCGCCGTTGATGCGGTGGAACTCGTGGCCGTGGCCGTCGACGTGGACGAACACCTGCCAGTTGCGGGCGATGGCCCGGTCGCAGCGGAAGTACAGGGTCAGGCTGAACCGATCGCCGCGGCCGGGATGCGCCGGCTCCAGATCGTGGCCCAGGAAGGTGACTCCCTCGGCCCAACGCGCCTCGAGCGGATGATCGATGGCGGGCGGCTCGCGCAGCACGTCGCGGGCCAGCGGGTTGAGATCCGGTTGGTCGGGGTCGATCTCGTTCGAGGCCAGCACGTAGCGCAGGTCCGAGCCGGGCAGCAGGTGCAGGTGCTCGCCGGTGGCCCGGCGCACGGTCTTGTCGATGGCCGAGAAACCGTCGCGCACGGCGATGATGAAATGGCGGCCGGGGCGCTCGAAAACGCGCTCCACCGCGCTGGTGCTGGTCAGCTTGATGATGGTATCGGCCGAGTAGAACACCTCGCCGCGCCAGTTCATCTGGTACTGGTAGAGCTTCTCGTCCGGCTCGGCCACCCGCTGGTAGGTCTCGAACAGGGCCTGCTGGCTCATGGTGCCGCCCAGCGGGGCCACCCAGGCCCAGGACAGCCCCGCCGCGCCCACCAGGGCCGCCAGCGCCAGCCCGCCGGCGGCCGGCTTGCGGCCCCACCAGCGGGCCGCCAGCAGCAGTCCGCCGGCCGTCACCACCACCGCCAAAACCAACCAGCGCGGATAGTCGCCTTCCGGCAATGGGCGGTCGTAGTCGTAGGTGCACAGGTTGGTCAGGTGGGCGGCCGAGGCCACCAGGTCGTTGGCCACAACCGCCAACAGCAGCACCCCCAGCGGCGCCAGCACGCGCCAGGCGCCCGCGTTGCGGTCGGCCAGCCCCAGCCCGACCAGCACCGCCAGCGGCACCACGGCCGGGAAGACGTAGTGGTGGAACTTGGTCACGATCAGGGTGAAGGCGGCGAAGGCCACCAGGGCCCAGACCGCCAGCAGCAGATCGAGGCGCAGCGCGGCGGACCGGGCGCCGGGCCGGGCCAGCCGCAGCGCGGCGGCGGTCTCGCGGCCGCGAAAGACCGCGCCCAGGCGGCCTAAGGCCAGCGGCAGCGCGCCCACCCAGGGGAACAGGCCGTAGCCCAGTTGCTGGATGTAGTACTCGAAAGTGCCCCGTTCGCCGTGCACCCCGGTGAAGGCCCGCTGCAGATTGTGGTGCAGGAAGAACTCGCCGAGGAAGTCACCACCGTGGCGGATGGACATGGCTGCATACCACGGCGCGGCGATGCCCAGAAACAGCGGCAGGCCCCAGTGCAGCCGCAGCTTGCGCAGCACCCGCCAGTCGCCGGACAACAGCAGGTAGACCAGCGCCACCGCGCCCGGCACGGCCAGGCCGACCGGGGTCTTGGTCAGCGCGGCCAGCCCGGCCCAGATGTAGATGCCGGCCACATCGCGGGTGCGCGGCTGCTCCTCGATGGCCACCAGGGCGAAGCTGCCCAGACAGCCCAGCATGCAGACGACGAAGGGGATGTCGGTGATGGCCTGCCGAGCGATGATGAAGTAGAAGGGGCAGGTCAGCAGCACGCCGGCCGCCCACAGCCCGCGGCGGGTGTCGGTCAGCCGGGCCACGAAACGGTAGGCCAGCCAGACGCCGAGCACGGCGATCAGGGCGAAGGGCAGCCGGGCGGCCCAGGCGCCGATGCCGAAGACGCCGAAGGAGCCGGCCATCATCCAGAAGATGCCCACCGGCTTGGAGAAGAACAGTTCGTGGCGCCAGCGCGGCGTCAGCCAATCGCCGTCGACCAGCATGCGGCGGGCCACCTCGGCGTAGTGGGTCTCCCAGGGATCCCACAGCCCGGTCTGGCCCAGCCAGGGCAGGATCAGACCGGCCGCCACCAGCACCACCCAGGTGCCGGGCCGGCCGGCCCAGTTGCGCACCGCGGCCGCTGTCGCTCGGCCCCATTGCCGCTCGTGGCTCAAACGCACCTCCGGCGAACGCCCGGCAGTCTACACCGGCCGATCGACGGGCTTCAACTCTCCGATGGGTACGCCGCGCCGGAACCAGCCCGAGCCTTTCCTTGCGCGGCCGGCTTTGCTAGGGTTGAGGGCGAGGGACGAGCGGGCACGACTGGAGTGTGCGCGACCCGCGTTGGCCGGCGGGGGAGGAGGGAGCAGAGCACGGTGGCGGCACTGAGACGAGGCAGCGCGTTCGCAATGGCGGTCGCGTTGGGCCTGGCCGGTTGCGGTCCGCAGCCGGAGGCCGAGCGCGAGATCGACTGGCTGGGCCAACCCATCTACAACGGCGAGCCGGACACATCGGCAGAGCACCAGGCGGTGGTCTTCATCCAGATCACGCCCAGCCAGTGGACGTCCTACGGCTGCACGGGCACGCTGATCAGCCCGGACGTGGTGCTGACCGCCGCCCACTGCGTCTGCGATCAGGGCTCGACCAGCATGTTCGGCACCGACAAGTTCGAGGTCATGTTCGGCGACGAGGTGGCCCAGGGCAACCCGGTGCGCGGCGTGGCCGAGGTCTCGCGGCATTCCGATTACGATCCGGACTGGTATTACGGGGCGCCACGCAACGACATCGGCATGCTGCGGCTGAGCTTCTCCGCCCCGGCGGACGTCGCTCCCATCCCGCCCTTGCCACAGGCCCGGCGGCTGACCGGTGACGACGAGGGCAGCAGCCTTGATTACGTGGGCTTCGGCCAGACCGAGACCGGCGGCTCGGGGACCAAGCTGCACGTGTTCAACGATCTGGATCTGGTCTGCAGCGCCTTCGGCGGTTGCAACACCGCCAACGGCGGCATCGCCGCGCCGCAGACCATCTGCTCCGATCAGGATCCCGGCGGGCCCTGCTCGGGCGACAGCGGCGGGCCGGCGTTTCTGTTCCGCGGCGGCCAGGAGTACGTGGTGGGGGTGACCTCCTACGGCGATCAGAACTGCACCGCCTTCGGTTGCAGCACCAAGGTCGATGCCTTCGAGAGCTACATCGCCGACTTCGTCGGCGGGGCCGACGGCACCGCTTGTGCGGAGGGCGGCCAGTGCGACTCGGGCTTCTGCGTCGACGGGGTCTGCTGCGCGTCGAGCTGCCCGGGCGAATGCGAGGCCTGCGACACCCTCGGCGCGCTGGGCCAGTGCCGGCCGGTGGCCGACGGCACGGCCTGCGGCGACGGCGATCCCTGCGACGGGGTGGATACCTGCCAGGCGGGCAGCTGCGTCAGCGGCGCTCCGCCCGACTGCCGCGACGACAACCCCTGTACCGACGACGTCTGCCTCGCCGGCACCGGCTGCGTCAACGCGCCCTACGCCGACGGCACCGACTGCTCCGACGGCAACGTCTGCAACGGGGTCGAGTCCTGCCAGGGCGGCGTCTGCCTGTCGCCGGGCTGGCTGGATTGCGCCGACGACAACCCGTGCACCACCGAGTCCTGCGACCCCGACCTTGGCTGCCAGGTCGAGCCGGTGGCCGACGGCACCCGGTGCGACCTGGGTCCCTGCGGCAGCGGCACTTGCGTCGATGGCGCGTGCAGCAGCGGCGATGCCGAGCTGTGCGACGACGGCGACGCCTGCACCCGCGACTGGTGCGATACCGAGCTGGGCTGCCAGCATGAGAACCAGCCGGACGGTTTCGCCTGCGGCGAGTGCGCCATGTGCATGTCCGGCATCTGCACCGATGCACCCGACTGTGGCGACGACGACGGCTGCGGCTGCGCGGCCGCGGGCCGGCCGCGGGCGCTGGGCTGGCTGGGGTTGTTGGCGCTCGGCTGGCTGCTGGCCGGCCGCCGGCGGCGGAGGCGGTCATGATGGCTCTCCGAGCCGGCTTGCTGCTGCTGGCCGCGGCTGCCCTGGCCGGCTGCGGGCCGGATGCACCGCCCGCGCTGACCAGCGGCGGGCAACCCATCGTGGGCGGCGAGCCGGACGGCAGCGCTGAGCACATGGGGGTGGTCTACATCCGCATCTTCACCGGCGGTATGATGGGCGGCTGCACCGGCACCCTGATCGACGACGACGTGGTGCTGACCGCCGCCCACTGCGTCTGCGAGCAGGAGTCGGCCACCGAGTTGGCCCCGGACGCGTTCGAGATCCGCTTCGGCGCCGACAGCTCCACCGACATCCGCCGCGACGTGGCCGAGGTGCACCGCCATCCCGGCTACCACCCGCGCTACATCGTCAACGACATCGCCTTGCTGCGGCTGAGCCGGCCGGCCCCGGCCGAGATCGCGCCGATCCCCTTCCTGCCGACCCACCTGCGCATCGCCGACGACGATGTGGGCCAACCGATGGAGTTCGTCGGCTTCGGCGTCGACGAGTTCGGCCGCGCCGGCACCAAGCTGCACGTGTTCGGCGAGGTCAAGTGGATCTGCACCAATGACCAGGGCTGCAACTTCGGCGGCCAGGTCTATGGCGTGGCCAACACCCTGTGCTTCGACCAGAGCGCCGGCGGCACCTGCTCGGGCGACAGTGGCGGGCCGGGGCTGTTCGAGCGCGACGGCCAGGTGTTCGTGGCTGCGGTGACCTCCTACGGCCCGCAGGGCGATTGCTTCGACTTCGGCTGCAGCACCAAGGTCGACGCCTTCGAGGACTTCATCGCCAAGTTCACCGGCGGCGGGCTGGGCGCCGCCTGCGAGGCGGACGGCGACTGCGTCCACGGCCACTGCGTGGCCGGGTTGTGCTGCGACACCCCCTGTGACCAGCCCTGCCAGTCCTGCGCCGAGCCGGGCAGCGAGGGCCACTGCGTGGTGGCCGCCAACGGCAGCTCGTGTTCCGACGGCGACCGCTGCAACGGCCAGGAGGTCTGCCTGATGGGCGACTGCGTGCCCGGCACACCGCTCGAATGCACCGACGACAACCCCTGCACCCGCGACGAATGCCTGCCGGCAAGCGGTTGTGTCAACGAGGCCCAGCCCGACGGCTTCGCCTGCGGTGACTGCATGATGTGCGTCGCGGGCGCCTGCGTCGATGCCGAATGCGGCGGCTCGGGCTGCGCTAGCGCTCCGGTCGCGCCCGACCGGCCCGCCCCGCTGGGCGGCTTGTTGCTGGCCGGTCTGCTGGGCCTGCTGGCCTGGGCCGCGCGGCGCAGCGGCTGAGCCCCGCAAAGCCCGGTGCGGGAAGACAGCGGTACCGCCAGAGCGCGATTTTCGACCCGCATGGAGTGACGGGCGCTTTCGTGGATTCGATGACCGGATCGGCTTCGCGCGCGATCGTCCGGTCGGGGAGGAGAGGCATGCGTTGCGGCTGGATTGCACTCGGGCTTTGTTTGACGCTGACAACCGGCGGGCCGGTGGCCGCCGCTGGCGGGCAAGAGGAATTCAAGCCGGAATTGCTGCAGGTGATCGACGCCGTCGCCGAGCAGTACGAACCGCAGCTGCTGGCGGCCGGCCCGCCGGCCCGGCGCGTCGAACGGGCCCGCGGCCTGCTCCAAGGTCTGGAACCGATCGCCGAGCTCGATCCGCTGCAGCAGCACGAGGCGCTGATGACCTGGCTGGCGGCGGGGGTGATGCTGGAGTCGGCGGTGGCCGAGATCGGCGCACCGCCGCCGGCCTGGACCGAGGAGCTGCTGGCCATCTACCGCGAGCTGGCGCGCAAGGAACCCCACTTCCGCGGCCTGCTCGGCAAGCTGCGCCTGATGACCGCCCAGAGCGGGCAGGACGTCGCGGCCCTGCTGGCCCACGTTCGGCAGCTGATCGCGCTCAGCGCCTACAGCCGCGACGCCGTGCGCTGGCTGGCCGGGCGGCGGCCCCTGAGCGAGAGAGCGGCCAAGTTGCGCCGGGCGCTGCTGGAAGCGCGGGTGGCCGCCGACAGACGCGATGCGCGCTTCGAGTCCATGCTGCGGGCGGCCAGGCGCCTCCAGGCGCTCGATGATCCCCCGCCGGCGGCCGCGGCCTGGGAGGCCGAGGCGGCCTTCGAGTTGGGCCAGCGCAAGGTCGGCCGCCGGGCCCTGAAGCGCGCTCGCGGCCGGGCGCCGGCCGCCGTGGTCGAACGGGCCGAGAAGCGGGCCCGGCTGGCGGCCGCCGGCCCGGATGCGGCCGCCGCCCAGGCCCGCGCCCTGATGGCGCTCGACGAGCCCTGGCGGCTGCGCCGGCGCTGGCGCCCGGAGCAGGTGGTCGACCGGGCGGATCCCGAGCTGGATGCTTTCTACATCGAGGCCCTGCTGGACGACGGGCTCGATTTTCGCAGCGCCTGGGCCTTCGGCCGACTGGCCCGCGGCGAGCCGCCCCGGCCGGCCTTTCTGGCGCGGCGGGTGGGTGCCGGTATGGCGGTGCTGTTGGCCGAGCTGCGCGGCGGCGAGGCGCAGCCGCAGGACCTCGAACGCCTGCGCCGGCGCCTGCTGGCCGACCTGGACGCCCTGGCCCCCAGCCACCCGCGCCTGGCCCGGCTGACGAGGCTGACCCTGCCGTTCACTTTCCTGCTGGCCGGGGGTGACATCGACGCCACCGCCCGGCAGCTGGCCGAGCCGGTGGCGGCCTTTGTCGCCGCCCACCCGGCCGATCCGGCCGGCATGCGGATGGCCTTCGCCATCGGGCGGCTGGTGCCGGACGCCACCACTCCCTGGCAGGTGGTCCAGCGCCACCGCCAAGCCCTGGCCGACGAGGCCGGCAACAAACCGTCCGCCGGGTTGCCCCTGCCGGAGGATCTGATTCCGGCGGCGGCCTGGGCCGCGATCAGCCGGGCCGTGGACGGCCGCGGTGACGAGGCGCTGAGCGAGGTGCAGGCCGGCATCGAGATGCGGGCCGACCTGGACGATCGATCCGCGCTGATGCTGTGGCGGGCCCACCTGCTGGCGGTACGGGGCCTGCTGGCCGCCGAGCCGGCCCGGCAGCGGATGCTGCAGCGGGCGGGCCGGGCCTATGGTCGGGTGATCGAGACCTGGTCGAATGCGGCCGCGGACCGGTGCGATCCGCAGCCGCTGTGCAACGCGGCTGCCTCGTTGGCGGCGCTGATGCTGCACAGCCAGTCGGCGGACGATGCGCACGGGTTGTTGGCCAATGTCGGCTCGGTCTGCCGGCAGGTGCCCACCACCGCCGCGGTGGCGGCCGTGGTCGAGCTGGCCCAGGGCCGGCGACCGGCCGGCGGGGGGTCGACCGCGGCCGAGCTGCTGGCCGAGCTGGCCCCCCGGCTGCCCAGCCAGGCGGCCCGGATGCAGGCCTGGCTGTGGCTGGCGCGCACCGCCGAGGCGGGCGGGGATGCAGCGGGGGCCGCCGCCCACTACCAGCGGGCGGCCGGCGAGCTGGCGACCGAACGCCGCCGCGGCCATCCGCTGGTGCTGGCGCCCGACCTGCGCGCGTTCGTCGCCCTGGTCGGTCAGATCAACCTGGGTTTGGTCTACCGGACCGATCACCCCCTGGGCTTCGAGGTCCCGGTGGTGCTCGATCTGCGGATGGTGCTCTTCCCGCCAGCTGCAGTCGATGCCGAGCGCCTGGCCGCCGAGACCGGCGCCGAAAAGAATGACTGAACCGCAGTTCCCCCGGGAGCTTCGGATAAATCGATCCCGCCGCAGACCGCGGCGGGAACCGGGACGTCTCGAACGGGTATAGTCCAGGTGGTCGGGTCTGCGACCGAGGAGGGAGGCGCCATGAGCTGGACCTGTCCCCATTGTGGTCACGAAGAGGCCGACGAGGCGCTGCGCTTCTGCCAGGGCTGCGGCGAGCCCGTCTCGGCCGAGGTGGCCGAGCAACGCGCTGCGCGGCTGGATCGCAAGCTGCGGCTGCTGCTGGTGACCATCGGCGGGCTGTGGCTGATGCTGTTCTTCATCCCCTTCGGCACCAGCGGTGCCCACGCGGTCTGGTCGTGGGATCTGCTGGCCGACCGCGAGGGCATGGCCCACCTGGTGGCCTGGCCGCTGGTGCTGGGCCTGATGTTTCTGGTGTTGGGCCTGGTCAGCCCGCTGCCGGCCTGGCTGCGCCACGGCCTGCTGGTGGTGACCGCGCCGGTGGCCCTGGGGGTGTTGTTCGGCAGCGATCCGGGTGGGCCCTTCGCCATGGACATGGCCTTCCTGTTCGCCGGGGGGGTGCCCTGGGTGCTGATGTTCGCCGCGGTCGGTACCGGGCTGCTGCTCAGGCTGCATGTGCCGCGCTCGGTGGGCGCCCGGGTGGTATTGGGCCTGGGTCTGCTTCTGGGGCTGATCGCCTACCTGGGCGCGGCCATGGGCGAGTCGACCTTGATCGGCGCGCTGCTCTACCGGTTGGGCCAAGGGGGAGTGGTGGCTGCCATCGGCCGGTTGCTGATGTTGCTGCCGCTGTTCGTGCTGCTGATCGCCTGCGTCGGCTTCCGGCTGCCGGCGGCCGATCGCGATCCGGTGGCCCCCTGGGCCCGGGCCACCGGCCTGGCCATGCTGATCTACCTGCCCGGGTTGATGCTGCTCTACGGGCTGCTGCTGGCGGCGGCCGAGAACTCGATCTGGTTCTTCACCATGTTCCTCAAGCTCGCCGTCTACGCCGGCGGCCTGCTGGCCTGCCTGCCCATCGCCGCCGCCTGGACGGCCGACAGCACCCGCCGCCACCTGCTGCCCCGGCTGCGCCGGTTGACCCAGGACTGAACTCCGTTGCCGTTTGACGGCGCTTGACCCCCCGGCGCGGGCGGCGGTATCCTGAAGCTACCGCAAACTGCGGTGGCGAAGGAGGTCTCGGCCATGAAAGCGGCGCGTTTGACCGCGGTCGGGCTGACGCTGTTGCTGGTCGGGTTCTGCCCGAGCGGATGCTCCAGCTCTTCCAATGACGGCAATGGCGACGGTGGGCTCGACGGGCAGGTGGACCAGGACGGTACCGATCAGCAGGATGGCTCGGGCGGCGACGCGGCCGGTAACGGCGACGGTACCAACGGTGGGGGCGATGTGCCCATCTGCGATGAAATGGAGATCACCGCCTCGACCATCCCGCCCAACATGCTGCTGGTGGTCGACAAGTCGGGCTCGATGGATGATCCGACCAGCGGCAACTCGGGCCCGACCAAGATGCAGGACCTCAAGGACGCGGTCCACATGCTGCTGACCGAAGGCCAGGGCTCGATCCGTTTCGGCTGGATGTACTATCCGGATTGCACCAGCTGCAATCAAGACTACTGCGATGCCGGGCGGGTCTCGGTCGAGGTGGGCGACGACACGGTCGGCGCCATCCGCAACCGGCTCGACGCGCTGGGCGCCGCCGGCGGCACTCCGACCGGCGAGTCGCTGGAGGCGGCCGACGCCTACTTCACCGAGCTCGGCGACCAGACCCATCCCTCATTCGTGCTGCTGATCACCGACGGCCTGCCGACTTGCCCGACCGGCAACGGCCGCGACGCCACCCAGGCCGACGCCCAAAGGGCGCTGGAGGCGGTCGAGGATCTGCACGGTCACCAGGTCGACACCTTCGTCATCGGCCTGGGCGAGGGGGTCAACAACACCAACCCTCAGCTGCTCAACGACATGGCGCTGGCCGGCGGCCGGCCGCGCGGTGGCCAGACCAAGTACTACCAGGCCAACAGCCTGGCCGAACTCGAGGCCATCCTGTCGGCCATCGGCGGCATGGTCATCGGCTGCAACATCGCCCTGGACGTGGTGCCCGAGTTTCCGGCCTGGCTGTGGGTTTATTTCGACGGCCAGGCGGTGCCCAAGGACGAGAGCCACACCAACGGCTGGGACTACGACGCCCAGCGCAACGCCATCGATTTCTACGGCGACTACTGCGATCAACTCCGCAACGGCGAGGTCGAGCACCTGGAGGTGCTGATGGGTTGCGCCCCGCCGGAGTGATCCGACCCCTGGGAACAGCCCATGCCCGTGCTCGGTGAGCAGGTTCAAGACCAGCTCGAACGCTTCGTGGTCGAGTTGGAGAAGCGCACCTCGGCCGAGTTGGTGGTGGTGTTGGCCCACCGGGCCGAGCCCTACCGCGATATTCCCTATCGGGTGGGCGCCCTGGTGTCCCTGGTGGTGCTGGCCGGTCTGCTGTTTTTGCCGGCGGGCTTCCACCCCGGCTGGGTGCTGGCCGAGACCGCGGCCGCCTTCGGCCTCGGTTTTCTGGCCGCCCACCGCTCGCACCGTCTGGCCCGCTGGCTGACCTCCGACCGCCGGCGCGCGCGCAGCACCGAGGCGGCCGCCCGCCGGGCTTTCTACGAGCGCGGCGTCAGCCTGACCCGCGAGCGCACCGGCGTGCTGCTGTTCATCGGTTGGCTCGAGCGGCGGGCGGTGCTGCTGGCCGACGTGGGCGTCGAACGCCGGCTGCCGCTGGACGAGTGGAACGCTGTGCGCCGTTGTCTGCAGGGCCCGGAGCCGATGCGGCGATTCCCGCAGGGGCTGATCGGCTGCTTCGAGCCGGTGGGCGAGCTGCTGGCCGAGCGGCTGCCCGCCGCCGCCGACAACCCGAACGAGATTCCCGACCGGCCGGTGGTGATCGAATGATTCGGCTGCCGCGGCGTTCGAAGCTCGTCTTGCTGGCCGCCCTGGCCCTGCTGGGAGTGGGCCTGCTGGCCGGCGAAGCCTTCGGCCGGGTGGGCGGCGGCGACGTGTTCGGCGGCGGCGGAATGAGCGGCGGCGGCGGTGGTGGTGGGGGTGACGACGGCCTGCTGATCTGGCTGATCTACCTGGCCGTACGCTATCCCCACATCGGAGTGCCGCTGCTGGTGGGCTACATCGGCTTCCGGGTGGTCAAGGGCCGCCGCGACAAGCGCCGGGCCCCGCCGGCGACCAGCCAGCAGAGCCTGGCGCGCATGCGCTCCGGGGCTGCCGCCCAGCGGCGGGCCCGGGTCCAGGAGCAGATCGACAGCCTGCTGGAGGACGACCCGAACTTCTCCGAGGTGCTGTTTCTGGATTTCGCCCAGATGATCTTCACCCGTTTCGAGCAAAACCGCGGCCAGCCGGTCAGCGAGGGGCTGGCGCCCTACCTGAGCGAGGATCTGCGCGATCGGCTCGGGCGCATGGGCGGTCAGCTCGGCGCCGGGCTGCGGGTCGAGGAAGTGGTGGTCGGCTCGGTGCGTCTGGATTCGGTCACCGAACTCGGCGAGCGCTGGCGCCTGGCCTGTCAGGTGGAGGCCAACTACACCGAGGTGATCAAGCCCGAGGCCGCTGGCGAGGAGCGCCGCGAAGCCTACTTCTCCCGCTGCCGGCTCGGCTTTCAGCGCAACAAGGGAGTGCTGTCGAAGGGCCCGCAGCAGATCCGCAGCCTCGGCTGCCCGAGCTGCGGCAGCCCGATCAAGCTCGATGCCGAGAACGTGTGCGCCTACTGTGGTAAGCCGGCGCTGCCGGGTTTGTTCCACTGGGAGATGAAGCGCTTCGACGAGCTGGTGCGCCTGCGCCGGCGCGACATGCCGCTGGACCTCGGCGGCGCCGAGCTGGGTACCGACTTCCCGACCCTGGTCGATCCGGACCTGCCGGTCAAGGTCAAGGACTTCAAGCTGCGCTACCCGGAGGAGGGCCTGGAGCGGCTGGAGCAACGCGCCCGCGAGGTCTTCCTGGCCTTGCAGCAGGCCTGGACGGACAATACCTGGGAGAAGGCGCGGGGCTTCGAGACCGACCGGCTCTTCCAGATGCATCTGTTCTGGATGGAGCGCTACCGTGACAAGGGTTTGCGCAACGTGCTGGAGCAGATCCAGGTCGAGTCGGTCGAGCTGGCCAAGCTGGGCCGTGACGCCTTCTTCGAGAGCGCCACCCTGCGCATCAGGGCTTCGATGATCGATTACACGGTCGACGCGCAGGGCGAGCTGCGCGCGGGATCCAAATCCAAGCGGCGGCGGTTCTCCGAGTACTGGACCTTCATCCGCCGTTCGGGCTTCGACAGCAGCAAGCAGACCGATACCGGGGAATGCCCGAGCTGCGGCGCGCCGATCAAGGTCGCCATGAGCGGCCAGTGCGAGTACTGCGGCGCCAGCCTGTCGAGCGGCGAGTTCGACTGGACCCTGGCGCAGATCGAGCAGGACGAGTCCTACGCCGGATGAGCGAATTGTTCCTTTGCCCGATCGGGGTGGTGCGGTGTCTGACTATCGGAGACGCTCGGGGACAAAGGAGGCGCTGTGCACTTGACGAGACGCAGTAGAGCGAACATTGGATTGTGGCTGGGGCTGACCGGGTGGATGACCTGCCTGGCGTCGGCCTGCGACAGCGCGTCGCGGGCGGAATCGGTGGCCGCCATCGAACTCGAGTCGGACGGCGTTTGCTGGAACGCCGGGAGGCTCGAGACGCAGGTGACCGCCCGCCTGCTGGACACCGAGGGCCAGCCGGTCGAGAAGGTGCTGGTAAGCCTGGCGCACCAGGGTGATTCCGTGAGCCTGGATCCGGCGGTGGCCACCAGCGACGCCGAAGGCCGGGCGGTGTTCACCGCCAGCACCGATCGGACCCAGTCGGTGGAGTTCCGGGGCCGGTTGGATCTGGACGACGTCGAACTCGGCGATCCGCTGCCGGTCGCCTTCGATCTCGAGTTGGGCCTGGCGGCCGGTGCGGTCGAGCCGACCCATCCGGGCGGTCGGGTCGAGGTGGAGGTGACCGTGGCCGATGCCGGCGGACCGCTGGCCGGAGTTCCGCTGCGGATCGCATCCGATCGGGGCGCCGCGGATACCATCTCGCCGGAGCAGGCCGATTCCGACGCCGAGGGCCGCGCCGGGTTCATTATCGAGACCATGACCAGCGGCCCGGCCATGATCCAGGTGGCGGTGGCCGGGCTGGAGCTGGCCGAGCCGCCGACCCTGGCGATCGATTTTTCCGGACCGCGGTTGTCGGGTCGCTGGAGCCTGCCCCAGCCCAGCGCCGAGCTGTACGCGCCGCGCATCGGTCTACTGTGGGTCGAGGACGTGGCCGATCCGACCGGCCAGACCGCCTTCGAGGAGCTGACCTCGCAGGCGCTAGATCCCTTGCCCCACCTCGGCGATACAGGCCAGTTCGAGCTGAGCTTGCCGTTGCACGCGTCCGAAGATCAGCTCTATCATCCCAGCCCCGACGTGCCCGACGATTTCCTGGTGGCGGCTTACGTCATCGGCATCTACGACGACCGCGACGGCGACGGGGCGTATTCGGACGGCGACCCGCTGGTGGCGGCGACCGACGAGCGGGTGCTGCTGGTCTACGCCGAGGGCACCCTGCCCGACCCCGGTGAATTGCCCGACGCCAGCCTGGGCTACCAGTACATGGAGATCGGCCAGGCCGACCCGCCCCCGTTGCTGGCCCTGGAGACCTTGGCCGGCGAGCACGACCTGCACATCCGCATGGCTCCTTGCCCCACGGTGTTCATGGAGGGCTGGGTGCGCTTCGGCGACGGCCTGGACGCCGAGGCCGAACTCCGCCTGGCGCTGATTCTGGTCGACGCCAACCTCATCTTCTCCGGCCAGGCCGATCGCATGTTCGACGTGGGCAACTTCGTCGATCTGGCCTCGACCGGCCTGGTGGTCACCCCGAACGACAGCGTCGAGTACATGCTGGAGTTGCCCCGGCCCTGGGATGCGCACCCGAACTATCAGGACTACCTCTTCCAGGCCGTCCCGGGGATCCCCGCCTTCGGCATCATGGCCCCGGTGATCTACGTCGACTCCGATCACAACGGGGTGTTCACCAACGACGACAACGACGTGTTGACCGGCGATCGCGTCGTCGGGGCCATCGACCTGCCCTTCGGCTACGGCGGTCTGCTCATCGAGTGGCTGGACGGCGATCCGGGCCTGTTCTCGGGCCTGGGCGGCCATGGTCTCAACGGGGGCTACAACTTGCTGCGCGAGCCGATCGCGGATCCGGTCACCGCCGTGATCGACGACAACACCCTGGAATTGCACAAGCCGCTGGAGCCAGGTTGGTCCGACCTGCCCTTCCGCATCGAGCGGCGCGTCGCCGGCCAGGAGCGCATCTTGCTGGAGGGTGACGATCTGGTCACCACCGGCGGGACCAGCCGCCGGGTGGTCTCGGCCGCCGGCGGATTCAACGGGGTGGTCCAGGCCGGCGACCGCCTGGTGATCACGAACCAGATCGAGGACTCGGAGGTGCTGGACTTCGACACCCCGGTCGACCTCAGGGTGGAGTGAGCCACCTGCTGCCCGGTACAGCGCGGTGCTTGCTCGCGCTCGGGCTGTGGCTCCGGCTGGCGCTGCCGGCCGCCGCCGGTGATGAAGCGCCGGCCCCGGATCCGGAGCCGGCGGACGGGCTGCGCTTCGCCGAGGCCTTGTACGCCGAAGGCGATCACTACCGGGCCATCACCGAATACAAGCGCTATCTGTTCCACCACCCCGATGCCTCCCGGACCGGCTGGGTGCGGCTGCGCATCGGCCAGAGCTACCTGGCCGGCCGGCGCTGGGTGGCCGCGCGCCTGCAGTTCGAGCGGCTGTGGCGGCAGGAGCCGCCGGGGCGGCTGCGGGCCCTGGCCGGCTTCTCGCTGGCGCGTGGCTTCTACCTCGACGGGCGGTTGGAGCAGGCGTTGGCCGTGCTGGAGCGGTTGCTGGACCAGCCGCTGGATCCGGAGCTGCGCTCCGCCGGCTGGTACCTGGCCGCCTGCGCCGAGCTGCGCTCCGGGCGCCTGCGGCGGGCGCGCCGGGCCCTGGATGGGGTGAGCGCCAACGGGCCGCTGGCCGATCGGGCCTGGCGGCTGGTGAGCGGGCTGCAGCGTGCCCGGCGCCTGGAGTACAAGAGCCCGCTGGCGGCAGGGCTGCTGTCGGTGGTGCCCGGCCTGGGCCACCTCTACCTGGAGCAACCAGCTGTGGGCCTGACGGCGTTGGCCTGGAACGGCATGTTCGGCTATGCCGTATTCGAGTCCTTCCGCCACCGCCGCTGGGGCCTCGGCGTGCTGCTGGCGGCGGTGGAGCTGCTGTGGTACTCGGGCACCATCTACGGCGCGGTGGCCGGCGCCCACCGCAGCAACCGCGATATCCGGCACAACCACCTCGATCGACTGGACGCCGAGGCCGGCCTGGACGTGGCCTTCCCTCCGGACGACGCCATCCACGGCCTGCTGCTGCGCGGCCGTTTCTGAGAACCCCCTCGCCAGTGTGGGGAATTGCAAACGGGCCGGTTTCCTGCTTCGATGGGGAGATGGTGGCGGACAACGTGCTGCCGCGGGGGTATCGATGACCGAGACGGATGCGGGCGAGATCGAGCTGGCCGCCGTCCGCCGGCGGGCCATGGAGTTCGTCGGCCTGGGCCTGTTCCGTTACCGGATGGACGGGACCTTGTTGGCGCTCGATCGGGCCGCCATGCGGGTGGCCGATCTGGAGGAGCTGTTCGCCGACCCGGCCGAGCTGGTGGGCCGCAACATCGAGGATCTGATCGTTTACACCGGCGAGGTGGGCCGCCTGCGCAACCTGCTGCGGCGCGAGGGCCGGGTGCAGGGCCTGGAGTACCCCTTCCGCACACTGACCGGCAAGGATCGTTGGGCCCGCCACGACTCCTTCGTCGTCCGCGATGCCGATCGCGACGAGGAGGTCGTCCAAGCGGTGGTGATGGACATCACCGACCAGCGCGAGGCCGAGTTCGAGCGGCAGCGGATCGACAAGCGAATGCAGCACGCCCAACGGCTCGAGAGCCTGGGGCTGCTGGCCGGCGGCATCGCCCACGACTTCAACAACTTGCTGGTGGCCGTGCTGGGCAATGCCGATATGGCCTTGATGGAGATGGTGCCCGAGTCGCCGGCCCGCGAGGCGATCGAGAGCATCCGCGACGCGGCCATCCGGGCCGCCGAGCTGACCAACCAGCTGCTGGCCTACTCCGGCAAGGGGCGGCTGGCGGTGCAGGCGCTGGACGTCAACCGCCTGATCGAGGAGATGGCCCACCTGTTCAAGGTCTCGTTGGGCAGCGGGGCCGCGCTGCGGACCGATCTGGCCGCCGATTTGCCCCCGGTCGAGGCCGACCCCGCCGGGATGCAGCAGGTGCTGCTCAACCTGGTCACAAACGCCGCCGAGGCCATCGGCGGTGCCGGCGGTACCGTCGAGCTTCGCACCCGGCTGGTCGCAGCCGCCAACGGCGAGCTGCCCGGGCTGGATCTCGCCGAACCGCTGCCCGCTGGCCGCTATGTCTCGCTGGCGGTCAGCGATGACGGCTGCGGCATCGCCGCTCACGATCTGGAGCGGCTCTTCGAGCCCTTCTACACCACCAAGTTCACCGGCCGCGGCCTGGGCCTGGCGGCGGTGGCGGGCATCGTGCGTAGCCACGGCGGCGGCATTCGGGTCGACAGCCGGCCGGGCCGCGGCAGCACCTTCGAGGTGCTGCTGCCGGCCGGTCGGGCGGCGGCCTCAAGCCCGCCTGCGCCTGCAGACCGAGATTTCACCGGTTCCGGGCTGGTGCTGGTGATCGACGACGAGCCGGCCGTGCACCAGGTGGCCGAGGCCATGTTGCGGCGCTTGGGCTTCGATGTGATCCACGCCCACAACGGCCGCAGCGGTTGGGAGCAGGTGGCCGAGCGCGGCCAAGAGCTGGTGCTGGTGTTGCTGGATCTGACCATGCCCGGCACCAACGGCGAGCGGACCTTCGGCGAGATTCGGCGGCTGCAGCCCGGGCTGCCGGTGGTGCTGTGTTCGGGCTACGGCCGGGCCGAGTCGGTGGGTCGCTTCGGCGATCGCGCCCCGGACGACTTCATGCAGAAGCCGTTCGACATCGATCGGCTGGCGCGGGTGCTGCAGCAGGTGCTCGGTGATTCCACCGGCCCTCCGGGTGGAAATACTGCAAAATAAGCGGGCCCGGCCGAAGCCGGGCCCGCACTGACCGCTGTCGGCGAAGGCGGTGCGGTTACTTCTCGCGCTCGAACAGGCCGGCCGCGCCCATGC
>CAYVQE010000094.1:0-24940 GCA_964454005.1 uncultured Myxococcales bacterium
CCCGCCCCTCCCCCATCGCCGCCAGCCCCCTCTCAGACGAAAAAGGTGCGCGGCCCCAGCTGGCCGCTGTCTTCGGCGCATTCGCCGGCGGCGGCGCCGTCCGCCTGCGGCTGGCGGCAGACCAGCACCACGTCGCCGCCCTTGAACTCGGCCTCCTGCAGCCCGCGCATGGCCTCGCGGATCAGGGTGCCGAACGAGCGCTGCTCGGCCTGCTCGGTCGAGGCCACCGCGATGGAGACGGTGAGTTTGAGCTGGGCCAGACTGCCGCCCGGATCCACCCGGCCCACCTGGGAGCGGATGCGGTCGGCCACCACGGCCGCCCCGCGCAGGTCGGTGTGGGGCATGACCACCAACACCTTCTCCTCGGCGAACAGCAGCGGGATGTCGATGTCGCGGATGCAGGTGCCCACCTGGCTCCGCACGTGGGTGTACAGGTCACGGCGCTGGTCGGGCTTGAGATAGCCCGAGACGCGCTGGAAGTTGTCGAAGGCCAGCAGCAGGATGGCCAGCGGATAGCCGTAGCGCTTGGCCCGTTTGACCTCCAGCAAGATGATGTGCTTGAAGATGTCGAAGCGGTAGAAGCGGGTCACCGGATCGATCAGGGCCTTCTGGGCCAGGGCCTGGCGCAGCTCGCCGTTCTCCTCCTGCAGATGGGCCGCCCGCCGCTCCAGGGTGCGCAGCGCCAGCAGGTGGCGGCCCAGGTTGGCCAGCTCGTAGCGGGCCACCGGATGGCGCAGCACCCCGTCGGCGCCCACCTGCTGCCGGGCCCGCTCCGGATCGGCCGCCTCGGGCGCCACCATCAGCACGAAGGCCACCCGGCCGAGGACGAACTCGTGTACGTACTCACACAGCTCGCGGGCCGTGTGGCCGGCCAGCTCCTGGTCGCAGAACACCAGCCCCGGCGCCTCGGTCTCGATCCGGGCCAGCGCCTCGTGGCCGTCGGCCGCCTGCCGGGTGACGTAGTGTTGCTCGGCCAGCATGGTCGCCAGTTTCTCGCGCCGTTCGGCATCGCCGTCGGCGATCAAGGCGCTCTGCTCGACCGGGGGGCGGGTCTCCATGCCCCCGACCCTAGCACAGCCAGGGAAGGGCGCCCACCGCCGCCTTACCCGAATCCGACCGATTTGACGACCGGTCGGCGCCGGCAGTACAAAGGGCGCATGAAGTCGCCCGAGATCATCAAGCTGACGCAGACGTCCCAGGCCTCCGGGTGAGCGGCCAAGCTCGGGCCGGGGGACCTGGCCCAAGCGCTGTGCGGCCTGGACCTGACGCCGCATCCCGACCTGCTCGTCGGCCTGTCGGTGGCCGACGACGCCGGCGTGCTGCGGCTGAACGACGAGCTGGCCCTGGTGCAGACGGTGGACTTCTTCACCCCCATCGTCGACGAGCCCGAGCTGTTCGGCCGCATCGCGGTGGCCAACGCCCTGTCCGATGTCTACGCCATGGGCGGCCGGCCGGTCTGCGCCATGAACGTGGTCGGTTTTCCCAGCGGCAAGCTGCCCATGGAGCTGTTGCAGCGCTGCCTGGCCGGCGGGCTGGACAAGCTGCGCCAAGCCGACGTGGCCCTGGCCGGCGGCCACAGCGTGGACAACCCGGAATTTCTCTACGGCCTGGCCGTCTCCGGCCTGGTCCACCCGGAGCGCATCCTGACCAAGGGCGGTGCGCGCGACGGCGACGCGCTGGTGCTGACCAAGCCGCTGGGCACCGGCATCGTCACCACCGCGCTCAAGGGCGGGCTGGCCGGCCCGGAGGCGGTCGCCGCGGTCACCGGCTCGATGGAGCGGCTCAACCGGCGGGCCGCCGAGCGGATGGCCGACTTCGCGGTCCACGCCTGTACCGACGTGACCGGATTCGGCCTGCTGGGCCACGCCGCCGAGATGGTGCTCGACGGCGCGGTCGGGCTGGAGTTCGACGCCGGCCGGCTGCCCCTGTTCCCCGGGGTGGCGGAGTACGCCGGCATGGGCCTGCTGCCCGGCGGCCTGCACCGCAACCGGGCGCACATCGCCGACCGGGTCGAGGTGGCCGACTCGGTCCCCGCCCACCTGGCCGACGTGGCCCTCGATCCGCAGACCTCGGGCGGGCTGCTGATCGCCCTGGCGGCCGACGCCGCCGGCGCCCTGGCCGCCGTCCTGCGCGACGACGGCATCGATGCCGCCGTGGTCGGGCGGGCCCGGGCCGACCTGGCTGGCCGGCTGGTGTTGGCTTAATCGTGCCTACCCTTTTGTGGCTGCATCCGTTTCGACCAACATGTCGTCGTTCGGGCGTCACCTAGCGCCTAGGTCGCTCCGCTGCGGGCCTCCGCGGTTCTCAGCGGTCCCCGGTTTTTGGAGGCGTCGCTTCCTTGCGCCTTAGGGCACGGCAAAAGGCGCCGCCAGACGGGGGGGGCGATCCGCGATGCGAGGCGATGCGTGACATGTGGAGCCTGAACGGTTACGCTGTGCTTTTCCCGCATAGGAGGTCTTGTCGTGACCGGGGTGCGCCATTCGATCGGACCGATCGGCCTGGTGTGGCTGGGGGTGGTCGGGCTGGCCGGCTGTGGCGGCGGCGGTTCGCCCTGCGCCGGGGTCGACTGCGGGGCCCACGGTTTTTGC
Organism: uncultured Myxococcales bacterium; assembly: GCA_964454005.1. GTDB lineage: Bacteria > Myxococcota > B64-G9 > B64-G9 > B64-G9 > CAYVQE01. The sequence goes on from CAYVQE010000094.1 coordinate 2,589, forward strand.
ACCGAGGTCGAGGGCGCGGCCGTGTGCAGCTGCGACGCGGGCTACACCGGGGCCACCTGTAACAGCTGTGGCCCCGGCTACCACGACGAAGGGGGACAATGCGTGCCCGACGACGAGAACCCCTGCCAGCCCAACCCCTGCGACGAGGCGCACCGCACCCGGTGCACACCGGACGGCGCCGGCGGCTACGCCTGCGGCTGCGATGCCGGCTATCACGACGAGGGCGGCCAGTGCGTGCCCGACGGCGGCGACCCCTGCGACCCCAACCCCTGTACCGAGCCGCACCGCACGGTGTGCACGGCCGACGGGCAGGGCGGCTACAGCTGCAGCTGCGACGCCGGCTACCACGCGGCCGGCGGCACCTGCCTGCCGGACTGCGACGCGGCGGCCGACCTGTGCGCGGCCGCCCAGCCGTCTTTCGGCACCCTGGTCTCGTCCAACGGCCACTGCGCGGTGGGCTACGATCTGGCCGGCCGGCGGGCCGACAGCTTCCTCGAGCATCTGTACCGCAACTGGGACGAGGGCGTCTGGACGCGCGATCTGCTCTACGACACCTACCTCGGCCTGCGCGGCGGCGGCCAGCAGCTGTGGTTGAACACGGCCGCCCCGGTGCGGGTGGAGTACCAGGCGCAGAGCCACGTGATCCACACCGTCCACCGGCTGGGGGTGCTCGAGGTGGACACCTGGATCTACGCGCCTTTCGAGATCGAGCGGCCGGCGCTGGTGCTCATCGGCCGGGTGACCAACACCGGTGAGCAGACGGTGGACGCGTCGCTGTTCAGCCTGCACAACTACCACCTGGGCAACACCACGGTGGAGCAGCCGGTCGAACCGGACGCGGCCGACGAGCGCATCGTCTACCAGCCGGCCAGCGGCGCCTACCTCGAGACCGGCCCGGGCGGGGCCCTGCTGCACCGGCCGCTGGATGCGCCCAGCCACCACGGCTGCAGCCCGGACAACCCCTGGCAGGCGCTGACGGCCGGTGAGGATCTGGCCGATACCGCAGACAGCGGCATCGGCGACGACCGGGTGGCCGGTTTTCAGCGCGACTTCGAACTGGCGCCGGGGGCCTCCGGCTGGCTGGGCGTGGTCAGCGGATTCGATCGCTTCGGCGACGGCGATACCCTGGCGGCCGAGTTCGAAGCGGTCTACGGCGGGCTCGACGGCCGGGCCGCGCTGCAGGCCGCCCTGGACGCCTTCGAGGCCTGGCGCAACCCGCCGCCGGCCGGGCTCAGCCCGGCCGAGCGCTGGGTGTGGCGCCAGAGCGAGGCCGTGCTGCGCCAGGGCCAGGTGCGCGAGACCAGCGACTTGTCCTACGGTCAGATCGTGGCCTCGCTGCCGCCCGGCAACTGGAACATCTGCTGGATGCGCGACATGGCCTACGCCATCGTCGCGCTGGCGCGCACCGGGCACCTGGCCGAGGCCCGCGCCGCGCTGGAGTTCGTGCTGCTGGCCGACTCCGGCCACTACCAGCAGGACTACGTGGGCGTGTCCTACCAGGTGACCATCACCCGTTACTTTGGCCGCGGTGAGGAGGAGACCGACTTCAACGCCGACGGACCCAACATCGAGTACGACGGCTTCGGGCTGTTCTTGTGGGCGCTGGGCGCCTACCTGGACGCCGGCGGCGACGCCGGGCTGGTCGACGACCACTGGGCCACCATACGCGACCAAATCGCCGGGGCCCTGGTGGCGCTGATCGATCCGGCCAGCGGCCTGATCGCGGCCGACTCGTCCATCTGGGAAGTACACTGGAACGGCAACCAGAAGCGCTACAGCTACACATCCCTGGCCGCCGCCCGCGGCCTGTGTGCCGCAGCCGAGCTGGCCGCGGCGCGCGGCGAGGACGCCCTGGCCGGCGAATGGCGCACCGCGGCGGTCTCCATCCGCGACGCCCTGGCGGCTGAGGTGGTGGATGCGAACCAGGTGCTGGCCTCGTCCTACGAGGAGCTGCAGGCCGGCGCCGGCTACCACGACGTGGCCTCGGTCGAGGCCTTCGACTGGCGCCTGTTCGATCCGCAAGGCGCCATCGCCGCCGCCACCCTGGATTCCTTCGACGCGCTGCTGCGGGTGGCCAGCGGGCGCGGCTTCTTCCGCAACGACGACGGCGGCTGGTACGACTCGCAGGAGTGGGTCTACGCCGACCTGCGGGTGGCCGTCGCCGCCCGGCGGGCCGGCCGCACCGAGGCGGCCGACCGCTTGCTGGGCTGGATCAGCGCCCAGGCTTTGGCCAACCACGGCCTGATCGCCGAGCTGCACCACCCGCAGGATTCCAGCTACGAGGGCGAGATCCCCATGGTGGGCTACGGCGGCGGCGCCTACATCCTGGCGCTGCTCGAGCGCGAGCAGCCGGCCGCCGCGGAGCCGGCCTGCGGCTCCTGGGAGGCGCGGTGAGCCGCGATCGAGCAAGCCCGCTGCTGGCGCTGGGCCCCTGAGCGGCGCCGGGGTAAGGGCGGCCCGGAGGGGTGTGTCTCAGAACGGGGCGAAGCCGCCGGCGGCCCAGTAGTCTTGTTTCAGGCTGTCGTGCTGGCGCAGCAGGGCATCGTAGTGCCCGGCCTCCCAGCGAGCCAGGTGATCGTAGAAGCGGCGGATGTTCTCCTCGGCGGCCTTTTCGGCCTGCTCGCGGTAGTAGCGCTCGGAGTTGATCTCCAGCTGGATGCCGATCGACAGCGCGCTCATCTCGTAGTGCGCGTCGCCGATGCGTTCGCTGAGCCGGTCGGAGAAGATCGGGTTCGGCCCGGACAGATCGGCCGGCGTGCCCAACTCGGCCCCGGCGTCGATTTCGCCGCGCTCGATGAGCGACTGGCGCTGGTGCTGCAGGAAGCGCAGGTGATCCAGCTCTTCGCCGGCCAGGCGCTGGAAGACCTCCTGGCCCTTGGAGTCCTCGGTGGCCCGGGCGGCCATCTGGTAGAAGTGGTGGCCGTCGGTCTCGGTGCGCATGGCGTGCTCCAGCCCGGCGACGATCTGCTTGCGTGCTTCGGCGTCCATCGCGAATGCTCCCGCCTCGGCCGCCCCGTGGGGCTCAGCCGGATTCCAGGTCGAACTCCTGGTAGTCGAAGTAGAATCCCATGCCCTGTAGGTTGTCCAGCTCGGCCCGGACCAGAGCCAGGTGGCCCTGTTCGATCTCGACGAAGGGCTCGAACAGCTCGGCCTGCGCGGGCGGCAGCTCGGCCACCACCCGCTTGTAGAAATCGGAGGTCTGCTGCTCGACCTGCAGCGCCCGGCTGACAAGGTCGATCTCGTCTGGGCACTCCTTCTGCTCCAGCGGCTGCTTGAGCTTCATCACGCCGGCCTCGATCTTGACCCGCGGCGGCACCGCCGAACGCAGCTGGGCCGGGTTGACCCGCCCGTCGCGCTGCCATTCGCTCAGCATCTGCTGCAGGGTGTCCAGGTGCTGCTGCTCCTCGTCGGCCAGCACGGCGAAGACCCGGCGGCCCTTGCTGTCGCCGCAGTCGGCGGCGGCCTGGCGATAGACGTCGCGCACCTTGGTCTCGTACTCCATGGCGGTCCGGATGGCTTGTTCCATGTCCACGGCGGCGCTCCCTTCAAAACCGGCCGGCCCGGGGCGTCCCGGGCCGGCCGGAAAAACCTCTGGCTCAGGCCCCCTCTTCGCCCGTGGTGGGGATGGTGACCTGGCGTTGGCTGAGCTCGCGATCGAGCATCAGCACGCCATGGCCGTGCTCGCCGACCAGCTCCAGGTTGTCCACGATGCGCGAGACGCTCGATTCCTCCTCGACCTGTTCGCCGACGAACCATTCCAGGAAGGTCCGCGCCGGCCGATCCTTGGTCTCCTCGCTCAGGCCGACCAGCTCGTTGATCTTGCCGCTGATGAAACGCTCGTGTTCCAACGCGTCCTGGAAGGCCTCCAGCGGCGTCTCCCAACGGGTCTTCTTGATTCCCAGCGGTTGCATGGCCACCGCGCCGCCGCGATCCAGGATGTGATCCATGAAGCGCTGGGCGTGGCCCATCTCCTCCACCGCCTGCGAGCGCATCCACTGGGCCATGCCGTCCAGGGAGCGTTCCTGGAACCAGGCGGACATGGCGAAGTAGAGGTAGGCCGATTCGGCCTCGTACTTGATCTGCTCGTTGAAGGCCTTCATGACCTTTTCGTCGATCATCGCATCTCTCCTTTCCACCGTCCGGGGGGGGGGGCGAACAGGCGGTTCTATCCGACCAGCTCGCGGACCGCCCGCAGGACGGCGTCGTAGTCCGGCTCGTCGCCGATATCGGGCACCAGCTGGACGTAGCGGATGACGTCATCGGCGTCGATGACGAATACCGATCGGGCCAGCAACCGCAGCTCGGGGATCAGCATGCCGTAAGCGCTGCCGAAAGCGGCGTCGCGGTGATCCGAAAACACGCGTACCCGTTCGATGCCGGTCGCGCCGCACCAGCGGCTCAAGGCAAAGGGCAAATCCATGCTGATGGCCAGCAGCTGCAGCGAATCGGCGAGAGCGGTGATCTTCTGATCGAAGCGGCGCGCCTCGAGAGCGCAGACCGGGGTGTCCAGCGAGGGCACCGAAAGCAGCACCCGCACCCCGCCCGCCAGCGCGGCGAAGCGTAACTCCCGGGACTGCGCATCGAGCACCGTGAAGCCGGGGGCCTTGTCCCCCACCTGCAGCTCGTCCCCGCCCAGGGCCAACGAACGGCCCTGCATGGTCACGGTGCGCTCGGCGCTCATCAAGGACTCCCGGCTCCCCCGTCGCTCGCTCGCCAGAGCCTCGTTCAGTTCTCGGTGAGTACCTGCTCGTCGTACTCCATCTCGAAGCGCAGCTTGTGCTTGGCCTCCTCCTGGGCCAGCCCCTGCAGCAGGCCCTTGAGCGCGGCATCATCGGCCACGTCAGCCAACTCGGTGTAGAGGCGGAACGAGGCCTTCTCTTTCTTCATGGCCAGGATCAGCGCATCCTGGTAATCCATGTTGGGCGTCGGCTCGGCATCGACCAGGTACTCGCCGATCTTCAGGTCCAGCACCTTGCCCGCCGGCAGGCCGGTGCCGCCGCCCTGCTTGACGTTTTGCAGCTTGGCCTTGTGCCCTTGCTCCTCTTTGGCGAAGTCCTCGAACACCTTCTTCATCCAGGGCCGGTCGAGCTTGCTGGCCAGGTCGGTGTAGAAGGCGGCCGCCTTCTCCTCCTCCGAGATGGCGAAGTCGAGGATTTCTTCCACCGAGTTGAACTGCTTCATCTTCTCCTCCATTCGTTCGGGTCGTTCGGGTCGATCGATCGCTCATGCGTTGGAACGCCAGGCGTGATCGATGCAAGCCGAGGGGGTGCCATCCGCCTCGACAAAGGGTGAAAGATCGCGCAGCCGATCGACGATGCCGGGCATGTGCTCGAGCACCGTATCGATCTCCGGTTCCGTCGTGTAACGGCTCAGGCTGAATCGGATCGAGCCGTGGGCCGCGGTGAAGGGCACGCCCATGGCCCGCAGCACGTGCGAGGGCTCCAGCGAGCCCGAGGTGCAGGCCGAGCCGGACGAGGCGGCGATGCCCAGATCGTCGAGCATGATCAGCACCGACTCGCCCTCGATGTACTCGAAGGAGATGTTCAGCGTGTTGGGCAAGCGGTGCTTGCCGTTGATCACCGGCCCCTTGCAGTTCTGCTCCAGGCCTTGCTGCAGCTTGTCGCGCAATGCGCTCACCCGGCTGTTCTCCTCGCCGATCTGGCCGGCGGCCATCTCGGCGGCCCGGCCCAACCCGACGATGGCGGCCGTGTTCTCGGTGCCGGCGCGGCGGCCGCCCTCCTGGTGGCCGCCGATGATCAGCGGCACCAGCTTGGTGCCCTTGCGCACGTAGAGCGCACCGATGCCCTTGGGCGCGTGCAGCTTGTGGCCGGAGATGGTCAGCATGTCGACCGGGGTGTTGGCCATGTCGAGCGGCAGCTTGCCGGCCGCCTGCACCGCATCGGTGTGGAACAGCACGCCCTGGGCGCGGCACATGGCGGCGATGCGCTCGATGGGGAACAAAACGCCGGTCTCGTTGTTGGCCCACATGATGGTCACCAGCGCGGTCTCCGGGGTCAGGTGCTGTTCGAAGAAATCCATGTCGAGCCCACCGTCGCGGTCGACCGGCACCTCGTCCACCTTGTAGCCGCGCTTGGTCAGGTGCTGCAGCAGGCCGCGCACGGCCGGGTGTTCGACGCGGCTGGTGATGACCTGGCGCTTCTTGCCGGGCATGGCATCGAGCGCGCCGCGGATGGCCGTATTGTCGCCCTCGGAGCCGCCGCTGGTGAACACGATCTCATCGGGGCGCGCCCCCAGCAGACCGGCCACCTGCTCGCGGGCGCGGCTCAAGTGCCGGGCCACCTGGCCGCCGAAGTGGTGGATGGAGGAGGGGTTGCCGTACAGCTCGGTCCAGAACGGCTGCATGGCCGCGACCACCTCGGGGGCCACCATGGTGGTGGCGTTGTTGTCCAGGTAGATGTTCTTCATGATGCCTCCTCCTCGATCGCCTCCTGCTCGACCACCCGCAGGTTCTCGTCGACGAACTCGCGCAGCTTGGCCTGGACCACGGTGGACAGGGTGAAGTTGGCCACCTTGCACGAGGCGCAGGTGCCGCGCAGGCTGACGATGACGTCGTCGCCGTCGAGGTCGATCAGTTCGATGTCGCCGCCGTCCTTCTGCAGCTGCGGCCGGATCTCGCGATCGATGGTCTCCTGGATGAGCTGGATCTTCTGGATGTTGGTCAGCTTCTTGCGTTTGGGCTTGGCCGGCGGGGCCGCCTCCGCCTCCGCTTTTTCAGCCTTGACGGCCTCCAGGATCTCGGCGATCTGATCCTGGCAGCCGCCGCAGCCGCCGCCGGCCTTGGTGTAGTTGGTCACCTCTTCGATCGTGGTCAGGCCGTTTTCGCGGATGGCGCGTTCGATCTCGATCCGGGTCACCCCGAAGCAGACGCAGACCACGTCGACGTCCTGCTTGGGTTGATCGGCCGGGGCGCGGCCTTCCTTCTTGGCCCGGTAGTCATCGATGGCGGCCAGCAGCGCGTCGCGGCCCATCACCGAGCAATGCATCTTCTGCTCCGGCAGGCCGCCGAGGAAGTCGGCGATCTCCTTGTTGGTGACACGCGCGGCCTCGTCCAGGGTCATGCCCTTGACCATCTCCGACAGGGCCGAGGACGAGGCGATGGCCGAAGCGCAGCCGAAGGTCTGGAACTTCACATCCTGGATGCGCTCCTGCTCGTCGACCTTGAGCATCAGCTTCAAGGCATCGCCGCAGGCCAGCGAGCCGACCAGCCCGGTGCCGTCCGGGCTGTCGATGGCACCCACGTTGCGCGGGTTGCGGAAGTGTTCCATGACCTTCTCATTGTAGTCCCACATGTCTGCCCAGCCTCCGTTGCACCCCGAGCGGCGAGCTTGTCGCCAAGGCCCGTCCCGCCCGAGGCGTACGATCTGGTCTGCCTCGTCTGCCGCCGCCTCGTCTGTCCTGTCCGCAGTCGGTCGCTGCTCATGCCGCGTGCCCATTCAGGGATCAACGAGCATGCCATTGCCGAACACGCTTGCCAAGCACATCTTTCTCCATATTCTACAGGCACTTTGCTCAGGTTGTGGCTGCGCCTCCTTTTTGCAGCCAGTCGCTGAACGCTTCGATCCACCACCTCCCATGGGGGCCAGCCCCACTGTTTCGAAAACGCAATGTGGTATCGCCGGGCTGCCTCGTCAACCAGCTTCGAAAGCCGACACATTAAATCTTGAATCTGGATTTCGGATGCAAAATCTGGTTATGCTCGCTGAATGGCGCCGCGATGCTCCGGGTCTGCTCATGGATGAAAACCTGCTGCTGGCCTTCGGCCTGACCGCCTTCGCCGGCCTGTCGACCGGCATCGGCAGCGCCCTGGCCTTCTTCACCCGGCGCACCAACACCAAGTTCCTCTCGCTCAGCCTGGGCTTTTCGGCCGGGGTGATGATCTACGTCTCCTTCGTCGAGATCCTGCCCAAGGCCGTCGATGCCATCGCCGTGGAGCACGGCGCGGCCTCCGCCGACTGGATGGGCACGGCCGGCTTTTTCGCCGGCGTGCTGCTGATCGCGGTCATCGATCGGCTGATCCCCAGCTACGAAAACCCCCACGAGGCCCGGCCGATCGAGCAGCTGCGCGGGGGCAGCGAATGCGATGCCGAGGCGGCCGGCATGCCGGGGGCGATCGTCGAGGCCGGCCAGCAGGACGGCCGGCGCCTGCTGCGCATGGGCATGTTGTCGGCGCTGGCCATCGCCATCCACAACTTCCCGGAAGGCCTGGCCACCTTTGCCGCCGTGCTGAACGATCCAGCCGTGGGCATATCGATCGCGGTGGCCATCGCCATCCACAACATCCCGGAGGGCATCGCCGTGTCGGTGCCGGTCTTCTACGCCACCGGCAGCCGCAAGAAGGCCTTTTGGCTATCGTTTTTGTCCGGGCTGAGCGAGCCGCTGGGGGCGCTGATCGGCTTTTTTTTGCTGCAGGCCGTGTTCACTCCGCTGGTGTTCGGCTTCGTGTTCGCCGGGGTGGGCGGCATCATGGTGTTCATCTCGATCGACGAGCTGTTCCCGGCCGCGCGCGAGTACGGCCACGGCCACCTGGCCATCTACGGCCTGGTGGTCGGCATGGCCGTGATGGCCGTCAGCCTGCTGCTGTTGGCGTAGCGGCGCGGCTCAGGCGAAGCGCTCGAAGCGGTCCTGGTCCACGTAGCAGACCGGGCACTTCAGCGGCGGCTGGTGTCGGGCGCACAGGTAGCCGCAGACCCGGCAGCGCCACACGGGCAGCTTGCCGGCGGCGAAGGGGCCGCCGGCGGCATCGGGCCGGTCCTTATTCTGCGGCCGCTGGGCCGGATCGGTGGGGCGGCGTTCCGGGATGGAGCCGATCTTCTGCTCGCCCTCGACCACCGCCTGGCTGACGTACAGCGCGCAGTAGCAGGTGCCGTACTGCTCCAGGTCCGGATCGCGGTAGTCGCAGGGGCAGATCAGATCCAGGTCCTTTTGCCGCTCGCCGTCGAGATCGCGGCAGGGACAGCCGAAGTAGCCGTAGCGCTGCTGGTTGGTCTGCAGCCCCTCCACCAGGTCGAGCACCATCTCCTCGTCCGGGTTGAGGAAGTAGCCGCCCTCGCGCGCCTCTTTGGCGAAGCGCTGCATCAGCTCGCGGGCCTGTTCGCGGCTCATAGCCCCAGCAGCTCCCGCATGCGGTCCTCGTCGTAGCCCACCACCACCTGGTCGCCGATGATCAGGGTGGGGTAGGAGCGCCGCGGGTTGACCTCGGCCACCGCGGCCCGGGTCTTTTCCTTCTCCTCGCCCTCGAGCAGATCCACGTCGGTGACCTCGGCATCGATCTTGTTCTGTTCCAGAAAGCGCTTGGTACGCCGGCACCAGCCGCAGGTGCTGATGGCGTAGAGTTTGACTGGCTCGGCCATGGCTCCACTCCCTGCTCTTCGGGTTCGATGGCGTCTCGCCCCGGCTGGACGCGCCAGAGGGGGCTGTCCGGCTCGCCGTTCAGCTTAAGCACGCCCCACCGGGGCTGACAAGACCGGGCTTGCTGATTGATCCCCGCCTCGATCTACTGGATTTCGCGGCTGAGCACGGTGCCCTTGTTGCCCACCGCCCACACCCGGGCCCCGTCGGGCTGCAGCCAGATGCCGTTGAGCCAGTTGGAGGTGCCGCTCTGTTCGAGCGTCCATTCGTCGGCGCCGTCCGGGGTGCGGCGCAGCAGCGTGCCCCCGCCGCCGGCGATCCATGCCTGGCTCTCCGCCGTGCCGATGCCGTGTATGGCCGTCAGCTTGCGATCGTCCACGTCCTCGATGCACAGCTCGGTCTGAACGTCGTCGTAGTGATGCCAGATGCCGCCCCCGGCGCCCACCGCCCAGAAGTCGCTGTCGCGGGTGCCCCAGACGCCGTACAGGGCCCCGTCGCCCCACGCGTCCACCCCACCCCAGCCATCCTGGGTGTGGGCGCAGACCAGGGCCTCGGCTTCGTCCGGCACATTGGAGCCGACCGCCCGCGCCGGCTCCTCGCCGGGATCGCCCTCCCAGCCGAACACGGCCTGCCAGGCCAGCGGCGGGCCGCCGGCGGGACTGTCCGCGAAAGAACTGCCGTTGAAGTAGATGCGCTGGCCGTCGTCGCCGACCAGGTAGACCGAGTCGGCTGCGGCCGCCCACACGCCGCGCAGGGGTTTGGCGGAGCCGGTGTCTCGCGGATGCCAGGAGTCATCGCTGCGGTGCAAGGCCAGACCGCTGTCCTTGCCGCCCACCACCCAGACATCGCCGCCAGACAGCACCCACACGCCGTGCAGCGGGTCGGCGCCGTCCGGACTGCGCGGATGCCAGTCCCCCTGCTCCAGGTCGCGCTCCAGCACCACCCCGCCTTGGCCCACCGTCCAGAAGCTGTCTGCGACGCCGTGGCAGGCGCGCAGATCGTTCGTGGTCAGCGTATCGAACAGGTTGTACCAGGCGCTTCGGTCCCAGTCGACCAGGCCGCCGGCCAGCCCGACCGCCAGGCCGCGCTCCGCGCTGTGGAAGTACACGCCGCGCAGGCCGGGCAGCGATTCAACCTGCGGCGTCTGCCAGCCGGCCGCGGTGCGGTGGACCAGGATCTGGCGCTGCGGCTCGGCGTCGGTGTTGCCCACCGCCCAGACATCGTCGGGTCCGGTTCCGCCCAGCGCGTGCAGGGTGTGGCCCATGCCCTCCTGTTCGGGCTGGCGATCGATCGTCCAGTCGCCCCGTTCCCGCTTACAGACCATGCCGTCCGCGGCCGCGGCGAAGATGTCGTCGCGGCCGCCGCTGCCCCACAGCGCGTTGATGTCGCCGCAGCCGGCGGCGTCGACCAGCTCGGCCCGGCCGGGCTCGAGTCGGATCAGGTTGCAGCGCACGTCCGAGTCGGGCGGCGGCGGCTGGACCGCGATCCAGATCTCGGTCGGTTCGCCGCTCCAGATGGCCTTGAACGCATCGCACTCGGGCGGCAGCCCGCCGCCGTCGAAGGGCAGCGGCATTGGACGCCAGACCCCGTCGCCCAGGCGGCGCAGCAGGGTGCCGCCCTGGCCGACCGCCCAGACGTCGCCGGGGCCGAAGCCGAACACGTCGGTCAGCACCGCCTGGCTGCCGCTGTTCTCCCGCACCCAGCCGGTGCCGTCGTAGAACAGCAGCGTGCCCTCCACCCCGACCGCCCAGACGTGGCGGTCGTCCGCGCCCCAGACGGCGGTCAGGGGCACCTCGGTGGGGACGGGCTCGTGCCACCAGGTCCGCAGTTCGTCGTCCAGGTGGGCGTGCAGCACGGTGCCGGCCGAACCCACCGCCCAGACGTCACCGCCGGGCGCGATCCACACGTCGAGCAGATCGTTGCCCTGCGGCAGCGGGTTTTCCCAGCACCAGCCGTCGGGGCTGCAGATGCGCTCGGCGCAGCCGGCGTCGTGGTCGTCGGTGTGGCCGTCGCAGTCGTTGTCGATGCCGTCGTCGCAGGTGGCGGGATCGGTCGCGCGATCCTCGCGGGCGGTCGGATGGACGGCGGCGTCGCCGTCGTCGCAGTCGAGGCCGCCGCAGGCCTGGTCGAAGGTGCCGTCGTCGTCCCCATCTTGGCAGCCGCAGGCCGGCTGGTCGCCGTCGCTGAGCCCGTCGCAGTCGTTGTCCAGCCCGTCGTCGCAGTTGCCCTCGGCCGGCTCCTCGCGCAGGCCGGGGTGTGCGCCCGCGCTCTGGTCGTCGCAGTCGTCGGCCAGCACGCCGAACTGGGGACAGGCCGCGTCCAGGTGCCCGTCGCCGTCCCCATCCCGCGGCAGACCCACACAGCCGCCCTGGTGGCAAGCTTCGTCGACGGTGCAGGCATCGCCGTCGTCGCAGTCGCTGCCGTCTGGCGCCGGGCTCCAGTCGAGCCGGTCGTTTGCCGGGGCGCAGGCCAGGCAGGGCAGATCCGGGTGGGCGGTGCCCGTGGCGTGGCACTGGCCCGCGATCAGGCAGTGGCCCTGGCGCACGGGGTGGTCGCAGCCGCCCGCCGGCTCCTGGCACTTGTCTTCGGTGCACTCCAGCCCGTCGTCGCAGTCGACCGGCTGGCCGGGCCGGCAGCTGCCGGCTTCGCAGCTCTCGTCGCCGTTGCAGGCCAGCCCGTCGTCGCAATCGGCATCCGCGGAGCAGTCCGCGCCCGCCGCGCTGCAGATGCCGTCGATGCACTCGCCCTGGCGGCAGGCGTTGCCGGGCAGGCAGGGGTGGCCCGGGCTGCCGTCCTGGCTCAAGAACAGCTCGCAGCCGGATGCGGCCACCACGAGCAGCCCGAACAGACCCAACAGACCGACGGCAGCGGGTGCGGCGCGCGGTCCGGTCCGGCGTGGCGTCGCAGGCGCAGGATTCATCTCACCAGCTCCCGCCGATTCCCAGCACCAGGCCCTCGCCCCCGGCCGCCGGGCCGACGCCCACCGCGGCCGGCGGGGCCTGGTCCGGGGCCAGCGCCCAGAGCACGGCACCGGTGACCATCAGCGCCGCGCCGGCGCCGAAGCCGGCCCACATGACGCCGCTCCAGGTGCGGCTCTGGTCCCAGCCGTCGAGGTCGCCGCTCTCGTAGTCGCCGGCCGCCTCGCTGGCCATGCCGGCGCCCACGCCGCCCAGCGCGGCCAGCCCCAGCCCGCTCCAGAAGGTGACGTGGCCCCAGGTGGTCATGGCCGCAGCCGGCGCCGGGGCGGCGCCGGTGACGCTCCCGCTCGCATCGCCGTTGCCGCCCGCCGGCGGGTCCGCGGCGCCGGCGCCGTCCGCCGGCGGGTCCGCGGCGCCGGCCGCCGCTGCGGCCGCGGCCAGCTCGCTGCCGGCCAGCAGCTCGCCGGCGGCTGCGCCCAGCTCGTCGAGCAGGGCGGCCTGGCCGCCGGCGACCTTGTGGGCCACCGACCTGGCCACCTCGACGCGCTCGACGTCCATCAGCTTGAGGTTGAGCAGGTAGAGCTCGCCGAAGCGCGAGATGTTGCCCACCAACACCCAGCGCACGCCCAGCGCACCGCCGATGTCCGAGATGCAGCCCAGCTCGTCGCAGCCCAGCATGTTCTTCTGCTCTTCGAGCTGCAGCATGGTCGAGATGTCGCGTTTTCCGATGACCCGGTAGGGGCCCATGGCGCGCAGCTCGGTGGAGAGCATGTCGCCCAGCGCGTCCATCTGCTCCTGCTCCACGCCGCCCTTGGAGGAGAACTCCATCACCGCGATGGGGATCTTCTCCGCCCGGGCCGCCCCGGCCGCCGTTGCGGTCGCGCCGCCCAGCAAAGCCGCGATAAACAGGCAACCGGCTGTGAAATGCATCCGCTCGGTCGAGCACCTGACGATCATGCGTCCTCCCGGTTGGAATCCTCCCCCGCCCCGACCCATCGATAATAGTCGCTGGCGCGGCGGCTGGCAATCGTGTCGCCGGCCACCGGGCCCGCCGTTGGAGTCGTTCACTCCTCCAGCACGCACTCGATCCAGCCGCCGCCGATCAGTGTCTGGTCGCGGTAGCAGACTGCGGCCTGGCCGGGGGTGATGGCGGTCTGGGGCTGGTCGAAGGTGATCCGGGCGCGGCCTGGAGGCTCGAGCTGGTAGCGCGCCGGGGCGGGGCGGTGGCGCGAGCGGATCTGGACCTGGCAGCGGCCGCTGCTGTCGCCGGCGAAGGCCGGGTGCAGGCGGAAGTCGGCGGCGCGCAGGCTGTGGGCGGCGAGCCGGCGCGGATCGCGGGTCAGCTCGATGCGCCCGCCGGCGGCGTCGATGGCGCGCACCCAGGCGCGGCGGCCCAGCGCCAGGCCCAGGCCGCGGCGCTGGCCCACGGTGTAGCGGTGGATGCCCGGGTGGCGGCCGATCTCGGCGCCGTGCTCGTCCACCACCGGCCCCGGACGGGCCGCGGCGCCGAAGCGCTGCCGCAGCGCCTCGGCAAAGGAGCCGGCGTCGGCCGCCAGGCAGGCGTCCTGGCTCTCGGGCGCGGCCGCGGCCGGCAGGCCGCGGGCGGCGGCGGCGGTGCGCACCGCGGCCTTGGTGGTCTCGCCGATCGGCAGCCGCAGCCGTTCGAGCTGCTCGGGCTCGAGGCCGAACAGGAAGTAGGACTGATCCTTGGCCGCGTCGTTACCGCGCAGCAGCACCGCTCGGCCGCCGGCGCGGCCGATGCGGGAGTGGTGGCCGGTGGCCAGCCAGCGCGCCCCGCGGGCGTCGGCCGCGGCCAGCAAGCGGGCGAACTTCAGCCGCGGGTTGCACCAGGTGCAGGGGTTGGGTGTGCGGCCGGCCCGGTAGGCCTCCCAGCAGGGTCTGAGCACCTGCTGCTCGAAGGCCTGGCGCACGTCGAGCACCTGGTGATCGATGCCGAGCGCCGCGGCCACCGCGGCCGCGGCCGCCATGGCCGCTTGCGCCGCGGGTCCGTCGTCGAGCAGCAGGCTGGCGCCGCTGACCCGCAGGCCCTGTTCGCACAGCACCGCCGCGGCCAGGGCCGAGTCCACCCCGCCGCTCAGCGCCACCAGCACCCCTCGCTCATGCTCAGCCGTCATCTTCCAGATCCAGCACCTCGTCGGCCGCGCCGGAGCGCAGCCCGGCCAGGTCGAGCGCGGCGTAGGTGTAGCCGGCCCGGCGCAGCGCCTCGCGCAGGGCCCGGCGCTGTACCAGCGCCCGGTCCAGCTGTGCGGGCTCGAGCTCCACCAGGCCCAGCGGCCCGTGGTCGCGCACCCGCAGCGGCCCGAAGCCGAGCTTCGCCACGGCGGCCTCGGCCCGGGCCACCCGCGAAAGCCGCGCCGGCTCCAGCGGCTGGCCGTAGGGGATGCGGGTGGCCAGGCAGGCGGCCGCCGGCCGGTCCCAGTTGGCCAGCCCGGCGGCCCGGGCCAGCCGGCGCACCGCGGCCTTGTCCAGGCCCAGCTCCTCCAGCGGGGCGCGCACGCCCAGCGCGTCGCGCGCGGCCATGCCCGGGCGGTACTGCCGGCGGTCGTCGGCGTTGCCGCCGTCGAGCACCAGCGCCAGGCCCTGCTCGCGGGCCAGTTGGCACAGGGCGCTGTAGCGCAGCTGCTTGCAGTGGTAGCAGCGGTCCGGCGCGTTGCGCCGCACCCCGTCGTCGGCCAGCTCGTCCAGCTCCGCGAACTGGAAGCGGGCGCCCAGCGCCCGCGCCACGGCCTCGGCGGCCGCGGCCTCGTCCGGCGCCTGCAGCGGCGAGCGCACGGTCACCGCCAGGCAGCCCGCGCCCAGCGCCTCGACCGCCGCCGCCAGCAGCAGGCTGGAGTCCACCCCGCCCGACAATGCCACCAGGGCGCTGTCCCACTGGCGCAGCCAGGCGATCAGGCGCTGCTGCTCGGTCGGCATGGGTGGTCTCGGTTCCCCGGCGCCGGTTCAGATGCCGGCGCCGCTTTCGAAGTGCTCGCGCCGGGCGCCGGCCTGGGTGACCCGGCTGCCGGCCGGCAGATCCTGGGTCAGCCAGACGTTGCCGCCCACCACCGAGCCGGCGCCGAGGCGCACCCGGCCCAGGATGGTGGCGCCGGAGTAGATGATCACGTCGTCTTCGACGATCGGATGGCGGGCCACGCCCTTGATCGGCTGGCCGTGCTCGTCCAGCGGGAAGCTCTTGGCGCCCAGGGTCACGCCCTGGTAGATGCGCACCCGGTCGCCGATGCGGCAGGTCTCGCCGACGACCACCCCGGTGCCGTGATCGATGAAGAACTTCTCGCCGATGTGGGCGCCGGGGTGGATGTCGATGCCGGTCTGGCTGTGGGCGTACTCGGTGACGATGCGCGGGATCAGCGGCACCTCTAGGTGGTACAGCTCGTGGGCCAGCCGGTAGTTGGTGATGGCCAGGATGCCCGGGTAGGCGAAGATGGCCTCGTCGTGGCTGCTGGCCGCCGGGTCGCCCTCGTAGGCCGCGCGCACGTCGGTGGCCAGCAGGCGCTGCACGTCCGGCAGCCGGGCGACGAACTGGCGGGTCACGTCGCGGGCGTTCTTGTCGCAGTTGGGGCAGTAGGTGGGATCCTCGTCGCAGGCGAAGCACAGGCCGCGCTGGATCTGCTGCTCGAGCACCCGCAGCACCTCGTCGAGGTTGGCGCCGACGTGGAAGCGCATGGTCTCGTCGGTCAGGTCCGAGGTGCCGAAGTAACCCGGGAACAGCACCGAGCGCAGCTGCTCGACCACGCTCTCGAGCACCTGGCGCGAGGGCAGGATGCGCCGGCAGTTGGCCGTGCGGCTGCGGCGGGTCAGGATGTCGCCGCTGGTGCACAGCCGCTCGACCACCTCGCTGAGGATGGGCTGGACGTCGGGCGCCAGCGGCCGGGCGCCGGTCATGGCTGCTCCCCTTGCGGCTGCTCGAACAGCCAGGTGCTCAGGTAGCGCTCACCGGTGTCGCAGATCACGGTGGCGATCAGCTTGCCCCGGTTTTCGGGCCGGCGGGCCACCTCGAGCGCGGCCCAGACGTTGGCCCCGGCCGAGATGCCGGCCAGCACGCCCTCCTGGCTGGCCAGCCGCCGGGCGGCGGCGCCGGCGTCGTGGTGGTCCACCTGCAGGATCTCGTCCACCAGCTCCAGCTCGAGCACCGGCGGCTTGAAGCCGGCGCCGATGCCCTGGATCTTGTGCGGCCCCGCCCGGCCGCCCGACAGCACCGGCGAGCCGGCGGGCTCGACCGCGATGGCGGTCAGCTCGGGCTTTTTGGCCTTCAGCGCGCCGGCCACCCCGGTGATGGTGCCGCCGGTGCCGACCCCGGCGACGAAAAGGTCCACCTCGCCGTCGGTGTCTCGCCAGATCTCCTCGGCGGTGAATAGCTTGTGAGCCTCGACGTTGGCCGGGTTTTCGAACTGCTGCAGCAACAGCCCGTGCTCGTTCTCGGCCGCCAGGGCCTCGGCCTTGGCGATGGCGCCCGGCATGCCGTCGCCGCCCGGGGTCAGCACCAGCTCGGCGCCGTAGGCCGCCAGCAGCTTGCGCCGCTCGACGCTCATGGTCTCGGGCATGGTCAGCAGCAGCCGGTAGCCGCGGGCGGCGGCCACCAGGGCCAGCGCCACGCCGGTGTTGCCCGAGGTGGGCTCGATCAGCACCGTGTCCGGGCCGATGCGGCCGTCGCGCTCGGCCGCCTCGATCATGGCCAGGCCGATGCGATCCTTGACCGAGGCGCCCGGGTTGAGGTTTTCCATCTTGGCCACCACCCGGCCGGCCAGCCCGGCGCCCAGCCGGTTGAGCTCCAGCATGGGCGTGGCGCCGATCAGCTCGGTGACGTTGCTCGCCAGCGTCGTCATCGCAATCGCTCCCTCCCGGCTCGGCCGTGGCCGACCGCGGTCGGACAGAAGTCCCCCGCCCTTCGGGCGGGGGATGAAAAATCGATGAGTTAGGGCACCATCCGGCTTCGTCTCCACGTGAGCCCAGCGGAATAATCAAGGAGTCGAGTCAGATATAGTACATCGGCGGATCGTCGGCCTTGGCCCGCTGCCGATCGGCCAGCTGCTGCAGGTCGATCCCGGCCATGACCTGCTGCAGCGCCCGGCCCATCTCCAGCCAGACATCGCGGGCCACGCAGTGCTCCTGGCGTTCGCAAGCGGCGTCGCCGGCGGTGCAGTCGACCAGGTCCAGCGGCCCCTCCAGCACCCGGATCACCTGCTCGACGTTGATGGTGGCCGGGTCCCGGGTCAGCTCGAAGCCGCCGCCGGCGCCGCGGGTGGCGCGCACCAGCCCGGCGGTCTTGAGCCCGGTCAGCAGGTTGTACAGGTACTTGCGCGACACATCGGTGCAGCGGGCGATGGTGTCCATCATCACCGGCCCGCGGCCGTGGCGCAGGGCCAGCTCGATCATCACCCGCAGCCCGTAACGGCCCTTGGTCGAGACCTTCATCCGCTGCGGGCCCGCTTCCAGATGGCCACCAGCGAGTCGGCGCCGAAGTGCAGCTGCACCAGCTCCCAGCCGGCGGCGCCGCGTTCGTTCAGCAGCTCGGCCACGCCGCCCATCTCGGCGTCGGGTACCTCGCGGGCGTCGCATTCGCCCGCGCCCTGGCCGCAGAAGTAGACCAGCTTGCTGAACTGCTGCGCCGGATGCCGGGTGATCGCGTACTCGAACTCGCTCATCTTCGCTTCTCCTCGGGCTCAGCCGCCGCCGGCCAGCAGCACGAACTGCACATCGTCGCCCGGCTGCAGCCGGGTGGCCGGTCCGCTGCGCCGGCCGTTGACCACCGCGCTGATGCGGCGCAGGTCCGCGGCCGCGTAGCCCAGCTCGACCAGCAGCTGCTCGACTGTAATCTCCCCGGCGACCTCCAGCCGGCGCGTGTTCTCCGGCCAGGGGCGCCGGATGGGACCGAAGAAGCCGACCCTCAGCTCCATCGAATCCTCCTTTGTCCACCAACTTACTTAACTACTTTCCGCCCAGCCGTCAATCACCGCCGCCCAGCAGCCCTACGTCGACAAGCCTGGTTGGGAAGGAATACGCAGCCGAGCCCAGCCCGGGCGGGCGCGCGCAGCACCAGCGACCCGGTCGACCTCCCCCCCCGCGCGCGGGGGGGTGACGCGCCCTTCGGGCCGGTGATGGGCTCGATGGGCCCTCCCCCCCCGCGCGCGGGGGGGTGACTGTTGGCTGGCCGAAACCTTCTACCCGCACCGGGCGCGGGGGAAGGCGGCCGACGGCCCACCGCTCAGTAGCAGCCGAAAAACCACTCGTCGCACACCTGGTCGGCTGCGCAGCAGCGCTGGCCCATGAACACCGTGTTGCAGGTGAACGCCGGTGGCGGGCAGGTGCACAGCCCGTCGGCGTCGCACTCGGCCGGCGAGCCGTAGTGTTCGCTGCAGTCGCAGCTGCCGCCGCAGCCGTCGGATTCGCAGTGGTAGGGCGTCGAGGCGCCGTCGCCGCAGGCCGGGCTGCAGCAGCCGCCGCCGTGGCAGACCTGGTCCTCTTCGCAGCAGCTGCCGTTGCACTCGGCGTAGGCGCAGACGCACTGGCCGGCATCCTCGTCGCAGGTCTCCAGCTCGTAGCAAGACCCGCAGGAGCCGCCGCAGTCGTCCGGCCCGCACTCGCGGCCGCCGCAGTTCGGCGAGCAGCACCAGCCCATGTCGCAGGTCTGGCCATCGGGGCAGCCGCCGCAGGAGCCGCCGCAGCCGTCCGGCCCGCACTCCACCCCGGCGCAGTCGGGCTGGCAGACGCAGAGGCCGTCGTCGCAGATCTCCTGCTGGCCACAGCTGCCGCAGGTGTTGCCGCAGCCGTCCGGCCCGCACTCCAGCCCGTCGCACTGCGGGTCGCAGCAGCCGCCGTCGTACTGCGAGCAGACCTGGCCCTGGGCGCAGCACTCGCCGTCGCACTCGCTGTAGTCACAGACGCAGCTGTTGCCCTCGCAGTGGGTGCCGGCCGGGCAGGTGTCGGGGCAGCTGCCGCCGCAGCCGTCGCCGCCGCAGGGCTTGTCGGCGCAGGAGGGCTGGCAGGTGCACACCCCGTCGATGCACTGATCGTTGGGCAGATCGCACTGGCAGCTGCCGCCGCAGCCGTCCGAGCCGCAGGTGCGCGCCGGGCAGTCGGGCGAGCAGCAGTTGCCGTCATGGCAGACGTCGTCGACCGGGCAGCAGCTGCCGTCGCACTCGACGCCGTCGCAGACGCAGTCGTTGATGATGAAGGCCTCGCAGGTCGAGTGGGGTGGGCACTGGTGCTCGACCCACTCCAGGCAGGGATCTTCGTCGGCGTTTTCGCAGTAGTAGACGATGGAGCTGTCCCACCAGGTGCAGTCGGTGTCGCCCTCGCCGCACTCGCTGCTGCAGCCGCCCGCGTAGATGCACTCGCCGCCGGAGCAGACGTGCTCGTCGGCGCAGTCGAGCTGCAGCCCGTCGTCACCGGTGCCGTCGCAGTCGGTGTCCAGCCCGTCGCAGCTCTCGGGCCCGAAGGCGTCGCCGTACTCGGCGGCACCGCAGGGCTCCCAGGCTCCGTTTATGCACTGCTGCGGCGGGTGGGTGGAGCCGGCGCAGACGCCCGCTTGCAGCTCGCAGGGCGCGGCCACCAGCGAGGGGTCCTCGGTGTCGGTCAGCCCGTCGCAGTCGTCGTCGATGCCGTTGCAGTCCTCGTCGCCCTGCGGCACGCAGGCCGCCTGGCACTGGCCGCCCTGGCACTCCTGGCCCTCAGGGCAGTCGCGGTCCGACTCGCAGCCGGGTGTGCAGGCGCCGTCGCGGCACAGGTTGCCCAGCGCGCAGTCGCTGGTGCTCAGACACTCCACGCAGGCGCCGGCCTCGGTGTCGCAGCGCGGGGTGGGCGCCGAGCAGTCGGCGTCCGACTGGCAGTTCTCGCTGCAGGCCCCGGCCCGACAGACCTCGTCGGCCGCGCAGTCGCCGTCGCTCAGGCACTCGACGCAGGCGCCGTGGTCGCCGCCCTGCGGGTCGCAGCGCAGCCCGCCGGGGCAGTCGCGGTCGCTGTTGCAGCCGGTGACGCAGGTGTGGTCGACGCACAGGTGGCCCAGCGGGCAGTCGTCGGCCGCCAGGCACTCGACGCACTGCTGGCTTGCCGGGTCGCAGCGGCCGTTGGCGCAGTCGCTGTCGTCGTCGCAGCCGGTCACGCAAACGTTGTCGCGACAGACCGCCCCGCCGCCGCAGTCGCCGTCGTCGACGCAGTCGACGCACTCGCCGCTGGCCGTATCGCACACCTGCGGGCTGCAGTGGCTGTCCTGGCTGCAATGGAAGACGCAGTCGAGGTCTTGGCAGATGAACCCGTCCGGGCAGTCGGCGTCGCTGGCGCAGCGGGCGCAGGTGCCGTAGGGGCCCTCGTCCGGCAGGCAGGTCTGGCCCTGGGCGCAGTCGCGCGAGGAACGACACCCGCTATGGCAACCGCCGTCGACACAGATCTCCCCCCGCTGGCAGTCGTCGTCCACCTCGCACTGGGCCGGCTCGGTGCACAGCCCCTCGTCGCAAACCTGACCATCGTCGCAGTGCGTATCATCCAGACAGGCCACACAAACGGCCCCGTCCGGATCGCAGATCGGCGTCGGCTCGCCGCAGTCGGCGTCGCTACTACAGCCGGCCCGACAGGTATAGGCCACACAATGCTCCTCGGCCGGACAGTCCTCGTCGTCCAGACACTGCACGCACTCCCCGGTCGCCTCGCGGCAAAGCCCCAACGGCGCCGAGCAGTCGGCGTCGCTGACGCAGGCCCCCTGGTCGATGCACACTCCATCGACACAAAGCTGCCCGGACCCACAGTCCTCCGCCTCGAGGCACTCCGGCGCATCCCGGTTCGCCGTACATCCCCCCACCAGCGAGAGCGCCACCAGCAGCGCAGCGGAACAATAGCTAAGCCCACAGAAACACTTGCGCACCATCATCGAGACCTCCTCCAACCCATCGCAGCGGGCATCGCAAAATGCTCGCAGCAGTATACGGAGCATTCTGAGCGATTGGAGCCCACCGGGTCAACAGCCACCAAAGCTCGCCGCTTCGCCGCGGGAGGAGGCTCGGGCACGAAGCGCAGCAGAAACGCAGCGCTACTTGACAGGCCGCCACAGCCTGGTACGCTAAATGTCACAGACTAAAGAAGCATGCAGGGCCCGGGAAATCAGATGGAAGCAGAACGTGAAGCGGCTCCATTCTCAACCCTTATGGCCGGCGAGAAAAATGGCGAACGCTAAGATACTCTCGGGTTTGCCACCGTACGGTCCGATGGCAAGCGCGTACCCTCCCGAGTGGGTTGGGCGAGAAGGAACCGTCGTCGCGTTTCGGTCAAAAGCTGGAGGGTGGATAGGCAATTTCAAACCGGGACTAGACGGGCTCGATTTTGCAGGTCAGCATCCTGACGGCAGGCACGCGGTTGTCATCGCCAGCGGTGACCTCTGGATCGTCGATCCAGATGATCGCTCGGCCGAACTACTCTTGCCTGCGATCGAAGCGGCGTTCGATGTGCAGGATCCGGATGGGTGGATTTTCAGCAGGCAGGGTCTGGCTCTTGCACGCCTTGGACCAACAGGCTTGATCTGGCACACGCGCCGCCTCTCGTGGGACGGCTTTGACCAACTGACCATCGTCGGGAACGAAATCAAGGGGCTCGCATGGTTACCACTCGAAGACCAATGGCTCCCGTTCCGTGTAGACATCCGAACCGGCATATCCCAAGGGGGAAGCTTCGGAGAAAAAGACCGCGAGCAATGGGAGAAGCTGTCGAGATGAGGTAGAACATCCGGAGCCAGGCCAAAAGTAGCAAGAAGCCGAGGAGGCTAAGCTATGCTACGCTATGCCTTGACCGTTTTATTCACAGCCAAGCAAGATTAGGGAAAAAACCATGAACTCCAAGTTTGCGAAAATAGTGGAATCGCTCGATCCAAAGCTAAGAGCGCTTGTGAAGATGCCTCCGGTTTTCAAGAATCGACTACTACGAAATATGCCAAAGCAAGGAATCTATCTGGTTTCAGATGGAAAAAAAGGAGGCTCGATGAGAACTTTACTAAAACTGACTAAGGAGTACCCTCTCTGCCAATGATTGTGGGACACTCGCCTTCGTCGAAAATAGTGTAGA
>CAYVQE010000095.1:0-24937 GCA_964454005.1 uncultured Myxococcales bacterium
CAGCTCCTTGCCGGTGCCGCTCTCGCCGGCGATCAGCACCGAGACGTCGGTGGCGGCCACCTCGCGGATGCGCTCGTAGACCGCCTGCATGGTCGGGTGGCTGCCCACCAGGCCCTGGAAGGAGCGCTCGCGCTTGAGCGCCCGGCGCAGCTCGGTCAGCTCGGTCACGTCGCGGGCCGAGGCCAGCGCGCCCACCACCCGGCCGGCCTCGTCGGTCATGGGCACCACGGTCATCTCCACCCGGTGGCCGCGGCCGGCCGCGTCGGTCAGCTCCAGCGGATAGGTCAGCAGGTCGAAATCGGGCGCGCACTGATCGCAGAAGGCGCAGCGGCTGCCACACAGGCCGCCGCGCAGCACTTGGTGGCAGTCGCGCCCGAGCACCTGGCTGCGGTCGAGGCCGGTCAGCCGCTCGGCCGCCCGGTTGAAGAAGGTGATGCGGCGCTCGAGGTCGTGGGCGATGATGGCCTCGCCCATGCTGTCCAGAACCAGCTCCAGGTTCCGGCTGTGGGACATGAGTTCTTTGAGATCCACGGCCGCCCCCTCGGGTCAACTCGCACCGGCCATGTCGGGCCACCGGCGGCGGTCAGGGGTCCTCCACGTCGTCCAAGTGCGGGGTGTGGCGCAGCCAAGCGTCGTCGCGGTTGGCCAGCCGGATCAGGTCGGCGCAGGAGGCGTCGTCGGGCAGCCGCTGCATGCGGAAGTAGGTGCGGTCCGCTTCCTCGTGGATGGCGGTGTCGGTCTCGTAGATCAGCGACGGGGTCGAGGCCGAGATGACGATCTGTTCGTTGACCACGTCGGCCAGCCCGGCGATGTGATCGGCGTCCAGCAGCTCGCCGTGGTACTCGGCCTGCCAGCGCTGCACGTTGTAGATGGCGCCGCGCAGCACGCCGTCCATGAGCGTGGTCATGCCCACGTTGCCGTCGCCGTCCTGATCCCAGAAGCGGGGGTCGTTCGGATCGGCGGCGTAGTCCTGGTGGGTCGGCAGCGGGTCGGTCCAGGGGTCGTCGAGCACGCAGCCGCGCACCTCCAGCGAGCGGGTGGTGTTCCAGGGCGTGCCGGCGGTGGTGCCGGCCACCTCGACCGAGCGCTGCAGCACGGCCACCGAGCGCAGGTAGCGCAGCGGGATGACCATCCAGGCCAGATCGTCGAACTCCTCGTCCGAGTCGATGAAGTTGATCAGCTTCAGCTCGCACAGCTTGTCGTCCATCTCCAGCGTGTCGCCCGCGGTGTGCCGGGCCCGGATCAGGAACAGGTTGGACGAGTAGGTGTTCTGCTTGGTCACCAGCGGCAGGCCCAGGGTGACCACTGCGATCTCCATGCGCATGCCCCAGATGCCGCGCATGGCGTGGGCCGGGCTGTCGGCCGGCCCGTCGCCCAGGTCCAGCGGCTCGTCGCGCGGCACGCACACGCTCTCGATGCCGCCGGCGCAAACCTCCCAGCCGGTGAAGTCGTCGATCACCTTGTCGCAGTCGCAGCGCCAGTTCCAGCCCAGCGCGGCGCAGTGGCCGTCGTGGCTGCAGCTGGTCGGCGGCAGCTCGCCGGGCGAGATCCAGCGCTCCCAGCCGGGCAGCAGGCACTGGCCCACCGGGGTGCAGGACAGGGTCTCGTCCTCGTAGCCGATGCAGTCGTTGTCGGTGGCGCAGTAAGGCGAGCAGGTGCCGGAGCAGGTCTCGCCGTCGAAGGGGCATTCCTCGGCCGCACCGCAGACCGCCCCCGAGCTGCTGCAGCGGCCGTTGCACCAGTGGTCGGCGCCGCAGTCGGCGTGGCGGGTGCAGGCCTCGGTGCCGCCCGGCTCGACGCACTCGCCGAACAGGTTGCACAGCGGGCCCTTGTCCACCAGCGCGCAGTCGGCGCTGGAGCGGCAGTCGGACCAGCAGTAGCCGTCGGCGTTGCAGTAGCGGCCGGCGCCGCAGTCGAAGTCCTTCTCGCAGGGCCGGTAGCCCAGGGCGTCTTCGGCCACGGCCTCGCCGCTGCTGGTGTCGCAGGCGGCCAGGGGCAGAGCGGCGATCGAGGCGGTCAAGAGGATCGACAGCAGGCGCATGTTTCTCTCCACAGCGGGTTGCCAGTTCGCACGTCGGCCCCATTATCGGGCCAGGGGCCGTGCGAACGCAAGCCGCCTGCGGTATCCCTGATTTCCCACCTCGGCCGCGATCTCTGCGTCAGCAAGGCGTTTTCGATGCTCGACGTAGATGACTACGACTCCGCTCGAAAACGCCTTGCTTCCTTGACCTCGCGGCCGATCTGGGAAGTCAGCCGTAAAGTGCTGGGAGATTCCGGGGTATCCTGAATCCTGGGGTGATATGCGTTTTGAAGTTGAAATCGATGACGAGCTGATGCGTCTTATCGAGAAGAGTGCGCTCCGTACAGGGAGAACCGTCAGGCGCGTGATCGAGGATGCACTTCGCCAGTCCTTGACCAAGACGCCCACCTCAACGGAGAGCTATCGTTTCGATTGGCGACCGGTGTCCGGGAAGCTCCGACCGGGAGTGGACATCAGCGTGCGTTCATCCCTGTTCGACCTGATGGAGGGTCGGTCTTGATCGGGTCACGTATTCGTCAGCAGTAGTGGCCCGGGAATCCAGACGGCACTTTTCTGTTCACTTGCCGTTGAGCGACTGGAGCTTCATCATGTCGCCGAAGGGGGCTTTGACGCGTAGCAGGCGCTTGAAGTAGGCATTCTTGCCGTCGAGTTCGCCGCTGGCCAGCGCGGCCAGCACCCAGGAGTCCATCTCGTAGCGGATTTCGGCCGGCGGTGCTCGGCCATCGACCCGTTCTGGTGGCCGGGCCAGCCCGTCGACGAAGCGCACCCGGTAGGTCTGGCCCAGATCGCCGAAGTGGTACTCCATGGTCTTGTTCCAGCCGGCGAAGATGGGCGCGATGTCGGGCCGGATGAACTTCTCCCGCTCGGCCGCCAGCACCGCTTGCAGCCGCTCGCTGCTCAAGCTGGCCCCGCGCTCGGTCGTCGGCTCGGCCGGCCGCGCCTCAGCGCGGCGGCGGGCGCGGCGGGCGGCGCGCCAGTGGCGCAGCCGGCTGCGCCAGGGGATGCCGCGGGCGCGCGGCAGCGCCAGCCCGCGGCTGGCCAGGTCGGCGGCCACGTCGTCCAGCCCCAGGGCCGCGAGCCGGTCCTGCGCCGGCAGGCCGCTGGGCACGTCCCAGCCGCGCAGCCGGTAGTAGCGATCGCGCAGCCCCAGGTAGGCGTCGCGATCGATGCGCCGGCCGAGCTGGCTGACGATCTCGCCGCCGGGCCCGGGCGCTAGCAGCTCCGGGTCGGCCACGTGTTCTTCGATGCCCTGCTCGTGCCAGGCGGCCGGCAAGAAGTCGTCGTCGCGGGCCCGGTGCCCCTCGCGCAGCAGGATGGCCCGCTGCAGGTTGAACACCCGCTCACCCAGCCGCAGCAGCTCGGCCTCGGCCACCTGGCGGCCCAGCACGGCACTGAGCACCTGGCTCTCCAGCGTGGGGTCGCCGACGTGGTCCGGCCCGGCCGGGTTGTCGAAGACCGGGAACATCCAGTCGCACAGCCCCAGCGCCTCCTTGGCCAGCTGGCGCTCCTGGATGCGCTTGGCCGCCCGGGCCTTGCCAGCGAGCGTGGTCATGTCGGCCGCCTCGGCGCCGCCCCAGAAACGCTCGGCGATGCCACGGGCCACCGAGCTGGAGATGTGGGCCCCGTCGACCCCCTTGGCCCAGCTCGACCACTGCGACAGCACCAGCCCGGCCTCGTGAAGCTGCTGGATGGGCTCGCGCGTCTCGAAGGGAAAGAGCAGGGTGTTGACCGCGCAGTAGCGCGGGTCGTAGGGGTCGCTGCGGGTGTAGAGCGCGCCGGCGTCCCCGCCGGTGGCGGCGGCCGCGGCCCGGGCGCCTTCGGCCAGCAGCTCGCCGAAGCCCTGGCGCAGCGCGACCATGCGCACCAGGTCCTGTATGAAGCGCAGGCTGCCGGCCTGCGCGAAATCCAGCCCGGTGTCGACGCCGTCCAGCACCCCTTCGGCGTGGCAGCGCAGCAGCCAGTCGAGCAGGGCCTGGATCTCCCAGGTGTCGACGCCGTAGTCGTCGCACAGGCGGTTGGCCAAAAAGGGCACGTCGTTGTCGCAGCCGTAGTGGTCCCAGGCCAGCGGCAGGTAGAAAAAGCGCGACTGGCACATGAACTTGCCGCTGGTGCCGTCGGCGGCGGTGTAGCGCACCCGCAGGCAGTGGCCCATGCAGCCCCAGCAGGGCCAGCGTCTGGTCTTGGGCCCCTGGGGCATGAAGTCCAGCCCCCAGACCTTGACGTTGCCGCGGCCCATGGCCCGGATGCGGCTGATTAGCGCCTTGAGCCGCGCCCGGTCGGCCACCGGCACCCGCCGGCCGGCGCCACGCACGGTGACGGCCTTGAGTTGCTTGGCGCCCATCACCGCGCCCATGCCGCCGCTGCAGCTGGCGTCGCCGTCGGCGAACACGGTGGCCATCACCGCCCCGTGCTCGCCGGCCGGCCCGATGGCCATGGCCTTGGGCCCGTCCGGCCGGTCGTTGCCCAGGGCGGCCAGGCTGTCCGGCGCGCTTCGGCCCCACAGCTCGCCGGCCGGCTCGATGGCGGCGCCGTCGCCGCTGACGGCCAGCACCACCGGCCGCTGGGCCCGGCCGCGGATCAGCACGGCGTCCCAGCCGGCGGCCCGCAGCTCGGCGCCGAAGCCGCCGCCCAGGTTGCCGTAGCAGAAGTGGTGGCGGCCGCCGCGGTCCGCCGCCGGCAGCGGCGACTTGCCGAAGATGCCCCAACGCGAGCCGCCCAGCCCGCCCGGGATGCCGCACAGCGGGCCGACGGCCAGGATCAGGCAGTTGGCCTCGTCGTCCACCCCGCCGGTGGCCGGCACCTCGTCCCAGTACAGGGCGCTGGCCAGACCGCGGCCGCCCAGGAAACGCTCGGCCAGCTCGGCGCTGTCGCGGATTTCGGTGGTCCCGTTCGACAGGTCGACGCGCAGGATGCGGCCCGCGCAGGGCCCGGCTCGGTCGCTGGCCATGGGCTCGAGGTCTCCCGCGGTCGGGCGGCTACAGCGCGCGCATCCAGTCGGGCCGCCGCAGCGGCGAGGCCGGATCCGACAGCGCCTGGTCGATGGTGTCGAGCAGCCGTTGCTTGTCGCGCTGCAGCTCGCCTTTGAGCGCCACGTAATTCGAGGCGTGGTTGGAGCGGAAGGTGATCCCGTCGGCCTGCATGTGGGCCAGCAGCGCGCGGCACTCCACCAGGCTCTCGCTGGCGTCCAGCGGCCGCCAGTCCGCATCGCCGTAGCACTCGGCGAAACTGGGCCGGCGTGGCTCGAGCATCAGCGTCAGCGCCGCGGCGAAGCGCGGCCGGATGCGATCCAGCGCTTCCGCCGTGGCCCTGGCGTGGCGCGCCGAGCCCTTCGGCCCGGCCAGGCCCAGGATGACGGTCACCGACAGGTCGAAGCCGGCCCGGTGGGCCTTGTCGCAGGCGGCCACCATCTCGTCCTGGCTGTAGCCCTTGTCCACCCGTTCGAGCACCTCGTCGTCGCCGGACTCCAGCCCGAAGTAGAGCATGCTCAGCCCGGCCTGGCGCACCGCCGCCAGCCGGTCGACGTCGCGCGGCAGCAGGTTGCCCGGCCCGGCGTAGGCGGTCACCCGCTGCAGGCGCCCGAAGCGCGCATAGAGCCGCTCCAGGATGCGCACCATGCGCTCCGGCTTGACGGCCATGGCGTCGCCGTCGGCCAGAAACACGCGCCGGGTGTCGGGGAAGACCTCGGCCGCCTCGTCGATCTCGGCGAACACCTCGTCGAGCTTGCGGATGCGGAAGCGCTTGTTCTGGTACGAGACGCAGAAGGCGCAGCGGTTGTGCGAGCAGCCCAGGGTGACCTGGAAGATCAGCGAGCGCGCTTCGGACGGCGGTCGATACAGGGGTTGGTCGTAGACGATCATGGGCGCAGCTTAATCGCTGTGGCCCGCTGCGACAAGACCGATGCTTGCGATTCTTGTCCCCGGTGGAGCAAACGGCGATAATACGAGGTTGCGAGGAGTGAGCCATGGAAAAGACGAAGCGCATCAAGCTCGAGACCTACCTCGAGGACTACGCCTTCAGCGAGAACTCGCGCATCCGCCGCGACGGCGATCGCATCTGGGTGCCGGACGTCTACTGCCACGAGGGCCACAGCCTGATGGTCCACGGGGTTCAGTTCGACGGCCTGCCGGCGATCAACGTCCGGGTGCGCGTCGGCGGCGAGGGTGGGCCGATGGACGATTTCTACCTGTCGCCCATCGTCGGCGATCCGCGCAAGGTCGGCCCCGATTTGCCCGACGGCACCCGGCTGCAGCTGCTGTGCCCGATCTGCAAGCAGGAGCTGCGCGAGCTGGTGCCCTGTACCTGCCGGCTCGGCGCCCACCGGCGGGCGGTCTACCTGACGCCCGATCCGGGCGAGATGGGCGCCATCGGCCTGTGCGAGACCTACGGTTGTCCCCAGTCCTTCGTCTCCGAGGACGGCGAGCTGGTGTTCGAGATCGTCAACGACGGCGACTGATCGCCGGTGAAGGGGGAGAGCATGGCCCGACCCGCCGTACCTGCCGCCCGCATTCGGGAAGTCAACGATCGGCCGCTGCAGCCGGCGGGTGACTACGTGCTCTACTGGATGAGCGCCGCCCGGCGGGTGGGCGCCAACTACGGCCTGCAGCGGGCGGTGGAGCGGGCGCGCGAATTCGACCGCCCATTGCTGGTGCTCGAAGCCCTGCGCGCCGGCTACGCCCACGCCTCGGACCGGCTGCACCGCTTCGTGCTGCAGGGCATGGCCGACAACGCCACCGCGCTGGCGCGCAAGCCGGTGCGCTATTACCCTTACGTCGAGCCCGCGCCCGGCGACGGCCGCGGCCTGCTGCGGGCGCTCGGCCGGCGGGCCTGCGTCGTGGTCTGCGACGACTTCCCCTGCTTCTTCCTGCCGCGGGCGGTGGCCGCGGCCGCGCGCCAGGTGCCGGTGCGCATGGAGCAGGTCGACTCCAACGGGCTGCTGCCGATGCGCGCCACCGACCGCATCTTCGGCACCGCCGCCGCCTTCCGCCGCTGGGTGCAGAAACGGCTGCCGGAAGCGATCGAGAACGGGCCGCTGCCGGACGCCGTCGGTCGGGTGACCCTGCCGCGGCTGGCCGCCTTGCCGCGCGACATCGCGCAGCGCTGGCCGCCGGCCGAGCGACGTATCCTGGCCGCCGGGCCGGCGGTGCTGGCCGCACTGCCCCTCGACCACGCGGTGGCGCCGGCGCCGCAGGCGGGCGGGGCGCGGGCGGCCCAACGCGCGCTGCAGCCCTTCGTGCGCCATCAGCTGGCCGACTATGCCGAGCAGCGCAACCACCCCGACCTGCAGGCCACCAGCGGGCTGTCGCCCTGGCTGCACTTCGGCCACCTGGCCAGCCACCAGGTGCTGGCCGCGCTGGCCGAAGCCGAGAGCTGGAGCCCGCAGCGCATCGCGCCGCGGCCCACCGGTGGGCGCGAGGGCTGGTGGCGCGCCTCGGCCGGGGCCGAGGCCTTTCTCGATCAGCTGGTGGTCTGGCGCGAGCTGGGCTTCAACCGCTGCGCCCTGAGCGACGATTACGCCGCGTACGAAGGCCTGCCGGAATGGGCGCGCAACAGTTTGGCCGAGCACGCCGCTGATCCGCGGCCGGCGCTCTATGCGCTGCAACAGCTGACGGCGGCGGCCACCGACGACGCCCTGTGGAACGCGGCCCAACGCCAGTTGCGGCGCGAGGGGCGCATCCACGGCTACCTGCGCATGGTCTGGGGCAAGAACCTGCTGTCGTGGAGCCGCACCCCGCAGCAGGCCTTCGCGCGCATGCTGGCGCTGAACGACCGCTGGGCCCTCGACGGCCGCGATCCCAACTCCTACTCCGGCATGGGTTGGTGCCTGGGTCGCTACGACAGACCCTGGGGCCCGGAGCTGGCGGTGTTCGGCAAGGTGCGCTACATGACCTCGGCCAATACCCGGCGCAAGCTGCGCTGCAACGCGTACCTACGCCGCTACGGGCCGGGTGCCGAAGACGCCGGCGCGGGGCGCGCGTGACAGACCGCGTCAAAGATCTGGTGGACCGGGCGATCGCCTTCGCCACCCGGGCCCATCTGGGCCAGATGCGCAAGGGCACCGCCCTGCCCTACATCGAGCACCCGCTGGCGGTCGGTCGTATCCTGGCCGAGTGCGGCCAGCCGGCCGAGGTGGTCGCCGCAGGCGTGCTGCACGACACCATCGAGGACACCGCGGTGACCCGCGCCGAGATCGAGCGCCATTTCGGCCCGCGGGTGGCCGAGCTGGTGGCCGCCGTGTCTGAACCCGACCGCAACGTGTCCTGGGAGGAGCGCAAGCGGCGGACCATCGAGACCGTCCGCCGCGCGTCGCTGCCGGTGGTGTGGATCGAGCTGGCCGACAAGCTGGACAACATCCGCGCCATCGCCGCCGACGCGCGCCGGCTGGGCGACGCCATCTGGCAGCGTTTCAGCCGCCCCGAGCCCGATCAGCGCTGGTACTACCGGGGCCTGGCGCGCGTCTTCGCCGAACGCATGACCGAAGATCCCGGCCGGACCTTGGCCGCCGAGCTCGGCCGCACGGTCGAAGACGTCTTCGGTGCCGAGCAGACGGACTGAGACGCCCGGTGCGCCATACGAAGCGCTTCCGCCCGCGGCGGGTGTCGAAAACGAGATGGCACTGCGATTTCACCAACCCCTCATAGATTCATTGACTTTGAAAATTAACCTGGTTAATATGCAAACAGCATGAGCATAGGACAGGTGGTTTTGTGGAATCGCATCTGATCGAGCGCGTGCGGCAGAACAATCCCTGGCTGTTCGGCGGCGAGCCGGTCGGTGCCTCGCCGCCATCGCGCCAACCCGAGCCCTGGATCGATCGCCGGCAGGTGGAACTCGGTCGGCTCTGCGAGCCGGGCAAGGCGCATCTGGTCATCGGGCCCCGGCAGGCGGGCAAGTCGTCGCTGTTGTGGTCGCTGCTGCGCAGCCGCCAACGGCCCCTGTACCTGAACATGGAGGAGGTCGCATTGCGCTCCTGGTGCGATTCCCCTTCTGCTTTCATGGCGGAGCTGGCTGCGCTGGGCCCCGCGGTGGACGCTGTGTTCCTGGAGGAGGTCCAATGGCTGGACAACGCCGCTGTGTTCATCAAGGGGCTGGTCGATCGCAGGCCGAACTTCCCGATTCTGGTGACCGGCAGCTCCTCATTTCATCTGCTCGATAGAACCCGCGAGTCGCTGGCCGGACGCGCCACCCGGCACCTGCTGCTGCCCCTGTCGCTGGCGGAGGTGTCGCCGGTCGATTGGTCGGCTCCAGCGGTCGCCGACTCCGAGCGCCGCCGGGCTGTGAAGCGCCAGCTGCGCCTGGGCGGCTACCCCGAGGTGTGGACTGGAACGGCGCCGGAGAGGACCTTGGGCGACTTGGTCCAGGCCTTCGTGCTGCGCGATGCCTCCGACCTGTTTTCGGTCGAGCGGCTGGATGCGTATCACGACGTGATGCGACTGGCTGCCCGACAGGTCGGCAATCTGATCAACCTGTCGGAGTACGCCACCATCACCTCGATCTCGGTCAACACGGTCGCCAAGTACTTGGAGCTGCTTGAACAGGCGCACGTGCTGCGCCGGCTGGCGCCTTTCGCCGGCGGCAAGCGCCGCGAGATGACCGGTGCGCGCAAGGTGTTTTTCCTGGACAACGGGCTGCGCAATGCGGTGCTCGGCAGGCTCTCCAATCCTGTCGAAGACGCCATCGACCTGGGCCCATTGGTCGAGAACTGGGTTTTGGCCGAGCTCGCCAAGGCGCTGCCCTGGATGCAGAGCATCCGCCACTGGCGTACCCTGGGAGGCGCCGAGGTGGACTTCGTGATCGAGGCGCCGGGCGGTCTGTTGGGCATCGAGGTCAAGGCTTCGCCCCTCGTTCGACCCGCCCTGTCCCGTTCGAGCCGGAGCTTCATCGACGCCTACGCACCGCAACAGTTCTGGGTTCTCAACGACGAACTCGAAGCCGAAGCTCGGCATCGCAACACCCGGGCTCGTTGGCTACCGCTGGTCCGGTTGCCGGAAGCGCTCGGCGACTGGATGACCGAGGTCGGCCTCGCGTAGCCCGGCGATCGCCGCCGCAGTCGGGCCAGCGGCGGTGCCGCTTGCCGCGGTGCGGCGCGCTGTGGTACGACTGGGGCCGCCAACTGCTGGGAGGCGCTGTCGATGAATGACGGGTTCGATCGTTTCGCGGGTACCGCAAGCTACATCACCTCGCCGGAGCTGCGCCACGCGGTCAACGTGGCGGTGGCCCTGGGCCGGCCGCTGCTGGTCAAGGGCGAGCCGGGCACCGGCAAGACCCTGCTGGCCCACGCGGTGGCCGAGGACCTGGGCCTGCCGCTGATCGTGTGGAACGTCAAGTCGACCTCCAAGGCGGTCGACGGCCTCTACGTCTACGACACCGTCCAGCGGCTGCAGGACAGCCGCTTCGGCGACAAGGACGTGTCGGATATCCGCCAGTACATCAAGATGGGACCGCTGGGCCAGGCCCTGGTGGCCGCCGAGCAACAGGTATTGCTGATCGACGAGATCGACAAGGCCGATCTAGAGTTCCCCAACGACCTGCTGCACGAACTCGACGTGATGGAGTTCAGCGTGGTCGAGACCGGAGATGTCCATCGGGCCCGCCAGCGGCCAGTGGTGATCATCACTTCCAACGCCGAGAAGGAGCTGCCGGACGCTTTTTTGCGCCGTTGCATCTTCCACTTCATCCAGTTCCCGGACGCCGATCTGATGGCCGACATCGTACGGGTGCACCACCCGGAAATCGGCAAGAAGCTGCTGCAGCAGTGCCTGGAGAAGTTCTACTGGCTGCGCGACCTGCACGGGCTGCGCAAGCGGCCATCGACCTCTGAGCTGATCGACTGGATCGGCGCCCTGGTGGCCGCCGGCGTTCCGCCCAAGCAGGTGGCCGACGAGATGCCCTTCATGGGGGCGCTGATCAAGAAGCCCGAGGACCAAGAGGTGCTCGAGCGTGGCGGCAGCGGCCGGGCGGTGCGCGGCCGCGGCGGTCTGTGGCGCTGAGGCGCCGCACACCGGGCGCGGAGCGATCCATGGCGCGGGCGAGCGAGCGCGGCCGCAAGCGGGCCGACCACGCCGGCATCTTCCTGGAGTTCTTCTACCTGCTGCGCGGCCGGGGGCTCAAGGTCACCCCCGAGCAGTGGCTGACGCTGGTCCAGGCCATGGCGCTGGGCCTGCACGGCTCGTCGTTGATGGGCTTCTACTCGCTGGCCCGCTCCATCCTGGTCAAGGACGAGAGCGAGCTGGACGACTTCGACATGTGCTTCGCCAAGCAGTTCAAGGGCGCCGAGCTGCCGCTGCGCGAGATCGAACAAGACGTCTGGCGCTGGTTGGAAGAGCCCATCGCGCCCTACGCCATCGACCCCGAGCTGCGCCGGATGCTCGACAGCGTGGACGTCGACGCGCTGCGCGCGGAGTTCGAGAAGCGGCTGCAGGAGCAGACCGAGCGCCACGACGGCGGCAACCGCTGGGTGGGCACCGGCGGCACCTCGCCCTTCGGCCACTCCGGCTACCACCCGGGCGGCATTCGGGTCGGCGGCCAGGGGCGCATGGGCTCGGCGGTGCAGGTGGCCGCCGCCCGCCGCTTCCGCGAGCACCGCAAGGACGTGGTGATCGACACCCGCCAGCTGGGCGTGGCGCTGAAGAAGCTGCGGGCGCTGAAGCGCTCCGGGCGGGCCGACGAGCTGGACGTCGAGGCCACCATCGACCGCACCGCCAAGCAGGCCGGCGACCTGGAGCTGGTCTTCCGGCCGCCGCGGGAGAACGACCTGGAGCTGCTGTTGGCGATGGACGTGGGCGGCTCGATGGAGCCTTACCGGCGCCTGGTCGATCTGTTGTTCTCGGCCGCCCACGGCGCCCAGCATTTCAAACGCTTCGAGCACGTCTACTTCCACAACTGCATCTACGAGCAGGTCTACCGCGACAGCCGGTTCAGCGACCCCATCCCGCTGCACGAGCTGCTGCGCCGCTTCGGCCGCGAGGTGCGGCTGGTGCTGGTCGGCGACGCCCACATGTATCCGGGCGAGCTGCTCGACCCGGGCGGCTCCATCCACTGGTGGGAGCGCAACCCCGAACCGGGCCTGCACAGCCTGAAGAAGCTGCAGCAGCACTTCCGCCGCTGCGCCTGGCTCAACCCCATGCCGGAGCGCATGTGGCGCGCGCCCTCGGTGTCCATCGTCGAGCAGGTCTTCGACATGTACCCGCTGACGATCGCGGGGGTCGACAGGCTGGCGCGCGAGATGGCCGGCGCGGCCTGAGCACAGGCGCCCCGGCCGTCAGGGCTGCGGCAGGCAGATGCCCTCCTGGCCGCCGAAGAAGACGCATTCCCAATCGCCCAACCGGGCGCAGTCGTCGTCGCCGAAGCACAGCTCGGCACACCAGCGGCCGCCGCTGCCATCGTCCAGCAGGCATTCGAAGCCGTCGGGGCAGGGGACCATATCGCTGCACATGGTGTTGCAGTAGCCCGGGTGCTCTTCGTCGATGGCCAAGCAGACCAGGCCGTTGACGCAGCCGTCGAGCAGGCCGCAGACATCGGCGAACTGCCCGTCGCCGGTGGGCAGGCACAGGCCGGTGGCCGTGTCGCCGTCTTCCAGCCCCAGACAGCTGCCGCCCAGCGGGCAGATGCCCATGGCCCGATCGCAGGTCAGCAGGCAGTAGCTCTCGCCCGAGCCCTGGTAGTCCTCGATGCAGAACATGTCCGGCAGGCAGTCGCTGTCGCCCCAGGTGCACTCCTGCTGGTAGCCGTTGCCCTGGTAAGTGCACAGGTCGGGGTCCGGCAGGCAGACCCGGTGGCCGTCGGCCAGCTCGCGGCAGCAGCCGCCCGGGAAGTCGATCTGGCAGTCGGCCTCGGTCTGGCAGGGGTAGGAGCAGAAGCCCTCGGTGCTGCCCGGATACTCGATGCAGGTCCAGGCCGCGTACCAGTCGGCCGGACAGCCCTGGTACAGCCCGCAGGGAGCGCCGGCGCCCTCGCGGCCGCCCTCGGCCTGGCAGCGGCCCTGGTCGCTGCAGACCTCGTCGGCCGGGCAGTCGCCGCAGTACATCTCGTCGCCGCAGCCGTCCGGCCACCAGCCGCACTCCACGCCCAGCTCGTCGCAGCTCGTCGGCCAGCAGGCACCGCAGGCTCCGGTCTGCCAGTCGCAGGGCTGCTCGGGCGGGCAGGGCAGGGGCGGGCTGAATTCGAGACAGGGATCCTGGTCGTACTGGCCGCACTCGACCATCGACCATTCGTCCCAGCAGTACTGCTCGCCCGGCTGGCACTCGTCGCGGCAGTTTTCGGCGACGCAGGCCCGCTCCTCCTCCGAGCAGAAGGTCTGCGGCCGGCACCGTTCCCGCGGTCCCCATTCGGAGCAGGGATCATCGTCGAACTGGTCGCAAATCCGGTAGCGCCGCTCGTTGATGCAGCGCCAGGCCCCCCAGGGGCACTCGTCCTGGCAGGCCGCCACGCATTCGGCGCTGCCCCAGTCGCACATGGTGCCCTCCGGGCAGCTCTGGCGCGGGCTGAACTCCAGGCAGGGATCGCCGTCCCACTCGCCGCATTCGACGTAGCCGTACTCGTCCCAGCAATAGCGCTCGCCCCAGCCGCACTCGTCGGTGCAGCCGCCGCAGCGGCCGTCGGCGCAGGGCTGGTCTTCGGGGCACTGGCTGGTCGGGCCGAACTCGAGGCAGATGTCGTCGTCCCACTGGCCGCACTCGGTGTAGCTGAAGTCGCCGACGCACACCGACTCGCCCCACCAGCACTCGTCGACGCAAGTCGGATCGCAGTGACCGGTGTCCCAGTCGCAGCGCTGGCCTTCGGGGCAGGGTTGGCGCGGCGAGTACTCCAGGCAGGGGTCGGCGTCGAAGTCGCCGCACTCGATGAAGCCGAACTCGTCGCTGCACTCGGGCTGGCCCGGCTGCCAGCACTCGTCCTCGCAGGGCCCGCCGCCGCAGCGGCCGGTGGCCGGGTCGCAGCGGGTGTTGTCGGGGCAGGGCTCGGGCGGGCCGAACTCGAGGCAGGGGTCCGGGTCGAACTGGCCGCAGCGCTGCACCGATCGTTGGTCGGCGCAGCGGGACTCGTCCCACTGGCATTCGTCCTCGCACATGTCGGCGCAGCGACCGAGTTCGGGATCGCACCAGCCGCTCTGACACGGCACGGGCGGGCCCCACTCCCAGCATTCGTCGTCGTCGTACTGGCCGCACTCGGCCATCATGATCTCGTCGACGCACTCGGTCCGGCCGCGCTCGCACTCGTGCTCGCAGCCGCCGACGCAGGCCCCGTCGACGCAGCGCGTGCCCGGCGGGCAGGCCTCCGGCTGCGACCACTCGACGCAGCCGTCGCCGTCGGTGTCGCGGCAAGTGGTCACCCCGCCGCCGGCGCAGGCGGTGGCGCCGGCCTGGCAGCGGTCCTCGCAGCCGGCCACGCAGCGGCCCTCGCGGTCGCAGCGCTGGCCGGCCGGGCACTCGCCGCAGGAGCCGCCGCAGCCGTCCGGGCCGCACTCGCGCCCGCTGCAGTCGGGCTCGCAGATGGGCACGCACTGGCCGGTGTCCGGATCGCAGGCCCAGCCCTCGGGGCACTCCACGCCCTGGCAGCGCTCCGCGCACAGGTCCTCAGGGTCGGTCGCGCCGTCGCAGTCGTTGTCCAGCCCGTCGCCGCACAGCTCGCGGGCGTCGGGGTGGACCGCCGGGTCGCCGTCGTCGCAGTCCTCGCCGGCGCACTGGGCGCCCAGCGCGCCGTCGCCGTCGGCGTCGCACACGATACAGCTGCCACCGTAGCAGTGCTGGCCTGACGGACAGTCGGCGTCGTCTCGGCAGACGCTGCCGGCGTCCCGGCATGCGCCGTCGACGCAGATCCGGCCGTGCTTGCACTCGGCGTCCGAGTGGCAGCCCCAATCGCCCAGCTCACCCCCGCCGCAAGCGCTCAGGCCGATGGACAGACCGACACCCAGAACCATCGTCATCGCAGCCCGCATCATGGTCCCACTCCTCCGCCCGCCCCGGGGCCGGCCATCGTCATCGCATCAATGCTACAGTCTAGCCCCAAACCCGCGCAGTGGTCCAGCCCGCCGGCTATGCCGGATCGTTGGCCAGCGGGGACGAACAGCAGGGCCGACGCGCTCGCGGGTGTGATCGCCGCGACTCGGCTGTGCGTTTTTTGCAACACCGGGGCCGGCGACGAGCGCTGCGGAATCGGCTTATCCACGAGCAAGTCGCTGAAATGGAGCTGTTTTTCTATTTGTGCGGGCGGCGTTCAGCCGGCACGCATTTTGCTTGGACTTTATCCGGAGGCGGTGCGCGGCATGCGAGCAACGAAGAGCGGAGCCCTGCTGGTGGTCCTGCTGGCGCTGTCGGCGGCGCCGGCCGCGGTGCGGGCCGGGGCCGGGCCGGAGCACTTCGGGGCGGGGGAGCTGCGGGCCAGCCTGTCCTGGGACAGCATCCTGGCCATGGAGACCGGCATCTACAAGTTCGGCGCTTCGGCCGGGGTGCACGTGGTGGGCTCGCTGGAGCTGGGGCTGGAGCAGCAGTTCCTCGTGCCGCCGGCCACCGGCGCCGAGAGCCGCACCTGGGCCTACGCCCGGCTGGTGCCCTTCCGCGACTGGCCGCTCAGCCCCTTCATCTCGCCGCGCGTCGGCACCTACCACCGCGACCAGCGCTGGGCGGCCGCGGTGGGCATCGGCGCCGGGGCGGTCATGTTCGTCAGCGATCACCTGGCCTTCGAGGTGAGCATGTACACCCAGTGGGTGCTGCGATCGCAGGCCGGGCCCGAGCGGCAGCTCGACTTCGACTGGCGGCTGGTGCTGTTCTACTGATCGACTGGGTCGAATCCCCCGGCGGTACGACGGGCTCGGACGGACCCGATTGACAGGCCGGCGGGCTCCGGATAGCGTGCCCGCATGCCCGAACGAGGACCCGCCGAACTCTATCTGGTCGATGGCGCCGGCTATCTGTTCCGCGCCTACCACGCCATCCAGTACCTGTCCAACTCCGCCGGCACCCCCACCAACTCCGTGTTCGGCGTCACCCGCATGCTGCTCAAGCTGCTCGACGAACGCCGGCCGGACCGGGTGGCGGTGGCCTGGGATCCGGGCGGGCCCAACTTCCGCCACCAGCTGTTCCCCGAGTACAAGGCCAACCGGCCGCCCCCGCCCGAGGACCTCGAGGCCCAGGTGCCGCTGGTGCTGCGCGCGGTCGAGCTGCTGGCGCTGCCGCTGGTGCAGCGTCCCGGCTATGAGGCCGACGACGTGATAGCCACTCTGACCCAGCGAGCCCGGCAGGCGGGTCTGGGGGTGGTCATCGTCTCGTCGGACAAGGACCTGATGCAGCTGGTGGGCGAAGGCGTGGTGATGTGGGATCCGATGCGCGACCGCACCTATGACACGGCCGCGGTCGAGGACAGGTGGGGCGTGGCGCCCGAGCGGCTCGGCGACCTGCTGGCCCTGATGGGCGACAGCTCCGACAACATTCCCGGCGTCAAGGGCGTGGGCCAGAAGACCGCCGCCAAGCTGCTGGCCGAGCACGCGGGGCTGGATGCGGCGCTGGCCGCGGCCGGCGATATGAAGAAGAGCAAGCTGCGCGAGCGCCTGCTGGAGCAGGCCGACCAGGCCCGGCTGTCGCGCCGCCTGGTGGCCCTGGCCACCGATGTCGACCTGGATCTGGAACCCGCTGCGCTGGTGCGCGGGGTGCCGGACGCCGAGTCGCTGGATGCCTTCTTGGCCGAAATGGAGTTCACCGCCCTGCGCCGCGAGCTGGTGGGCAAGCGCACCATCGACACCGCCGGCTATGAGACGGTGCGCAGCCTGGCGGCGCTGGATGCCTTGCTCGACGAGGCGCGCACCAGCGGCAAGCTGGCGCTGGATTTGGAGACCACCTCGCTCGATCCCATGCGGGCCGCCATCGTGGGCATCAGCCTGGCGCCGGCCGAGGGCCGGGCGGCCTACGTGCCGGTGGGCCACACCGGCGACGATGCGGGGCCGCAACTCGACTCGACGGTCGTGTTCGAGCGTTTGGCGCCGCTGCTGACCGACGGCGCGGTGGCCATCTACGGCCAGAACATCAAGTACGATGCCACCATTCTGGCCCGCTGCGGCGGTCCCCGGCTGGGGCCGGTGGCCTGCGACGCCATGCTGGCCTCCTACGTGCTGGATTCCAGCCGCGCCAGCCACGGCCTGGATGCGCTGGCGCTCGATTTGCTGGGCCACGAGACCATCCGTTACGAGCAGGTGGCCGGCAAGGGCAAGCAGCAGATCCCGTTCGCCGAGGTGCCGGTGGCGGCCGCGACCGCCTACGCCGGCGAGGATGCCGACGTGACCTTCCGCCTGTGCGAGCTGCTGCGGCCGCGGATCGAGCGCGCCGGCCTGGCGCCGCTGCTCGACGAGATCGAGCTACCGCTGGTGCCGGTGCTGTGCGACATGGAGCTGGCCGGGGTGATGGTCGATCGCGAGGTCCTGGCCGGGCTCGACGCCGAGTGCGAGCGCTCGATGCAGCGCGCGGCCGAGCGGGCCATCGAGCTGGCCGGCCGCGAGTTCAACCTCAACTCGCCGGCCCAGCTGCGGGTGGTGCTGTTCGACGAACTCGGCCTTCCGGTGACCAAGAAGACCAAGAGCGGACCCTCGACCGATCAGACCGTGCTCGAGGAGCTGGCGGCGGAGCACCCGCTGCCGGCCGCGATCCTGAGCTACCGCACACTGGCCAAGCTGCGCTCGACCTACCTGGCGGTGCTGCCCGGGATGATCCATCCCGGGACCGGCCGCATCCACACCCGCTTCAACCAGGCGGTCACGGCCACCGGCCGGCTGAGTTCGTCGGAGCCCAACCTGCAGAACATCCCCATCCGCACCGAACTCGGCCGGCGCATCCGCGAGGCGTTCGTGGCGCCCGCCGGCTGGCGGTTGTTGGCGGCCGACTACAGCCAGGTGGAGCTGCGCATCCTGGCCCACCTGAGCGGTGACGCGGCCCTGCTCGAAGCCTTCGCCCAGGGCGAGGACATCCACGCCCGCACGGCAGCGCGGGTGTTCGGCGTGCCGGTGGCCGCGGTGACCAGCGAGATGCGCGCGCGGGCCAAGGCGGTCAACTTCGGCATCGTCTATGGCCAGGGCGCCTACAACCTGGCCCGCCAACTGCAGATCCCCCAGCGCGAGGCCAAGGACATCATCGACGCCTACCTCGAGCAGCACCCGGGCGTGGGCGCCTGGGTGGCCGACATCCACGAGCGGGCGCGGCGCGACAAGCGGGTCGAGACCCTGTTCGGCCGCCGCCGCTTCCTGCCCGACATCGACGCCCGCAACCACAACGCCAGGGCCAACGCCGAGCGCATGGCCCAGAACACGCCTATCCAGGGCACCGCGGCCGACATCATCAAGCGGGCCATGGTCGCCATCCACCGCGAGCTGGGCCGCCGCCAACTGGCCGCGCGGATGCTGCTGCAGGTCCACGACGAGCTGATTTTCGAGGTGCCGCCCGAGGAGGTGGACTTGCTCGGCGAGCTGGTTCGCGACAAGATGGAGGGCGCGGCCGAGCTGGCCGTTGCGCTGACGGTCGACATCGCCACCGGCCGCAGCTGGGCCGAGGCCCACTGACTCCAATCGAGGCGATACGGAACAGCGATGGCCGACGAACAGCATCGCGAAGCGGCACAGCTGGAGCAAGCCCTGGCGCGGGTCGAGCAGCAGGTCCGCGCCATGACCGAGGTCGGCCGCAGCCTGACCGCGGTCCACGATCTGGATCAGCTGCTCGAGCTGGTGGTGGCGCGGGTGTCCGAGATCATGGAAGCGGATCGCAGCTCGATCTTCCTGGTCGACGCCGAGGCCGGCGAGATCTGGTCCAAGGTGGCCCAGGGCGAGGAAAAGCGCGAGATCCGCATGTCGCTGGGCCAGGGGCTGGCCGGCTGGGTGGCCGAGTCGGGCCGCAGCATCAATCTCAAGGACGCCTATGACGACGAGCGCTTCAACCCGGAGGTGGATCGGCTGACCGGCTACCGCACCCGGTCGATGCTGGTCGCCCCGCTGCGGGGCAAGCAGGGCGACGTGTTGGGCGTCATTCAGACGCTGAACAAGCGCGGGGGGCACTTCACCGTCGCCGACGAGGCCTTGCTCGAGGCGCTCTGTTCCCAGATCGCCATCGCCATCGAGAACGCCCAGCTGGTGCTCAGCGTGCTGGGCAAGAACATCGAGCTGGTCGAGGCCCAGCAGGCGCTGGCGCGCAAGGTCCAGGAGCTCGACGTCCTGTTCCGCCTGGAGCAGGAGGTCTCTTGTGCCATCCGCACCGAGGACATCCTGACCCGGCTGTTGCGCCAGGCGGTCGACATGCTGGGCTGCGAGGCGGGTTCGTTTCTGCTGGTGGCCGATGAGACCGGCGAGCTGATCTTCACCACGGCGGTCGGCGGCCGCGAAGAAGAGGTCAAGCACCTGCGGCTGCCGCGCGGCGCCGGCGTGGCCGGATGGGTGGCCGAGCACGGCGAACCGGCGCTGGTGTCCGAGCCGGCCGCCGACCCCCGGCACCTGCATCACATCGAGCGCGATCTCGATTTCCCGGTGCGCAACATCCTGGCGGTGCCGCTGGCCATCGGCACCGAACGAATGGGGGCGCTGGAGCTGCTCAACAAGCACGCCGGCGAGTTCGACGAGGACGCCTTGAAGCTGGCCACCCTGATCGCCGCCCGGGCGGCGGTGGCGGTCCAGATCGGACAACGGCGCGAGCAGCGCGAGAAGGCCGAGCGGCTGGCCTCCATCGGCCAGGCGCTCTCCGGGGTGATCCACGACTTCCGCACCCCGATGACCATCATCTCGGGCTATGTCCAGCTGATGGCCATGGAGGACGCCGCCGACAGCCGCAAGCAGCTGGCCGAGGTGGTGCTGCGCCAGTTCGACTTCATCAACGACATGACCCGCGAGCTGCTGGCCTTCGCCCGTGGCGAGAGCGAGCTGCTGCTGCACAAGGTCTACACCGAACGCCTGCTGGCCGAGATGCGCGAGGTGCTCGAGCGCGAGCTGGAGCAGTCGGGGGTGGAGCTGAGCATCGAAGACGGCTACGGCGGCCCGCTGCGGGTGGACGAGGTCAAGCTGCGCCGGGTGATTTTCAACCTGGCCCGCAACGCCCGCCAGGCCATGCCCGACGGCGGCCACTTCGTCATCCAGGTGGCCGAACGCGACGGCGGGGTGGTCTTTTCCTTCATCGACGACGGCCAGGGCATCCCGGCCGAGATCCAGGATCGGCTCTTCGAATCCTTCGTCACCAGCGGCAAACCCAGCGGCACCGGCTTGGGGCTGGCCGTGGCCAAGCGCATCGTCGACGAGCACAGCGGCCAGATCCAAGTCGAATCCCGGCCAGGCCGGGGAGCCCGCTTCGACATGTGGCTGCCCAAGCGTCTGGAGGCGGCCGGTTGAGGCAGAGCCGGTTCTTGCGCCAACTGCCCGAGCCTGCTAGCCTATCGCTGCTGGAGGCCCCGGCGGGGTGCGGATTCTTGACACAGAGCCATAATTAGACCTAAATTAGGCTTAATTTATATTAATTTCCGTGGAGCCATGAAGCGCACACACCTCAATATCGCCTGGCCGTTGCTGTTCGGCATGCTCGCCGGTTGTGCCGGCTCCCGGATGGAAGCGCGGCTGGAGCGGCTCGATCAGGGACTGGCCGACCAGCGCCAGCTGACCAAGCGGCTGGAAGCCCGGCTCGAAGAGCTGCAGATCCAGCTGCGCTTGCTCCGGCGCGGCCGGGCCCAGGGGGCGGCCGGCGACCAGCCCCACGACCTGGCCGTGGTCAAGCTCAGGCCCGAGCGCGAGCCGGCGGCCCGGCGCCAGCGCGAGCCCGATGCCCCGGGCGCGGCCGAGCGCAAGCGGGGCTGGCGGCTGAAGCGAACCGAACTCGAGGAGATCGATCCGGCCGAGGTGACCGAACGGCTTCCGGCCGACCGGGCGACCGCCGATCAGGCGCTGGCGGCCGAGCAGGCGCGTGAGGAGCAACGCGAGCGGGAACGGACGGCCGAGCTGGCGGCCGAGTTTCAGCAGGCCTTCACGCTCTACCGGCAGAACCGACTGGAACGGGCCTCGGATGCGCTGAGCGGCTTCGCCCGGCGCAACCCGGGCCACACCCTGGCGCCCGATGCCCTGTTCTATGCGGGCAAGTCGCGGCTGCAGCTCGGCCAGGTGCAGCGCGCCGAGCACTCCTTCCTGGAGCTGGCGCGGCGCTTCCCCGACCGCGACCGCTCGGCCGAGGCGCTGCTGCTGGCCGGCCGCTGCCAGGAACGCCAAGGCCAGACCAAGCGGGCCCGCGCCACCTACTTGCAACTGGTCGACGCCTACCCGCTGAGCGAGCAGGCGACCGAGGCCAACGAGCGGTTGGAGTCGATCCGCTGAGGAGGTTTTCCATGCGAACTCCGGTCCTGACGATTTTGCTGGCGATTTCGTTGCTGGCCCCCCGGGCCGGCGGGCAGGAGGTGCTGCCGCCGGAGGACCGCGATGCCATTCGACCCGAGCGGGAAGAATCGCGCACGCCCGAGACGCCGACCGAGGTGACCGAGGAGCACACGGTGATCACCGGCGACACCCTCTGGGATCTCTGCGGCCAATACCTGAAGAACCCCTGGTACTGGCCGCGGGTGTGGTCCTACAACCCCGAGATCACCAACCCCCACTGGATCTACCCGGGGCAGGTGGTGCGCTTCTACGCCGGCGGCGAGGGACCGGGGCAGCTGATCCAGGCCGGGGGCGAGATCGACGTGCCGGTGCCCGCGGGGCTGGACCTCGAGGACGAGATGCTGTCGCCGGAGGAGATGGTCACCACGAGCGGTGAGATCCAGCAGGCCAAGCAGGTCTCGGCGCTCGACATCCGGCGCACCAGCTTCGTCACCGAGGGCCAGTACGAGGCCATGGGCACCGTGCGCGCCTCGCGCGAGGAGGTCGAGCTGCTGCACGAGTTCAACTCGATTTACATCGATTTCAAGGATCTGGGTGCGGTGCAGGTGGGCGATCAGTTCGCCGTCTACCGCACCAAGGAGGAGCTGGAGCACCCGGTGACCGGCAAGGCGCTGGGCTACCAC
Source organism: uncultured Myxococcales bacterium (assembly GCA_964454005.1). Taxonomy (GTDB): domain Bacteria; phylum Myxococcota; class B64-G9; order B64-G9; family B64-G9; genus CAYVQE01. Next base: position 22,034 of record CAYVQE010000095.1, read on the forward strand.
ACCGAGGTCCGGGGCATTTGTCAGATCACCAATTTGGCCGAGACCTCGGCGGTGGCCATAATCGCCTCCTCGCGGCGTTCCATCGAGCGCGGTGACAAGGTCGGTCCTTTGCCGGAGAACTTCACCCGCGATGTGCGGCCCCGGCCCAACGAGGTCGAGCTGCGCGGCTACATCGTGGGCACGGCCATCCACCAGCTGGTCACCATCGGCGAGCGGCACCTGGTGTTCATCGATCAGGGCACCGAGCAGGGCGTGCAGGAGGGCAACCTGTTCGACGTGGTCCGCCGCGAGGACGGTCTGTTCATGCCGGGCGAGGGCAAGGAAGAGGGCAAGTGGGAAAAGAGCATGCCAGCCGAGATCTACGGCCGCGTCATGGTGGTCGACGCCCGGCCGCAGGCCAGTACCGGCGTGGTGCTGGCCAGCATGCGCGAGCTGCGCCGCGGCGACCGCCTGCTGATGAGCGTGCGCTGAGTCCGCTGCCGATCCGCTTGCCGCTGCCCCCATCGTCGCGCCCCGGCGGGCATCCCGATCCCCGATCCCCATTGGCGTCGCCACCCGGCTGTGTGATAGACAGCGCCCATGAGTTCGCCGAACTCCAGCGGCCCCCCCGGGGGGCGTGAGCTGCCCGCCGGCGGCGACGGATTCCCACCGGAGCTGGGTGCGATCCCCGATCCGCCCGCGCGGCTATGGCTGCGCGGCCGACTGCCGCCGGCGCCGCGGGTGGCCCTGGTGGGCTCGCGCCGGACGGATGACTACGGGCTGGATTGGTCCCGGCGGCTGGCCAGCGAGCTGACTGCGGCCGGCGTGGCGGTGGTCAGCGGCGGTGCGGCCGGGGTGGACACGGCAGCGCTGGAGGGATGTCTGGATGCCGGCGGCCGGCCGTTGGCGGTGCTGGGCACCGGGCTGGACGTGGCCTATCCGGTGGCCAACCGGCCCCTGTTCGAGCGGGTGGCCGAGCACGGCGCCCTGCTCGGCGAGTACCCGCCGGGCACCCCGGGCCGCCGGGCCCATTTTCCCCAGCGCAATCGGTTGATCAGCGGTCTGGCCGAGGCGGTGGTGGTGGTGCGGGCGGCGCGGCGCAGCGGCTCGCTGCTCACGGCCCGCTGGGCCGGACGCCAGGGCCGGCGGGTGCTGGCGGTGCCGGGGCCAGCGGGCGAGCCGCTCAGCGCCGGCTGCCACGAGTTGCTGCGCCAGGGGGCCGCTTGGGCCGAGAGCGGTCGCGACATTCTCGGCGCCATCGGCCTGGATGCGCCGCGCCAGACCCGGCTGGGCCTGGCGGACCGATCGCCGGCGGCAGCGGAGCAGCCAGCCCCGCCGGCCGGGTCGGGGGCGGCGGTGGACCCCACCGAGCTGGCCCCCGAGGCGCGCCGCCTGTACGAGTGCCTGAGCCCGCGCGCCGCCAGCGTAGATGCGTTGGCCGAGCGCTGCGGCCTGCCGGCGGCCCAGGTGGCCGGCCTGTTGCTCGAGCTCGAGCTCGACGGTTTGGTCGAGCAGCGGCCCGGGATGCTCTACCGGCGCCGTTTCGGTCCGGAGGGCCAGTCGTGAGCGGTGACCAACCAGCGGTGGCCGTGGTCGGCGCCGGCCTGGCCGGCTGCGAGGCGGCGCTGGCACTGGCCCGCGGTGGCGTGGCGGTCGAGCTGTACGAGATGAAGCCGGCCGCCTACTCCCCAGCCCATCGCCTGGAGGGTCCGGCCGAGCTGGTCTGCTCCAACTCGCTCAAGTCCGACTCGCTCGAGACCGCCCACGGCTTGCTCAAGGCCGAGCTGCGCGAGCTGGGCTCGTTGGTGCTGGCCGGCGCTGATGAAGTCCGGGTGCCCGCCGGCAGCGCACTGGCGGTGGACCGCCGGGGCTTGAGCACGGCGGTGGCCGAACGGCTGGCGGCCGAGCCGCTGATCCGGCTGCGCCCCGGCCGGCCGCTCGACGCGCCCCCGGCCGGCGACGCGGTGCTGGCCACCGGACCGCTGACCGCCGCCGGGCTGACCCAGTGGCTGCGCCGCCGGGCGGGCAGCGGTCAGGACCTGTACTTCTACGACGCCCTGGCGCCCATCGTGGCCGCCGACAGCCTCGACCACGAGCGCCTGTTCGCCGCCTCGCGCTGGGGCAAGGGCGGTGCCGACTACCTCAACAGCCCGCTGGATGCCGGTGGCTACCGCCGGCTGGTCGCCGATTTGCGGGCCGCCGAGCGCACCCCTCTGCACGACTTCGAGCAAGCGCGCTACTTCGAGGGCTGCATGCCGATCGAGGTGCTGGCCGAGCGCGGCGACGATGCGCTGGCCTTCGGCCCCCTCAGGCCGGTGGGCCTGGAGCACCAGGGCCGCCGGCCCCACGCGGTGGTGCAGCTGCGGGCCGAGAACCGCGAGCGCACGGCCTACAACCTGGTCGGCTTCCAGACCAAGCTCACCCGGCCGGCCCAGGCCCGCGTGTTCCGCCGCCTACCGGGGCTGGAACGGGCCGAGTTTCTGCGCTACGGCGCGGTGCACCGCAACCTCTACGTCAATGCGCCGGCCGTGCTGGGTCCGGGCCTGCGGCTCAACAGCGAGCCCCGGGTGCGGCTGGCCGGCCAGATCACCGGTGTCGAGGGCTACGTCGAAAGCGCCGCCATCGGCCTGCTGGTGGCTTTGGCGCTGGTCCGCGAGCGCGAAGGTCGACGCTGGACACCGCCGCCGCCGGACACGGCCCTGGGCGCGCTGTGGGCCCACGTCCGCGGCCGCACCGGCGCCCCGCGCTTCGAGCCGATGAACATCCATTTCGGCTTGCTGCCGCCGGTGCGGGCCCGCGGGCGGCGCAACCGGCGCCGGCTGGCGGTGGAGCGGGCCCGCGCCGCCTTTGCCGACTGGCGGCAGCAAAGCGGCATCGAGGCTGGAGTTCCCAGGGGAGCTTCGATCGAGGAGATGCAATCGTGAG
>CAYVQE010000096.1:0-24799 GCA_964454005.1 uncultured Myxococcales bacterium
GCGTCGGGTTCGTCGGCGTCGGGTTCGTCGGCGTCGGGTTCGTCGGCGTCGGGTTTGTCGGGGGCTGCTCTGTCGGGCGCGGCGGGTCGATCCGGCTCGGTCCCCTCGGCCGCCACCGGCTTCTGTTCGTCCTGTTCGCCCTGTCCGTCCCGGTCATCGGCCGCCGCGGCCGGGCGGCCGTAGCCGAAGGCCAGGGCCAGCTCGGACACCACCCGGGCGTAGTGGTGGGAGGGGTTGTAGCGATAGAAAGCGCGGTAGTTGGGCCGGCCGCGGCGCAGCTTGCCGCCGCGGCGCCAGCCGTGCTGCTTGAGGTAGTTGGCGCAGGAGGCCAGCGCGTCGTGCCAGGCGTCGAGGTCGATGCGGCCGTCGCCGTCGTGATCGCGACCGTAGCCCAGGATGCTGGTCGGCATGAACTGCACCAGGCCCACCGCGCCGGCGTAGGAGCCCTTGATGGCCAGCGGATCGTCCGCAAACACCCGCAGCAGCGCGACCAGCTCTTTGGTGGCCCAGCGCTGGCGGCGCTTCATCTCGAGCGCCTGCGTGGCCAGGGCGTTGAACACCCGGTACTTGCCCCGGTGGCTGCCGAACTTGGTCTCGGTGGCGATGATGCCGGCCACCGCCTCGCGCTCGACCGCATAGCGCTGCTCGATGGCGTCGAGCAGCGCGCGGCGTTGCTCGAGAAAGCGCCGGCCGCGTTCGAGCACCTCCGGCTTGATGAATATCTTCCGGTATTTTTCGTACTTGTAGATCTTCTCGGCCGGCCGCGCGAAGCGCTCGGGCACCTCGGGCAGCAGCGCGGCGCGCGGATCGCCGAAGGCGCCCACCACCCGATCCCGCGGCAGCCCGCGATCGATCAGGGTCTCGATCAACGCGGCCACCGCGGTCCGCTTCTCGGCCGTGGCTGCGGTGAACAGCCCGGCGCCGGGGGACGCACCGCGGCCCAGCGTCCCGTCTTCGGCGATGCGCGGCGCGGTGTAGGGAAAGTCCAGCCGGCTCAGCCGGCGCACGTCGCGGATTCCGCCGCCGGCCGGATCGGGCCGGGCACCACCCGGTCGTTTCTGGATGGTGGCCTGCAGCCGGCCGCCGCGGAAGGCCCCGCTGGTCGGGTCGAGCTCTACCCGCAGCACCACCGCCCGGCCCAGCGGCCCGCGCAGGTTGAACCGGCCGTAGGTGTGGAAGTTGCCCAGGCTGTAAGCGATCAACCGATCGCGGTAGATCTCCATGCCCCGCAGCACGTGCGGGCCGTGGCCGAGCACCAGATCGGCCCCGGCGTCGACCACCGCGTGGGCGAACTGCACCACGTGGCCGCGGGCCTCGGAGCCCAGCTTCTCGGGCGCATCCGGCGTGCGCCGGGCCCGGCTGCCCTCGTCGCCGCCGTGGAAGGACACCAGCACCAGGTCGTGCTCGCGGTCCAGCCGCCGGACCAGCGCGGCCGCCTCGGCGATGTGCAGCATGTTGTGCGAGTGGCCGGCGGTGGCGAAGGCCACCAGCGCCAGCCGGCGCCCGCCGATCTCCAGCTCGGCCACGTCGCCCGGTTCGCCCGAGTGGGCGATGCCCAGCCGTTCGAGCTGAGCGACGGTGCTGCGCCGGCCCGCCCGGCCGAAGTCCAGGGCGTGGTTGTTGGCCAGGCTCATGACGGTGAACCCGGCCTGTTCGAGCTGTGCGGCGTAGCGGGTCGGGGTGCGGAAGGCGTAGCAGTTGCCCCCGCGGCCGCACTTGCGGGTGCGCCCGCCGTCGAGCAAGGGCCCCTCGAGGTTGCCGAAGACCACGTCTCCGGCCAGCAGCTCGGCCACAGCGCCGAACAGGGGCTCGGCCGCGGCGGGCGGCAGGTAGTCGGCCGAGGGAAAGTCGGTGCCCATATTGACATCGCCGACCGCGGTCACCGTCAGCCGGTCGGCCGGCCCGGCCGCATCCGCGGCGGCCGGCAACCCGACCCCCCAGATCCACAACCCCGCCAGCAGCCACCCGCAGCGCATCAACCGGCCTCCCCTTCGCTGACCGCCGGGCCCACCAGCGCCTCGAGCCGCGCGGCCAGCTCGTAGCGGCGCACCATGCGCCGGTAGCGTTGCTCGTCGAGCCCGAGCGCCTGGCAGATGGCCGCATCCGCCTCGGCGGCGGCGGCGATGGTGCCGATGCGCTCGAGCTGGGAGTCGATCTCGGCCCGCAGCGAAGCGTCGACCTCGTTCTCGATCCCCAGATCCTTGAGGTACTTCTCCTTGGTCAGGGCCAGATCGAGCCGCTCGGAGAAGCTGGAATGCTCCAGCACCTTCTCGCGGAACTCGTGCCGCATCCGGGCCACCTCGTCCTGCAGGTGCAGCTCTTCGATGCGCCGCCGCAGCTCGTCGGGGTCGCTCTTGAGCTTCTGGGCGGTCTTGACCATGGAGCCGCGCTGCTTGGCCAGGTGGCGACAGATGATGGCGCCCTCGCGCTCGCGCAGGGCATCGCCCAGCTTGTGGTAGTGCACCGCCCGCACCACGTCCTCTTCTTCCAGCGGCACGCCCGGCAGGCCCTCGAAGTGCTTGTTGAGCCGCGCGACCAGGTCGGCCCGATCGAGCTTCATCTGGTTGATCATGCCGGCCAGCACGCGCCGGCCGCGATCCTCGTAGAGCACCGCGAACACGCCCCGGGTGCCGCCGGTGCTCTTGCGCTTGCCGGTCGGCCGCGGCGGCGGCGGCACCGGCCCGGCGCTGACCGGCGGGCTGGCGACGGTGCGCTGCTGCATCAGCCGCTGCTCGTGGTGCAGCGCGCACAGGCCCGACTGCAGCGCCGGCCGTTCGCAGCCCGGCTCGCTGCACTCGCCGGAGGCCGCGGACCCGTCCGGCTCCGCCCCGTCCTGCTTGCCCGCCGCAGCCTTGCGCGGATCCGAGCGGTAGATCACGGTCGGGCGCACCGGGTCGCGCTTGCGCGGCCGGCGCGACTGGATGCGCGGCCCGGGCTCGGCCGTCAGGCCGAAGGGCAGGTTGGACATGCGCGCACTCTCGGGCAGGTTGGCCGGCGGATGGGCCGGCGCCGGCCGCGGCGGCGGCGCCGACGCCGGCTCGTCATCGCGCCGCTCGGCCCGCAGCTGCTCGACCTGGCGCTCGAGCTCGGCCACCCGTTTGCCCAACGGTTCGCGTTCGATCTGGCGCAGCCGCTGCTCGATCGTGCCCAACACCTCGCCCAACCGCTCCAACAGCGCCGAGCGATCCAGCGCGCGGTCCAGCCCGGACACAACCGCATCGACGATCATGTCGGCCAAGGCCTCCAGTTCCGCTCCCTCGTCCTTTGCGTCAGCCGCCATCCAAAGCCTCGCTTGCTTCCAGCAACACTGAACAAATCCAGCGCTGCGTCCGAATCGGAATGCTCATACGATAGGCTGCCGCGCTCTCGCGATTGCCCAACCGATCGACCCAACCCCTCGGGTGCCCCCCCCCTTGGTCCCTCTCCGCTGGGTATGTCTTCGAGAGCTGCCGAAGCGGCCTACGGTCGGCCGGCAGCCACCACCGGCTCGCCCTATCCGCTTACCAGATCCCCCGACCCCGGTCAAGCCCGATCCGTCCGGCCCAGCCATTTTCGCCCGTTGCCGGAAGCCCGAACGGCTTTTGAGGCCGCGGTTCGCACCGCGGCCTCATCTCCCGGCCCGGGCGGCCAGCCGGCGGGCGGTCTCGAGCAGAATCGGGGTGGCGTGGGGGCCGAGCGACATCGAGCGCTCGTAGCCGAAGGCCGGCGCAGCCCACTGTTCGGGCGTCAGAAAGTAGGCCAGCTCGTCCAGCGCCAGGGTCAGGACGACACGCTGCTCGCCGCCGATGACCGCGGCCAGGGCGCGGCCCACCGCCGGGGTGGGCTCGCCGGGCACGGTCAGCAGCCGCAGCCGGCCCAGCTCGACCAGGGCCATCTCGGTCCGCAGCCGGCCCGCCGGCCGCGGCCGGGGCTCGAGCAGACCCAGCTTCCAGGCCAGCGCCAGCATGCCCTCGGCCGCGACCGGCAGCGCCGGCCGGGCGGTGTGCACCCGCAACCCGCCGGCGGCCAGCGGCTCCAGACCCCGCAGCGCGCCCTCGATCACCGCCCGCGCCAACCGGCCGCCCATCCAGCGGCGAAAGGCCACCCGCTCGCGCTCGGGCGCGGCGGCGTCGCTGGCCGGCTCGATCATGCCACCGGCCGGCCCGGAGAAAAACAGGCAGGTGCCGCCCAACGCTGCCTCCACCTCGGTGCACAGCACCCCGGGGAAGTCGGCGCTGATCATCCTGAAGTCGTCCTGCAGCGCCTCGGCGTGGCAGCCGTAGACCACCGCCGTGGCGATCCCCGCCCCGCCGGGTGCTTCGGCCCGCAGCACGAAGGCCTGCGCCGGCACGTCGCCGGGCTGGCGCAGGTTGACCGCCAGCCCGGCCGGCACCGCCACCGGGCCCGCCCGCAGCCGCACCGGCCGCGCCCGGGCCGCGGCCAACGTTACCGTGCGGGCCACCCGCCGCTCCAGCCAATCCATGTAGTCCGGATCGATGCCGCAGCGCACCGGCAGCAGACCGAACAGGGCCGGGCCCCAGAAGCCCAGGGTATCGGGGCCGAAGTGGGTGTGGGTGGCGGCGATCAGGATGCGCCGGCCCCAGCGCGCGGTCAGCCGAGCGCGAATGCGCTCGACGCGCCCGTGGCCCAGCCCGATGACGTCGACCGCCACCAGCACCAGCGCCTCGGCGCCGGCGTCCAGATACAGCGCCCGGGCGTAGAGCGGGTCGAGCACGCCGCGGGCGTGCTTGTTGAAGCCGTGTCCGGCGATGCGCACGCCGGGCCGCGGGGTGATCGCCAGCTTGGCGGCGCCGGCCAGCAGCCCCGGGCGGGCCCGGGCGGCGCGCACCCGGCGCAAGGAGTCGAGCCAACGGCCGGCCGGCAGCGGCTCCGGCGGCGCCAACGCCGGCGGCGCCGCGCAGCCGGCCAGCAACAACCCGGCCAACAGAGCCGAACCGGCCAGGCGCCAGCGCCAGCCGCGGCCCGGCGCGCTCATGTCCCCTCCGCCGTCCGCGCGCCGAAGCTGGCGCACAGCCGCTGCCAGACCGCTTTGCCGGCCGGCCAGCCGGCATCGTCGAAGGCGAAGCCGACCGCGCCCAGCACCGGCTCGACCGCCAGCCGCACGAAGCGCACCCCCGGCCGCTCGGCGCGCACCGCCCGCTGCACCGACTCGATCAGCACCGGGCTGGCGCCGCGGGTGAACACCGAGCCACCGAAGACCACCGTCACCGGCTGGCCGGGGGCGAACAGTTGCTCGATGACCACCAGCACCGCCCGGGCCACCTCGGCGCCGGCCTGCTCCAGCACCGCCCGGGCCACCCCGTCACCGGCGGCGGCCGCCTCGAACACCACCGGCGCCAGCCGGCCCAGATCCAGCGGGCCGCGGGGCATGTCGTAGAACTCGAACTCGATGATGTCGACCAGCTGCGCCAGCCCCAGCGCTTCGGGGATGCGCCGGCTCAGCTCGGTGGCCGGGCCGCGGCCGTCCAGGCCCTTGAAGGCCGCCACCACGGCCGCCTCGGCCAGCTGGCCGGCCGAACCGTAGTCGCCGGTCAAACGCCCCAACCCGCCCACCTGGTGCTGGCGGCCGTCGGCGCTGCGGCCGATGGCGTTGGAGCCGGTGCCGGCGATCAGTGCCACGCCGACGCCGTCCGGCGTGCCGGCGCGCAGCGCCACCACGGTGTCGTTTTCCAATCGCGGCTGCAGCCCGCCGGCCAGCGGCGCGATCAGCTCGCGGATGACCCCGAAGTCGACCGCCCGATCGGCGCCGGCCACCCCGAAGCAGGCCGCTTCCAGCGCCCCGGCCTCCAGACCGGCCTGCGCCAGCGCGCCCGCCACCGCCCGGCGCAGCTGCTCGGCTGCACCGGCCCGGCCGCAGGCCTGGTAGTTGGCCGAGCCGGCCCGGCCGACGCCGGCCACCCGGCCCTGGGCATCGGCCACCGCCGCCAAGGTCTTGGTGCCCCCGGCATCCACGCCCAGCGCAAAGCCCGCCATGGTCGCCGCGTCAGCCGGCCCGCGCCCGCAACCACAGATCGACCGGCGCGCGCAGATCGTCCGGCGGGGTGTAGGGCAGCGCGATGCGCCGGCCCTCGGCGGCCGAGGCGTAGCAGGCCAACATGATCTCGAGCACCCGCCGGCCGTCCTCGCCACCTTCGCGCGGCTCGGCGCCGCGCCGGATGCAGTCGAAGAAGTGGGCGTCCTCCTGCGGGTAGCCGTTGTTCCAGCTCCACTCGTAGTCGGGCCAGCTCCAGCCGCGGGCCGCCGGGGCATACTCGCCGAAGCCCTGGGCGGAGAAGACCTGCAGGCCCTGACCGCGCAGCAGATCGACGTGGATCACGCCCTCGGTGCCGAACACGTGGCCGAACGAGTCCATGCCGCCGTGCAGCGCCCAGCTCGACTCGAGCAGCGCGGTCTGGCCGCTGTCGAACTCCAGGTGGATGATGGCGTCGTCCTCGAGATCGGTGCGCTCGGCGTGCAGCACGCTGCCCAGCATGCAGGTGACCGCGGTCACCTGGGGCTTGTCCAGCATCCAGCGGGCCCACTCGATGCAGTGACAGCCCATGTCCATCAGGATACCGCCGCCGGCCTGCTCGGCTTGCCAGAACCAGTCCGAGTAGGGTCCGGCGTGTTTCTCGACCTGGTTGACCCGGTAGACGCGGCCGACCGCCCCCTCGTCGCTCATGGCCTTGGCGCGCACGTACTTGGGCGCGAAGCACAGCTCCTCGGCATAGCCCAGCACCACCCCGGCCCGCCGGCAAGCTTCGATCATGCGGTCGGCGTCGGCCAGCGTCAGGCACAGGGGCTTTTCCACGATCACGTGCTTGCCGGCCTCGGCCGCCCGCAGGGTGAACTCGGCGTGCAGGTGGTTGGGAATGCACAGCACCACCGCGTCGACCGCCGGGTCCTCGAGCAGCGCACCGTAGTCGCCATAGGTCTCGGGCACCCGGTGGCGGGTGACGAACTCCCGGGCTCGCTCGGGATCGCGGCCGCAATGGGCCACCACCCGGGCGTCCGGCAGCGACGCCACCGCCTCGGCGTGCACCCCGGCGATGAAGCCGGAGCCGACGATGCCCACTCCGATCTCGTTCATGCCGCCCCCTCCGGGTCGATGTCGCGCAGCTCGTCGGCCGAGCGCTGGATCTTGACGATCGCCTCGGCGATGCGCTCCATGGCGGCCGAATCGGTCATGAACAACGGATGGTGCAACCAGACCGCTTCGCGGTATGCAGCCCGCTCGGCCACCGGGCAGTCGGCCGCATCGGGCCCGATGCGCTCGCCGTAGCGCTCGCGGATGGCCGGGTAGCGCTCGGCGTCGACCGGGAACAGGGGGCTTTGGTAGATCGGCACGTAGAAGTCGCCCTCGGCCGGGATGCCCTCGGCGGTCAGGGCCCGGATGAACACGTCGCGCGGTACGCCGGCGAAGGCCTCGGCGTCGTAGCGGAACAGGTATTGGTAGCAGCCCAGGTGGGTGGTGCGCGCGTCGCGGCGCATCGGCGCCACGCCCTCGATCTCGGCCAGCAGCCCGCTCAGGTGGGTGGCGTTCCGTTCGCGCAAGGCGCGCTCGGGCTCCAGCGCCGCCAGCCGGCCGTGCAGCAGGGCGGCCTGGAACTCGGTCATCCGGTAGTTGCCCGAGAACACCAGCCCCTCGAAACCGTCGTAGCCGGGCTCCTTGCGACCGCAGTTGACGTGGGATTCGCAGCGCTGGCGCAGCTCGTCGTCCGAGGTCAGGATGATGCCCCCCTCGCCGGCCGTCATCAGCTTCGAGCTCTGGAAGGAAAACGAGCCCAGCTGCCCGTGCGAGCCGACCCCGCGCCCGTTCCACTTGCCGCCGTGCATGTGGGCGCAGTCCTCGAGCAGGACCAGGTCGTGCTCGGCGGCGATGGCGCCCAGCGCATCCAGGTCGGCGATCGAGCAGCCCAGGTGGACCGGAATGATGGCCCGGGTGCGCGGGGTGATGGCGGCCTCGACCGCCCGCGGATCCAGGCAGTAGGTATCGGGCGCCACATCGGCGAACACCGGCACCGCGCCCACCGTCACCGGTGCGCCGGCGGTGGCGATCCAGCTGTAGGGCGTGACGATCACCTCGTCGCCGGCGCGGATGCCGGCCGCCCGCAGCGCCACCTCCAGCGTGACCGTGCCGTTGGCGGCGCAGATGCCGTAGGCGGCGTCGTGGGCCGCGGCGAAGGCGGCGGCGAACTCCCGCGCCCGCTGGTTGGGCGAAGGGAAACCGCCCCAGTTGCGCGATCGGAGCACCTCGATCAAGGCCCGCTCGTCGCGCTCGTCGTAGACCGGCCAGTCCGGCCAGAAGTCGTCGAATGTCTTGGGTCCGCCCTTGATCGCAAGCTTGGCCACGCTCCACCTCCCGGGTTTGTCTCGATTGTTTCCACAGGTATCCCGTCCGGGCGCCGCCCGTCAAGACCGCACCGTTCGGCCGACCGGCGGCTCGAGCGCAGTTGTCCGGAGCTACTCGGTGTATTGCGATTGCTGTTTTTCGATGGACTCGACGAAGGTGCCGTCGAAGGCGATGCGCACCTCGTGCTCGACGACATAGGTGGTCAGGGGAATGAACAGGAAGCGCTTGACCGACTCCTCGCGCGAGTAGTAGCGCCAGCGCTCGCGCCGTGGACCGAGCTGCTCGACCTTATAGGGCTTGCCCAGGATCTCCTCGACCTGCCGCTTGGAACTCTTGCCCTCGCGGATGGTGACCAGGCGGGCGAAGGGAAAGTCGCGGCCGATGGTCACCTTGGGGTCGCTGACACTACAGCCCGTCAGGCCGACCGCGGCCAGGCCGGCCGCGCCCAGCAGCGCCAGGCCGACCCATACCGCGAGTCTCCGTTGCGCAACCATGTTCCGCCTCCTGTCCGTCGCGCCGCGCCACCAGAGTACCGACGCCCGCGCGCGCAAGCAAGACAAATGGGGGGCTTGCGCGGCGACGCGGTTGCACCATAACAATAGGGCATGGCGACCCCGGCCCAATCCCTCGGGCTCGACCGCCCCCGCGGTCCGGCCCGCGCGCTGGCCAACGCGTTCGGTCCAGCCATCGCCTGGGGCGGGGGCGGAGCGGCCTACGGCCTGCTGGTGGCCAGCCGCATGAGCGCCGGTGCCGGCTGGGCCGACACCCTGGCCTTGATGGGCTACACCGGCCTGGCCTTCGGGCTGTGCGGCCTGGGGCTGTCGGGCCTGCGCGGCGGGGTGCGCTGGACGGCCGATCGGCTGACCCGCCGCCGCCGCCCGCCGGATGACCGGGCGCTGCCGGCGCGGGTCGCCGCCGGCCTGGGTGGCTTCGGCCTGGCGCTGGCGGTGCTGTTGGCCGCCGCCGACCTGATCGTGGCGCTGGCCTTCCAGCCGGCCACCTCACGGACCTGGCTGGCCGGCCGCATCGGGCTGGCCCTGGCGGTGGGCGCGCTGTGGGGCTGGGCCTGGGCGCGGCCGCTGGCCGCCCGCATCGGCGGCTGGCTGCAGCGACTGGGCGACCCGCATGGTTGGCGCACCGGACTGGGCCTGGCCATCGGACTGGTGCTGCTGGCCGCGGTGGTCGCCCCGGGAGCCGGGCGCACCGGCCGGGCCGACCCCGCCGCCAGCGCCGCCGAGGTGGACATCGAGCCCGCCCCGACCGGCCTGCGGCTGCTGCTGATCGGGCTCGACGGCGCCACCTGGTCGGTGCTCGAGCCGCTGGTCGCCGCCGGCGAGCTGCCCACCCTCGAACGCTTGCTGGCCGCCGGCACCCGGGCCACGCCCCTGTCGCCGCCACCGCGGGCCTCGCCCATCACCTGGACGACCATCGTCACCGGCCGGCCGCCGGCCGAGCACGGCGTGGGCGAGTACCTGCTGGTGGCGCTGCCCGGCGTGCGCCCCTTCCCCTTCGAATCGCTGGCCCACGACCCGAGCCTGCTGCCCTTTTCCTTCGTGGCGCTGGGCTACTTCGCCGCCGGTCTGGCCGAGGGCATCCCGCCGACCAGCGAGCGGGTGGAGACCAAATCGCTGTGGCACATGCTCGGCGCCGGCGGCCGGCGCTCGCTGGTGCTCGGCATCCCCTGCACCTGGCCGGCCCGGGCGATCCCCGGGCTGCTGGTCAGCGATCGCTTCGGGCCGAACGAGTTCGACATGTTCTCCCACCGCAGCGGTCCGCTGCCGGATCGGGTCCATCCGCCGGCGCTGCTCGACGAGCTCGAGCGGCTGCGGCGCGACTCGGCCGGCGATGCGCTGCCCATGCTGCGCGCGCTGGCCGGCTGGAACCGCTCCCAGGTGGCGGAGCTCGCCGGCTGGCAGTACAACCCCGTGATCACCTCACCGCTGGCGCTGCTGACCGAGGTCTACGACGCCGACCGCACCCTGCTGGCGGTGCTCGACCAGGAGTGGCCCGGCGGGCGCTACGCCTTCGGCACGGTGCTGCTCAACAGCCTCGATCTGGCCATGCACGCCTTCTGGGCCGAGCGGTTTCCGGGCGACTTCGGCCGCCCGCGCGCCCGGCGACCCCAGTGGGGCCGGCTGATCGACGACTTCCACGCCTGGATCGATCGCCGGCTGGGCCGGCTGTTGGCGGCGGCGCCGCCGGGCACGGTGGTCATGCTGGTGTCCGACAGCGGCATGGAGGCCAGCCCGGGCAATCCGGTCTGGCCCGGCTGGCATGCCGAGCGGGCCATGTTCCTGGCCGCCGGCGGCCCGATCCGGGCCGGTTTGCGGTTGACCCGCATCCGCTACGTCGACCTGGTCCCGACCGTGCTCTACCTGTTGGGCTTCCCGGTGGCCGATGACCTGGCGGGCCGGGTGCTGTGCGAGATGATCGCGCCGGATTTTCTGGCCCGCCACCCCATCCGCCGCATCCCGAGCTACGAGGGTATTGAATGACGGTATACGTGCACGGCCTCATGAGGGCATCGCGCCTCCGCGGTTCCCAGCGGTTCCCAGCGGTCCCCGGTTTTTGGGGGCGACCCGTCTGGACTGCGTCAGCTCACTCGGCCAACAGGCCGGCGTGGCGGAAGGCGGCCCGCAGCGCGGCGCCGGTGGGGGTGTTGTCGTAGGCCTGGATCTGGCGGTACCAGTCGCCCAGCAGCCGCATCAACCGGCGGGCGCTGTCGCCCTTGCCCCGGGTCTGGCGCACCAGCGGGTAGAGCTTGAGCAGGGCGTACTCGAACTCCTCGACCGCGTCCTGGATGCGCATGTCGGCCAGGTACTCCTCGGGGGCGTCGACCTCGCCGGCCAGGCTCTCGAAGAAGCGCTGCACCAGCTGGGCGAACCGCTCGCTGTCGGCCAGCTTGACCTTGACCTTGGCCAGCTCGCGCTCGGCCCGGGCACAGGCCGCCTCGATGACGTGCTCCGGATCGCGATCGAGGTAGTAGGGCACGTACTTGAAGGGCATGGCCGCGGTGTAGATGTTCATCGCCCGGCTGACGAACAGGGGCAGAAAGCGCTCCCAGTCGACCTCCAGCACACCACCCCGTCCCCGGCGCGCCAGGCCGGCCCGCTGCATGCGATCGATCAGGCGTCGTCCCTCCTCGGCCCCCAGCCCGCAGCGCTCCGCCAGCGCCGACGGCTGGGCCCGGCCGCGGACCAGCTCGAAGAACAGACGCGAGACCTTGCGGTTGGAAAGCAGCCCGCCCGGATTCATGCTCACCTCCAAAGGGCTCTGGCCGAAGTCGACCCGGAGACGTTCAACGCATCGCTCTCGATTTCGGCGGCTCCAGCCGTCGAGCAGACACCACGCCGGGCGCAGCGTCAAGGCTCACCAGGACCAGCCGATGAACGCGCCCAATCCCAGACCGCGGTCGGTCACCGCCCCGGCCAGTTCGATGGCCCCGGCCAGCTCGAAGCCGAAGTGAAAGGGCAGCTGGCGCGGCGCGACTACGAAGCCGCCGCCGGCCGCGATCAACAAGCCGGGCGCCATCCGACCGCCGCGCAGCTGGGCGGTCAGGCCCAACCCGGCGCGGACGTAGCCCCAGGCCTCGTCGCGCCCGAAACGCAACCAGGCCGCCGGCAGCAGCCGCAGGCCAAGGTCCACCGGCTCCGCCTGCTGCGCCTCCGATCCGGCGCCCGGCGCCACGTGCAGCGGCAGCAGCAGCGACGCCTGCAGGCCCAGGCCCACCTCTTCGACCGGCAGCCAGATCGCGTCGGCGCCCAGCTCGAACGTACCGGTCATGCCGCGGCCGACATCGGCCAGCGAGCCGTGCAAGCCGGTGTGGACCAGCCAGCCGGCGCCGGCCGGCGCCGACCACAGCACCAGACCCACCAGCAGCGACCAGGCCGGACCCGGGCCGCGTCTCATGCCGCCGCTCCGTCGCTGGCCGACCGGCGGCCGGTCAGCCCGAGCACCAGCAGCAGGCCGCCGACCGCCGCGTAACCGGCGGCGATGCGCAGCGGCAGGTCCTGCTCCAGCGACCAGGGCAGATACAGCTGACCGCTGGGGTCCACCGAGTGGATCACCCCGAACAGGCTCAGCCCGGCGCACAGGAATACGAAGATCGCCGCCCGGCCCAGCTTGCGGTCGGCCAGGTGGGCGCCGATGGCCCCCCACAGCATGGCGGTCAGGATGAAGCCGTTGCCCAGGGCCAATACCACGCCGTACTCGGCGGCCAGCTGGGCGGGCAGCTTGCCGAAGGCCTGCAGGCCGCCCAGGATCTTGTTCCACTGGATCATGACCAGATCGGCCACCGAGGGCAGCAGCGCCAGGCCCACCGCCGGATAGTGGGCCACCGGGCAGGCGCCGAAGGTCTGGGCCACGATCTCCAGGCCGACGAAGATGAGAATCGGAGCCACCGCCGCCTCGGGCAACAGGTCGACGATCGACGAGACGAAGCCGAAAGCGCCGCCCAGACCGATGAACAGACCGGTGGCCAGGGTGTAGCCGGCCCGGCCCCCCATGGCCTTGTAGGCCGGGTGCCCGATGTAGGGCGTGGACTGGGCCACTCCGCCGCAGACCCCGGCCACCAGGGTGGCCAGCGACTCGGTCAGCAGGATGTTGCGGGTGTTGTAGTCGTCGCCGGCCACCCGGGCGCTCTCGGTGACGTTGATACCGCCGATGATGGTCAGCAGGGCGAAGGGGATGGCCACCGGCAGGTAGCCCAGCGCCGGGCCCAACCCGTCGATGAAGCCCAGGCTGGGCAGCGGCGGGGTGAAGGCCAGCGCCGGCACGTCGACGCCGAAGCCTTCGCCGAGCAGGCCGGTCAGACCCATCAGGTAGTACAGCGCGCTGCCGGCCAGCACCGCCACCGCAGCGCCCGGCAGGCGGCCGGGTAGGCGCAGCTTGGCCACCAGCGAGTAGAGCACCAGGCCGAAGGCCACCAGGCCGATCAGCGGCATGCTGAACAGCTCGACCAGGGGCAGAAAGCCCAGCAGGGCCACGCCCACCCCGGCGATGGAGCCCAGCAGGCCGGCCTGGGGCACCATGCGCCGGATCCACTCGCCGGCGAAGGAAAAGACCACCTTGACCAGGCCGATCAGCACCATGGTGGCCATGCCCACCTGCCAGGTCACCATGGGGTCGCGGCAATCCAGGTAGACCGGCCCCAGCACGGCCACCGCGATGCCGATGGTCGAGGGCGTGTCCAGCCCCAGCGGCATGGCGGTCACGTCTCGGCGGCCGCTGCGCCGGGCCAGCCGCACCGCCATCCAGGTGTAGATCAGATCGCCGATCAGCACCCCCAGCGCAGTGCCCGGGATCATGTGGCGGTAGACGAAGGCGACCGGAAAGCCGAAGCCGGCCAGGATGGCGCTGAGCAGCACCAGGTTGGTGACGTTGTCGAGCATCAGCCCGAAAAAGGCGTTCAGGTCCCCGGTGCTCAGCCAGAAGGTGCGCGGGCGGCGGGCCATGGTCGCTCGGCCTCAGACGCGAATGGCCAAGAAGGTTCCCTCCTGCCGGCTCTCCAGCTGGGCCGACAGGCAGGCGGGCAGCAGACAGGTCTGGCCCAGTGCCAGCGCCAGCGGTTCGCCGCCGTGGCCGGCCAGGGTCCCGGCACCTGCGGTGCAGGCCACGATCCGCGGCCGGCCGCCTTCCAGCGGCACCGCGTCGCCGGGCGCCAGGCGGATCCGCTCGAAGCTGAAGTGCTCGCAGCGCACGCCCGGCCGGCCGGAGCGCGGGGCGGCCGCCCGGATGCGGCCCCGCTGGTCGAAGTGGATCGAGGCCAGCGCTTGCTCCACGTGGAGCTGGCGCGGTTTGCCGTCGAGCCCGACCCGGTTCCAGTCGAAGACCCGGTAGGTGGTGTCCGACGACTGCTGGATCTCGGCCAGCACGATGCCCGCGCCGATGGCGTGCAGCGCGCCCGACGGCAGAAAGTAGAACTCGCCCGGCTGCACCTCCACCGGCTGCAGCAGCTCGGCCACCGTGCCCTGCTCGAGCGCCGCGGCCAGCGCGTCGCGGCCCACCCCTTCGCGCAGCCCCAGGTAGAGCACCGCCCCCGGCTCGGCATCCAGAATGGCCCAGGCCTCGGTCTTGGGCCGGGCGCCGCCGCCGAGGCGCGCTGCGGTGGCGGCGTCCGGGTGCACCTGCACCGACAGCGTGTCGGCGGCGTCGATGAACTTGAACAGCAAGGGGAAGCGCCCCTGCAGCAGCTCGGCCTCACCCAGCAGGGCCGCGCCGTGATCGCGCACCAGCGCCGCCAGCGGCGCGCCGGCCCAGGGGCCCTCGGCCACGGTGCTCTGGTCTCCCGGCAGGTCGACCACTTCCCAGGACTCGCCGCAGGGCTGCTCGGGCGGCAGGGGCTTGGCGAACAGGGACTCGAGCTTGCGCCCGCCCCAGGGCAAAGGCTTGATGATCGGTTCGAACTTCAACGGCGGCAGCGTTTGGCTCATGGGCACCCCCGGCGGGCTCGGCTCAATCGGTCTCGTCGTCCGGCGAACTCTCATCCGCTTGCCGGTCGTCCGAATAGTACTTGTCCAGGCACTCGTCGCACAAGGCGTGCGAGAACATGGCGCCGGAGTGCTGCTCGATGTAGGTCTCCAGCCGGTGCCAGGTGTTCGAGTCGTCGCGGATCTTCTTGCAGTGCATGCAGATCGGCAGCAGCCCCTGCAGCTGCTCGACGTGGGCCAGCGCCGCGCGCAGCTGCTCGACCTTTTCGGCCAGCGCCCCCTTGAGCGCCAGGATGCGCTCCCCGGCCCGCACCCGCGAGCGCAGCTCGGCCTCGTCGAACGGCTTGGTGATGTAGTCGTCGGCGCCGGCCTCCAGTCCAGCGACCACGTCGGCCTTCTCGGTGCGCGCGGTCAGCAGGATGATGTAGGTGTACTCGGACTCGTCTTCGGTGCGCAGCCGGCGGCAGACCTCGATGCCGTCCAGACCGGGCATCATCCAGTCGAGCACGGCCAGCCGGACCGCCTGCGGCCGCTGCAGGCGGCCGAGCGCCTCGCCACCGTCCTCGACCACCTCGACCTCGTAATCCCAGCCCTCCAGCAGGCGGGTCACCAGGTGGCGGGTCAGCGGTTCGTCCTCGGCCAACAAAACGCGCATCGCGTCCCTCTCACTCCCGCCCCACCAATGCCTTCAACTCCGATTGCAGTCGTCCCAGCGAATCCTCGAGCGCGGCAAGAGCCTCGGCCGACCCGATCAGCGACTCACCCCTGGCCACCACCTCCAATCGATAGGCCGCGGCCCGCACCTCCTCGGCGGCCAACATGGCCGCGGCCCCCTTCAAGCTGTGGGCCGCCCGGACCACGCCGGCCGCGTCGTCCGCGTCGAGCCCGGCGCGCATCTGCGCCAGCAGCTCGGGGGTGCTGGCGCGGAAGATGTCGACCAGCTCGACCACCAGGCCGCGATCGCTGCGGGTGCGCGCCGCCAGCGCCTGGCGATCGAGCACCGGTGTGCCGCCGGCCGGCGCGTCCCGGCCGGCCGCCGCGGCGCCGGCGGAGCGTTCCACCGCGGCGTACAGCGCGGCGGCCGAAAACGGCTTGGCCAGGTAGCCGTCCATGCCCGCATCCAGGCAACGCTGCCGGTCACCCTCCAGCGCGTGCGCGGTCATGGCCACGATGCGCGGGCCCTCGCTCGCCGGCCGGGCGCGGCGGATACCCCGGGTGGCCTCGAACCCGTCGAGCTCGGGCATCTGCACATCCATCAGCACCACGTCGCAGCCGCCGCGCAGCACCGCCGCCAAAGCGGCGCGGCCATCGGCCACCACCTCCACCGCGTGGCCCCGTTGCTCCAGCATGCTGGTGGCCACCCGCTGGTTGATCGGGTTGTCCTCGGCCAACAGCACCTGCAGCGGCTGCTCGGCCGGGGCGACGCGGTCGGCTGCGGGCTGCGGCTCGGCCGCGCCGCGGTCCGAAACGCAACGGCCTTGCGCCCGCCCCAGGGCCAGCTCGAACCAGAAACGCGCTCCCCGGCCCGGCTGGCTGTCGAGCCGCAGCCGGCCGCCCATCAGCTCCACCAGCCGGGCCGAGATGGCCAGACCCAGCCCGGCGCCGCCGTGGCGCCGGGTGTGCGAAGCGTCGATCTGGGTGAAGGCCTCGAAGATGGCCGATTGCTGGTCGGCGGCGATGCCGATGCCGCTATCGGCCACATCGAAACGCAGCTTGACGGCCGCGTCGTCGCTGTGGCGCACCGTCACCGCCAGCCGCACCCAGCCGCTCGGGGTGAACTTGATCGCGTTGCCCAGCAGATTGACCAGCACCTGGCGCAGCCGTCCCGCGTCGCCGACCACCTGCGCCGGGACGTCGTCGGCAATCCGCAGCTGCAGGTCGAGTCCGGCCGCCGCGGCATCGACGTTCAGCGCCGAGGCGATCTGGCCGAGCAGAGCCCGGGGGGCGAAGGGCTCGGTGCGCAGCTCGATGCGACCGGCCTCGGCCCGGGAAAAATCGAGCACGTCGTTGACCAGGGTCATCAGCGACTCGCCCGAGGCCTGGATCATCTCGAGCTGTTCGCGCAACCGCTGCGGCGGATCGCTGTGCAGGGCCACCTCGGTGATGCCGATCACCCCATTGAGCGGAGTGCGGATCTCATGGCTCATGTTGGCCAAAAACTGGCCCTTGGCCCGGCTCGCCGTCTCCATGGCCAGACGCGTCCTCGCCCGTCCTCGAGCGGCTCGGCGGCACGCCGGGCGCGTGCCAGCTCGGTGATGTCGATCGCGGTCGTCACCAGGGCCGGCAGATGGCCGTCGAGCGCAACGGACCGGGCCCGCAGCATGACCTCGGTGGTACCCAGGCCGAGGTGCTCGACCAGCGGGCGCTCCGGCTCGCCGTCGCGCAGCCGCCGGCCGAGGGCGATCAGGCGGTCGACCAGGGCGTTTCGGCTGCAGTCGGCGAGCCGGCGGCCCGCCAGGGCCTCTGGCCGGAGCCCGGCCAGCGCGCAGAACCGCCCGTTGACGGCGACCACCCGATCGGTCGCATCGGCGACCAGCAGCCCCTCGTCGAGGTCATCGAGCACATCGGCCAGCGCGGCCAGAGTGCCGCCGGGCGCGCTGTCGCTCTCGTTCGGCGCCATGCCAACTCCGCGCGTCGGTCCCCGGCCGGCGCGAGGTCGAGGTGTGCAAAGGTCGAGCGCTGCGGATCAGTACTCGGGCGGCTCGAGTCGCCCGTTCTGCATGATCTTGACCACCGCCCAGGCGATGTTGCGCGCCGCATTGTACATCCGGGTCTCCATGGTCATGCCGTAGCTCTGGGCATACGGATTGCCCGAGCGGTTGTTGACCTCGACCTGGCCCTCATACAACGTCTGGCCGCCGGCGGCGTCCTCGAACACGATCTGCACCCAAAACTGGTCCGGGGTGTTGCTGAAGGCGTTCCAGTTGAGCTGGATCCGCTCGACCGCCACCCGGACGGCGATGCCGTCGGCCACCTTGGTATCGGCGCCGATCAACGTCACCTTCTTGTCCAGCTCTTCCTCCTCGAGCAATTCGGGGAAGACCTCGCCCCAGCTCTTCTGGAGAAAAGCCACCTCCTGCCGCCACTGCTGCTCCGAATCATAGCCCAGCGCCTGGTAGTCGACCGCAGCGACCGAGACCGGGTAGACCTTGAATCGATCGGCCTGCTCGATGGCGCTCGAGGCGGACTGGGGCTGGCTGCGGGCTGCGTAGTAGGCATAGCCGCAGGCCGAAGTGCTCAATGCCAGCAGGCACGACATGCCGAACAGGGGGACGAAGGTACGAATCCGCATGGGACCATCCTTTCCAGCAAGGGTTGGCAACCGCAAGGGCCAGCGGCCGACCGCCGTTTATGGCCGAAATCGTGCCAGCCCAGCCGCGCCGAGTCAAATCCCGACGCGCGGAGTCGACCCAGCCGAGTTGACAGCTCTCGCGGCCGATGCTAACCAGATGCCGGATCCGGGCCCCGCCCGCCGCGCCCGCGGAGGCTGCCTGAACGCGATGAC
Organism: uncultured Myxococcales bacterium; assembly: GCA_964454005.1. GTDB lineage: Bacteria > Myxococcota > B64-G9 > B64-G9 > B64-G9 > CAYVQE01. The sequence continues at coordinate 18,266 of CAYVQE010000096.1, forward strand.
CGAAGCCGGCTCCCAAACCGCCGCGCAGCAGCGCGCGCCGCTGCGCCAGGCCTATACCCTGCTCGGCCCCGCCATCGATGGGGTAGAGCAGCGCTTGGGCGAGACCTATCGCTCCACGGTTTCACTGATCCCGGAGGTGTCCGGGCACCTGATCGCCTCGGGCGGCAAACGCATCCGGCCGGTGCTGCTGCTGCTCAGCGCCCGGGCGGCCGGTGCCCGGGCGGCGGCCGGGCTGGAGCTGGCGGTCGCCGCCGAGCTGCTGCACAACGCCACCCTGCTGCACGACGACGTGGTCGACCGCGGCGAGCTGCGCCGCGGCGTCCCCTCCGTCCCCCGGGTCTACGGCAACTCGGCCAGCGTGCTGGTCGGCGACTTCCTGCTGTCGCGAGCCCTGGGGCTGGTGGTGGCGCACGGCGACTCTGGCCTGTTGCAGCGCTTCAGCGCCATGCTGGCCGATATGGCCGAGGGGGAGATCCTGCAGCTGCTGCGCTCGGGGCAGCTCGACGTATCGCTGCCCGAGTACGTCGCCATCATCTCGGGCAAGACCGCCGGCCTGTTCTCCTGGTGCTGCCGCGCCGGCGCCAGCCTGGCGGGGGACGATGCCGCGGCCATCGAGGGCGCCGGCCGCTTCGGCCAGGCCTTCGGCATGGCGTTCCAGGTGACCGACGACATCCTCGACTACACCGCCGCACCCGAACAAAGCGGCAAGGACCTGGCCAACGATCTGCTCCAGGGCAAAGCCACCCTGCCCCTGCTGCTGGCCTGCATCGAAGACGCGGACCTGAAGCGACTGGTCCAACAGACCGCCCGCTCGAACCCACCGCCCGAAGAAAGCTGCCGCCGCATCGTCCGGCGGGTGCTGGCCAGCCCGTCGTTGGCCAGCGCGCTGGCCGAGGCCCGCGGCTATGCCGACGAGGCCGGCGACGCGCTGGCCGACTTCGCCGGCGGCGAGGCCCGCCGGGTGCTGCAGGCTCTGGTCGACTTCGTCATCGACCGGGTTCGCCTGCCCTGAAACCTTCGGCCGGACCATCCAGGCGACGGTCATCCGCCATCGGGATGAAGTGCCGTTCGGCGCCCAGCGCCCCGTCGGCGGCGTGGGCCCAGGCATCGAGCCGCCACCGGGCCACGCCCGGCTCCAGCCGCAGCTCCAGCTCGACCCAACCCTCGGCGTCGCTCACCAGCGCCGGGGCGAACAGCAGCGTGCGGCCGGCGGCCGCGCCCAGCGGCTCGGGCTCGGTCGGCGCGATCCGATCGCCGTCCGGGACTGCCCCGGCGCCCGCAGCAGCCGCGCCCGGCCCGCGGGCCACCGCGGCCGGCTGCCGTTCTTCTCGCTGGCCGAGCGGATCGCTCGCGTCGATCCCCAGCCAGCGCGCCAGCTCGCGCAACCCACCGTCGGCCCACGGGGCCCAGACCACGTCGTCGGCCGTGTCCGGCAGGCCATCCGGGCCGCTGGAGACGATCGCGTAGTGGCGCAGCCGCCGGTCGACCGGGGTCTGCCGCCGCGGCCGTTCGCGCCGGCGCAGCCGCAACCGCCGTCCCCAGGGATCGCGCACGGCTCCGGTCGTCAACCAGCCGCGCTGGATCAGACGGGCCAGCACGTCCGGCGGCAGGCGGAAATCATCGCTGCCCTCAGCGCGGGCTTCCAGCCGGTACCAGCGCAGGCTTTCGCGGCCGTAGCGGGCCAGCGCCCGAAATACGGCGGCCACCCGCTCGTCCCAGGCCTTGGCCAAAAAATCGCGGGTGCGGAAACCGGGCCGCTGCTGCAGCGCCTCCCAGCTCAACCCGGCGCCGGCCTGGTTGCGCACCGACTCGGGCGAGCGTTCGACCAGCTCGCCGTAGGCACGCTCCAGCCGCTCGGCCAGCGCCGCCGGGCTCGGCGCCGAGTCGGCCGCGGCCGCCGCGCGGGCCAGCTCGCCGCGCAGCCGCCACAACCGGCGCAGCTCCTGGCCGGCCAGGAAGCGGGCCGCCGCCAGCTCGGGCCACAGCGCCGCCACCGTGGCCATGGTGTAGGGCTGGCCCAGCGGATCGCGGCTCTGCTCCTCGGTGAGCAGGCCGGCCTCGACGAGCCGCTCGATCGTGTGCGGCGGGTAACGCCCGCCGGCGCCGGTCCGCTCGCCCAGCCGGTACTCGTCGGCGTAGCGCTGCAGCGCCCGCTGCAGCAGCGGCCGGTCCGCTTGGGCCAGGCGCCGCCGGGCCGCCACCGGATTGGCCCACGGGCGGCAGGCGGTCGGCGCTGCAGGCCACACCGGTGCAGCGGCCAGACGCTGGACCGATGCGGGGATGGGGCCGCCGCCGAGCAAGGCGGCCCGATCGGCGGCCGGCGCGCCGGCGAGCGCTGCGGCCAGCCGGGGCCCGAGCAACGCCCGGAGCTGATCCCGCAACGGCGATCTGCCGCCAGCCGCCACCACCGCCACGGCCAGGGTGGCCCGGCGCGGTCGGCCCCGATCGTCGGTGGCCCGCAGCCGGATGCGGGCGGTCTGGCCGGGCCGATAGCGCACCCGATCGCGGGCGACCACCAGCTGCAGGCCGCGCGCCGGCAACACCCGGATGCGGCGCCCGGCCCGCTCCAGCCGCCCGTCGTCGCGGATCCGATAGGTGCACAGGTCCACCGGGCCGACCAGCTCCGGCCCCAGGGCCAGCTCGAATTTGGCCGCCCCGTCCGTCGGCGGCGCGCTCAGCGACCGCAGGCTGCGGCCATCGATCGACGCATCGACGAAGCAGCAACCCGCGGCCGCCGGAGTCTGCACCTCCAGCCTGGCGATGTCGCCCGCGCGGTAGAGCCGGGCATCGGATTGCAAGCGCAGGCCGCCGGCGACCTCCGCCGGCGGCGCGGCGATGGCGGATCCGCCCGGCCCGCCCGCCGGCCGGACGCCGGGTGCGGACTCGGCAGGTGCGGCCTCGGGACCCAGCAGGCGCAACCGGCGGCTCACCGGCGCGCAGCCACCGGTGGTGCCGCTGGCCCGCACCCGCCAGGTGCCGGCCGGCCACCGGGCATCGAGCGCAAAGGCGGCGGCGGCCGTGCCGCGATCGCCGGTGGTCAGCACCCGCGAGGCGCGGATGCGGCCCGCCGGGCCGAACAGCTCGAGCAGCAGGCGCTCGCCGGCCAAGGGGCGCCGGTCGCCACGGGCGGCGGCCAGCACCCGCAGCTGCACCGTCGCGCCCGGCCGGTAGACACGCTTGTCGGTGATCAGCTGCAGCGACCCGCGGCGCGCCAGCTGCACCTCGCGCTCCAGCGAACCCGCACCCACCGGAGACCGCACCCGCAGCTGCAGCCGGTAGGTCCCCGCCGGCCAGTCGGGGGCGCGGAAGGACAGCGCCAGCCGGCCCAGCAAGTCAGCGCGGCCGGCGGCCAGCGGCAACCGCGGCCGGCCGGCGCCGCTGAGCGACAGCTCCACCCGGGCCAGCGGCACCGGCCAGATGTCGTTCAACGCCCGGGCCGCGCGCACCACCACCCGCACCACCCCCGGCCGGCCGGGCACCAGCGACGGACCGCAGACGGCGTGGATGTCGAGGGCGTGGAAATCGGCCGGCGACAGCCGGGCCGGGGAACCGTCCGCCGGCGACGCGCCCAGCGCGACCAGCACCAGCCAGAGTGGACCGAGCCGCGCCCGCGGCCGGCCGGACTCACGGCAACCGCTTGACCACGAAAAAGCCATGGCCCGACTCGATGACCCCGGAGACGCCCCCCGGCTCCAAAGCGAAGGCCGCACGCTCGACCGGCAGCGGCAGCTCGCCGCGGCCGATCCAGCCCAACCGCTCACCCGGTTGCTCGGCGCGCGGGAAGGCGGTGCGCACCGCCTCGGCGTAGAAGTCGGCACCCTGCTCGCTCACCCGGCTCCAGAAGGCATTCACCCGCTCCAGGGCCTGGACGCGGGTCGGTACGTCAGCGGGCCGATCGAGCACGTCATCGGGTGCGAAAGCGAAGCGGGCCAGGCGCAGCTCGACCCGCCGCACCGGCCAGCGTTTGACCAGGTGGAAACCGGTCGGGGTCTCGATCACCTGGCTCAGGCCACCGATGGGCAGCGACCAGACGATCTGCTCGAACTCGGGATGCTGCTCGCCCTTGGTGAAAATGGGCAAAAAGCCCCCGCTGCGGTAGGTGGCTTGATCCGAATGCTGGCGGGCCAGCTCGGCGAACGAAGCGCCGGCCTGCAGCCGCCGGTGCAAATCGGCGGCCAGCTCGGCCGCGGCGGCGCGCGAGCGGGAGTGGCGCGGGGTGTACTTCTTGGCCCCGTCGTAGGCGATGACGATCTCGGATGCCTGGGCCTGGGTGGGCGCGTGCCGCCAGACCACGTGCCAGCCGGCCGGGGTGTGCACCGGCTCGCTGACCTGGCCGCGCTGCAGGCCGAAAGCCGCCGCCTCCAGGTCGGTATGCAGCTGCCCCGGCACCACCACCCCCAGATCGCCGGCGGCACCGCTGGTGTCGGGATCATCCGAGAAGCGCCGGGCCAGCTCGGCCGGCCGGTGGTCGCGGCAGCGGGCCAGCGCCGCCAACCGCCCGGCCCGTTGCCGGGCCTGGTCCGCGGTCCAGCGCGGGCGCACTCCGGGCTGATGGACCCCCTTGTAGGCCACCAGCAGATGCCCCAGCCCGACCGCGGCCGGTCTTTCGGCCGGCGGCCGCGGTTGGCTTGCGGGATCGGGCTCGCAACCGGCCAGCGGCGGCAGGTCGTCGAGCGGACCCGGCTCCGGCGGCGGACAGCCGGCCAGCCCACCAGTCAGCCAGATCACTGCGATTGAGCGCCATGCCCGAGCCCACATGGCCAGCGAGAATAGCACAGCCGGCCCGGCCGCCACAATTGCCAAAGACGCCCCGCGCGATCGGGGTGCAGCGTGGCACGAGGGCACACCGCTGGATTCCATTTTGGCAACCCGGCGCCAGACCGGCACCTTCTGCAGCCGCCACGCTCCCACCGCAATGCAAGAACAATCCATCGAATCCGAGCACCTGGTCCGTCCATTGCACCATGGCATGCCGGTTGCTTTGGAACGAGAATACGGAGCGAGAAGGCGAGCGATTTGCGAGGTGAGCCATGCGCAGACACCGATTCCTGATCGCGGCCGGGCTGGGCCTCTGTCTGTGGCTGCCGACGGCAGCCACGGCCGGCGGCACCCATTTTCTGGCCGAACCTTACAGCGGCATCATGATCAACCAGGGCTTGTCCGCCGAGCGGGCAGTGGGCCTGGAAGCGGGCGGCACCCTGGCCGTGGGGGGCAAGTTCAAGGGCTTCCCACCGCGTTTCTACCTGTACTTCAAGGCGTCGCACGCCCGCTTCGGCACCGAGTCGCTGCAGCTCGTCCAGCGCGGCAGCGAGGCCTGCGTGGAACGCTCCTACACCCGGGTAGTGGGTGGCCTGCGCGGGGTCGTCCCGCTGTTCTGGCACCTGCGGCTCAACCTCGAGATCGGCGCCGGCAGCCTGTTCACCAGCAACCGCTACCAGGAGAGCGGTATGCGGGCGGTCAGCTACGACGAGAACCTGACGCTGATGGAGTTCGGCGCCGGGTTGAACCTGAGGCTGTATCGCTGGCTGTCGATCGGGCTGATGTACGACTACACCGCGGTGATCGAGTCCGAGCACGGTGACATGATCGCCACCATGCTGGGCGAGGACGACAAGGGCAGCGAGCTGGGCTGGTCGCACGTGACGGCCACCCTGGGGCTGCACTTCTAGCAAGCGGGACGAACCGATCATGGGACCGTTGTGCAATAATCCCCGCTGCAGCGTCTGGCTGGCGCTGGTGCTGCTGGGCCTGGCGTCCCCGCCGGTCCGGGCCGGCATCGACAGCCCGGCTTGGGCCGGCTTCGACTTCGGCGCCGACGAGCTGCAACGCCATCCGGACCTGGACCGCTTGCCGGCGGACATGCCCTTGCACCCGACCGAGAGCCGCCGGGCCTTCGCCAGCAGCGACGCCTCGCAGTTCGGCGACCAGGGTGTGCTGCTGTGGGTCGAATGGACCTTGACCGGCGATGAGCGAGGTGATCGCCACGCCGCGCTGTTCCTCGACCTCGACCTGCGGCGGCTGCCGGCCGACGCGGACCGGTCTTTGCCGCTCGGCGCGCTGGTCATCGAGTACTTCGAAAAGCGGGGCGACGAGCTGGTCTTCTACGGCCGGCCCCTGGTGGCCGACGTCTGGGTCAACGACCTGATCGACAGCAGCGACGACGAGGGCGCCATCGAGATCGAGTTCGATCTGCTGCTGGCCGATCCGGCCGGCGAATTTCCCGGCTGTCGCGCACTGCTCGCGGGCTTTCTGCTGACCGAGCCGTCGCCGGCCGAGCTGCGCGAACGCTACGGCCTGGGCAGCCCCGAGGCACCCGACAGCGAGTCGGAGGTGGCCGTCGGCTGCAGCGGCGAACTCTACCTGGCCGACAGCTGCGCCGGCTGCGGCGGCAGCGATCCGGACGCCGAGGTCGCCGGCGGCGGCTGCGAGGGCGACAGCGGCTGCGGGGCCGGCTGCGAGGGCGACGGCGGCGGGGCCGGCTGCGAGGGCGACAGCGGCGGCGGGGCCTGCAGCGACGCGGCCCGGGCCGCGGCC
>CAYVQE010000097.1:0-24500 GCA_964454005.1 uncultured Myxococcales bacterium
TGGCGAGGGAAATCGACGTCGCATTTCAAGGCGCTGGCCTGGGGTATTTTTTGGGGTGCCAGGGGGAAATTCGCTCCTCAGCGGCTGCGAACGACCGCCGTTTTGGGGTATCCGATTTTCCCTCCTTGCATGGCAGCTAGACGTAGCGCTGGTTTGCTGACAGCGCGGATCGCTCCTGATTGCCGGCGCTTGACTGTAAGCCCGAGCAAGGTATACATTTGTCATGTTCAACAGCAATATGCTGCGATGTCGACGCAGCAGCGCGGGGAAGGGCCGATGCTCGCAGGCAGGCAGGCAGGCAGGCAGGCAGGCAGGCAGGGTAGACCCTGTTGCGCGATCCCCAGGCGGTGTTGCGACCCCCCTCCACCGAGCGCGGTCCGGCGTGGGGCCGGGCCGCGCCGGAGTTGATTCCAACCTTTGCTCAATGGAGGGGATATGCGCATTCGAACGATCTTGACACTTGTCGTTGCAATTTCTTCGATGCTGTTGGCGTGGCCGGCGGGCGCATGGAGGGAAGACCACCATCCCGGCATCGTCACCGATGCGCTCGACTACATGCTCAACCACAGCGATGATGCGCTGATGCAGGCCGCGGCCGAGTGGCTGTGGTGGGCGCCGGGCAGCAACCACCTGCTGATGGACAAGGACTACTACCTCGATCCCGAACCGCGCTGCCACGAGAACGCCGACGGCTACCCGGGCTACTACAGCGCCGCCTGTGCCCTGCGGGCGGAGACTTCCAACAGCGACTGGTACTCGGACATGTTCGCGGTTATCAACCCCAGGGGCTTGTACGCGGCTTGCATCTTGCCAGACTTCAGACCCGACTACTGCGAACTCGGCACGAGCCTGCTCGTCTCGGCGGAGGTCCTGGCCACAGCGGGCATGGGAACCATCGGCATGGTGCTGCCGGGCAACTACCCGCTCCTGCCGGTGGAGCTGCCCATCGCCCACCATGGAGATCTGAACGTGACCTCGCTGAACCACATGGGCGGCATGTACTACGACTCCGATCGGGTAGAGCGCGGCTTCGATACCGACTACCCGTATACCGAGGATGCCTGCCTGGCTGCCGAGCGACGAGAGACCTACTACGAAAACCTGGGCTATTTGCACAAGAACCTGGGCGCAGACTGCAGTGGACTGGGATGTGATGAGGGCAGCGAGGGGGATTGTTTCGCAGACGGTGGAAAAATAGCGGGCATGACCTTTTTGTGCCATCTGGGCAATCTCGGACTGGTGTGGATCGACCCGGATACAGCCGGTGAGCGCTACAACGGGTTGACCTGTCATCAGCACTCGTTGGAAGCCGGGCAGAAGATCGCCACCGCCAGGTATTTGCCGGTGGACTCGATGGCGGCCTACTGGATGTTCAGCTGGCAGGACGTGGTGGAGCTGGGCCCGGCCCTGCACGCCGCCCAGGACGCCTTCGAGCCGCACCACAACTACAACTACCTGGGCCGCGGTCATTCGGTGTTCGAGGAGTGGGCCGCCAACCTCAGGAATACGCGAGAGCTGTGCCGGCAGGCTTCCGGAGCCGGGGTGTGCGAGTCGCACGAGTTCCTGGAAGAGGAACTCTACTCGCCTGAGGATGTCGATCGTTATCTTGAGCAGAACCCCTGGCAGGAGAATTTCGACCAAGGCGAGCTTCCGGAGAACATCGTGGCCAACGCCGCGGAACTCGCCGCGGACTGGGATCGGGAGACCGGTGCAGAGGCGGCCAGCCCAGGAGAGGAGTCGTTCTCCAAGGCCATCACCTGGCAAGCCAACAACACCAGCCTGGCCCAGCAGTACGCCGAGCAGGAGGGCTGGCAGGACCCCCTGGCCCTGGGGCACAACCTGGCCGTGACGGTCACGGCCGTGCTGCTCAACAAGGCATTCGCCGAGTACTACTCGGGCTGGCAGAGCCGGGGCTACTGCGAGCAGCTGCGGCAGGTCGATCTCGAGCAGTGGTACCGCATCGTGCCCGGCCCGCCCGCCGGCGGCTACCTGCCGCAAGAGCTGGCCGGCGGCTGGTACATCCGGCTGCAGGAGGGAACGGCAGCCGAGTCCGGCCACCCGTACTACAACGACGGCGCCGGCCATCCATCCAACCGCATGGTGTTCAGCGTGCCCCACCGGGTGTTCTACGACTACGACGTGGAGACCACGCGGATCCGGCTGGCCTTCAACCAGCGCTGCGACTGGCACCAGCAGGAGGGCGACGCAGTGGTCGTGCGCGCCCGCTGGTTCGTCGTGGCCGATGATCGACTCGGCCCCTGGGAGGAGATCGCGCGGTTCGCCCACCCCGCCGAGCTGGCGGGTCAGACCGTCACCCTGGAGCCGCCCGAAGCCGGGCTGCGCTTGGCGCGGGTGGAGGTCGAGCTGGTCCAGGGACACTTGACGGTCGCCGGCGGCCAGGACGGCGAGGTGGTGGTGTTCGACGGCCAGGACTGGACCGCGCTGGAGCCGGTGCCGGCCGCCGGCATGCTCCCTGCCGACGTTACCGGTATCTGGTCCAGCCCCGAGGGCCGGTTGTTCGCGGTCACCGGAGGCGGTCAGGTCTGGACTCTGCAGCTCGATGCCGGCTCGGGCTGGGAGCAGATGGAGACCGGGATATTCCGGCCCGGTGGCTACGAGGCGGTCTGGGGGACGGCGGAGAACGACGTCTACGCGGTCGGGGATTGGTGGGGCTACGTGGACCACTGGGACGGCGTCGAGTGGAGCGTGCTGCTGGACGGCGGCGGCGACGGAACCGGGCTGCACGGCATCTGGGGCAGCGGGCCGGAGGACGTCTACGCGGTGGGTCAGCAGGGCGCGGTGGTGCGCTTCGACGGCCAGGACTGGGAGCTGATGCACAGCGAGCCCGGCTACGACCTGGAGGCCGTCCACGGGGCTTCGGCGCAGGAGGTGGCCGCTGTCGGCACCGGGGAGACGGTGCTCTGGTTCGACGGCCAGGGTTGGACCGAGATCCACGGTGGCGGCTCGGCGGCGCTGCGCGGGGTCTGGGTGGGCGGCGGCGAGCTGTTCGCCGCCGGTGACGATGGACTGGTGCTGCACCACGACGGCCTCGGCTGGACCCGCTGGTCGGTGGGCGCCGGTGCCGACCTCGAGGCGATCTGGGGTCTGTCGCCGCACCAGGTCTACGTCGCAGGTGCCGGCGGCACCGTGGCGCTGTTCGACGGTCAGAGCTGGCAGGAGCTGGCCGGGGTGCCGACCGCTGTTGGCCTGCAGGCGCTGGCCGGGGTGGTGCCGCGCTGCAGCCCGGGACGCCGCTTCGGCTTCCGGGTGGATCGGGTCGAAGCCGAGGTCCGCGAGCACAACCGGCCACCGGGCAACATCGACAGCCTGCAGATCGTCGCCGAGATCGTCGACTGGATCCACGACGGCCTGGTGACCGGACACTTCGAAGGGCTGGGCATCATCTACGACTGTGCGCCCGGCAGCGCCTGCGACCAGGCGATACAGGGCGAGCTGCGGGACATCTTCGGCGAGGCGCTGGCCGGCGGCGGTGTGCTGGAGACCGAGCAGGTCTTCGACATCGTGCACGAGGCCTTCACCGCCCACGCCGACGACCCGGCGGTGTGCCCGGCGCTGAGCGCGCTGGCGCTGGTGCGGGCGCTGCAGGCCACCAGCCCCGGCCACGCCATCGTCGACAGCGGCCTGGCCGAGGCCGCGGCCGGCTGGTCGCTGCGCCGCCAGGGGCTGCGGAAGAATCGCCGCGGCCGGCCGGGACCGGTGGAGTTCACGGCGAGGCTGGACCTTGACGAGCAGCCGGTGGGCAACCGGGCGACAACCCGGCGCCGGGACGGCGGCGGGCTGCCGGGCATCGCGGCCCCGCCGGCGGCCGGCTGGCCGGGGTTCAGACCGCCGAGCGCCGGCGAGCTGGCCGACGCTGAAGGCATCGTGGGCTACCTGCAGCAGCGGCGGCGGTCGCTCGACGGCTACATGTGGCACAACCTGGATCGCATCGTGCGCGGCAACATCGCGGGCTTGATCGCGGTGCTGGACACCGACGCCAGCGGCAACCCGGCGGCCGAGCAACGGCTGGCCGAACACCGGGTCTTGCTCGAGGACCTGCGCCACGAGATCGACATGCTGGCCGACGATGACGGCGACGGCGTGTCCAACCGCGACGACCTGTGCCCGGACGACTGCGCCCGCGGCATGGACGCCGACCGCGACGGCTGCATCGACACGGCCTGCGGGCTCGGCGAGGAGGTCGGCCGGTGGGTCCGGTGGTGGCTGCCGGGGCTGGTGCTGGGGTTGAAGGCGCAGCGGGCCTGCTGGCACGTCGAGCGGGGCCGGACGCGGCCAGCGGCGGTGCAGCTCAGGGTCTTCGCCCGGCTGGTGTGGGTGTTCGGCCGGCTGGGCTGGATCTCGGATGCGGCCGCCGAGCACCTGCGGGCGTATGCGACCAACGCCCGTGCCGGGCTGCTGGGGGACTTCTCGCGGCTGGATTGTCCGTGAGATGATGGTGAGGCGAATCGTCTGGTAAGGATACCGCCGCGGCGACGCCCGGCCGTTGGCCGGCCGGGCGCCGCCGCGGCTCTGCGAGGTGGAGAACATGACGTATTCGACCAAGGTGCTGCCGGCGGCGGTCTTTCTGGCGCTCGCCTGCGGCGGCGGATCCTGCGACTTGCAGCAGGACTGCTTCGACCCCGACGACCCTTGCCCGAACGACATGGTCTCGGACGAGTCGGGCTGCGTCTGGGACCGCTGCTCCGGCGAGTTCACCGGCAACCTGTTGCCGTGCAGCTTCTTCCTCGACTTCGAGCACGGCGTGGCCGACACCAGCCTGGCCGGTGAGGACGCGGATCTGCTGGCTTTTGTCGAGCGGAAGTTCGAGCATCTGGCGTACGGGTTCTTGACCGGCCCGATCTGGTTGTACGACATCGAGCATGATCAGAAGAGCTTGTTGACCGAGGAGGACAGGGCTTGCTTTGACATGCAAGTCGATGGAAATCGGATCGCCTGGAACGAAATACCAGAGGGTGGAGTGGGAGAGGGAAAGCTGCCTGCAACGGATGTTTTCGTCAAAGACATTGTCACTGGCGAGCAGTGGCATGTGCCCAATCCTGACGGACGCGATACCCAATGCTTTTCACTCTCCGGCGATGATCTGGTGCTGACAGAGATGGAATACATCCAGTGTGATGTGTCCTACCGACAGAGTGCTGACCTCTACCACTACGATCTACGAACTCGAGAAAAGACCCTGTTGGACGGAGCGGTCAGGGGGGAGTACATGCTGACGCGTTCAGCGGTCGCGGACCGCCGGGTGGTCTATCTCCGCAGCAGCGGGGCTTGTTCCGGGCCCGGGCAGTGGGCCCGGCTGCGAGACCTGGACAGCGGCGAGGACTACGAGCTGGTGAGCTTTCCGGGGTCGCGGATCTTCTTCTTCGACTTCGACGGCCGCTGGTTCGTCTACAGCACGATCGCCACCATCGAGGCGATCGACGTCGACACCCTGGAACACGTGGAGGTGACCCGCTGCGGCCACGGGGACTGCATCTTTCGGCTCGAACAAGGAAGGCTGCTCTATGATCGCCATGGCGAGGACGGCCTGGATCAGTACCAGCTCTACGTCAAAGAGGTGGACTCGGAACAGCGAACCAAGATAACGGACCTGCGGCCATACTACGACAACGGCGTACCGCGGGATTTCGAGTCGGGCCGCCTGCTGTGGAAGGAGAGCCGCGGGAGGACGATCTACGATGAATGCGGCGGCATGCGAAGCGATGAGGGGGTGACCTGGTTGGTGTTCTGGAAGGACCTTCCCTGAACGCCTTTTTCGAGTGGGACCCGGCGTGCGATGACGGCGTGCCGATGGTGGCTGGACGACGTTCTCCGCGCTGGCCGGATACCCGCAGCTGCGCCCCATGCTAGCCAGGTGCCACCGGCATGGTGGGCTTTGTCCGTGGCCCTGCATTTCTGACTCTCCTGGCTTGTGCCATCGGTCCGCCGGGCGTTAGAGTCGAGGTGCAATTGAAGCCCTGTGGGCGATCCACCCGCAGCCGAGGCGATGTCGCTGTGCGGCGCGGAAGGAGGACCGTGATGCGTGCTGGCTGGTTGATGGGAGCGCTGGGGTGTCTGTTGATCTGGATGGCCGCCGCCCCCGGCTGCGGCGATGACACACAGCTCGATCGAGTGCCCTGCGAGGAGGACGCGGACTGCCCGGCCGGTGAGCTGTGCAATCCGTACACCGGCAACTGCATGGACGGCTGCCGCGATCACGGCGACTGCAAGCGGGGTGAGATCTGCAATCCCTTCACCTCCCAGTGCGTGACCGGGTGCCTGGAGGACGCCGACTGCGCCGAGGGCGAGATCTGCTCGGCCTACACCGCCCGCTGCGTGCCCGGCTGTCTGGAAGACGCCGACTGCGCCGCCGGCGAGATCTGCGCGGCGGCCACCGCGCGCTGCGTGCCGGCGGAGCCGACCGGCTGTGAGAGCGATGCCGATTGCCCGGCGGGCAAGCTGTGCGATGCGGACAGCGGCGATTGCGTCGTGGGGCCGCAGTGCGAGGTCGATGCCGACTGCCGCTTCGACGAGATCTGCCGCGACGGCCGCTGCAGCTGGGCCGGGCCGGTCTGTCGCAGCGACGAGGACTGCCGGCTGGACGAGGTCTGCATCGACGGGCTGTGCGAGCCGATCGTGCAGGGCTGCCGCAGCGACGCCGACTGCGCCGCCGGCGAGGCCTGCGTCGACGGGCTGTGCCGCGATGTGGGCCCGGCCTGCGACAGCGATGCCGACTGCGCCGCCGGCGAGGCCTGTCTCGACGGCCACTGCCAGCCGGTCGAGCCCGAGTGCGAAGGCGATGCCGACTGCGGGTCGGGCTTCGAGTGCGTCGACGGGTTGTGCCAGCCGATTCCCGGCTGGTGCGAGTCGGACGCCGACTGCGCCCAGGGCGAGACCTGCAACCTGCTGACCCACCAGTGCACGGCCCAGTCGGCCAACTGCGAGACCGACGCCGACTGCCCGGCCGGGCTGAGCTGTACCTTCGGCTTCTGCACCGGCTGCGAATCGGACGCCGACTGCTTCCCGGGCCAGACCTGCTTTCTGGGTACCTGCTTCGGCGACGCCGACCTGTGCGCCGGCGTCAGCTGCCCGGACGGCGAGCACTGCGATCCGGCCAGCGGCCAGTGCGTGCCCGACGGTGCCGACTGCCAGACCGACGCCGACTGCGCCGATGGTGAGGTCTGCTCCAGCGGCAGCTGCGTGCCGGCCGGCGAATGCACCACCGACGCCGATTGTCCGGCCGGTTACCGCTGCGCGGCCGGTAGCTGCGAGCCGGACACCGGCTGCGAGGACAACAGCGACTGCAGCTTCGGCCTGCAGTGCCAGTTCGGCGTCTGCGTCGGTTGCCAGTCCGATGCCCAGTGCAAACCGCTGGAGCAGTGCGTGCTCGGCGCCTGCATCCCGCGCATCGGGCCCGACCCCTGCAACGACGCCTGTGGGCCGGACGAGCTGTGCGACGCCGAGACCGGGCAGTGCTACCCGGCCGACGGCACCTGCGAGTCGGACGCCGACTGCCGGCCCGATCAGACCTGCGGCCTGCTGGGCTTCTGTCTCGGCTGCCAGGAGACGGCCGATTGCCGGCCCGAGCAGAACTGCATCATGGGCGCCTGCGTGCCGTCGGGCTCGTGACCCGGCCGTTGGAGGGGTCCGAACACCGAGAGGAGCGAACATGACGGGAGCCGAGCGCGGGCTGACCTGGGCTGTCTGCTCACTGCTGCTCGCGCTGAGCTGGCAGCTGGCCGCTTGTTCCGGCGGTTCGAAGCCGGATGCCGGCGTGGACGCCGGCGTGGACGCCGGCGATGCCGGCATAGGCCAAGACGGCGATGCCGGTGCGGCCGCCGGCGATGACGGTGGGGTCGCGGACGGCGGACCGGAGCCCGACGGCGCGGCCGACGGCGATGGCGGTTCGGGGGACGAGCCGGGGCCCGAGACCTATGCGTTGGAGCTGGCTCCGCCCCAGGGCTGGCAGCGGGGGCCGGTGCGACTGGGCTTCACCGCGTTCGGGCCCGGCGGCGCCGCGGCCGACGTGTCGGTGGCCTGGTCGAGCGACGGAACCGGCTTCGCCCCGGCCACCGCCCTGGCCGGAACCCTGGCCGACGCCCGCGACCTGTCGCTGGCACCGTCCGGTACGACCGGGCGTTTCGTATGGGACTCCAAGGCCGACCTGGCCGGCGACCAGCCCGAAGTCTGGCTGCGGGCCAGCCTGCGGGTGGCCGGCGTGGTGGAGGCCGGTGCCGAGGTCGGCCCCTTCGCCTTGCACAACGATCCGGATCGCACCCGGCTGGTGGTGGTGCCGCACCCGAACCAGACCGGCCCCGATGGCGCGGCGGTGCCCGGCGACCGCGCCTCGGTGCTGGAGCTGGCCGCCGACGGCAGCTTGAGCGATACCGGCCAGGATCTGGACTGCGGCGCCGGCCCGGCCCGGGCCGTGTTCACCGCCGACGGCCGGCACCTGGTGGTGCTCGGCGAGGGCGAGGGGCACAACCACCACAACCTGACCAGCTTCGCGGTGGCGGCCGACGGCGGCCTGAGCCCGCTGGGCGAGACCATCGAGCTCTACGACCTGGGCCTCAGCGCCACCGACCTGCAGCCGGCGCAGGACGGCAGCGGCATCTGGCTGGTGCACTACACGGGCGAGGGCGGCCTGTTCTTCCTGTCGCTGGCGGACGGGCTGGCGGAGCTGATCCCCGCCGGGGGCGGCGGCCAGCACCGGCTGGACATCACCCTGCCCAGCGCCATGGACTGGCTGCCGGATGGGCGCCACGCCCTGGTGGCCGGCGGCGCGCTGGCCGACGAGGAGCCGGCCTACGACGCGCTGATCGTCGATGTGCGCTCGCTGGCCATCGTCGATCGGGCCGCGATCGGCCTGGTCATGCTGAGCGAGGAGGTGGCCGTCAGCCCTGACGGCAGCCGGGCCCTGATGCCCTCGGGCGATTACGGCGAGCAAGGCCGGCTGTGGACGGTGGCCCTGGACGGCCCGACCATCGGTGCCGCCCAGGCCATCGATCTGGACGACCCGCCGGCCAAGGTGGCCATCCACCCGGCGGGCGGAGCCGCCCTGCTGACCTGCTGGTACCCGGGCAGTGTGCTGGTGCTCGATCTGGCGAGCATGCCGGCGGCGGTGGTCGAGACCTACAGCGGCATCGGTCTGGCCGATCACATCGCCTGTGTCCGGGAGGGCGGGCTGGCCGGGCTGTGCCTGGTCGACAGCGTGTCGGCCGCCACCGGCGTCAGCGCCCTGGTGTCCATCCAGTTGCAAGCCGATGCCAGCAGCCAGCGCGGTGCGGACTTCGCCTTCGGCGATGGCTACGACGCCATGATCAGCGGCCAGGCCATCCAGCCCTGAGGCGGCACCCGGCAGCCGGTCTGCCGGATCGATCACCCGGCGGCCATCATCACCTTGACCGATTCGTCGGTTTCAGGCGCAATGGTATATAGAAGAGCGAATCGAGCCGAATTCCGGGCGGCGGCGGTTTGCCGGCAAAGGAGAGGGCCATGCGACGAGCGAGCTTGGGATTGATGCTGCTGGCGAGCGGGCTGCTGCCGTGGGCGGCGGGCTGCAGCGATGCGAGCGCGCCGTCGGCCGTCTTCTGCGACAGCGACGCCGACTGCCCCGACGGCATGGCCTGCGACGGCGAGGTCTGCCGGCGGCCCTGTGACGCGGACACCCCGTGTCCGGGCGGCGACGTGTGCGTGGCCGGCTTCTGCCGCACCCCCTGCGACGAGGGCGGCGGCTGCCCCAAGGGCTGGCACTGCGAGGCGGGCTACTGCCAGCCCGACGAGCCGCAGGACGGCGGCAGCGACGCCGGCGATGAGGACGGCGCCGGCGGCTGCGTGGACCAGGACGAGGACGGCTTCGGCGAAAACTGCGCCCGCGGGCCCGATTGTGACGACGGCGACCGGCAGGTCAACCCGGCCATGAACGAGGTCTGCGGCGACGGTATCGACAACGACTGCGACGGCGAGACCGACGAGGCCGACTGCGGCTGCGAGCCCGGCCAGCGCCGCTCTTGCTACAGCGGCCCCTTCGACACCGAAGGGGTGGGCCTGTGCCGGCCGGGGGTGGCGGTCTGCGGCGACGACCGTTCCTACGGCCCCTGCCAGGGCGAGGTGCTGCCGGCCGACGAGCAGTGCAGCGGCCAGGACGAGGATTGCGACGGCGAGACCGACGAGGGCCTGCGCAACCGCTGCGGTGACTGCCAGCCGCCCGACGATCAGCTGCAGGAGATCTGCGGCAACGGGTTGGACGACAACTGCGACGGCCAGGTCGACGAGGGTTGCGACTGCGATCCGGACTGCCATTGCGAGGATCCGGATTCGGGCAGCAACTGCGTCTGCCATCCGCCCACCGGCCAACCCTGCTACTCGGGTCCGCCGGGCACCCTGGGCATGGGCATCTGCCGCGGCGGCGTGCATGACTGCGTCGACCAGGGCGGCGGGGTCTGGGCCTGGAGCGACTGCGAAGGCGAGGTGTTGCCGGGCATCGAGTGCGAGGGCCAAGCGGCCGACGGCGTCGACAACGACTGCGACGGCTTCGTCGACGAGGGCTGTCTGCCGGACGCCGACGGCGACGGCTATGCGCCACCGGCCGACTGCGATGACAGCGACCCGGAGATACACCCGGGTGCGGCCGAAGTGTGCGACGGCCGCGACCAGAACTGCAACGGCCTGGTCGACGAGGGGGTGGCCAACGCCTGCGGGCAGTGCGGGCCGGTGCCCGAGGAGGAGTGCCACAACGGCATCGACGACGACTGCGACGGCCTGCTCGACGAGGGCTGTGGCGGCTGCTCGGGCAGCGATAGCCGCCAGTGCTACCTCGGCCCGGGCGGCACGCCCGGGGTGGGCATCTGCAGCTGGGGCCAGCAGACCTGCGACGGCGAGTTCTGGGGTGCCTGCGAGGGCAGCCAGGGCCCGGAGCCGGAGACCTGCAACGGCCAGGACGACGACTGCGACGGCGAGACGGACGAGCAGTGGGCCATCGGCTCCAACGCCTGCGGTTGGTGCGAGGGCGAGGAGATCTGCAACGGCCAGGACGACGACTGCGACGGCTTCACCGACGAGGGCCTGGTCAACGCCTGCGGCGACTGCCTGCCGGTGCCCGAGGAGACCGAGTGCGACGGGCTGGACAACGACTGCGACGGCTTGGTCGACGAGGGCCTGCTGACCGCCTGCGGCACCTGTCCGGGAGAGCCCTGCTACGACGTGGACTGGGACCAGCCGGGCGACTGCGAGGCCGATCACCGCGACTGCGACGGGACCGAGCCCGATCCGGCCGACCCCGACGCCGTCACCCTGGGCCAGGGCACGGTGCGCACGCCGTTCATCTACATCTCGGTCACCGCCAAGGACGAGGTGGCCAAGCTCGATACCGAGACCGGCGAGAAGATCTGGCAGGTGCCGTCGCACGGCGACCACCCTTCGCGCACGGCGGTGGCGCTCGATTTCTCGGTCTGGGTCGGCAACCGCGGCTTCGCCGGCTCCAACAACCCGATTTACTCCAACGGCGTGCACCTCGACGCCGACGGCAACAAGATCTGCATGGTCGACGCGCCCGGCATCTGCCGTGGTGTGGCCATCGACGGCGACGGCAACGTCTGGCTCGGCACCTACAGCGGCCAGACCCTGTACAAGGTGCACGGCTCGAACGTGGTCGACTCCGGCTGCGCCAGCCCGCCCTGCTGCCAGGTGCTGGATACGCTGAACGTGGGCGTCAACGTCTACGGTCTGGCCATCGACGGCAACGGCAAGCTGTGGACCGCCTCCAGCCCCAACACCGTCAAGGTGGACACGGCCACGGTGCAGATCGAGCGCACCGTGAGCCACGACCGCCACTACGGCATCGCCATCGATCAGGCCAACGACGTCTGGCTCGGCTCTTGGTCGGGCAGCGGCGACCAGCTCGGGGTGCACCGCATCGACTCGGTGACCGACGACATCTTCTACACCGGGGTGACCCAGGTGACCGCGGTCACGGTGGATGCCGACGGTTTCATCTGGGGTTCGAGCTACGGCACCGACGAGGTGGTCAAGATCGATCCGGCCACCGGCGACGTGCTCTGCCGCCAGGCGGTGGCCAACGGCACCAACCCCCACGGTGTGGCGGTCGACGCCAACGGCAAGATCTGGGTGCCCAACCGCCGTGGCGGCTATGCCAACCGCTTCCTGTCCGACTGCACCCCGGACGGCTCCTTCCCGGTGGATCCGGGCAACGAGCTCTACACCTACAGCGACATGACCGGCATGCAGCTGCGCACCATCACCACCCGCGAGGGCCACTGGATCCAGAACTTCGACTCCGGCTACCCGGCGCCGCTGTGGCACAGCGCCAGCTGGGAGGCCACCACCCCGCCGCACACCTCGGTCAGCGTCTCCTTCGTGGCCGCCGACAGCGAGGCCGAGCTGGCCACCAACCCCAGCCCGGTCTGCGGCCCCTTCGCCGTCTCGCCGGCCGATCTGAGCAGCTGCGCCGGGCTGCAGGGCCACCGCTGGCTCAGCGCCGATGTGCAGCTGAACACCACCGAGAACGGCGTGCGCCCGTCCTTTTCCGACCTGCGCCTGTTCTGGAGCCGCTAGGCATCCCGCCGCTCGCCCTTTTGCCTGCCATTTCAGCGCCTTCGCCTGCTCGGCGGGCCTGATTCCCTTTGCCCGGCCGGCGCCGGTCGTGTATGATCGGCGCCGTTTGCGGGAGGGCGTCTACGGGAGCCATGGCGATCCGGGTGCAGGTGATTCTGTTCGGTGCATTGCGCCGGATGGCCGGCCGACCGGAACTCGAGCTCGCGCTCGATGACGGCGCCCGGGTGCGTGATGCCGTAGTGGCCTGCGGGCTGCCGGACCGGGTCGACATCTGGGCCCTGGTCGACGGCCGGCGGGCAGGACGCCTGCAGGAGCTGGCCGACGGAGCGCGAGTCGAGCTGTTTCAGCCCGTCGGTGGCGGATGAGGAGAGATGCGGTGAAGCGGCTCAAGTACATCGGCAAACGACCCGAGCGGCTGGACGCGGTGGACAAGGTCACCGGCCGCCAGCAGTACCCCTCGGACAGGCGCTGCGACGGCATGCTGTGGGTGGCGGTGGTGCGCTCGCCGCATCCCCACGCCCGTATACGGGCCATCGACACCGCGGCGGCCGAGGCGGTCGAAGGCGTGGTGCGGGTGGCCACCGCCCGCGACGTGCCGGGGGAGAACGCCTTCGGCATCGCCATCCAGGATCAGCCGGTGCTGTGCGCCGAGCGGGTGCGCTTCCAGGGCGATGCGGTGGCCCTGGTCGGCGCCGAGACCCCGCGCGCGGCCCGCGCCGGGGCCGAGCGCGTCCGCATCGACTGGGAGGAGCTCGATCCGATCACCGATCCGGAGGCCGCCATGGCGCCGGGTGCGGTGGCGCTGCACCCGGGCGGCAACGTGCTGCACGAGGGCCACTTCACCAAGGGCGACATCGAGCAGGGCTTCGCCCGCAGCGCGGTGATCGTCGAGCAGAGTTACGCGGTGCCGTGCATCGAGCATGCCTATCTCGAGACCGAGGCCGGCCTGAGCTACTACGACGAGCAGGGCCGGCTGACGGTGGACAGCTGCGGCCAGTACGTCTACCGCGATCAGACCCAGATCGCCCGGGCCCTGGGTTTGGAGCTCGACCAGGTGCGGGCCATCGGGGCCTACGTCGGTGGCGCCTTCGGCGGCAAGGACGAGATCAGCGTCCAGATCCACCTGGCTCTGATGACCCTGCTGACCGGCCGGCCGGCCAAGATGGTGGCCAGCCGCGAAGAGTCGCTGCTGTTCTCGACCAAGCGCCACGCCGCGCGCCTGCGCTTCAAGACCGGTGCCTCGGCCGGTGGCAAGCTGATGGCGGTGCAGGCGCGTATCGTCTCCGACACCGGAGCTTACGCCAGCCTGGGGGGGCCGGTGCTGAACCTGATGATCGAGCACGCGGCCGGGCCCTACCGGGTGCCGCACACCCGCATCGACGCCTACGCGGTCTATACCAACAACGGCTGCGCCGGGGCCTTCCGCGGCTTCGGCTGCACCCAGGCCTGCCTGGCCATCGAGAGCCAGATGGACCTGCTGGCCCGCGAGCTGGGCAAGGACCCGCTGGCGTTCCGCCAGGCCAATGCGCTCGAGACCGGTGACCGGGCGGCGCTGGACTACGAGATGGTCACCGCGGTCGGCATCGGCGAGACCATACGCTCGGCGCGCAAGGGCAAGCTCTGGCGCGGGCGCAAGCGCTGGAAGAAGGATCGCAGCGGCTGGTCCGAGGGCATGGCGCCCTACATCCGCCGCGGGGTCGGCGTGGCCAGCCAGATGCAGGGTCTGGGGCTGGGGGTGGGCCTGCCCGACTACTGCGAGGTGGAGCTCGAGCTGCTGTTGGATGGGCGGGTGCGGTTGCACGCCAGCACCAGCGAGTTCGGCCAGGGAGCCTACACGGCTTATGCCCGAATGGTGGCCGAGCGGCTGGACATCGATTCGGCCCGGGTGGCGGTGATCGGCGGCGACACCGGCCAGACGCCCGACTCCGGCACCACCACCGCCTCGCGTACCACCTACGCCGTGGGTAACGCCATCTGGCTGGCGGCCGCTGAGCTCGAGACCGCGTTGGGACGGCTGGCCGCCAAGCGGCTGGGCTGGCCGCCGGGGCCGGCGCGACTGGCTGCCGATGGGCTGGTCGGCGAAGGCGGCCGCGCGCCGCTGGAACACGTGCTGGATCCAGCGGGCCTGTCGGCCCAGGCCACCTTCCACATCCCGGTGGCCGAGGTGGAGCTGGGCGACGGCTTGCCGCACATTCTGTACAGCTATGGCACCCACGTGATCGGCGTCGAGGTCAATACCCTGACCGGTGCCGTGCGGGTGCTGGACGTCGAGGCCCATCTGGATGCCGGTCAGGTGATCTCGAGGACCGGCCTGGAAGGCCAGAGCGAGGGTGGGGTGGCCCAGGGCATCGGCTACGCCCTGTTCGAGGAGGTGCAGTTCGACGGCGGTCGGTGCCAGACCACCAACTTCGATACCTACATCCTGCCGTCCAGCCTGGACGTGCCGACCGCCATCCGCACCGTGCCGGTGGTGGTGCGCGAGCCCACCGGTCCCTGGGGCGCCAAGGGCATCAGCGAGACCTGCATGGTGGGGCCGACGCCCGCCATCCTGAACGCCCTGCACGACGCCCTCGGCGTGCGCTTGACCCGCCTGCCGGTGCGGGCCGAGGACGTCCTGGCGGCCCTGGAGGAGGGCGAGTCATGAGCGAACGGGTGCGGCTGGTGATCAACGGCGCCGAGACCGTGCTGGAGGTCGAGCCGGACGAGCGGCTGATCGACTCCTTGCGCGACAAGGCGGGCCTGACCGGCACCAAGCTCGGCTGCGGCATCGGCGAGTGCGGAGCCTGCTCGGTGCTGCTGGACGACGCGCTGGTCTCGGCCTGCCTGGTGCTGACGGTGCAGGCCGACGGGTGCCGGGTGACGACCATCGAGGGCCTGGAGCAGGACGGCCGCTTGAGCGATTTGCAGCAGGCCTTCGTCGACGAAGGCGCGGTGCAGTGCGGCTACTGCACGCCGGGTATGATCATGGCCGGAGAGGCCCTGCTGCGCCGCTACCGGCGGCCGACCAGCGAGCAGATCCGGGGCGGCATCGCCGGCAACCTGTGTCGCTGCACCGGCTACACCAAGATCGTGGCCGCCATCCGCAAGGCGGCCCGGCGGCGGATATCCAGGACCGGCGGCCGCTGAGCGCCGGGGGAGGCTGAACATGCAAGCGATGGACGGCGAGGGGCTCAAGAGCCTGGCGGCCGAGATCCAGAAGCTGATCGAGGACGAGGAGTCCGGAGTGCTGGTGCTGGTCACCGCCAGCACCGGCTCGGCCCCCGGCAAGGTCGGCGCCAAGATGCTGGTGTATCCGGACGGCGAGATCCACGGCACCATCGGTGGCGGCGTGGTCGAGGCCCGGGCGACGGCCGATGCGCTCAACGCCCTGGAGGACGGCCGCGGCCCGCGCTCGGCACGATACAACCTCGACGAGCTGGGCATGAGCTGCGGCGGCGAGATGGCCCTCTACCTGGAGCCGCTGCAGCCGCCGCGGCGGGTGATCGTGTTCGGTGCCGGTCACGTGGGAACGGCCGTGGCCCGCCAGCTCGGGCTGCTAGATTGCCGGCTGACCGTGGTCGACGAGCGCCGCGATTGGGCCAGCCCGGACCGCTTCGGCGACGAGGTGACCCTGGTCAATCAGCCTTTCGCGGCCTATCTGACCGAGTCGCCGCCCGGGCCCAAGGACCACGTGATCATCGTCACCCGTGGCCACGAGCAGGACCAGTTGGTGCTCGATCAATGCGTCGAGCGCCAGCCGGCCTACCTGGGCATGATCGGAAGCCGTAAAAAGGCGGCGCGGGCGCTGGAGCAGCTGCGCCAGCGCGGGGTGGCCGAGGAGGCGCTGGCCGCGATCCGCTCGCCGATGGGGATCGACATCGGCGCGGTCAGCCCGGAGGAGATCGCGGTCAGCCTGGCGGCCGAGCTGATCCTGCTGTGGCGCCGCGGCGCGCTGCCCGAGCGCAGCCGGCCGGTGTCGGCCAAGTCGAGGCGGCAACCGACCGCGGTCGAACCCAAGGCGCCGGTTCGCGAGGTCGAACCACAATCCCCGGCCGCCGCCCGGGGTGCGGATGAACCGCGAGACGGCTGAGCCCGCGGGTGGAGAGAGCCATGCCGAGCTTCGTCAGGGCGAACGAGTTGGATGACGTCACCGAGCTGCTGTGGGCCGACGGGCCCAACGCCCAGCTGATCGCGGGCGGGACCGATCTGCTGGTGCGGCCGGGGACGATGCGGGGCAAGGCCCTGTTGGTCGACATCAGCCGCGTGCCCAGCCTGTTGCGTATCGCGCAGGAGGACGATGGTTGGTTGACCATCGGCGCCGGGGTCACCCACGAGCGCATCGCCCGCGATCCGCTGGTGCGGCGCAAGGCCCGCCTGCTGGGGCTGGCCTGCGGAGCGGTGGGCTCGCTGCAGATCCGCAACCGCGGCACCCTGGGCGGCAACCTGGGCAACGCCTCGCCGGCGGCCGACTCCCTGCCCGCGCTGGCCTGTCTGAACGCCCGGGTCCGGCTGACCGCCCGCAGCCGCCAGCGCGATCTGCCGCCGGACGCGTTTTTCACCGGACCGGGAACGACCGACCTGGCGCCCGACGAGCT
Organism: uncultured Myxococcales bacterium; assembly: GCA_964454005.1. Classification (GTDB taxonomy): domain Bacteria; phylum Myxococcota; class B64-G9; order B64-G9; family B64-G9; genus CAYVQE01. Next base: position 17,145 of record CAYVQE010000097.1, read on the forward strand.
GATCGAGGCGGTGCGGCTGCCGCCGCGGCAAGGCCGCGAAGTGGCCTTTTTCAAAAAGGCGGGCCAACGGCTGGGCATGTGCTGCTCCAAGGCCACCGTGGCCCTGCTGGCCCGCCGCCACGGGGACGGCCGCATGAGCGACGTGCGGGTAGCGCTCGGTGCGGTGGCGCCCACCGTGCTGGCGGTGCCGGAGGCCGCGGCCGCGCTGGAAGGCCGGCGTCTGCAGCCCGCGGTCATCCGCGCCGCGGCCGCCGCTTGCGCGGCGGCTGCCAATCCGATCGACGACATCCGCTCGACCGCCGCCTACCGCCGGCGGGTGGTCGGCGCCCTGCTGACCGAAGGGCTGCTGGAAGCCCGCGATCACCTGCTACAGCTCGAGCGGCGGCGCCAACGCCGCCGGCAGCGGTCGCGGCGCAAGGGTCGGTCGGCAAGGCGATGAGCCGGGAGGCGGCGGCGGCCGGAGTGGTGTTGGCGGCGGGGGCCTCGCGCCGCATGGGCCGGGCCAAGGCCTTGTTGCAGCTGGGTCCGCAATCCTTCATCGAGCACCTGACCGGGGCGTTGCGGGCCGGGGGTTGTGCGCCGGTGATGGCCGTGGTGTCGGAGCCGTTGCGCGAGCGGGTCGCCGGTCTGTTGGACGCCGGGGTGCGGCTGGTGGTCAACCCGCATCCGGAGCGCGGACAGATATCCTCCTTGCGCTGCGCCCTGGACGCGCTCGCTGACGACCGGGGTCTGTTGGTGGTGCTGGTCGATCAGGGGTGCATACAGGCCGCCACCGTGGCCGCGGTGCGCCGGGCCTTGGCGCGGGCGCCGCTGGCGGTGGCCCGCCGGGCCGGCCGGCCCGGCCATCCGACCGCCTTCGGCGCCGCGATCCACGATCGGCTGCGCGGTCCGGAGGCCGACAATGGGGCCCGGGCGCTGGTCGAGGCGCTGGCCGCGACCGGCCGGGTGGCCTGGGTGGAGGTCGACGATCCCGGAGTGACGCGCAACCTGAACACCCCGAACGAGCTAGCCCGGGCGCGGCGGAACTGGTCGGACGGCGCGCCATGAACCAGGCCGCAGCGCTGCCGGCGCCGCCGTCGGCGCATCGCTTGCCCATGCGCCGGCCGCTGCCGGTGCTGGCGTTGGCCTTCGCCGGCGGCATCCTGCTGGCCGAGCCGTTGGGACCCGGGGGATGGCCCGCCTGGGCTCTGCTGGGGCTGAGCGCGGGTGGCGCCGCCATCTGCGCCGCGGCCCGGCTCGGCGGCCCGGCGCGGTTTCTGCTCTGGCTGCTGGCCCTGGTGGCGGCCGGTTGGCTGCGCGGCGCAGTGGTGCCGCCGCCGGTCGAGGCGGTCCCGGACGGTCGGGTGGTGCTGGTGGGCCGGGCCGACAGCGGTTGGCAGCGGCTGGGCGACAACCGGCGGCTGCTGCTCGAAGCCGAGGCCGTCCGCGAGCCGGGCGCAGCGCTGCAGCCCTTCGGCGGGCGGGTGCGCCTGCTGGTGCTGGCGCTCGATGGGGCGGCCACCTGCCCCGGGGTGTTGCCGGGCGATCGGGTGCGGGTGCTGGTGCGCCTGCGCCGGCCGCCCGCGCGCCACAACCCCGGCGGCGGCGACCCACGCCGGCGCTTGCTGCGCCAGGGGGTCGCCTATACGGCCACGGTGCCCCATTGCCGCGAGGTGTTGGTCGAGCCGGCCGCCGGCGGCGGCCCGCGGCGGGCGGCCGAGCGGGCCCGGGCCGCGGTGGCGGCGTTCATCGATTCGCGCCCGGCGCCTGCCGACCGGCGGTCGCTGCTGGCGGCGTTGACCATCGGCGAGGCGGGCGGCATCGAGCCGGAGCTGCGCCGTGCGTTCAGCCGGGCCGGCCTGGCCCATCTGCTGGCGGTGTCGGGTCTGCATCTGGCCTTCGTGGCGCTGGGCTTCTACTGGCTGCTCGTGCACGGCCTGGCGTGCAGCCAGCGGTTGGGCAACCGGCTGGACGTTCGGCGCCTGGCCGCCGGATTGGTGGTGCCGGCGGTGGGCTTCTATGTGCTGCTGGCCGGTGCCCGTCTGCCTTCGGTTCGGGCCGGCGTGGCGGTGGGCTGTTTTCTGGTCGCGGCCATGGTCCAGCGGCGGATCGAGCCCTTGCAAAGCCTGGCCGCTGCCGCCTTGCTGGTGCTCGGCCTGTGGCCCCAGTCGCTGTTCGACATCTCCTTTCAGCTGTCTTTCGCCGCCGTGGCCGGCTTGTTGCTGCTGGCGCCGCCGCTGGCGGACGCGCTGCGGGTGCCCTGGCGCCGGGCCGAGATGCCCGGCGGCCTCTTGGCGCGGGTGCGGGTGCACGCGCTGCAGCTGCTGCTGATCTCGGCGGTGGCAGCCGCGGCCACCGCGCCGTTGGTGGCGGCCCACTTCCACCAGGTCAGCCTGTTGGGCCTGGTGGCCAACCTGATCGCCGTGCCGCTGGCCGCCTGGTTGCTGGTGCCGCTGGGTCTGATGGCGGCCCTGTTGCTGGTGCCGTGGCCGGCGGCGGCCGGCGCAGTGATGGATCTGGCGTTGTGGGTCAGCGGCGGGCTGATCGCGCTGGCCGAGCAGCTGGCCAGGCTGCCGGTGGGTCACTGGACCACCGCCGGGCCGGACCGGCTGCAGCTGCTGGCCTGGTACGGCGGGTTGTTGGCCCTGGCCGGCTGGAGGCGCTGGCGGGCGGCGCGCTGGCTGGCGGCCGCCGCTGCCGCCGTGTTGCTGGTCAGCTGGACGGCCGGTGCCCTGGCGCCGCGCTTCCGCGATCGGCTCGAGCTGGTGGCGCTCGACGTGGGCCAGGGTGAGTCGCTGCTGCTGCGCCTGCCGGGCGGGCGGGAGGTGCTGATCGACGGCGGCGGCGCCTTCCGCAGCGACTTCGACGTGGGCCGCCACGTGGTGGCTCCGGCGCTGTGGGCGCAGGGGGTCGATGAGCTGGAGGCGGTGGTGGTCAGCCACCGGCATCCGGATCACGTGGGCGGGCTGCCGGCGGTGGTGGAACTCTTCGCGCCGCGGCAGGTCTGGACGCCGGCGCCGCTGGCGGGTTGCGAGACCAGCGCCCCGCTGGCCGCGGCGGTGGCCGAAGCCGATGTAGACATCCGCCAACTGGCCGCCGGCGATCTCGTCCATGACAGCGACGGCGTGCGCATCGACGTGCTGTGGCCCGGCCCCGGCGCCACCGGGCTGGAGGAGAACGAACGCTCGCTGGTGCTGCGCGTCCGTCACGACGACAACACCTTGTTGCTCACCGGCGATCTGGATCGCCGGGGCGAGGCGGCCCTGCTGGAATCCGGGGTAAACCTGCGGGCCGACGTGCTCAAGGTGGGCCACCACGGATCGCGCTACGGTACCAGCGAAGCCTTTCTGCAGCGGGTGCGACCGCAGGAGGCGTTGATCTCGGCCGGCGCCGGCAACCGCTACAATTTGCCGCATCCGAGCCTGCTGCAGCGGCTCGAGCGCGCCGGTGTCCGCGTCTGGCGCACCGACCGCCACGGCGCCATCCGGGTGGTGAGCGACGGTGCCGATCTGGCGATCGTGCCCGCCGTCACATCTGAACGATTTGATCCGCCGGAGACGGCTCAGAAGCTGCCGGCCAGGCCGACGCTCATGCCGGCGGCGCCGGGGTGTTGGGCGGGTGGGGCGATGGGGGCGAAGACCGGCGCGATGCGCACTCCGTCGTCCTCGCCGGTGGATCGCACGGCCAGCTGCCGGGCGGCCTGGCCGCGGGCGATGAAGGCGTCGATGGAGAACAGCGTCAAGCTGGTGGCGCCCATGAGGCCGGTGACCGTGATCATGCCGGCCATGGTGGCATCGTCCAGGATGGAGTCGTTGGAGGCCGCCGCGGCCGCTCCTATCAGCAACAGCGACACCGCGTTGGCCACGCCCAGGCCGTAGGTGATCCAGCCGCCCACCTTGAGGCCGGTCGAGCCGTGTACGCCCTCGCCGGAGGGCGAGCGGGCGCCGGCGCTGACCACCGGACCGAAGATGATCAGGCCCAGGGTGGCCGTGCCGCCCATGCTCATGGAGGTCAGGGTGTCGTCGACGTTGACCGCCGCGCCCACCGACAGCCCCAGTGCGCCCACGGCCGAGATGATGCCGGTGATGCCGGCGCCCATGGCCCAGCCGGTGTCGGCCGCCACGGTGGCGGACGTCGCATCGCCGGCGTCCGTGGCGCCGCTGTCGGCGGCGGCCGGCTGCTCGTCCAACCCCTCGCCCGGCGACTTCAGCTCGGCCACATCCGGCGGCGCGGTGCGCGGCGGGGGGGCGGGCTTGGGCGACGGGGCTGACTTCGGCGGCGGGGCGGTATCGGCCACCGCGGCGCCGGGCTGAGCCCCGGCAATCATCTCGGCGCCGAACTGCTCGGCGATGCTCTCGACCCCTTCGATCAGCTTATCCGGATCGCAGGAGGCCTTCTTGCTGGCGGTGGCCTCGGTGATGGCCTTGCTCAGATCGAACAGCTGCGCGGTGATCAGACACTTGGAGCCCACCTTGGTGATCGAGGAGTTGATGGTGTATTGGGCGGCCAACTCGCGGCCGATCTCGATCTGGCAGGCCCGGTCGTAGCAGTTCTTGTGGGACTTGGACTTCTGATCGACCAGGCGCTTGCGGATCTCGCCGCGGGGGATGATCTGGAACCTGCCCTTGGCGCCCAGCAGGGTCGACATGTAGTCGGTCAGGCCGACAAGCTCGTCGCCGCTCAGCGGCGAGCCGCGGCTTTCCATCAGAAACACCGCCACGATGGGTGCGTTATCGCCAGCCCGGGACTGAAGCGGTACGGCCGCGGCGAGCAACAGCCCCACCAGGCACGATCGAAGTGTGCGCTGCATCCCATCCTCCACAATTGGTGCGTCAAGCCGACACCTTTCGCATAGCACGCGGGGGGGCCGGCTGCAAATCCGGCCGGCCGGGTATCTGCCCAGGGCTCAGGCGGATCCGGCGGGCAGCAGGTCCACCTCGCCGGCCAATACCCGCTCGTCGCGGCCGCAGTCCGTGCGCACCAGTAGATGTCCGGCCGCGTCCAGGTCGCGGGCCAGGCCGGTGAAGGCCGCAGCGGCGGGCGGCGTCACGCGTACCCGGCGGCCCAGGGTCGAACAGCGGCGCCTGAGCGCGGCGACGATGCCGGCCGGTGCGCTGTCCAGCCGACCGCGCCAATGGGCGAACCGGTCGAGCAGGTCGGCCAGCAGCGCGCTGCGATCGATCGGCCGGCCCAGCACCTGCTGCAGGGTGGTGGCGGGCCAGCGCAGGCCGGCGGGCAGATCGCACGCTCGGCCGTTGACGTTCAGCCCCATGCCCACCACCCCGAAGGCCGCCGGCCCGGTCACCCACTCGGCCAGCACCCCGGCCAGCTTGCGCCCGTCGACCAGCACGTCGTTGGGCCACTTGATGCACGCGCCATCGCCATCCACCAGCAACGCGGCCACGGCATCGCGTACCACCAGCGCACCCAACAGCGACAGCAGCCCGGCCCGGGCCGGAGCACAACGCACCACCAGGCTGGCATACAGGTTGCGCCCGGGCGGCGAGTGCCAGCGCCGGCCTTGCCGGCCGCGGCCCGCGGTCTGGCGATCGGCGACCACGCAGGCGCCGTCGGGCGCGCCGCGGCGGCCCCAGGCCATGGTGGCATCGTTGGTCGAGGGGTGGCTGGCCAGGATGCGGATGGCGGTGCGGCCGGGCGGGGCTTCGAGCGCCGGCGGCTCGGCCGGATTGGTCATTCCAGATCCAGGGCCACGTCCGCGGCCGGGGCGCTGTGGGTCAGCGCGCCGATCGAGACGAAGTCCACGCCGGCCTCGGCCGCTGAGCGGACGGTGTCAAGGTCGAGCCCACCCGATGCCTCGGTCAAGGCGCGGCCGTCGATCACCGCCACGGCGCGGCGCATCCGTTCGGGGGTCATGTTGTCCAGCATGATGATGTCGGCGCCGGCGCGCACCGCGGCCCGCACCTGGCGCAGGTTGCTGCATTCGACCTCGATGCGCACGGTGGGCGGCGCCCGGCGGCGGGCGCGTTGCACCGCCCGGCCCACGGCGCCGGCGGCCCGGATGTGGTTGTCCTTGATCATCACCCCGTCGAACAGGCCGATGCGGTGGTTGTGGCCGCCGCCGGCGCGCACCGCCGCCTTCTCGATGGCCCGCCAGCCGGGCGTGGTCTTGCGGGTGTCGAGCAGCGTACAGCCGGTACCCCGCAGGGCTTCGACGTAGCAGCGGGTGGTGGTGGCGATGCCGCTGAGACGCTGGACGAAGTTCAGCGCGGTGCGCTCACCGGCCAGCAGCGCCAGCAGCGGACCGCGCACCTCGGCCAGCCGCCGGCCGCGGCGCACCCGCGATCCCTCCGGTCGCGCCTGCTGCAGTCGGCAGTCGGGGTCGAGCCGGGCGAACACCGCCCCGGCGATCGCCAGACCGCTGACCACCAGGTCCTGCCGCGCTACCAGCCAGCCGCGTCCCCGGGCCGTGGTGGAGAACAGCGCCTCGCTGGTCAGATCACCGGCGCCCAGATCCTCGCTCAAGGCCAGATCGATCAGGGCCTGCAGATGCGGGCTGGCGCGCATGCATGTTCCGCGGTCGCCCGGGCCGCTTTCGCGGTGCCCGGGCGTCAGTCGGTGAGCTTCTCCTGAACCAGCTTTTCGATCTCTTCGCGCAAGATGGTCTCGGCCAGCTGCGGCACGACTTCCCAGACGACCTTCTCGATGGTCTCGCGCGCGATGCGCTCCAGCTCGTCGCGTTCCAGGCCGGGCGCCGCGGCCGGTTCCTCGGCGGCGGCCGGTTCTTCCTCTAGCTCGACCGGAGCCGGCTTCTCGGCCCCGAGATCGCGGGCCGTCTCACCGACCGCCTCGGCCTGCGGGATGAACTCGTGCATGGGCGCCAGCTCGGGGCCGCTCTCTTGCATGCCCTCGTCATCGATGTCCAACGACGGCATGTCCATCGGCTCGGCGGCCTCTTCGGCCGGCGGCTCGGTGACGGTCTCCTGCGCCATCTCAGCCATGCTGGCGGGCGTGGCCGGTGCCGGCTCTTCCTCGTCCTCGAGGTCGATCGGTACGGCTTCGTCCGGCGGCTCCTCCAACTCGGATGGCGTCTCGGCCTCGGCCGCCGGGCTGATCGGCGCCGGTGCGAAGGGCTCGGGTTCGGCCGGCGGCGGCTCGCTGGGCGCCGGCTCCAGCGAGGCGGGCTCGGCCGGCGGCGGCTCGCTGGGTGCCGGCTCCAGCGGCTCGGGCTCGGCCGGCGGCGGCTCGCTGGGTGCCGCCTCCAACGGAGCGGGTTCGGCCGGCGGCGGCTCGCTGGGTGCCGGCTCCAGCGGCTCGGGCGCGGTGGTCGGCGGCGGCTCGAACGGCTCGGGTGCGGCCGGGGTCGGCTCGGCCGGAGTCGGCTCGAAGGGCTTGGGTGCAGCCGGCGGCGGCTCGGCC
>CAYVQE010000098.1:0-24094 GCA_964454005.1 uncultured Myxococcales bacterium
TCCGTCCCCCAACACGCCCCACACGTGCCGCACCTCCGTCCCCCCACAACACCACACAATCCGTCCCCGCCGGCTCCGGCTCACCGGGCCGCGACCCGGATGCGGCGGCGGGCGATGATGCGCTGGTTGCCGTCGCTGTCGGTGGCCCGGATCTCGAGCAGGTGGTCGCAGGCGCTGAGCCCGGAGGTATCCAGGGTGCCGCTGTAGCCCACGTCCGGGCATTCGGGATAGGCCGGCCAGACCAGGCAGACATCGGGCCGCGCCGTGCCCACGGACAGCGCCGTGGGCTGGCCGCCATCGACCAGCACCTCGACGTTGCTGACCGCCTTGTTGTCCAGCACCCAACCGCGGACGGTCACCTCACCGCTGACCGCTTCATCGGCCGCCGGCGCGTCCAGCCAGCCGAAGGGCGGCAGATTGGCGTCCAGCCAGGCGGCCTCGGCGGCGATGGTGTCCCTGCTGCCCAGCAGCAGGTAGGCCCGAGCGCGCACCGTCCCGTGGGGTGGAATGCCGAACATGAAGGTCGGCCGGAAGTTGTTGAAGGGCAGATCGCGATTCTGCCAGCCGGTCATCTCGGTCAGCCGGTTCTCGCTGTACAGGCCCACCCCGTAGCTCAGCGCGTCGTTCTGCATGCAGGCCCAACCGCCCGGGCTGGAGAAATGCTTGTAGAAAAAACCGTCGTTGCCCGGTTGATCGATGCTGATCTGGTTACCCTGCGAGTCGAACAGGCGCCACAGGTCGGCCGTGCCACCGTTGCCGTTGGCCGTGTATACGGTTGGCATCTCCTGTCCGCTCGAGCGGTGATCGAGGTCGCCGAGGTTGATCACGGTGTATTCGAGTTCGACCACGTGCTTGCGCACGAAGCGCAGCCGCTGGACCACCCGCACGTCCGAGCGCCGATCGCGCATGTCCGGGTCGTCGCAAGCGGCGTCGGAGCAATCCTGGCGGTCCCAATTCGGGTTCCAGAACAGCGGCACCGTGGTCACGGTCTGTACCCCGCTGTCGGCCACCACGCTCTCCACGCCGGAGCCCCGGTTGCAGCGGTTGCCCCCCTGCACCGGGTTCCAGCCCAGATAGGTAATGGACTCGGGACACTCGCTGGGCGTGTCGACGCAGGACGCATTCCAGGCGCAGTTCTGCATGCGTCTGTCGGGATCGTAGAAGGCCACCTGCACCTCACGGCCGGTGTCGTTGGCATCGATGGTGTTGCTGGTATTCATCCCCGGTGTGCCGTCGCTCATGCCGAAGAAGACGATCGTGCCACCCCACTGGCGCCGGGTGCCGATCTTGATCTCGTCGCTGCTGTCGTAGATGTAGTCGTCGTCGAAGCCGCCGGCCGAGACCGATTCGGCGCGACCCGGCGCGGCCTCGCCGGGCAGCGGAGCCATGGACACCGGCTCGGGTTCGGCCACCGGCTGGCAGCCGCCGCATTCGACCGCGCCGGCGCAGTCCGCGTCAGCGCAATCGGTCGCCCCGTCGCCGTCGTCATCCAGTCCCCCGGAGCAACAGTCCTCGGCGCCGACACAGCGGCCGGCCAGGCAGGCGTCGTCGCGGGTGCAGGCATCGCCGTCGTCGCAGGCGGCCGCGTTGTCGTCGTGTTGGCAGCCGAGCTGGGCATCGCAGCTGTCGTCGGTGCAGGGGTTGCCGTCGTCGCAGTCGATGGCCACGCCCTGGCAGCGGCCCGCCGCGCAGGTGTCGTCGCGGGTGCAGGCATCGCCATCGTCGCAGGCGGCCGCATTGTCGTCGTAGCGGCAGTCGCCCTGCTGGCAGCGGTCGTCGGTGCAGGGATCGCCGTCGTCGCAATCGGCGTCGCTCTGGCAGGCGCAGCTGAACTGGTGGCTGCAGGCGCCCTGCTGGCAGCGGTCGTCGGTGCAGGGATCGCCGTCGTCGCAATCGGCATCGCTGCCGCAAGCCGCTGCCGGCACGCAGCCAAGCTCACGATCGCAGACCTCGCCTGCAGCGCAGCGCGAATCATGCGGTCTGTACTCGCATTCACCGAGCGATTCGATGCAGCGATCCGCGGTACAGGCGATGCCGTCGTCGCAGACCGGGCAGTCGAGACCCGATTCGTCGTCGCCACAGGCGGCCGCAAGGCCGACGGCAAGCGCCGGGACCATCAGGATCGTCCGGATGCGGATGCGCTGCATGGCGTACTCCCCCTTTTCTCGATTTCGGTTTATCGATCTGCGATCGCCGGGATGGACGGCTCAGCACCGTCGCCGCAGCGACAGACCGAGCAGCAGCAGCCAGCCGAGCATCGCCGCGCCGCCGGCCCCGGCGGTGGCGCAGCCGCTCTTGCCGCCGCCGGGATCGTCGTCCGTGCCGCCGTCGCCGTCGCCCGGCCGGCCGCTGAACAGCGCGCTCCACTCGATCTCGAGCGGCTCGCCGGCGCCGCGGCCGTGGATGCGGAGGGTCATGTCCTCGGGGCCGCGGTAGGCCACCGTCATCAGGTGCAGCCCCGAGGTGCCCATCAGCGCGAAATGGCTGTCGAGATCCTTGGGCCCGCCGGCGGCGTAGTAGTCGTGCATGAACTGCCCCCCGCCGGGCACCTGGTGGCCGTCGGTCTGGCTGTTGGTGGTGATGATCACCTGGCCGCCGAAGTAGTCGTCCTGGGGCCGGCGCAGCTGGCCGCAGGGCCCGCCCTCGCCGCAGGTGAACACACCGGCCTGGCCGGCGGGCGCGAAGTAATTCAGAAAGGAGCTGGTGGCCACCTCCATGGCGTCGAGCTCGCCCCGGGCCCACTGCAGGTGCTCGGCCGGCGGGCGGTCGCCCATGCCGGTCAGCACGTGGCGGGTGGCCACCACCCGCGGCACCACCCCCTCGGCCATCTCGGCCGAGCCGAAATCGTGGGTCGAGACCTGGGTGCCGTGGGCGTTGACCGCGGTGACCGCGGTGACCATGCCCGGCCAGCCCAGGTTCACCCAGCGCGGCGAGCCGTCGTCCGGATCCCAGGCGCACAGCACGTGGTGGTGCGCGGAGGGAAAGGGCGTTTGGAAATCGAGCCGGCGGCTAGCCAGCAGCTTCACCGGCGCGGCCACGAACTCGCCCCAGCAGGCGTGCGCGCGGCAGCCGTGGTAGTAGGCCAGATCGCTGGACAGGATGTTGAGCACCTTCAGATCGAGCACGTCCAGCTCGGCGCCCGGGATCTGCGCCCGCACCCCGTCGACGATGCCCTGGAGTTCGTCCTCGATTTCGGTCGGCAGCCAGGTGGTGCGCTCGGTCAGGCTGCGGCCCAGCGGCAGCAGATCGCCGTAGTCGGCCTGCACCTCCTGCCACAGGGTGACGATGTCCTCGGCCAGCGCCACCCCCATGCCGTAGCCCATCTCGTAGTGCGAGCCCCAGACGTGCAGCACGTCGTAGCCGTAGCGGTTCTCGTCCAGCCGCCGCTCGATGAATTCGTAATTCTGCGTCGCGGCCGGCAGCGCGGCGACCAACTGCAGCGCCAGCAGCAACCCGAAAAAGCGCGAGCAAGCTCTGCCCATGGCGTCTCCCTTCCTTGGGTCCGATACTCGCCCCGCCCGTCCCGGGGCGTCAAGCGCCCTCGCCATGCTCCGATTTTCCACCCCGGCCGCGGATGAAGATCAGCGCGGGCGGTGGCGGGTGGCGGCGGTGGGCCGGGCGCTCAGCGGATCTTCGGGCCAGGGGTGCTTGGGGTAGCGGCCGCGCAGGTCGCGGCGCACCTCGGGGTAGACCTGGCGCCAGAATGAGGCCAGGTCGCGGGTGACCTGCACCGGCCGGCCGTTGGGCGCCAGCAGGTGCAGCAGCAGCGCCAGCCGACCGCGGGCGATGCGCGGCGTCTGCTCCAGGCCGAACAGCTCCTGCAGCTTGACCGCCAGCACCGGCGCCGCCTCCGGCCCATCGGCCGCCGCGTAGTCGATGGCCACCCGCCGGCCCGAGGGCGCGGCGATGCGTTCGGGCAGCTCGGCGTCGAGCTGCCGGCGCTGGCGCCAGTCCAGCCGCCCCAGCAGCACGGCCGACCAGTCGAGCTGCTCGAGTTCGGCCAGGCTGCGCCGGCCCGCGCACTGCTCGGCCAGCAGCCCGCGCAGCCCGGCCTCGTCCAGCCGCGGCCAGTCTTGCTCACCCAACACCCGGGCGGCCAGGCGCAGCCGGGCCAGGGTGCGCCGGCCGGCCGCATCCGGCCGGAAAACCTGCTCGAAACGCGCAACAGCCGCCCGCGCCAGCTCGGCTGCGGCCTCGTCCGGCTGCAGCGCCACGCCGACCTGCTCGGCGAGCAGCAGGTCGGCGAAGCGCTGCTCGACCACGCCCACCACCGCGGCGCGCTGGGGGTCGAAGCGCACCCGGCGCGTCTCGCTCAGCGCCTGCGGCAAGACCGCCGCCAGATCGGAGACATCCACCGCGTGGGCCTGGCGCACCCGAACGGCGGCATGCAGCCCGCGCGGGCCGGCCTCGGCCTCCAGCGCCACGAACAGCGGCGCCCGGCGCACCCCGCTGCCGGCGTCCAGGCGCACGCCCGCGCCACCGACCATCTTCGCCTCGTCGCTGCCCGCGGCGCGCCGGCAACAGACCCGGTCGGCGAAGCCGGCCAGCACCGCGCGGCGCAACACCCGCTCCGGCCCCGGGGGTTCCTCGCCAGCGCCGCCAAGCGGTGCCGCATCGCTGGATTCGACCCGCTCGGCCGCGGCCCCCGAGCGAGCCGCGGCCGCTGTCTTCTTCCGCTGCCGCCCGCCGCTGGGCCGACGCTCATGTCCGCCCAACCGCCCGGCCAGCCGCTCGAGCTGGGCGCGGGCGCGGTCGACCTGCCGCAGCGCGCCGGGGTCCAGGCCCAGCCGCCGGCAGGCGGCGGCCGAAAAGTCGGCCGCGGCCGCTTCCTGGAACCAATCGCGGCGCAGCAGCAGATCCGAGTCGCTGTCCGGCAGCGCCGGCGGCCCGCCCGCACCGCGGGCCAGGATGTCCCGCTCTGCCAGCAGCGCGGCCAGCAGGGCGCCGGCGGCCGGCCGGCCGGCGTCGGCCGCGTGCGCCAGCAAGGCGCCCAGCCGGGGGTGGACCGGCAACCCGACCAGCCGCTGGCCCAGCGGCGTCAGCCGCGCCGCGTCTCGCTCCACCGCTCCGAGCAAGCGCAGCAGCGCCAGCGCCGCGTCCAACCCGGCCGGCGGCGGCGCATCCAGCCAATCGAGCGCCTGCGGCGGCCCCGGGTGAAAGGCAAGCGCGGCCAGCAGCACCGGTGTCAGGTCGCAGCGCAGCAGCTCGGGCGTCTCGGCCGCCACCAGCCCGGCTTGCTCGGCCCGGGTCCACAACCGCAGCGCCCGGCCCGGACCCAGCCGGCCGGCCCGGCCGGCACGCTGGTCGGCCGCGGCCCGGCTGACGCGCTCGACCTGCAGCCGCTCCAGTCCCGTACGCGGTTCGGCGCGCAGCCGCTTGACCCAGCCGCTGTCGACCACGGCGCCGATGCCGGGTACGGTCAGCGAGGTCTCGGCGATGTTGGTCGCCAGCACCACCCGGCGCCGCTCGGCCGGCGCCAGCGCCCGGTCCTGCGCGGCCGCCGGCAGCGCCCCGTACAGCGGCAGCACCGCGGGCCGGCCGGGCAGCGGCGCCGCGTCCAGCAGGCGGCGGCAGCGCTCGATGGCGGCCGCGCCGGGCAAAAACACCAGCACGCCGCCGCCGTCGTCTTCGGGCTCGGCCAGCAGCCGCTGCAGCCCGGCGCGCACCTGGCGCTCCAGCGGGCGCTGGTCCGGCCGCTGCAGGTAGTCGATGCGCAGGGGGTGCTGGCGCAGCGGGCAGTCCAGCAGCGCACAATCTTCCAGGAAGGCGCGCACCGGCTCGGCGTCCAGGGTGGCCGACATCACCACCAGCCGCAGCTCGCCGCGCACCGCCTGCAGCTCGCGCAGAAAGGCCAGCGCCAGGTCCGAGTGCACCGAGCGCTCGTGGAACTCATCGAGCACCACGCAAGCCGTATCCTCGAGGAAGGGATCGGCGATCAGGCGCCGGGTCAGGATGCCCTCGGTGACCACCAGGATGCGGGTGGCGGCCGAAACGCGGCGCTCGAAGCGCACCTGGTAGCCGACCGTGCGTCCCAGCGGCTCGCCCAACAGCGCCGCCATGCGCCGGGCGGTGGCCCGGGCGGCCAGCCGCCGCGGCTGCAGCACCAGCAGCTGGCCCGCCTCGGTCCAGCCCGCCCGGTGCAGCGCCAGCGGCACCCGCGTGGTCTTGCCGGCGCCGGGCGGCGCGGTCAGCACCAGCGACCGGTGCGCGGCCAGCGCGTCCAGCAGGCGGGGCAGGATCCCGTCTATGGGCAGTGCCGTCTCAGCGGCCATGGAGCGCCCGGCGCACGCGGGCGGCCAGCTGCTCGCGCGTGAAGGGCTTGCGCAGCCAATCGCGCACCCCGGCCGCCGCGGCCCGCTCGAGCAGCTCCGGCGGCAGCGCCCCGCCGGTGGCCAACAGCAGCGGCAGGCCGGGGCGCAGGCGGTGGAGCTGGTCGACCACTTCGATGCCGCTGATGCCCGGCATGAGCTGATCGCAGATGACCAGGTCGAACCCGTCCGGGTTGGCGCGCAGCCGCTCCAGCGCCTGCTGCGGATCGGTCTCGGCCTCGGCCGCATAGCCCAGCCGGACGAGCAGCCGGCGACCCACCTCGGCCACCGCCCGCTCGTCGTCGATCACCAGCACCCGCTCGCCAGCGCCGGTCTTCTCAGCCGACGCGTCCTTGGCAGAACCATCGGCCGCGTCGACTTCCCCGCCTGGCGCCCCATCCGCGCCACCGTCCCGCGCGGTGGCCGCATCGGGCGGCGGGCAGGTGGGCAGCAGCAAGCGAACGGTGGTGCCCTGGCCGGGCTGGCTGTCGACCTCGATCCAGCCGCCCAGCCCGGTGACGATGCCGTGGACCACGCTCAGGCCCAGCCCGGTGCCCTGATCCACCGCCTTGGTGGTGAAGAAGGGGTCGAAGATGCGCTCGCGGGTGGCCGCGTCCATGCCGCAGCCGCTGTCGCTGACGCTCAGGGCGCAGAGCGCCTGGCCGGCCTCCGAGCGGCCGGCGGGCTCCAGGCGCAGCCACAGCAGCCCGCCGGCGGGCTCCATGGCCTGGACGGCGTTGGTACCCAGGTTCATCAGCACCTGGTGCAGCTGCGTCGGCTCGGCCAGCACCCACAGCGGCTCGGCGGACAGATCGACCTGCATCTCGGTCGCCGGCGGCAGGGCCGCGCGCAGCATGCGGCAGCCCTCGGCCAGCAGCGGCTGCAGCTGCAGCGGCCGGCGCTGCTGGTCGAGCTGGCGGCCGAAGGTCAGCATCTGCTGCACCAGGTCGCGGGCCCGCGCCCCGGCAGCCAGCACCTGCTCCAGAGCGGCCCGGGTCTGCTCGCCGGCGCCGTCCATGGCCACCTGGGCGAAGCCCATCATGGCCATCAGGCTGTTGTTGAAGTCGTGGGCGATGCCGCCGGCCAGGGTGCCGATGGCCTCCATCTTCTGGGCCTGGCGCAGCTGGCGCTCCAGCCGCTCGCGATCCAGCTCGGCCCGCTTGCGCGCGCTGATGTCGCGGGTCACGCCCAGCACGCCCCGCGGCCTATCGTTTTCATCGAACAAAAACTGGGTGCGCACCTCGACCCACAGCGTACCGCCGTCGGCCCGGAGCATCTCCAGCTCCAGGTCGCGGCTGCGCCGCGGATCCGGGTTCTCGACCTGGGCGGCCAGCTCCTGCTGCAGCACGGATTGCACCCGGTGCAGCGACGCGGCGGTCAGGTAGTCGGGCGGCGCCATGGCCAGCATCTGCTCGGGCGTATATCCCAACAGCGGCTCGATCGAGGGGCTGACGTAAGTGAAGCGCAAATCGAGATCCATGGTCCAGATCACGTCGCGAATGTGCTCGGCCAGCAGCCGGTAGCGCTCGCTGCTTTCGGCCAGCTCGGCCGCGGCCGCGGCCCGGCGCTGCTCGGCCCGCCGGGCGCCGAGGGCCATCCAGGCCGCCAGCGCCAGCACCAGCAGCAGCACCCCGGCCAGCACCCAGCCGGTGTCGCGGCGCAGCCCGGCCAGCTCCCGCTCCACGTCCTCGACGTAGACCCCGGTGCCCACCACCCAGCCCCAGGGCTCGAACAGGCGCACGAAGGCTACCTTTTCAAGTGCGCTGGAGGGCTCCCCCGGCCGCGGCCAGCGGTAGCTCAGAAAGCCCGCGCCGCGCTCGCGCACCAGGGCGTTTATCCGGGGCACCGGTGACGCCGTATCCAGGCCGGGCGGGTGGTCGTTGTCCTTGCGGTCTTCGAGATCGGGAAAGCCCGGATGGACGATCATCCGGCCATCCAGATCGTGGACCCAGAAGTAGCCCTGGTCTTGCTCGCCGTAGCGCATGGCGCGCAGGTCGGCGGCCGCCTCGCGCCGGGCCACCTCCGCGGGCACCCGGCCCGACTCCACCTCGCGCTGCAGCCGCTGCAGGTTGCCCGCCACCGCGGCGGTCATGTCGCCCAGCCGCGCCCGCTCCCGGTCCCAGACCGCCCGTTCCACCCAGGGCAGCACCAGGCCGAAGGCAACGGCGCCGACCAGCACCCCGGCCAGCGCGATCGGCAGCAGGATGCGGATCGACCAGGACGGTATGCGGCGGCGCGGCGTGTCGGCCACCTGAGGTGTTCTCCTGCGGGGCTTCAGCCCGTGGCCGGATTCGGTCTACTCGGACAGGACCTTGTCGAAGCCGGGCAGCTCGTCGATCTTGGGCATGAACACGATCTCGACCCGGCGGTTCAGGGTGCGGTTCTCGCGGGTGTCGTTGTCGACCAGCGGATCGAACTCGGCGTTGCCGGCGGCCGATATCATCTCGGGCTGGACCCCGTTGTCGATCAGCAGCTTGACCACCTCGACCGCCCGCTGGGTGGACAGCTCCCAGTTGGAGGGAAAGCGGGCCGAGCGGATGGGCCGGTCGTCGGTGTGGCCCATGACCTGGAAGCGCCGATCCTCGAAGGTGGCCAGGGTATGGGCCAGCTCGGTCAGCGCCTCGCGGGCCTCTTCCTTGATGCGGGTCGAGCCCGGCGCGAACACGATGTCCGAGGCCATGCGCACCACCAGCAGGCCGTTGCGCGGCTTGACCTGCAGCGTGCCGGCGTCCATCATCACCTTGAGCTTCTCGAGCAGGCGGCGGAACTCGGCGTTGCGCCGCTCGGTCACCGCCTGCATCTGCTTGAGCTTGTCTACCTGGGCCATCAGCTGCTGCTGCTGCTGGCTCAGCTCGGCCCGCTCGGCCGCCAGCTGGCCCTTTTCGCCGGACAGCTTGTCGATCTTCATGCTCATCGAGGCCATCATGGCCTCCTGCTGGTCGGCCTTGGAGTTGCAGGCGGCCAGCTCGCTCAGGCACTCCTTCTTGGCCTGCTGCTCCGCGTCGCGCTCGCCCTCGAGCTTCTGTTGCATCTGATCGAAGGCGGCCTGATCCTCGGTCTTGGTCTTCTTGAGGATCTCCTCGTGGGTACTGGTCATCATGCAGGCCGGTGTGATCAGGGCGGCCACCAGGGCCAGGCTCGGCAGCTTCCAGGCACCCTTCATCGGGTTCCTCCTTCCCGCACGGCTCGGTGCGACCGGTTCTCGTTCGGAGGGATTAGCCTTCCCCCCGGATGGCGCCGGCGCGGACTGCGCCTGGCGCGGACTCTGGGTTTATACCGCGTCCGCGTACCGAATGCCAGTGCGGTGGTGCGGCCGGGCTAAGCGATGCTGATGCTGGCGTCGCGGTAGACGTCCTGGATCAAGTTCATCAGCTCGACGCCCTGGCGCATGGGCCGCTGGAAGACCTTGCGGCCCGAGATCAGGCCCAGCCCGCCGGCGCGCTTGTTGATCACCGCGGTGCGGGCGGCGGCGGCGAAGTCGTCCTCGCCCGAGGCGCCGCCCGAGTTGATCAGCGGCACCCGGCCCAGGTAGTTGTTGGCCACCTGGTAGCGGGCCAGCTCGATGGGGTGGTCGTCCGGGGTGAGCTGCTCGTAGACGGCCGGATGGGTCTTGCCGAAGTCGACGGCGGTATAGCCGCCGTTGGCCTGGGGCAGCTTCTGCTTGATGATGTCGGCGCCGAGGGTGGCGCCGAGGTGGTTGGCCTGGCCGGTCAGGTCGGCCGCGGCGTGGTAGTCGGTGCCCTCGCGCTTGAACTCCGGGTTGCGCAGGTAGCACCACAGCACGGTCACCAGGCCCAGCTCGTGGGCCCGGGCAAAGGCGGCCGAGACCTCCTGGATCTGGCGGTCGGAGCGCTCCGAGCCGAAGTAGATGGTGGCGCCCACCGCCACCGCGCCCAGGTCGAAGGCCTGCTCCACGCTGGCGAACATGATCTGGTCGTGGCTGTTGGGGTAGCTCAGCAGCTCGTTGTGGTTGAGCTTGACCAGGAAGGGGATGCGGTGGGCGTAGCGCCGCGACACCGCGCCCAGCACGCCCAGGGTCGAGGCCACCATGTTGGCCCCGCCCTCGATGGCCAGCTCCGCGATCCGGGCCGGGTCGAAGTACTCCGGGTTGGGCGCGAAGGAGGCGCCGGCCGAGTGCTCCACGCCCTGATCCACCGGCAGGATGGAGACGTAGCCGGTGCCGGCCAGCCGGCCGTGGTCCAGGATGGACTGGAAGTTGCGCAGCAGCGCCGGCGGCCGATCCGAGTCCGCCAGCACCCGGTCGACGAAGTCCGGTCCGGGTAGGTAGAGTTTTTCCTTCGGAAAACCACGGGCCTTGTAGCTCAGCAGGGTGGCCGCCTGCGGGCCGAGCAGCTCCTCGATTCGATCGATCGCAGCCATGCCGGTACGCTCCTCACTCCGTTCGGGTTGGTCCACACCAGCCCCGCCCCCTTCGAACGGGCTGGACAGGCAAGTTAAGGTTGCCCATCGCCGTGTCAATCGCTTCGAGGACCACCGGGCCGGGCTCGTATTCGGCGAAGCGGCTGGTATAGTGTCCGGCGCGAGGAGGCCGGACATGGCGACCGCTGCCGGGCCGGACGATCACAATCTGCTGGTGGTGCTCGGGCCCACCGCCTGCGGCAAGACGCGGCTGGGCGTGGCGCTGGCGCGCGCGCTGGGCGGCGAGATCGTCTCGGCCGACTCGCGGCAGGTCTACCGCGGCCTCGACATCGGCACCGGAAAGGACCTGGCCGAGTACGGCAGCGGGCACGAGCGGGTGGCCCACCACCTGATCGACGTGGTCGCGCCCGACGAACAGTACAGCCTGTATCACTTCCAGCGCGCCTGCTACGCGGTGTTCGAAGCCCTGTGGGCCCGCGGCCGGCTGCCGCTGCTGGTCGGCGGCAGCGGGCTGTACATCGAGGCGGTGATCGAGGGCTACGCCCTGGTCGCGGCCCCGCCCGACCCGGCGCTGCGCGCCGAGCTCCGGGCGCTGGACTTCGACCGGCTGGTCGAACGGCTGCGCGCCAGCCGGCCGCGGCTGCACAACACCACCGACCTGACCGATCGGCGCAAGCTGGAACGCGCCATCGAGATCGCCGAACGGGCGCAGCAGGCCCCGCCGCCGCCGCGCCCCGCCATGCGCCCGCTGCTGCTCGGCGCGGCCTTCGAGCGCGAGACGATCTACACCCGCATCGGCCGGCGGCTGGCCCAGCGGCTCGACGAAGGCCTGATCGAGGAGGTGGAGCGGCTGCGCGCCGCGGGCCTGAGCTGGCAGCGGCTGGACGAGCTGGGCCTGGAGTACCAGCACGTAGCCGCCTACCTGCGCGGCCGCTACGCGGACCGCGCGGCGCTGCACGCCGGGCTGTGGCAAGCCATCCGCCGCTTCGCCCGCCGCCAGCTGTCCTGGTTCCGCCGCATGGAGCGCCGCGGCTGGACCATCCACTGGATCCCCGAGGCCGACCCGCAGGCCGCCCTCGAGGTGGTCCAGCGCCACGGCCGCTTCGTCCCGCGGGGCTGAGGGCCCGGGCTCGGGCTGGTCTTCCCCCACCCGAAGGCGGGTGGACAGGAAAACAGTTGCTTTGAAGTTCCCGCGAGTCGAGCCAAGCCCGGTTCAAGGCGCCGCCACCACCACCCGCATGCTCTGCGACTCGGTCCCCGAGCCGCCCAGGGCGCGCACCTCCAGGCTCTGGTCGGCGGCTGACTCCGAGAGCGGAAGCGCGGTGGACCACACTCCGCCTTGCGAGACGGTCATCGCCGACCACGAGCCGCCGTCCAACCGCGCCTCCACGGCGCTGATGCCCGCGGGGTCGAAGGCGATGGCGCGCACGTCGAGCTCAGAGGCAGGCGAGAAGGAGACGGCGTAGGGGTTGGACCCGGCCAGATCGGGATCGGCGGGGCTCGCGATCAACACCACCGGCCAGGGAACCCGCGGGGTGAGCTCGATCATCTTCGCGGAGGGGCCCGATACATCCAGCGAGACCACGGCGAAGCCGGGAGGACTGCTCTTGCCCAGGCTGGCCGCTTGTACGACCAGCGTGTCCTCGTACCAGGACAGTCTGGGTATGTGGGCGTGACCGCAGAGATAGGCCACCGCGCCCACGTCAGCCACGAGATCCCTCATCCGCCCGATCCCCGTAAACAGACGCTGGATGCCGGTCAGCGGGTGATGGGCGGCAAGCAGCGTATAGCTTATGGGCTCGTCGCCGGGCGATAGCGCTATCAGGTCGTCGGCCTGCTCCTGCGTGAAGATGCCCGGCACGTTCAGCGCGTTGAGCCCCGAGTCGGCGGTGTTCGCGCGGACCACCCGCAGCCTTCCCAGGTTGGGATCCATCGTGCCGTCCACGAAGGTCTGGCCATACAGCCCCAGCCCCGCGAGGCCGGCCAGGGTGAAGGCCAGGTAGTTGGGCACTCCGGTCTCCTTCACGTCGTGGTTTCCGGGGATCTCGAAATAGTGGGGAACAGGCGGAGCGCGGACATCGGCGATGGCGAAGTAGTCCTCCCAGGCGGGAACCGAGCTTCCAAGATCGACCGCGTCCCCCGTGTTGATGACGGTAGGTGCCGAGACGGTCGGCACCACCACGTCCAGGAAATAGGTGAAATCGGCGCTGACCGTGGCCGTATCCCCGAAGTGCAGGTCGGACACTTGCAGCACCCAGGTCGTGAGTTCGTCGGCGGTGGGGGGCGAGCAGTCCGCGTCGTCCTCGTGCCAGCAGCCCCAAGGACAGCAGCCGTCGTCGGCGCCGCACGGCTGCTCGTCGCAAGTGCCGCAGAAGCGTCCGTCCGCGCAGACGCCCTCCTCGCAAGGAGCGAAGTCCGTCCAGACGAGACAGCCCAGGTCTCCTTCCACGCACTCGCGCAGGCTGCCGTCCACACACTCGGCCTCGCCCGCCGCGCACTCGTCGGAGCAGGGCAGGCACTCGGCGGCCTCCGGGTCGCAGCCGTGCTCGCAGGCGAGGTCCTCGTGGTCGTAGAGACACTCTCCTTCCGCGCAGGTGCCGGGCGAGGCGAAGACGCGCAGCAGGTTCTCATCTTGGCAGCGGTTTGCCGGGGGCTGCTCGCAGACCACGTCCTCACAGGGGTCGGCAGGATCGCTCTGCTCGCCGTCGGCAGCGGGCTGCTCGCCGCAGCCGGGGGCGAACAGGAGCACAGCCAAGGGCAGCAGTGCGAGGCCGGATCTCGTCTCGAGCATGATGTTACGGCTCCCCTTCCCGATGGCCATGACGCCCGAGGTAGAGCAGAACCCCGGTACGCAGCGTCTGCCGCTCTACACCCCGAAGGGTAGAACTCAGGGCGCGATCTCGATGCTGCGGCCCGAGGAGTAGCCGACGAACTCAGGGGCGTACATGGGCTGGACCTGGGCCGGGGCAGCCTTGAAGGTGCCGGCCACGGTGGCCCGGAGGCGGTACTTGAACGGATACTCGCCCGCCGGCAGCCGGGCGAAGAAGAAGTTCTGCCCCGAGTCGCGCACCTCCTCGTAGTAGGCCAGCCCCAGCCGCCAGCGGTGCCGGCTGACCTGGCTGGCCGGCTCGAAGCCGGCCGGGCGCGGATCGCGCAGGTGCACGTACTCCATGGCGTGCTTGCTGCTCAGGCTCAGCTGCACCTCGACCTCGTCGCCCACTTCGATGCGGGCGCCTGCGGCCAGCGGCTCCAGCCGCACCTCACGGCCGGCCTTGACCCGGCGGAAGTACTCGCGCTCGACGCGCAGATAATCGCCGCGGGCCTCGGCCGGCAGCTGCTCGGTGGAGAAGTGCCAGGTGGCCGAGGCGAACTGATAGCCGTCGGTCTGCTGCTCGACCACCACCGTGGCGTGCTTTTCAGGCTCGATGCGCTCGCCGGGCACCACGATCTGGTTCTTCTTGCCGCTGTACTCGTCCGGCTCGAACACGAAGGTGCGCTCGATGTCGCCCAGCTGCACCCGGGTCTGCTCGCGCTGGCCCAGCCGACCGGTCTGCTTCAGGTAGTGGGCCAGGGCGTAGATCACCTCGGCGGTGGCCCGGGTGGACTTCCAGTGGTTGAGCTTCTTGTTGATGAACAGCCACAGCACCAGGCCGTCGACCTTGGGGTCTGCGGGCGTCAGCTCCACGGCCGTGCGCAGGGCGAAGGCCTGGGTCTCGATGGTGTCGTTGTACCACAGCCAGGCGCGGTCCTCGGGCGCGAAGAAGGTGCCCTGGTCTTCGGTCTGCTGCGCGGCGTCCATCACGCTGGCCCAGACCAGCCGGGCGTCGCGGCTGCGATCGCGCCGCGCCAGGGTCAGCGCCAGGTAGCCCTTGAGGTAGGGCGAGTGCTGCTTCCAGTGCTCGAATGAAAAATCGAGCATGGTGTCGCGCTCGGTCTCGCTGAACACGCCACCGGTCCAGGCGGCGTCGCCGCCCTTGGGCGCACCGTCCGGGCCGGGGTAGTTCGACAGCACGTAGTTGATGAAGGTGACCAACTCCCAGCAGGCATCGCGGGCCATGCAGCCGCGCACCATCTCGTTGACGTAGTGGCGGTGCAGATAGCGCCAGGCGCGCTGTACGACATCGCGCGGCACCTCCACGCCGAACTCCAGCGCCTTGGCAAAGCCGTGCAGGATGTACAGCGTCATGTAGGCCGAGGGCGGCCCGCCCGCAAACCAGGGAAAGCCCCCGGCCGAGGTCTGGGCCTTTTTCAGCTTCGCCAGCGAGGCCCGGCGCTGGGCCTGGGCGATGCGCGGGTCGAGCACCTTGAGCAGCCGCTGCGGGTCGTCCTGGCCGCCGCGGGCCTGGCGCAGCCAGGGCGTCTCCTCCAGGGCCATCTTGCGGTTGGGATCCGGCTCGGCCCACTGCTCCAGCCGGGTGTCGCGTTTGGCCATCTTCTTCGCCATGCGGGCCACCGCCGGGTAGTCGTTGAACAGCGAGCTCAGGATGCCGGTGGACACGAAGCGGTTAAGCGTCTGCTCGGTGCACTCGTAGGGGTAGTCGATCAGGTAGGGCAGGGCCTCGAGCACCGAGTAGAACAGCTGGGCGTCGATGGTGACCACCAGCTGCTCGTGGACGCGGCTGGCATCGTCGTCGGCGCGCATGTCTGCGAAGGTCAGCTCCTTTCGCACCGCGTCGCGCAGCACCGCGAAGCGCGACTGGGCCAGGTGCATGCGGCCCGGCAGCACCGGGATGGGCCGCAGCTCACCGTCGGAGATGGCCCCCGAGCGGGCCGTGACCCGGAAGGCCACCGGCCCCACCCGGGCGGGGGTCTGGATGGCGAAGGCCAGGCTGGTCGAGCCGCCGGCCTCGACGCGGAAGGCCCGGCCGCGGGCGGCCGCGGCCGTCAGGCCGAACTCGGCCAGCAGGCTCTGCTCGCTGGCCGGGTCGATGATGTCGAAATCCAGCTCGCCGGCCAGCTCGCGCTCGGATGCATTGTTGACCACCACCTTGATCCGGGCCGCGTCGCCCTCGCGCAAAAAGCGCGGCAGGTAGGGCCGCACCATCAGCTCCTTGACCGTGCGCGCCTGCTCGTGCAGCGAGCCCGAGCGCAGGTCGCGGGTGATGGCGTGCAGCCAGACGTTCCAGCCGGTCACCGAGTCCGGCGCCTCGAAGGTGATGCGCACCGTGCCGTCGCCGTCGGTGACCAGGTGCGGCAGGAAAAAGGCCGTCTCGGAGAAGTCCGCGCGCAGCTCGACCCCGTCGCCGGCCGGCCGATCGCCGCCCGCGGCCGGCTCTTCCGGCTCACCCTCGGCCCGGCCGGTCGGTCGCTTCTCGTCCGGCGCTCTCAGCTCGGCCTTCGTTTTCCGTTCGCCGGCTTCCAACGCGGGCGGCGCCATGGCCTTGTCCCCCGCCCGCGCATTGCCCGGTGCGGATTTGGCCTGCATGGCCACCATGCCCCGGTGGCGGTACAGGCCGTCGCGGCGCACCCCGGGTCCGCCCAGGGCGTAACCGCTCGGGAACTCGAGCCGGTCGCCCTGCAGCTGAGGAACCCCCGGCAGGCCGCCGAAGCCGCCGTGGCGCAACCAGAAGCCGGGCGCCCGGCCCAGGTTGGAGCGATGCTGGCCGGCATGGGCCCAGTTGGGATACAGGCTGATGGGATCGGGCGGCGCGTGGGCAGCGAAGGCGTCCAAGCTGCGGTCGTACATATAGGCCAGCACTTCGGCCGCAGCCCGCTCCAGCGGCCGGCCGTCCGCCGAGCGCACCTTGACCGTCCAGGTCTCGCCGGCGCCCGGGCGCAGCCGGTCGCGGAAGGTGGCGAACTCCAGCTCGAGCTGCTTGTCGCTCCAGGGCACGAACACGCTGGCGGTCTGCTGCAGCAGCTGGTGGTCGCGCACCGCCAGCAGCACCAGGCCGAACCCGCCGCGATCCTCGGCGGTGACGGGCAGCTCGACCAGGGCCGCGGCGCCGCCGCCCAGCTCGCGGCGCTCGATCAGCTCGCCGCGGCGGTAGACCTCCAGCGCCAGCGCTTGATCTTCGAGCCCGGACAGCGCCAGCACCCGCGCCGTGCCGCCCACCGCGACCGACTCGCGCTCGACCTCGAGCAGCGCCGGCAGGGCCAGCTCGGTGCGCTCGCCGGCCACCAGCAGCTCGCGCTGGGTGCTGAACTCGCCGCCGAATGGGTCGCGGGTGGTATAGCGCAGCCGGTAGGCACCCGGCGCAAGCGCCGGCAGCTCGAGCGCGGCCTTACCGTCCTCGCCGTGGACCAGCTTACCGCGGCCCAGCCGGCGGCCATCGGCCCAGCCGCGCAGGACGCTTTGCGGCCGGTAGTCAGGCGCCCAGCGCGGCCGCAGCTGGTCGCCCGCGGAGCGGTAGCCCGCCTCGTCGGCGGCGCCCGGCCGCCGCACCATGGGCTGCTCGGCCGGCAGCCGCGTGCGCGCTGGCTGGTCGAGCGCGAGCAGGCTCCAGCGCCCGCGGCCGGCTGCCGGGGTGCCGTCCAGATCGGAGCGCTGCACGGTCAGCTCGGCCGGCCGGCCGGCGCGCAGGAAGGCGACCGGCGACTCGATGCGCGCCTCGACCGCCACCAAGCCCAGCCGGAAGGAGCGCTCGGCGGTGCGCGTCTCGCCGCCCTCGTCGGTCACCTCGGCGCTGACCCGGTAGCGGTAGCTGACTTGCTCGCCCAGGCTCTCGTCGGCCTCGGGAGTGAAGGTGAAGGTGAACTCGCCGTCGTCGTCGAGCGCGGCCGTACCGTAGGCCACCGTCTGGCTGCGCTGCCCGGCCGCTGCGGCCATGCCGTAGTAGCCCCACCAGCGCGGGTAGACCGGAGAGCGCATCACCTTCCAGCGCACCTCGGCGCTGACCACCGGCAAACCGAAATAGTAGCGCGCCCGGCCTTGTATGCGGGCCTGGCGGTTGAGCCGCAGCGCCTGTTTCGGATCGAGCAGCTCGACCTCGAAGGTGGGCCGCTTGTACTCCTCGACGCGCACCGCGCTCTGGCCGGACAGCGAGCTGACCAGCCGCCAGCGGCCCAGCAGGCGGCCGGCCGGGATGGCGAAACTTCCCGAGGCGGTGCCGAAGTCGTTGCTGGTCAGGGTCTGTTTCGCCACTACCTGGTTGTTGGCGTCGCGCAGCGACACGGTCAGCGCGCGCTCGGGCGCGGTGCGCCAGTCGGCCCGATCGGGGTGGCCGCTGTAGACCACGGCCTTGAAGTGCAGGGTCTGCAGCGGGCGGTAGATGGAGCGATCGGTGAACAGCAGGGTGCGGGTCTTGCTGCCGGCCTTGCGCTCGGGGCGCAGCTGGCGGCGCGAGCGGTCGATGGCCGCATGTGCGCCCTTGCGCGCCAGCAAAAAGTAGGAGCCGGGCCGGGGCGCGCGCAGCTCGATTCGGCCGTCGGCGCCGCTGCGCTCGGTGGCCACCACGTTGTGGCCCTTGCGGTAATCGTGGCGGTAGAGCAGCACCTCGGCGCCGGGCACGGGCTGGCCCGAGTCACCGTCGAAGACCGTAGCCAGCAAGCGATCGTGGTGCCGGCGGCTGGTCAGCACCACATCGCCGATCACCATCCACACGCCGCGCCGGACGTTGTCCTGCTGGGCGAAGTCCTGGCGCGCCGAGGCGACCAAGGCCCACAGGCCGGGCTCGGTCATGGGTGGGGTGTCGTAGGCGCGGTGCAGCTCGTAGTCGGGCGGCCGCTCGAGCTCGAGCTGCCACTGCTGGTCGGGCTCGCGATCGGCGATCCACTGCTGGATCTCGCGCTGGTGGGGAAACAGGTTGTAGTCGTCAGAGGCCTCGATCTGCTCTTTCAGGTCGAAGCGCCAGGCGCGGAAATAGAGCCGGTCGAGGTTCTTGTGCTGCACGCCGATGGAGCGCCGGCGGGCGCCGTCGGCGGCCATGGCCTCGAGCTGGAAGGCCGGCTGCTCGATGGCGGCGGCCATGTGGGCGCAACGCTTGCCGCCGATGCTGTCGGGGTAGGCCTTGCGACCCGCGAGCGCGATACGCCGGGCGCGCACCAGGTGGTCGGGTGTATCCTCGACCCGGGTCCACTCGGCCAGCAGGACCATGCCCACCGACCACCAGGGATGGCGGCGCACGCCCTCGAGGCGACCTTTCAGATCGGCCTTCAGCCGCGCGCGGGCCGCTTCGGTTTTGAAGCCGGCGTGCAGCCGGCGCAGCCGCTCCAGCCGCGCCTCGAAGGCCGCCTCGGCCCGGCCGGCCGCGGCGTGGAAGCGCTCGTGGTCGTCGAGCACGAAGGCGATCTTGCGCAGGGGATGGACCGCCGGCTCGGCCAGCTCGACCCGACCGCCGGCGAAGGAGCCCAGCAGGGCCTGCGCGTCCAACTGATAGACCCGGTTGCTCTGCTCCGGCCGCCAGCCGCGGGTGTCGGCCAGCAGCCCCACCCACAGGTAGACCACCGCGTCGCGCAGGGTGGGCCGGATGTCGCGCGGGTAGTTGTTCAGCTGCAGGTAATCGTCGAGCCGTGCCACCTCCAGCGCGCCGAGCTGCTCGCGCAGGCGCCAGACCCGGTGGTAGGCGCGCTGGGCCTCGGCGTAGATCTGCTCCATGGTCCAGGCCTTCAGATCCACCGGCCCGGCGGCCGCCACCCGTTCGCGCTGCTGGATCTCGTAGCCGTAGCGGCGGGTGTAGTTGACCAGTCCCTGGGCGTAGTAGAGGTTCAGGGTGGTCCGCGCCAGCAGGTCCTCGGGCCAGGGCTGCTCGCGCAGAAAGCGCACCGCGGTCTCGTAGCCGTGCAGCGCGGTGCGCAGCTGCACGCTGCGGATCAGACAGCGCACCCACTCCTGGGAATCCTTCCGCTGGCGCGCGCCGGCCAGCATGTCGCCGACCAGCTTCGCGGCCGTCTCGAACTTCTGCTCATCGACCAGCGAATCGACCTTCTTCCAACCGGCGTCGAACTCGCCCGACCACTCCACCAGCTCTAGCTCTTCGGCCTGCTCGTCCCGGTCGGCCTGTCCGGCCTGTCCGGCTTGCTCGCCCTGGCCGGCCCGCCCGGCATCGTCCGCTCCGTCGATCCGCTGCCCCTCGGCCTTGGGGCAGCCGGCCGCCAGCGCCAAACCCAGCGCCACCGTCCACACCACCAGCCACCGCCAAGCAATCCGACCCACCATGACCCCTCCAGTCCGGCCCGCCAGCGGGCCGAGCGACGAGCTGCACGCGATAGAACCGACCATAGCCCAGCCCGACCAGCCGCCACAAGCACCCCAACGCCCATACCCCCGACCCCGAGCCATGAAGCTGACCTGGCTCGAGGCACTGGACACGGCGGAAGACTTCATCCGCTCCCGCCCCAGCCAGGAGGTCGGCTGTCTGTACTACGCGATCGACGAAAAGCGCTTCGTCGACCCCGGCCATCGCGGCCCCCCGCAGGTCGTGCCGCACTACGGCCACCCCGGCGGCGAGGTGCCCGCGATCATCGACTGACGACCGCGCCCGGGGAACAACGCACCACGAAAACCGGCCGGGGAGCTACCCCTGCCGCGGCCGAAGCCAAGAACGCCTCGGCTGTCAGCAAGGAATGAGCTTCAGGTGCTGCTAGCGCTCATCAGGGGCGGGCGAGAGGGTGCGGATGCCTCGATCGAAGGAGGCCAGCTTGCCCTGGTTGTGGATGGCCAAGCCGAGCAGGGTTCCGCTCAAGACCGGTCCTCGATCTGCTTGACGAACTCGGGTGTGATCGCGGGTGCGTCGGGTCCCACCTCGAAGACCGGAAACCCGGATTCGCCCTTTGCTCGAGTTCGGGCCCGGGCCCGAACTCGCAGACCGCGGCGCAGCAGATCCGACAGGACCTCACCGAGGCTCGCGTTATCTTGCCTTGGCCAAGGCCCGGGCGGCCGCCAGCAGATCATCATCGATGTCGACCGTCGTCCTCATACCATCATCATGATGCGATGATGATCTGATGTCAAGGCGACGTCCTACGGTGCAGGCGAGGGGAAGGGACGCCGGGTGGAGCCGCTATGGGGTCATGAAATCGCCGTTGGCCTCGTCGCAGGTCTGCTCGGCGGTCTCCAGGCTGTGCTCCGGCGCGTAGTAGAAGATCACGAATTCGTTGGGTCCGTTGGTGTTCAGGGAACACTTGCCCACCAGGTCCTCGGTCGGGCAACTCGAGCGCACCTTGTACTCGCAGCTCGACTCGACCATGGCCTTGGAATAGATCGATCCGGTGAATTCGGTGCAGGCCTTGGGATCTTCCTGGTAGCAGGCGGTACCCCCGCCCCCGCCGATGAAGCAGCCGGCGAACACACCGGTCAACAGCGCAAAACCGAACACCAGGGCCAACCCGACACGCATCCGTTTCATGTCCGTCTCCTTTTCGCCGACCGCCGTTCTCTCGGCCCCACCGTTCTACCACAACATGGCTGCCAGGATCTCGACTCGGATGCTCGGTTCGATATTCACCCCACCCGGCCTGCGACAGAGGACTTGGACCCACCTACCGCCCTGGGCCCGAGGGAATTTGGCAGCCGGGCTCAGTCGAGCACGGCGGTCTGGTAGAGGCGGACATCGAGGCCGCCGTGGGCCAGCGGGGGGCTGACCCGGGTGAAGTCCAGGCCGGTGGCGCGGGCCAGCGGCTCGCGGGCGGTCAGCAGGGCGATGCGCCAGCCGCTGAAGCGCTCGCGGGCGACCCGGCCCATGGCCCGGTGCAGCGCCTCGGTCTCGGCCCCGCCCAGCCGGCCGCCGTAGGGCGGGTTGCAGATCCACAGCCCGGCCGCGGCCGGCGGGTCGAGCTGCTCGAGCGGCCGGCGCTCGATCTCGACCTGCTCCTCCAGCCCGGCCCGGCGCAGGTTGCGCCGGCTGACGCCCACCGCGCCGCCCGAGCGGTCCGAGCCGAAAAGGCCGGCCGCCGGCCGCTCGCGCTCGGCCGCACGCAGCCGACGGCGCTCGGCCTGCCAGGCGTCGCGGTCGCAGGCCGGCCAGGCCAGGCAGGCGAAATCGCGTGCCAGCCCGGGCGCCCGGCCCAGCGCCATCTCGGCCGCCTCCAGCAGAAAGCTGCCCGAGCCGCAGAGCGGATCGAGCAGCGGCGTACACCCGTCGTAGCCGGCCAGCCGCAGCGCGCCGGCGGCCAGGTGCTCGCGCAGCGGCGCAGCGGTGACCTCCTGCTTGTGGCCGCGGCGCCACAGCGGCTCGCCCGAGCTGTCCAGGCTGAGCACAGCCCGGTCGCGTACGATGCGCAGTTGGATCTCGATCGCCGGCTGGGTGCGGCCGCGTACGATGCGGCCGCCCATGGCTTCGGCCGCCGCCCGCTCGACGCGCTCGGCCGCGGCCCGGGAGTGGTATATGCGCGAGCGGCTGCAGCGGGCGCGCACCCGCAGCGCCGCGCCGGCCGGCAGCCAGGCCGCCCAGTCCAGCTTGCGGGCCCGGCGGTCGAGCTGGGCCAGGTGCGCCCCGCCGAACTCCGCCAGCCGCAGCAGCACCCGGCTGGCGCAGCGCAGGCCCAGGTTGGCCCGGGCCAGCTCGGCCCAGCCGCCGGCGAAGTCCACCCCGCCGCTGCGCCGCCGGCCGACAGCGCAGCCCAGCGCCGCCAGCTCGTCAGCCAGCACGCTTTCCAGCCCGGGCGGGCAGGCGGCGAACAGCTCCAGATCGGCCATCGCACCTCCAGCCGTAAAGCTCTACCAGCCGGCGCAAGGCGGCGCCAGTGCTTTGAATCCGGCCCTTACTGTGGTATGACCGGGGAACGGTCGAGCGGGAGAACAGGCGCACCATGGCCCGGTTGACGCAACTGGGAAAGTACCAGCTGATCAAGCGCATCGCCGTAGGCGGGATGTCCGAGATCTACCTCGCCTCCCAGGGCGGGCTGCACAACTTCGAGCGGGCCGTGATCGTCAAGTGCATCCGCGGCGACCTTGACACCGACCGCGAAGTGCTCGACATGTTCCTCGACGAAGCGCGCATCGCCGCCTGCCTCAAGCACCCCAACGTGGTCCACCTGTACGACGTGGGCGAGGACCAGGGCGTGCCCTACCTGGCCATGGAGTACATCTTCGGCCGCGATCTGCTGCAGATCGCCGAACGCAACCGAGCGCTGAAGCGCGAGCTGCCGTTACAGTTCGTGGTCAAGGTGATGTGCGCCGCGCTGGCCGGGCTGCACTACGCCCACGAGGTGGCCGAGTACGAGGACAGGCCGCTGCGGGTGATCCACCGCGACGTCAGCCCGCAGAACATCATGG
Source organism: uncultured Myxococcales bacterium (assembly GCA_964454005.1). Lineage (GTDB taxonomy): Bacteria > Myxococcota > B64-G9 > B64-G9 > B64-G9 > CAYVQE01. The sequence continues at coordinate 22,843 of CAYVQE010000098.1, forward strand.
TGGCCTTCGACGGGGTGCCCAAGCTGTGCGACTTCGGCATCGCCAAGGCCGAGGCCCGGCTGAGCCACACCCAGGCCGGGGTGCTCAAGGGCAAGTACGCCTACATGTCGCCCGAGCAGGTGCGCGGCAAGGAGCTCGACCACCGCACCGATCAGTTCTCGCTGGCGGTGGTGTTCTACGAGATCCTGACCGGCACCCGGTTGTTCCAGCGCCAGACCGACTACAGCACCATGGAGGCGGTCGACGCCTGCGAGGTGCCGCCGCTCAGGGTGCTGCGCAAGGACGTGCCGCGGCGGCTGGTGCGCGTGCTGCGCAAGGCCATGCGGCGCAACCCCAAGCGGCGCTTCAAGAGCTGCAAGGACATGGAGCGCGCGCTGCACAAGCTGCTCAAGGGCTCGTCGGTGGAGCAGTCGGACTTTCTGGCCGAGTACATGAAGACCCTGTTCACCACCGAGCTCCGGGCCCGCGACCGCGCCATCCGCGACGCCGATCAGGAGCAGGAGCGCGAGATCTTGATGTCGACCGGCTTCGAGATGCTCGACGCCAAGGACACCCAGATCGGCCTGGCCCCGCCGCCGATGACGGCCAACCGGCGCTACGAGGAGATCATGGCCGAGCGCCAGGGCCAGCAGACCGCGGTGCACGGCGAGGGGTTGGCGGAGGCCGACACCGACGAACCCGAGGACATCAGCGCCGAAGACGACGAGGACCCCGACGCCATCGGCACCGACCCCGAGATGACCCAACCCCGCGCCCGCCGCCAGGCCGCCCGCCAGCGCCAGGCCGCCGGGGCACAAAAAGGCGGCCCCAAAACAGCCCGCCCGGCCGAAAGAGCCGGCATCCAGCACGCCGCCACCCAGGCCAAGCCCTCACCCATGGACGCCACCGGCCGCTCGGATCGCACCGCGGACGATAAGCCCAGCCCGCTGTCGGACTGGCGCGTGCTGCTGCTGATCTTCATGGCCGTGTTGGTCGGCGCCCTGATCCTCTTCACCCTGTTCAGCGAAAGCGACGGCGACGGCCGCGGCGACGCCCCCCCCAGCATGAACACCGCCCGCCCCGGCATAGACGGCTTCTTCTCCATCTCGGTCCGCGGCGGCGTAGAAGTCATCGTAGACGGCCACAGCCAAGGCAACGGCTCCTTCGCCAACCTACCGCTCAGCAAGGGCTCCCACGACATCGAGCTAAAAGAAGCCGGAAAAACCAAGACCCTCGAGGTCGACATCCAACCCAACAAAGAGACCTTCATCTC
>CAYVQE010000099.1:0-23755 GCA_964454005.1 uncultured Myxococcales bacterium
TGGCCAACCCCGAGCAGGCCGACCGCGACGGCGACGGCCGCGGCGACGCCTGCGACAACTGCCCCGAGCTGGCCAACGGGGGCCAGCAGGACATCGACGGTGATGGGGTGGGCGACGCCTGCGACAACTGCCCGGCGGCGGCCAATCCGGCGCAGGCCGATGTCGATGGCGACGGCGTCGGCGACGCCTGCGACAACTGCCCCGGGGATGCCAACCCGGAGCAGGCCGACGGCGACGGCGACGAGGTGGGCGATGCCTGCGACAATTGCATAGATGATGCCAACCCGGACCAGGCCGATTGCGATGAAGACGGGATCGGCGATGCTTGCGACGCCGATTGCGCCTGCTGCACCGAGCCGCCGGACGCGGACGGAGACGGGGTGGCGGACGCCGAGGACAACTGCCCGGCCGACGCCAACCCCGACCAGGAGGATACGGATGGCGACGGGGTGGGCGACGCCTGCGACAACTGCCCCGCGGATGCCAACCCCGACCAGGCCGACGGCGACGGCGACGGGGTGGGCGACGCCTGCGACAACTGCCCCGATGACGCCAACCCCGGCCAGGCCGATGCCGACGGCGACGGAGTGGGCGACGCCTGCGACAACTGCCCGGGCGATGCCAACGGCGGACAGCTCGACAGCGATGGGGATGGGGTGGGCGATGCCTGCGACAATTGCCCGGCCACGCCCAACGCCACCCAACTCGACAGCGATGGAGATGGGGTGGGCGACGTCTGCGACAACTGCCCCCAGGCGGCCAATCCCGACCAGGTGGATGGCGACGGCGACGGCGTCGGCGATGCCTGCGACAACTGTCCCCAGGAGCCCAACCCCAACCAGCTCGACAGCGATGGGGATGGGGTGGGCGACGACTGCGACAACTGCCCGGCAGTCGCCAACGCCACCCAGCTCGACAGCGACCGGGACGGCGTGGGCGACGTCTGCGACAACTGCCCGGCCGATGCCAATCCGGATCAGGCCGACTGCGACGGCGACGGCACCGGTGACGCCTGCGACGAGGACTGCGAGTGCTGCGTCGAGGAGCCGGACTCCGACGGCGACGGGGTGATCGACGCCGAAGACAACTGCCCGGCCACGCCAAACCCCGGCCAGGAGGATGGCGATGGCGATGGGGTGGGCGATGCCTGCGACAACTGTCCCGGTGATGCCAACCCGGATCAGGCCGACGCCGACGGCGACGGGGTGGGCGATGTCTGCGACAACTGCCCGTCCAGCCCCAATGCCGATCAGCTCGACAGCGATGGCGATGGGGTGGGCGATGCCTGCGACAACTGCCCGGCCACCCCCAACGCCGATCAGCTCGACAGCGATGGCGATGGGGTGGGCGATGCTTGCGACAACTGCCCCAATACCCCGAACGCGGGCCAGACCGACATGGATAACGACGGGGTGGGCAATGTCTGCGACAACTGCCCCGTCCACGCCAACCCCGGGCAAGAGGACTCGGACGGCGACGGCATCGGCGACGCCTGCGACCCGATCTGAGCCAGCCTCGACCTTCCGCAACCACACCGCATCTGAAACCGACCGATAAACTCGGCTCCTGACCCGCGGGGCCTGACCCGCGGGGCCAGGAACCTCGATCCGGTATTGGCTGGGTCCGGGTCCGCTCGCCGGCGGGCCGCGTGATCCGGCGGCAGATTGCTGGTACAAGAATGGGACACTGGGAGGTGGACATGCTGCGCGCGAGAGCGGGATCGGGGATCGGCGGGCCTTGGTTGGCGCTCGGTCTGGCCTTGCTGCTGCCGGCCTGCGCCGCCGGCCGGGCGGCCGGCGGGCTCGAGCGGCCGGTGTCGACCGAGAGCCCGAGCCGGCCGGCGGCCGGGCAGGCGAAGGCGGGACAGCCGGCCTGCGTCCAGGGCGATCCGCCCATCTACCAGGTGGCGGTACCGGACGACGCTCCGATGCTGGGTGCCGGCGAGCGGGCCCTGGTGACCATCGTCGAGTTCTCCGAGTTCCAGTGCCCCTTCTGCCGCAAGGTGGTGCCCACCCTGCACGCGCTGATCGAGCGCTATCCGGGCCAGCTGCGGCTGGTCTTTCGCCACAACCCGCTGGCCTTCCACCAGCAGGCCCTGCCGGCGGCCAAGGCGGCGGCAGCGGCCGGGCGCCAGGGGCGCTTCTGGCAGATGCACGACCTGCTGTTCGAGCACGCCCGCGAGCTGGACGCCGAGACGCCCTTCGCCCTGGCCGACCAGCTCGGCCTGGACATGCAGCGCTTCGCCGCCGACTTCGCCGACCCGCAGCTGCTCGCTCGCATCGAGCGCGACCAGGCCGCGGCTGAGCGGCTGGGCGCCAACGGGGTGCCGACCTTCTTCATCAACGGCCGCGAGCTGCGCGGCGCCCAGCCCGTCGAGCGCTTCGCGGCCCTGATCGACGAGCTGCTGCCGGCCGCCCGGGCCGCCGGCGGCGGCGGCGACGCCCTCTACCGGCGGCTGACCGCCTGCGGCCACAGTGAGCGGGTGGCCGAGGCCCGGCCCCGGCGGCGCCCCGCCGCCCGGCCGCGACCGGCCGCGCGGCCCCGGCCGCCCGCGAATGTGGGTCGGGTGCCGCTGGACGACTCCTACTGGGTGGGTGCGCCCGGCGCCGCGGTCGACGTGGTGGTCTTTTCCGACTTCCAGTGCCCCTTCTCGGGCCGGCTGGCCGACACCCTGGCCGAGCTGTTGGAGCGCTATCCCAACCGGGTGCGGGTGGTGTTCAAGCACATGCCGCTGCCCATGCACCGCGACGCCCACCTGGCCCACCAGGCCGCGCTGGCCGCCGGCGCCCAGGGGCGCTTCTGGCAGATGCACGATCTGCTGTTCGAAAACCAGCGCAAGCTCGGCCGCACCGCGCTGGCCGACTACGCCGCCCGGCTCGGCCTGGATCTGCACCGCTTCCACGGCGCGCTGGACAGCGGCCGCTACGCCGACCGCGTCGAGCGCGATATCGCCCTGGGAAAAGAGCTGGGCGTGCGCGGCACACCCACCTGCTTCATCGACGGCCACCGCTTGAGCGGCGCCCAGCCCATCGACAAGTTCGTCGAGCAGGTCGAGCGGGCCCTGGCCGAAGGGCGTTAGATTCCCCCCGCCTTCGCCTCGGCTTCGGCGGGCTATCGGCGTCCGGTCTTTTTCAGGTGCTGTTTGAGGCGCTGGAGCTGGTCGCGGTACTCCGTGTTGTCGGGATCGAGTTCGACCGCCATCTCCAGCAGGGGCAGGGCGCCGCGGGGGTTGTCGTCGCCGATCTGGGCCTGGCCCTTGCGGAAGATCATCCGGGCCGACTCTTCGAGTAGCGTCGGCGCGATCTGCTCGCGGCGGTACTGCTGGCGGGTGTGGGCGTCGGCCAGCACCTCGTTGGCCAGCTTGGCCATCTCGATCCGCTGCCGGCACAGCCCGGCCGCCTCGTCGCCCAGGCGGCTCAGCGGGCTGCCACGGCCGTACTTGCGCTGCAGCTCCCGCATGGCCGGGCCGTACATGTCCCAGTGGGCGCTCCAGTGCACCCCGGCCTGGTCGAAGCGGCTGCCCTTCTCGGCCGCGGCCACCTCGCGCCGCAGCTCCTCGAGCCGCTCGCGGTTCTTGGGGTCGCTGGCGGCTGGGCGCACCAGGTCGACCGCGCGCAGGCAGCGCAACGCCACCGCCAGCCGGAACAGCTTGTCCCGCTGGCCCTTGTCGAAGGAGGCCACCAGGGCTGGCAGCGGCTTGGCGCCGTCGAGGTTGTCGGCGAAGCGCCGGCCGGCCGCATCCAGGCTCATCTCGGCCACCGGCCAGCGCGAGTCGGGCCGCGTCAGCAGGGCACGCTGCCACAGCGGCTTGAGCAGGGCCTTGACCTGGTCGGCCGGCAGCTTGCGCAGCGACTCCTCCAGCCAGCGGACGGCGAAGGCGGCGAAGGGCAGGCCGTCCTCGTAGACGTCCTTTTCGGCAAAGGCCCGAAAGGGCACCTCGCCGGCGGCGCGCACCGACTCGAAGGCGTCGATCGCCTGCTGGCCGACCGCGATCATCAGCTGCTGGCGGTTGACCAGCTTGCGCTCGGTGAGCATCTCGACCGCGGTCTGGGCCGGGGTCAGTTCGGCCGTAAGCTCCGCGGCCTGCTCCTTGTCCAGAAAATCGGCCTCGACCAGCCGCTTGAGCAGGTCGGCCTCGGAGTTGGGGCCGGTGAAGTCGACCAGCGAGCCGTCGGCCTTGAAGCGGAAGGCCAGGCTGATCTGGTTGCTGACCAGCTCCAGCCGCAGCGGCCGGCGGGCGGCCACCACCGAGGCCACCAGCCCGACCAGGGTGGTCTGCGGCTTGACGTCCGGGCGAATGTCGAACAGCTCCACCGGGCCGAACTCGGCGGCGTCGCGGGTGGCGTAGACCAGACCGCGGCTGACGGGCTTGTCGCCGCCGGTCGCGGGGGCCGCAACGGCGCTGGCGTCCGCCCCCCCGGCCGCCTGCTCCGCCGCGTCGTCCTCGTCTTCCTCGGGTTGCTCGGCCGCGATCTCGGCGGCCACCTCGGCCAGCCCGGCCAAACCCGCGTGGGCGGCCTCGTCCAGCACCGGCTCCAGGCCGACCAGGCCCTGGTCGGCCACCAGCACCTTGGCCTGCAGCGGCATGTCCAGGTCGTCCTCGCCGCGCACCCGGATCATGAAGGTCAGGGTCTTGCCTTTGGGCCAGGGCCGCGGCGACTGGACGTACATGGCGCCGGACATGATGTTGGCCTCGTAGTCGCCGATGAAGTCGGCCGCCGAGTCGTAGAGCACGGTGCCGTCGTCCTTGAGCTGCGGTGTGGCCAAGGGCCCGCGGGCGCCGCCGGCGCCTTCGGCGTCGGCGCGCAGGACGCGCACCAGCCCGTCGACCGCCTTCTGCTGGGCCGGGTCGGCGGCCAGCTGCAGGCCGACCTTGCCGCCGCCGCAGAAGACCACCTCGGCCTGCACCGCGGCCCGGCGCGGCTCGCCGACGATGACGATGGTGAAGGTCTGCTGCTGGCGCAGCGGCCAATCGCCCTCGGCGTCGAGGTAGAGGCCCCCCTTGGAGATGTGCGAGTCGTAGTGGCCGAGGAACTCGGCCACCGACTCGAACTCGAGGTTGTTTTCTTTATCGAGCACAGCCATGGCAGCGAGATTACCACCGGGTTCAGGGTAGCGGCAACACCACCGCGCAGCCGGCAGCGGCCGCCCGGTAGGCGGCGGCGACCACCTCGTGGGCGGCCACCCCGGCGGCGAAGCCCGGCTCGGGCGGCCGGCCGGCGGCCACGGCCGCCAGGAAGCGGTAGTCCTCGACCGCCTGCGGCGCGGCCACCTGCAGGCCCAGCTCCAGCAGGTCGGGGTTGGCCTGCAGATAGGTCCGGGCGACGGCGGCCGGCTCGATGCGTTCGGCCGGACGCTCGCCCAGCTCCAGCTCGATCGGGCCGAAGGTCTCGCCCTCGACCGCGATGCGACCGCGCTCGAAGAACACCTCCAGCCGGCGCTGCGAGGGGCGGCTCAGGATCTGGTGCCAGAGCGACAGGAACTGCACCTGGGCGCCGCTCGCCAGCCGGGCGGTGACCGCAGCCAGATCCTCGATGCCGCGGTGGCCGGCGAAGTTGCCGGTGGCCGCCAGCACGCGGTCGAAGTCGCCGAAGAGCCAGCGCATCAGATCCACGTCGTGGATGGAGTGCTCCAAGAAGGTGCCGGCGCCGGCCAGCTCCGCGTTGCAGCGCCAGCGCGAGGCGTAGCGGCCCTGGATGGGGAAGTACTGGTCGTCGCGAAAGCCCACCGCCATCAGCCGACCCAGCGCCTCCCGGTGCTCGGCGCACAGCTGGCGCAGCATGCCGAAGGCCGGGCTGGTGCGCAGGATCAACCCGAGCTGGTGCGCGATGCCGGCCGCCTCCACCGCGGCCAGCATGGCCCGGGCCTCGGCCAGGTCGCGCGCCAGCGGTTTTTCGCAGAAGACCGGCTTGTGCGCGGCGCAGCAGGCCGCGACCAGGTCGCGGTGGCTGCCGGTCCAGGCGGTGACGAAGACCACTTCGATATCCGGCGCTGCGATCAGGGCCTCGGCCGCGTCGTAGCCGCGCTCGATGCCGAAGTCGGCCCGCGCCGCCGCCGCCCGCTCGGCGTCGGGGTCGTAGACCCCGGCCAGCGCCGCGTCGACCAGCCCGCGGTCGATCAGATCGCGCAGCCCGGTCAGATGCTCGCGGCCGATCAGGCCCGCACCCAGAATCCCGATGCGCATGGCGCCTCCCGGTCTGGTCTCCTTCTGCCACCTTTCGCCGCGGCCGGCAAGCGCGGCTCGCCGTCGCGTACAACACTGTGAACGTGGTTCACACCTGACCGGGGTAATGGAGACGCGGTTTCGGGGGCTTGGCACCACATACAAGCCGACAGGGGTTGGTCCCGTTCTTGCAACTTCGCTGACCGGCTTTCGAGGCCGGGGAACAACACGAGTGAGATGAGCGGCCGGCGGCCGCCCGCAGCATGGCTTGCGGCGGTCGGCGCGGAGCCGCTGCGAACGACGAGCCGGGCGCCGCAGCTGCGGCGCCTGTGGCGGCGTGCGGGCACTGCTGCGCGCGCCGGAAAGGAGTGCGAGCATGAGCACGGCGGTCATGACGATGGAAGGAGCGGAGGCACCGCAAGCGCGGGCGGTGCGGCTCGATCCGCTGCGCGACTACCTGACTGGGCTGGCCTTTCGGCTGGTGCATCCCGAGATGCCCTTTCCCGACGGCCTGCTGGCGGCCTTCGCGCTGCAGGCCTGCGCCCGGGCGGGGTTGAGCCTCGACGTCTACAACGCGGCCCTGCCGGCCGGCGATTTCGAACGGAGGGTCGCGCTGGGCCGGCTGTGCGGCATGGCGCGCGCGTCGACCTACTGCATCGCCGCAATTATCGACAAGGCCGTATCCTTGCTCGACGATGAGGCGGCCTTTGTCAACGTGGGCGTGTGGCAGGGCTTCACCTTCCTGGCCGGGCTGGCGGGCAACCCGGACAAGCGCTGCATCGGCATCGACAACTTCAGCACCGCGGCCAAGAAGGATGCCCGGGGCCGGCCGGCCTTTCGCGGCCTGAGCAAACTGGCCTACGGGCTAAACGATCGCATCGCCCGGCGGGCCTTCTACCGCAACTTCGAACGGCTGCGCTCCGAGCGGCACAGCTTCTTCGAGATGGACTACGTCGATTACTTCCGCAGTCAGCACCAGGGCCCCATCGGCTTCTACATCTACGACGCCCAGCACCGCTACCGCGACCAGCTGCGCGGCCTGGAACTGGCCGAGCCCTTCTTCACCGCCGACTGCGTGGTGCTGGTCGACGACACCAACGCGGCCGACAACCGGCGGGCCACCTACGACTTCATGCAGCAGTCCCGGCACGACTACGAGGTGTTGCTCGACCGGCGCACCGCCGGCAACCGCCACCCCACCTTCTGGAACGGGGTGCTGGTGTTCCGGCGGGTCGGCTAGCTCCGGTGGCTCGCATCTACCGCAGCCTGGGCCGGCTGGTGGGCTGAGCGGGCCATTGGCCGTCTCCGCCTCGACAGCCTGGTGTGCCGACCCCGACGCGCCTGCCGCTGCCCGCGGCAGCGGCGATTCGGCATTGACGCGGTTGTTTTCCGGGCCTTGGCGCGATATACCCCGTGATGCTGAAGGGCTCTGCTGCGGGCTGGCGGGGCGGATGCCGACGGACGGAGGAGTGCGTCGATCATGGCAGCCGAACAACAGCAGCAGGTGGCGCCCGACAGCGCCGCCGATCAGAAGCGGGGCATGTGGGGCTCGAAGGCCGGCTTCGTGCTGGCCGCGGCCGGCTCGGCCATCGGGCTGGGCAACATCTGGCGCTTTCCGACCGAGGCGGCCAACAACGGCGGCTGCGCCTTTTTGCTGATCTACCTGGTCTGCGTGGTGCTGGTGGGCGTGCCGGTCATGCTGGCCGAGCTATCGCTCGGCCGCCACACCCGGCGCAATCCGGTGGGCGCGGTGCGCAAGGTGCTGCCGCGCGGGCTGTGGTGGCTGGTGGGCGCGCTGGGGGTGCTGACCGGTCTGGCCATCCTGTCCTACTACAGCGTGGTGGCCGGCTGGACCCTGGGCTACGTGGTCAAGACGGCGTCCAGTACCTTCTCCGCCCAGACCGACTCGGTGGCAGTGTTCCAGTCCTTCGCCGGATCGTGGTGGCAGCAGCTGCTGCTGCACGCGCTGTTCATGGGCCTGTGCATCCTGGTGGTGGTCGGCGGGGTCAAGCGCGGCATCGAGCGCTGGGCCAAGATACTGATGCCCACCCTGCTGGTCATGCTGGTGCTGCTGGTGATCCGCTCGGTCACCCTTCCCAGCGCCGACGCCGGGCTGGAGTTCTACCTCTCGCCCGATTTCTCCAAGCTCAACGCCAAGGTGGTGGTGGCCGCCATGGGCCAGGCTTTCTTCTCCATGAGCCTGGGCATGGGGGCCATGGTGACCTACGGCTCCTACATCTCGCGGCGCGACAACTTGGTCACCTCGGCCTGGTGGGTGGCCGGGGCCGACGCCTCGATCGCCATCATGGCCGGGCTGATGGTGCTGCCGGCTCTGAGCCTGGCCGGCATACAGCCCGGAGTGGACGAGGGCGGCGCCGGGCTGATCTTCGCCGTGCTGCCCAGCGTGTTCTCCAAGATGCCATGGCAGCCTTACGGCGGCATCGTCTTCGGCACGGCCTTTTTCGTGCTGCTGGCGCTGGCCGCGATCACCTCGGCCGTGTCGCTGCTGGAGGTGGTCACCGCCTACCTGGTCGACGAGCGCAAGTGGTCGCGGCGAAGAGCCACCGCGGTGGTGGGCGGGCTGGCCTTCGGCGTCGGGGTGCCCTCGGCCCTGAGCCTGGGCGCGGTGGGCTGGCTATCGAACGTGGTCGAGCTGCAGGGCCAGACGCTGGGCTTTCTGGATCTGATGGACAAGATCTTCGGCAAGCTGACGCTGACCTTCGGCGCGCTGCTGATCTGCATCGTGGTCGGCTGGGCCTGGGGCATCGGCCGGGCCGCCGGGGAGGTGGCGCAGGGCAATGCGCATTTCCGGCTGCGGCCGCTGTGGTCGGTGCTGCTGCGCTACGTCTGCCCGCTGGCCGTGGCCGCCATCCTGGTCTGCTTGATCATGGACCCATCGATCATCCGCTGAGGCCGCCATGGGACACCGCGAGCACAAGCACGATGCTCCGCAGACCGTGGCCGTGGCCCTGGTCACGGTCAGCTCTTCGCGTGCGGCCGGTGAGGACCGCTCCGGCCCGCTGATGGCCGAGCTGTGCGCAGCGGCCGGCCAGCAGGTGGTGGCCCGGCGGCTGGTGGCCGATGGGCTGGAGCCCATCCGGGCGGTGCTGGCCGAGCTGGGCGCGGACGAACGGGTCGACGCGGTGTTTTTGTCCGGCGGCAGCGGCATCTCCAGCCAGGATTTGACGCTGGAGGCGCTGCAGCCGCTGGTGCGCACCTGGCTGCCGGGCTTCGGCGAGCTGTTTCGCCGCTTGAGCTTCGATGAGATCGGCACCCCGGCCATGCTCAGCCGGGCGGCGGCGGCCGTCTGCCGGCTGGGGCCCGAGCGGCGGCCGGTGCTGGTGGCGGCCCTGCCGGGCTCGCCCAACGCGGTGCGCCTGGCGCTGGAGGCGGTGCTGCTGCCCGAGCTGGGCCACTTGGTCTACGAGATGCGGCGTTGAGCCCCGTCGCCGTGACAAGCCGGCGGGAGAGGAGGAGCGGGTGAGCATGGATCCCAAGCAGCACTTGACCGAGGCCGAGCGCGGCCTGTTCGACGAGATCGTCGAGCTCAAGCAGCGCTGGGGCGAGCGGCTGGTGGTGTTGACCCACCACTACCAGCGGGCCGAGGTGGTGGCCCTGAACGACTTCGTCGGCGACTCCTACGAGCTGTCGCGCCGGGCCCGCGATGCCGCCGGCGCCGAGTTCATCGTCTTCTGCGGGGTGCGCTTCATGGCCGAGGCGGCCGAGGTGCTGCGCCGCGAGAGCCAGCGGGTGCTGCAGCCCGACCCGCAGTCGGGCTGTCCGCTGGCCGACTTCGCGCCCACGGATCAGGCCGAGCAGGCCTGGCGCACCGTGGCCGCGGCCCGCGGCGCCGACGCGGTCATGCCGGTGGTCTACATGAACTCCTCGGCCGCGCTCAAGGCCCTGGTGGGCCGCAATGGAGGCACGGTGTGCACCTCGTCCAACGCGCCGCGGGCCTTCGAGTGGGCCTTCGGCCAGCGGCCGCTGGTGTTCTTCTTCCCCGACGAGCACCTGGGCCGCAACACGGCCCGCAAGCTGGGCGTGGACGACGACGAGGTGGCGGTCTGGGATCCGACCGCGCCGGGCGGCGGGCTGGACGCCGAGACCCTGAAGCGCGTCCGGGTGCTGTTGTGGCGCGGTTACTGCCACGTGCATACCCATTTCACCACCGAGCAGATCGCCGCCGCCCGCCGGCAGCATCCGGGCTGCCGGGTGATCGTGCATCCCGAGTGCCCGGTCGAGGTGGTGGCCGCGGCCGACGGTGACGGCTCGACCGCCTACATCGTCGAGCAGGCCGAGCAGGCCGCCTCCGGCGCGACCCTGGTCATCGGCACCGAGATCAACCTGGTGCGCCGGCTGGCCGACAGCTACCCGAACAAGACCATCCTGCCGCTGGCCCGCTCGCTGTGTCCCAACATGTTCCGCATCAGCCTGAAGAAGTTACGCGACGCCCTGCGCAGCCTGCCCGAGCCCACCGAGCTGGTCCAACTCGACCCGGCCGTCAAGCGCGACGCCGCCCTGGCGCTGGAGCGCATGCTGTCGATCTGAGCTGAGAGGGCGAGTATGGGCCGCGTCGACATGACAGCAGGCAGCGGCTCCGCCTGCCGCTTTGCCCGGCCGTGGCACCGGCCAGCCGGGCGCTGCCGCGCCTTGGGCTGGGCGGCCCGGCTGGCGCTGCTGCTGGCCGCCGTCCCGCTGAGTCCGGCTGGCGCCGCTGCGGCAGCGGACGCGATCGTCCGGGAGCCGATCCGCGCCGGCGCCGAGGTCGCCTATCCGCCCTTCAGCCTGCGCGACGCCCGGGGCCGGGCCGACGGCTTCGCGGTCGAGCTGCTGCGCGCGGCGCTCAAGGCCATGGACCGCACGGTCACCTTCCACACCGGCCCCTGGGCCGAGGTCAAGGGCCTGCTGGCCGAGGATCGGCTGGATGCCTTGCCCTTGGTGGGGCGTACCCCGGAGCGCGAGGCCCTGTTCGACTTCACCTTTCCCTACATGTCGCTTCATGGCGCCATCATCGTGCGCGCCGATGCACGCGACGTGCACGGGCTGGCCGACCTGGCCGGCGGGCGGGTGGCGGTCATGCGCGGCGACAACGCCGAGGAGTTCTTGCGCCGCCAGCCGCGCGACTTCGACATCGTCACCCTGGAGACCTTTGCCGAGGCGCTGCGCCAGCTGGCCGCCGGGCGCCACGACGCGGTGGTCATCCCGCGCCTGGTGGCGCTGCGCCTGATCCAGCAGCTGGGCATCGAGGGGCTGCAGGTTGTCGACAACCCCATCGAGGACTTTCGGCAGGACTTCTGCTTCGCGGTCACCGAGGGCGACCGGGAGACGCTGGCGCTGCTGAACGAGGGCCTGGCCCTGGTCATGGCCGACGGCACCTTCCGCCAGCTGCACGCCAAGTGGTTCGCCGGCCTGGAGCTGCCGTCAAAGCGGCGCCTGGTGGTGGGCGGAGACGAGGACTACCCTCCGTTCGAGTTCATCGATCAGCACGGTCTGCCGGCCGGCTACAACGTGGATTTGACCCGGGCCATCGCCCGCGAGCTGGGTCTGGATGTCGAGATCCGACTGGGGCCCTGGGCCGAGATCCGGCGCGCGCTGAAGCGCGGCGAGATCGACGCCATCCAGGGCATGCTGTACTCGCCCGCGCGCGATCGGGATTTCGACTTCACCGCGCCGCACACGGTCAACCACTACGTGGCCGTGGTGCGTGCCGGCGCGGAGCCGCCGCCGGCCACGGCCGCCGCGCTGGCCGGCAAGCGCCTCGCGGTCCAGCGCGGCGACCTGATGCACGACTGGGCTGTGGAGCACGGGTTGGAGGAGAAGCTGACGCTGGTCGCCGACCAGGAGCAGGCCTTGCGCCAGCTGGCCGCCGGCGAGCACGACTGCGCCCTGGTCTCGCGGCTGACCGCGCTGTACGAGATCGAGGCGCAGGGCATAGACGGACTGCGGGTGGGCAAGCAGGCGCTGGCTTCGGCCGGCTACTGCTTCGCCGTCGACCAGGGCCAGCGGGCGCTGCTGGCCAAGCTGAGCGAGGGCTTGAAGATCATCGAGGAGACCGGCGAGTACCGCCGCATCTACGAGAAGTGGATGGGTGTCTACGCGGAACCGTCGCTGGAGTGGCGCGAGGTGATCGAGAAGGTGGCCTTCGTGCTGGTGCCGTTGAGCCTGCTGGTGCTGGGCTTCGTGCTGTGGAACTGGTCGTTGCGGCGTCAGGTGGCGCGGCGCAGCGCCGAGCTGGCCCGCAGCCGCGACGCGCTGGTGCAGGCCCAGAAGCTGGAGGCGGTGGGCCGGCTGGCCGGCGGCGTGGCCCACGACTTCAACAACATGCTGGGCGTCATGATCGGCTATATCGAGCTGATCGAGCAGGAGCTGGGGCCGGACCATCCGGTCCGGGCCGATCTGGACGAGATCGCCGCCGCTGCCCACCGCTCGGCCGACCTGACGCGGCAGCTGCTGGCCTTCGCCCGCAAGCAGACCATCTCGCCCCGGGTGCTGGATCTGAACCAGGCCGTGGCGGGGACGCTCAACATGCTGCGGCGGCTGATCGGCGAGGACAAGGAGCTGGTCTACGAGCCCGCCGGCGAGTCGGGATCGGTCGAGATGGACCCGGCCCAGCTCGACCAGATCCTGGCCAACCTGTGCATCAACGCCCGCGATGCCATCGACGGGCAGGGAACGATCACCATCGAGACCGACCAGACGGCCCTGGACGAGACATACTGCGCGGAGCATCCGGATTGCCGGCCCGGCCAGTACGTCGTGCTGATCGTCAGCGACGACGGTCGGGGAATGGACGAGGCCACCCGCAAGAAGGTCTTCGAGCCCTTCTTCACCACCAAGGATCTCGGCCAGGGCACGGGGCTGGGGCTGGCCACGGTCTACGGCATCGTCAAGCAGAACCGAGGCTTCATCCATCTCTACAGCGAGCCCGGGCGCGGCAGCAGCGTGCGCATCTATCTGCCGCGCCACACCGGTCCGGAGCGCGCGGAAGGCGAGCCGATCGGCGATCAGCTGTCGGCTGGCCACGGCGAGACCGTCTTGCTGGTCGAGGACGAACCGGCGGTCATCAAGCTGGCCGCCAAGATCCTCTCCGGCCTGGGCTACCGGGTGCTGAGCGCCGGCACGCCCCAGCGGGCCCTGGCTGAAGCGGAGCAGCACGGCGCGGCCGTCGACCTGCTGCTGACCGACGTGGTCATGCCGGAGACGACCGGCCGCGAACTGGCCGACCGGCTGCGCGAGAAGACTCCCGGCTTGCGGGTGCTGTTCATGTCGGGCTACACCGACAACGTCATCGCCCGGCACGGCATGTTGGATGAGGACGTGCATTTCCTGCCAAAGCCCTTCACCCGACGCGAGCTGGCGTTGAAGGTCCGCGAGGTGCTGGACGCGGGCGGGGCGCCGGGGCGCGAGGACGGCGGGCAGGCGTGAAGCCCCGCCGCCTAGGGCGCCGCCGGGTCGGCCGGCGGCGCCCAGCCATCGCCCCGGCGCACCATCTCGACCGCCGGGCGGGTGCGGTAGCTGGCGTCGATGTGGGCCATCAGCTCCTGGACGAAGGCATCCTCGTAGCGCAGGGGGGGCAGCTGGCGGCCGCTCTGGTTGGCGAAGAAGGTGCCGGCCAGGCAATCCTCGCCGCAGCGGCCGTCGGGGAAGACGATGATGAACTTCTGCAGCACGCCCTCGTTCATCCAGGGCTCGGCGAACAGCACCGAGCTGGTCATCAGCTCGGGCTCCATGCCCATGCCGTGCAGCAGGTAGAGTACCGGGTAGCGGCGGTCGGGCCGCTGCTCGTAGCCGGGCGGTAGGTAAATCCAGTAGGGCCTCTCCCGATCCAGGATGGCGGAGTCGTAGCTGGCCTGCAGCACCTGGGCCTCGCCGGGCGGGTCCAGCGGCTCGAAGTCGCCGTCGGGCCAGGAGTGCGAGATCCAGGCCAGCATGGTGAAAAAGCGCCACAGCAGCTGCGCCGCGCTGCCCACGTGGCCGCCGTCGCCGGCCTCGATGGCGGCGGTGTCGGCCCGGGGATCGCCGTAGATCAGCAGCAGGTCGCGGCCGAGCGTCTCCCAGTCGATGTGGTGGATGTCGAAGCTGCCGCTGGTGCCGGGTTCGAGCAGGGCGGCGAAGCCGCGGCGTACGTCGACCGGCCGGCCGCGGGCGCCGAGCCGGCCGGCGAAGGTCTCGACCTGGGGCCGGAAGCGGAAATGGTCGCGCAGGCCCACGTCGAGGTAGAAGTCCAGCCGCGCCAGGGCGTCGTCGTCCAGCGCGGCCAGCAGGCTGAGGGGATCGGTGCGCTCGAACTGGCGCGCCACCGCCGGGTTGCGATCGAAGCGGCCGTTGCCCTCGCCCAGGTCCCAGGGGCTGGAGGCGGTGCCCGCCACCCCGTCCAGGCCGTGGTCGCGGTAGGGCTCGCCGGCCTCGTATCGGTGGTTGCCCTCGCTGCCCAGGGGATTGTCCAGCGGATGGAAGTCGTCGCCGGCGGGGTCGGCGTCGTGCTGCGGGTCGTAGCCCGCTTCGTCGGCGCTGGCCAGCCCATCGCGGCCCACGTCGTCGAAGGGCTCGCAGCGCTGGAACAGCACCGGCTCGCCGGCCCCGCGCCGGCCGTCGTGGTTCAGGTCCACCGCCAGGGCGATCTCGACCGCGAAGCGGTGCGGCCCATCGGGGTCGAAGACGCCCGGCTCCGATCCGCGGCCGTCGCAGAAGGTGATCACCGGCGCCGTGCCGTCCGGGTTGAAGCGCCGGTCGTAGAAGCCCTCCAGCCGCAGCGGCTGGTCGCAGTACAGGGCGGGGTCTTCCAGGTAGGCCTCCGGCACTCCGGGCGGCAGGTAGGGATGCTCGGGGTTGTACAGCATGAAGTTGCCCCAGACCACGGCCGCGCCCAAAAAGGCCTCGAGCAGGCTGGTGCGTGTGGTCTGGCCGAGCCCGTGGCCCATGTCCAGGTGCTCGTAGTCCTGGCCGGCCTCGGCGGCCGGGCACATGCGCCCGGGCTGGGGCGGTGTGCAGAAGCCGCCGAAGACCTGGGTCTCGAGCACGTGCAGCATGGCCGCGCCGTCCAGCGGCCCGCCCATGGGCGCCAGCAGGTCGAAGCGCTGGTGGTGGCGCAGGCCGATGAAGGCGGCGCTCAGCGAGCCCATGGAAAAGCCGCCGATGGCGCGGAAGGTGTAACGGCGGGTCGCGGTCGGGCCGGCATCCGCTGCAGCGCCCGCCCCGGTCTGACCGCAGCCGGCCGGCAGGCAGGCGGCCAGCCCGAGCGCCAGCAGGCTGCAGCCGACCGAGGTGCGCATGCGGACGAGCGGGCGCATCGGTTCGTTACAGCCGGGGCTTGCAGATGATCTCGCGCACCTTGAGATCGAACAGGTCCTGGGCGTGGGCCGGGCGCAGCACCAGGGCGGTGTCGGCGCCGTGGCCGGTGCCGGCGACGGCGATGACGTCGCGGTGGATGGGCGCCAGCCCGGCGTCGGCGGCCATCAGCGCGATCTCCACCGCCACCTTGGTGCCCTCGCCGAACAGGCGCAGCGTCTGAGCCACCAGCTCCTCGGTCTGCACGGTGGCGAACTTGCGCCGCACCGCGCGGCCGACCCCGCCGAAGGCGTGGGTGGCGGTCAGCACGCTGGCGCCGGTCTCGCGGATCTGCTCCAGCCGGCCCTGCTCGGCCTCCTGGACGCCGGCCTGGCCGAAGCCGGTGGAGTGGGTGACCACCACCAGCTCGATGGCGCGCAGGGTGCGGGCCGCCTCCAGGCCGGTGGCCCCGCTGGTGCTGGCCACCACCACGTGCCGGATGCTCAGCTCCTCGGTCCGCTGGTAGGCCAGCGCCAGGCACTTGTCGGTGTTGTTCGCCCCAACCGTGTCGAATACGTGCATATATTTTCTCCCACCTCCACCGTAGCGGTCCAATCGGCTGCACACAAGCCCAGCCCGATCCAGTCCTGGGAGATCCTGGACGGTCGGCTCGGCTTGACTGCGGGCGGCGCTTGTCGGATTGTCGGAGCCAGACGACGCTGGTCGACACCCGGAATCAGGGAGGTGAGTGCGATGAGACGATTGGCGATCCCCTCGGCATGTGCCCTGCTGCTGGCCGCTGCCGCGGCCGCTGCCGCGCCCGCGAAGAAGCACGAGGCCAAGACGCATCCCTTCGGCTGGGAGGACATGTTCGCCATGGTGCGCCTGTCCGATCCCCAGCCCAGCCCCGACGGCCGCTGGGTGCTGTACAGCCGCACCGCCTACGACGTCGAGAAGAACGACAGCAACACCGATCTGGCCCTGGTCGGCCTGGAAAAGGGCCAGACCCGGCGGCTGACCCGTCGCCCGGCCGCGGACTTCAACGGCCGCTGGTCGCCGGACAACGACTGGATCTACTTCCTGTCCACCCGCGGCGGCTCGAGCCAGATATGGAAGCTGCCGGTGGGCCCGGGCGAGGCCCTGCCGGTGACCGAGCTGCCGGTGGACATCGAGGGCTTCGAGCTGTCGCCGGACGGGGAGCGGGTGTTGTTCTGGGCGTTGGTTTTCCCGGATTGCAAGGATCTGGCCTGCACCCGCAAGCGGCTGGACGAACGCGAGCAGAGCCCGGTGAAGGCCCGCATCTACGAGCGGCTGTTCATCCGCCACTGGGACACCTGGTTCGACGGCAGGCGCAACCACCTGTTCACCATGAAGCTCGAGCCGGAGGCCGAGCCGGTCGATCTGACCGCCGGCTGGGATCAGGACACGCCGACGCGGCCCTGGGGCGGCAGCGAGGAGTTCGCCTGGTCGCCGGACGGCAAGCGGGTGGCCTTCGCCTCCAAGCCGTCTGCGGGCGAGGCCTGGCACACCAACGTCGAGATCTACCTGGCCCGGGCCGACGGCCGCGGCAAGCCGCGCTGCATCACTGCGGCCAACGAGGCCTGGGACACCCAGCCGGTCTTCGCACCCGACGGCAAGACCCTGGCCTACCTGGCCATGGCCCGGCCCGGCTTCGAATCCGATCGGCTGCGGGTGGTGCTGCACGATCTGGGCTCGGGTGAGAAGAGGGTGCTGACCGAGGGCTGGGACCGCTCGGTGCGCGAGCTGCTGTGGGCGGCCGACGGCCGCAGCCTGTACGTCAACGCCGGCGAGCACGCCCGGGTGAAGATCTTCAAGGTGTCGCTGGCCGACGGCGGCGTCGAGCCGCTGGTCGAGGTCGGTAGCAACAAGTTCCTGCGCCGCATGCGCGACGGCCGGCTGGTCTTCCTGCGCGACCGCATGGTGCATCCGCGCGAGGTCTTCGTCTACAACCCGGCCAAGGGCGAGGCGCGCCAGCTCAGCCACGTAAACGATGCCCGGCTGGCCCGGGTGCGGCTGAGCGAGCCGCAGGACATCTGGTTCGAGCACGACGGCTTTCGCATCCACGGCTGGCTGCTGGAGCCGGTGGACAGACGCCGCGGCCGGCGCTACCCGCTGGCCTTTCTGGTCCACGGCGGGCCGCAGGGATCATGGACCGACAGCTTCCACTACCGCTGGAACCCGCAGTTCTACGCCGGGGCCGGTTATGCCGTGGTGGGCATCGACTTCCGCGGCTCGACCTCCTACGGCCAAGAGTTCCAGGACGCCAACCGCGGCGATTGGGGGCCCGGGCCGTACTCGGATCTGATGGCCGGGCTCGAGCACGTGCTCGCCGAGCACAAGTATATCGACCGCAAGCGCATGTGCGCGCTGGGGGCCTCCTACGGCGGCTACATGGTCAACTGGATCGCCGGCCAGGACCACCCATTCGCCTGCCTGGTCAACCACGACGGCGACTTCGATACCATCAGCGCCTACTTCACCACCGAGGAACTGTGGTTCCCGGAGTGGGAGATGCGCGGGCCGCCCTGGAAGAGCCGGGACATCTACTGGAAGAACTCGCCGGCCCGTTTCGTGGAGCGCTGGGATACACCCATGCTGGTCATACAGGGCGCGCTGGACTTCCGGGTGGTCGAGACCGAGGCCTTCTCCACCTTCAACGCGCTGCAGCGGCTGGGCGTGCCCAGCAAGCTGCTCTACTTCCCAGACGAGAACCACTGGGTGCGCAAGCCGCAGAACTCGCGGCTGTGGCACCGCACCGTGATCGACTGGATCGATCGCTGGACCAAGACCCGCCGCAAGGGCCGCCGCGGCCGTTGACGGTCCGGACTTTGCGGCTCAGCGGCGGTGGCGCCCGCCGCAGCCGTTGCCGGCTTTCTCGGCGGGCAACTGCACGGGGCACTTGCACAGCGGGCAGGGGGCCCCGGCCCGCTGGATGGTCTTGCAGTTGGGGCAAAGCCGCATGATGGTCATGACGCACCTCGTCGCATTTCCCCGGCATCCGCTGGACCGCCAGGGCTGACGGGCATTATTGAAGCAATGGACGTGCCATCGGGCGCTGGGATCTGCAGCTGCCTGGAACTTCCGTGAAAGGGCTTTTGCTACGGGCTGCTGGACCGGCGGTGCCACGGGCAGCCTCTGGCTGGGTGCGTCAACACGGTGACGATCCGCGACACAAATGTCGGATGGAGCGGAAAAATGAACCCGCTTTCCAGGCTCAGCCTTCGAGTTCAGACGGCCTCGGGCAGGCACTCCTGCTCGGACAGCTTGTCGTTGGCCTCGCGCAGCCTTTGGGTCAGGATGTGGATGATGCCGTGGGCGATTTCGATCTTCTCGGACATCAGCTCGTAGAACTCCTCGCGGTCGATCTTGAGGCAGGTGCTGTCTTCGACCGCGGTCACCGTGGCGCTGCGCGGCTCGTTGTCCAGCAGCGCCATCTCGCCGAAGCTCTGCCGCTCGCCCAGCCGGGTCAGCTCGCGGGCCAGCCGGTGGACCATGACCTGGCCCTCGATGATCAAGAACATGGAGTCGCCGAGATCGCCTTCCTGGATGATCAGCTCGCCCTGCTCGAAGTGGACCTCCTGGGCGATGCCGGCGATCTGGGCCAGATCCTCGCCCGGGATGCGCGAGAACAGGTCCACGCTCTTGAGAAACAGCACCTTTTCGACGGTCGAGATCATCGTTGGCGCGCGTCCCCCTTCGGGCGGGGCGGGCTAAGTCTATGGAGCGTTCTCGCCATCGTCAACGAAAAACTCCGCCGGGCCCTGCGCCTGTACCGCCGCCAGGGCGGCGCCCAGCATGGGCAGCCGGGCCGGGTTGGGCGCACACAGGATGGCCGCCTCGCTGTTGCGGGTCAGCGCCCGCTGGCGGGCGGTGCGCAGCAGCGCGCGCTTGAACAGCGACCAGGATTTGCAGTAGCCGCCGCCGAGCACCACCGAGCGCGGGTTGAGCACGTTGAGCAGCACCGCGATGCCCTGGCCCAGGATCTGGCCTTGCTCCTCCCAGATTTCAAGCGAGGTCTCCTCGTTGGCCATGGCCAGCTCGGCCAGCTCCTCGGGCAGCGCCGGCAGCTTGTGGCCGGCCTGGCGGTACTCGGCCAGGCGCTTGCGCAGGGCGCCGCCGCCGGCATGCGCTTCCCAGCAGCCCTGCCGGCCGCAGGAGCAGGGCCGGCCGGGGTCGAACAGCGGCATGTGCCCGGCCTCCAGGGCCGCATGGCCGGCGCCGCGCAGCAGCTGGCCGCCGCTGATCAGCCCACTGCTGATGCCGGTACCGATGGAGATGCCCAGCAGGTTGTCCTGACCGCGGGTCGGGGTGGGGCCGAAGCGGTAGGCGGCCAGGGTGGCGGCGGCCCCGTCGCCTTCGACCGTCACCGGGCGGCCGAAGGAGGTCTCCAGCGGGCTGCGCACGTCCATGCCCTCCCAGCCGGGCGTGGCCGAGGCCACGATCACGCCGTCCAGTGGGTTGACCACCCCGGGTACGCAGCAACCGACCGCGGTCAGCTCGGCGGTGCTCAACCCGGCCTCGGCCAGCACCTCGCGGCAGGCCTCGACCAGGGCGCCGGCCATGCCGCTGGCCCCTTGCTCCATGGGCGTGGAACGGCTGGAGAAGTGCTCGATCTGGGCGTCGCGGGTAACCAGGCCCACCTTGACGTTGGTCACGCCCACGTCGACGGCCATCACTTTGGTTGCGTCCACCGTCACCCCCTGCGACCGGCGCCGGCTGTCGCGGACCGAAGCTCGCCCGGGATACTTCGGTCAGAAATCGTAGGCCGGGTTGTCGGGGTCGAAGTCGCGCCGGGTCAGGCCCACGTTGAACTTCATATTTTGGTAGTCATAGGATTCGTAGAGCCGGCCAGCCCAATCCCAGGTGCGGATGCGCACCGGCATGAAGTTTTCCTTGTCCAGCACGAACTCGGCCTTGCCCCCATAATAGCGCGGGATGAATACCTGATCGCCCTCGTCTACGTCATCCGGATCGTCGTACTGCTTCCGATTGGTATACAGGATCAGGTACATGTCCTGACCGGTGCGATCGGCGATGTCCCACAGGGTCTCGTCCTCGCGGGCGGTGGCCAGGTGGCCGCCTTTGGGGAAGGATGCCTCGATCTTCCACACCGGCCGCCCGTTGATCGTGCCGGCGTCGGTGACCTTGAACGAGCCTTCCTTGCGCTTCAGCGCCCGGCGCAGGTTTTCAGCCGCCACCCGGCAGGTGTTGGCCATGCCGAAGTCGGTGATCGGGTGGTGGTTGCCATCCATGGCCATGGAACCGCGCGGGTCGAGGTTGACGTTGATGTCGGGGAAGGTGCCCTTGTGCACCTTGACCTCGCCGTCGTTCCAGCCGTGCACGTAGATGGCCTCGCGGCCGCTGTAGACGTTGAGGAACTTGATGTAGACCTTGAACGGCTTGGCGAACTTGATGCGCGTGCGCTCGCGCTGGCCCATCTCGTCCAGGAAGCGTTCCCGCTTGATCATGATGCCGGTGTAGTCGGAGACGCCGGCCAGGGTCTTTTCGGCTCCGGTCAACAGCTGCTCGACGGTGGGCACGGCCGCGGCGGCCGGTTGCTCGGCCGCGGGTGCGGGGGCCGCCAGCAGCGCCGAACCCAGGGCCGGCAGCAGTACCGAGAACAGTCGATCGGGGATGCGGACTGTCATGGGATTCCTCCAGGGCCGCGGCGGACGAGGCCAGCGCCAGGCAGTTGGTCTCTCGCGTTCGATGAAGAGCTTAACACACCCGCCGCGATGGACCAAGAACACCGTCGGCGGGATCAGGTGCCGCCGGCGGGGGCCGGCCGCAGCCAGCGCACCGCCGCGCGGACCAGCGGGTGAGGGTCGGCGCTCAGGCCGGTCAGCGCCTCGGCGAAGCGCTCCGGAGTCGTCAAGCGTTCGAGGCAGAATGCGGCCGACTCGCGCACCAGCGGCGAGGCGTGATCGAGCAGCATGCGCACCTCGTCCTCGAATGCGGTGTCGGCCCGGTCGCGGATCAGCTGCAGGGTGGTCGCCACCGTCCACGGGTGGTCTTCCAGCAGCAACTGGTGCAGCCAGCCGGTGGCACCGCGACGCAGCAAGGGAAACAGCTCCATGCCGATGGCGGCCAGGCTGGCCGGATCGCCGGTCTCCAGCAGGGGCAGCAGGCTGCGGCGTGTCTCGGCATCGAGCACCTGCTCCAGCAGCTCGATGGCGTTGGCCCGGTTGGTCGCCAGCGGGTGATCCAGGTTGCGTTGGATGGCCTCGAGGTGCCGCTTGGGGTGGATCAGGCGCAGCAGCTGGAAGATCCGATCCAGGCCGGCTTGCTGGCGCTCGGCCAGCGCCTCGCGCAGCAGCTCGGCGTCCAGCCTTACCAGGTCGGCCCGAATGGCCCCCAGCTGGTAGGCCTGCTTGAGCTCTCGATGCAGCACCCGGCGCAGCATGGCCCGGTCGCGGCGCAGATCCGGCCGGCGGCCGTGGAGCTTGAGCGCTGCAACCAGCGCCCTGGCGCGCAGGGGCACCTGGTCTGTGTTGAGGATGTTGGCCAGGATGTCCATGCTCAGCGGATCTTCGATGCGCGCCAGCACCTGGGGCACGGCCAGGCGGATGGCCGCATCCTCGCGGGGGTTGTCCAGCACGGTGCGCAGCGTGTTGAGCAGGCCGGGGCCGTAGCCGGCCAGCGCCGTCACCGCCTGGCGGCGGGTGTGCGGATCGGCCAGGCGGTGGATCAGCGACAGCACCAGCTCGGGGCTGCGCAGCTCACCGGCGGCGCGCACCGCGGCCATCCGCACCGCCGGCGCTGGATCGTCGAGCAGGGGCAGCAGCGAGCGGTAGAGGGTCTTGACGCCCACCCGGCCCACGGCCCAGGCCCCGGCCCGGCGCCGCTCGGGCTCCGCCGCGGTCAGCAGCGCCTTGAGCACCTCGGCCGCGGTGATGATCCCGTCCAGCCCGCCGTAACGGATCAGGCCGACCACCGCCGCCGCCTGCACCACCACCGACTCGTCGCGCAGCAAGGGCTCGATGGCCGCCATGGCCTTGTCCTTGAGCGCGGCGCAGTAGAGGCCCACCGCCTCGGCCCGCAACGACTCATCGCTGTCGCGCAGCAGCCCCAGGATGCGATCCAGGTGGGCGCCGGGCCGCTCGCGCACCAACAGCTTCAGCGCCTGCAGGCGCACATCGGTCGAGGGGTGATCGAGCAAGCGGCCGAGTTCGTCGGACCAGTCGTGGCGCTGGAGATAGGGGATCATCTCGAGCGCATGCAGTACGTTGCGCTCATCGTCGTCCGCCAGGGTCTGTTCCAGCGCCGCGACCGCCTGGGAATCGGAGATGCCCATGGTGGTCTCGCCGAAGTGCAGCCGGCGTTGCCGCAGGGTGCTGACCAATGACTGGATGTAGCCCCGTTTGAGCCGCAGCACCAGCAGCATCAGCGCACCCAGGGCCAGCAGGCTGCCCATGCCCAGCCAGTCGACCCGATGGCCGATCCAGCCGCCGACCGCGGCCAGACCCAGACCGCACAGTCCCTGGCTGAGCGGTTTGAGCACCCCGGTGATAAAGGCCTTGGCCCGGCCGCGGATGCGACCCGCGACCGGCAGGTAGAGCACCTGGGTGCTGGCATCGTTGATCGAGTAGCGCAGGGCCTGGTCGGCGCCCTTGAGCAAGGCGGCCGCCGCCAGCCCGGGCAGCAGCAGCAGCAGGCCGGTGCCGAAGGCCAACGCCAGCGGAAGCAGCAGCAGTGATACGATCACCCCGAAGCGCTGCAACAGCCGGCCGGTCAGCAGAAACTGGATGATGAGGCACAGGATTCCCGCCGAGCCGTAGAACAGGCCGAAGAAGCTGGCCAGGGCGGCTTCCCGGTTGAGGTAGGTGTAGCGGGCGATCACCTTGAACTGGAAGTCGACCACCGTCACCACGGCGAAGGTCAGGATGGTGATCCAGGCGATCAACTTCAGGTGGCGCGAGCTGAACACCCGCCCCAGATCGGCGATGGGCGAGATGCGCGGCAGCGCCTGGCCGCCGGCCACCGCCAGGCTGAGTTCCCGGCGGCAGCGGCTGGCCACCCCGGTGGCCACCGCCAGCCCGGCCGCCAGCAGCCCGGCGCTGATCCACAGCAGGTTGGCGGTGCCCAACCAGGCAGACAGGCCGCCGACCGCGAAGCCGGCGGCGATGGTGGCGGCCACGCCGCCGGCGCCCACCAGGCCGAACAGACGCTTGGCCTGTCGGGTGGTGAAGATGTCGTTGGCGAATGTCCAGAATTGGATGGTCACCATGGCCCCGAGCACTTCGATGAACACGTAGAGCACGGGCAGGAACCACTCGCCGGTGACGTTCAGCAGCAGGCGGGCGA
>CAYVQE010000100.1:0-1217 GCA_964454005.1 uncultured Myxococcales bacterium
CAACGCACACGCCCGCGCTCGCCGCCACCGCCACCCAGCGCCCGACATACGCGCTGCCAGCGCAGCCGCCGCCGCCGCCGCCCCCGCCGCTGCCGCCCAAATCGCCCACCGGTTCACCCTGGGTGCAACCGCTGTTGGTGTTGGTGTTGAGCACCGCCCCGCCGCCGCCGCCGCCGCCGCCGCCCTGACCGGTCGTACCGCCGCTGCCCATGCCGGCCGCGGCCGGCTGCCAGCGGCCGCCGCTCACCCGCCCCGCGGGCTGCTGGCAGCCGGCGCCGCCGTTGCCGGCCTGGCCGTCGGCCCCGGCCCGGGCATCGCCGCCGTTGTTGTTGGTGCCCATGCCCACCTGGCAGTCGTACTTGCACAGATCGGCCTGGCTGGGATCGGAGTGGCCGTAGGTGCTGTTGTAGCCGCCGGCCCCGTCGAGGCCGTGACCCGGGTAGTCCTGTGGATCCACGGCGTAGCCGCGGGCGGTGGCACCGGGCCGGCCGACGGCTCCGGGGCAGGAGGCGTTGTCGCCGCCGCCGCCGCCCGGATTGGTCTCGCCGTAGCAGTCGGCCGAGCCGGGGCATTCGGTCGAGTCGCGCCCCGGATCGCCGTCGCCGCCGTTGTGGCCCGAGCCGCCCGGGGTGCCGTGGCCGCCGTCGCCGCCGCGGCCGCCGAGGATGCGGTTGTTCTGGATGCGCAGGCCGCCGTCGCAGTTGCGCACGTAGACGGCATAGCTCGAGCGGGCCGGTTGGCCGGCGCCGGGATCGGCGTTGACGTCGTAGCCCTGGATGACGAAGCCGGCGATGGTGGTAGGGGCGGCCAGGTCCATGGCCGCCACGGTGCCCGGCGGATCGCCGGCCGCCGGCTCGGTGCCGATCAGCAGCGTCGGGTAGAGCGCGATGTCGCGCTGGCCGAAGCCGGGCCGGTAGCCGCCGTAGAGCGCCTGGCCGCCGGCCAGCCGGATGTTCTCGCGGTAGGTGCCGGCGGCCACCAGCACCGCGGTGTGGCGGTCGGGATCGAACGCGGCCAGCGCCTCGCCGATGGTGGCATAGGGCGCATCGCGGGTGCCGCGGCTGTCCGTCGAGCCCGACCAGACGAACAGGCTGCTGGCCGCCTCACCGTCGATGCCGTCGCAGTCGGCGTCGTGGTAGTCCAGGCCCGGCTCCGGGTAGGCATCGAAGACGTCCGGTGCGTCGGGCCGTACGATCTGTACGCTGGACGAGGTGGTG
>CAYVQE010000100.1:1227-23266 GCA_964454005.1 uncultured Myxococcales bacterium
GTCCGGTGCGTCGGGCGGGCCGCCGACCAGGGTGGCGCACTCGCAGCCGTCGACCTCGAGCCCGTTGCTGTCGTGGTACTGGAATTCACCGATGCAGTTGCCGCCGTCGCAGAAGAAGCCGGCGCCGTGTCTGGCGGCGCACTGGGCGTCGTTGTCGCAGGGGGTACCGCAATCGCCGTCCGGGCATTCCCCCGGCGGCCAGTCGCAGAGATGGAAATCCGGGTGGCAGGTGCCGATGGTGCAATCCGCATCGCTGTGGCAGTCCCGGGTAAAGACGAAGGTCTCGCTGGTGCAGGCGACGATGCGGCAGGACAGCCCGGTCGGCTCGTCGACGCAGCCGCCGATGGCGTGCTGGATGTCCGGGTCCCAGCGGGCCGGACAGTTGACGTTGCACTCACCGCAGTGCGCATCGGTGGTGTAGCGGCCGGACGCGTCGCGGAAGCCCTCGTCCACGGCGCCGTCGCAGTTGTTGTCCAGGTGGTCGCAGACTTCGACCACCACGTCGGACTGGACACAGGGGCTCCAGGCGAAGCCGCCGCCGTCGGCCAGGCAGGTCTGCTCGCCCTGGCACAGCTCGCCGGCGGCGCCGGTGATCAGGCAGGTGCGCGTCTCGCCGGTGCGCTGGGCGTTGCAGGTGCAGGTGCCCGACTCGGGCAGGCACAGCCGCTGGCCCTGGAACAGCTGGCAGCGGTAGCCGTCCGGGCAGCAGGAGCGCACCCCGGTCTCGCCGCTGCAGCCGGCGTAGGGGGCGTTCGGCTCGCAGCTCTGGGCGCAGTGGCCGCCCGGATCCTGGCCGATGGCGATGCAGCGGTCCGAGCTGATGCGGCAGTCGTCGTCGGTCGAGCAGGGCTGGCAGGCCGGTGAGATCAGCGGCGCACAACCCTCGGGCTGCTCCTCCGGAAAGGGGTAGAAGCCATCGCGGCACAGCAGGGGCACGCAGGTCGGCTCGCCTGCGATCAGGCTGCAGCGGGCCGCGCCGGCGAGCACCTGGCCGTCGTCGCCGGTGCGCAGGTTGGGCAGCACCTGGCGGCAGTCGATGCCGCAGCCGCCGCAGTGGGCGATGTCGACGTAGCGGCCGGCTTCGTCGCGGAACGGTTCATCGACCTGACCGTCGCAGTTGTCGTCGCGGCCGTTGCAGATCTCGTTGTCCGGATCGGTCGCGCCGCAGATCCAATCGTATTCCTGCCCGGCCACCGGCACGCATTGCCAGCGACCCAGGCACTGGCTGGCGCCCGATCCCTTGCTGCAGTTGGGGTAGGGCGGGTCCGGCGGCAGGCCGGAGACGTCCACCGAGGGATCGGTCGCGTCGGTCAGCCCGTCGCAGTCGTCGTCGATGCCGTTGCAGACTTCGGGCGCCGGCGCGGGGGCGTCGCATTCGCCCCAATGCGCCTGCTGGCCTTCGAGCGTGCATACCTGTTCGCCGGCACAGATGCCGTGGTCGTTGCTGCGCCGGCAGCTGCGGCGCAGCCCGGCGGTCAGCGCGCTGCAGGTGCAGGCGCCGCTCGCCGGGATACACTGGCGGGCCTGGCCGGTCGGGGTGTCGATCGAACGGCACTCGGTGCCGGCGGGGCATTCGCCCAGGCGGCAGTCGAGGCTGCATACGAACTCGCCGGCCAGCTCCAGGCACAGATCGCCGACGGCGTTGCATTGCGCATCGACCGAGCAGGACTGGCACAGCCGCGGCGTGATGCGCTGGACGCAGGCGGTGCGGGGTGGATCCGATTGGCCCGGCCAGGCCTTGCACGCCCAGCCGTCCGGACAGGCCTGGTCGATGCAGGGCCGACTGCAGACCGCGCCGTTGCCCGGCCCGGCGGGCAGGCACAGCCCGCTGCGGCACTCGCCGTCGTCCAGGCACGGCTCGCCGAAGGCCTTGACCGGTCGGTCCGGGCTGGTCACCTCCCGGCACCAGCCATCGACGCAGTGGCGGCCGGCGGCACAGTCGGCCGCGGTCAGGCATTCGCAGGTGCCGTCGTCGATGCAGGTTCGGCCGCCGCCGTCGCAGGCCGCGGCCAGCAGCAGCAGGCCGGCCGGCAGCAACGCGCCGATCCGGGCGAAGGGGTTTCGGCCTGGGCATCGCATTTCGCGCATGATCCCTCCCGCTGGCGCCGGGTGCGCCGCAGCCCACCCGCGGTTGGGGGGTCCGCTTCACACTAACGCCGTTTGGCGGTTGGGTAAAGTCGGCAACCCCTGCCGGCCGAATTGCGTCGCTTCGGGGTTTGCGGATATGGTGGCGGGCGGATGGATGTTCTGGAGGAGTGCCCATGCGCCTGAGCCCCTACTTGCGCTCCGAGCTGGTGCGGGCCGATCTGTCGGCCGCCGACAACCTGCAGGCCATCGAGCGCCTGGTCGACGTGCTGGCCGCGGCCGAGCCCGATCTGGACCGCCAGTGCCTGCTCGATGCGCTGCTGGATCGGGAGCAGCAGGTCTCGACCGGTCTGGAGAGCGGGGTCGCCGTACCGCACGCCACCGTCGAGGGGGTGAGCCAGACCGTGCTGGTCATCGGCCGGCTGGCGCGACCGGTGGATTTCGGCACCCTGGACGGCAGCCCGGTGCGCTTCATCTTCATGATGCTCAGCCCCCCGGGGGCGATCGCCTCCCACATCCGGCTGCTGGCCCGCATCGCCCGGCTGTGCTCGCTGCCGGAGTTCATCGAGGCGATGGAGCGGGCGGCCGGCGATGCCGGGCTGATCGAGGCCATCCGCCAGGAGGACGCCCGCCATGTCTGAGCGCCGGGATTGCGCGGAACTCGAGCTGCTGTTCTGCGTGATCAAGGACTACCGCCACCTGGACATGATCCTGGAGGGCTTCATCGAACTGGGCATCCGCGGTGCCACCGTGCTCGACGGCCGCGGCATGGCCCAGGTGCTCAGCGCCGACGTGCCCATCTTCGCCGGTCTCAGCTCGCTGTTCCCGAGCGGCGGCGCCGACAGCCACCTGATCATGAGCGTGATCGAGACCCGACAGGCCGAGGAGGTGATGAACCTGATCGAGGACGTCTGCGGCGACTTCTCCGAGCCCGGCTCCGGCATCCTGTTCAGCGTGCCGGTCAAGCGGGTGCGCGGGCTGGCCGGCGCATTCTGCTGAGCGGAGACGGAGAGGGCCGGTGCACACCATCCTCGGCCTCATTCTGGTCGCCCTGTTCGCCTACCTGGGCAGCGCTCTGTTTCGGCTGCAGCGGCTGCCCAATGCGCTGCGAGCGCTGATCTCCTCGGGCTTGGGCTTCTTCGCCATAGGCCTGGTGCTCGGTCCGCTCGGCGTCGATCTGCTGGGCCCGGAGGTGCTCGGCGGGCTGGACGTGCTGATCGATCTGGGGCTGGGCTGGGTGGGGCTGTTGTTCGGGCTGCAGTTCCGCTTCGGCGAGCTGCGCCGGCTGCCGCTGCGCCACTACCTGGCGGCCATGCTGGAGGCCGGTCTGACCCTGGCTCTGTGCGCCGGCCCGCTGCTGGCGGTGCTGGTGCTGGTCGGGCCCGAGGCCGCGCCGCCGCTGGTGGTGACCGCAGTGCTGGCCGCCGCGGCCTCGACCTCCTCGCCGACCGCCATGGCCCTGGTGCAACAGCAGTCCGCCCCCCGCGGGCCGGTGGCCGGGCTGCTGCGGCTGTTCAACGCGGTGGATGCGGTTCCGGCCATCCTGGTCGTCGGGGTGGTGCTGTGCTTTGCGCCGGTGCATCCGCTGCGGTACGGGCCCTGGCTCGACGGCCTGTTCTGGTTGGCGTTGGCCTGCGGCCTGGGTCTGGCGCTGGGGGCGATGTTCCATCTGTTCACCCTGTACCGCTACGACGAGACCCAGCTGCTGGTGGTCGTGCTGGGGCTGGTGATCTTCTGCGGCGGGGCGGCCCACTTTTTGGTGCTGTCGCCGCTGTTCGTCAACTTCCTGGTCGGGCTGGTGGTGGCCAACCGCTCGCCCCAGCGCCAGCACATCCTGCGCAGCCTGGCCCAGGTGGAGAAGCCCATCTATCTGATCCTGCTGACGCTGGCCGGGGCGATGTGGAACGCGCCGGCCGGGGTGTACTGGCTGCTGGCGGCGGGCTATGCCGCCTGCCGCCTGCTGGGCAAGTGGCTGGCCGGCTTCGGCGCGGCCCCGGTGGCCGGTGTCCGGGCGCCCGGCCCGCTGGGCTTGGGCGCCGGCCTGTTCGACCACGGCGGCATGGCGCTGGCCATCGCGCTCGGCTTCAGCCAGTTCTTCGTCGGCCCGGTGTTCGATCTGACGCTGACGGCGGTGGTGCTGAGCATGTTGCTGACCACCCTGATCAGCCCGTGGAGCTTGCGCCGCACGCTGCAGCGCGCCGGAGAAGTGCCGTGAGGTTGCTGCTGGTCGGTCTGTTGCTGCTGCTGATGCTCGGGCTGCAGCAGGTGCAAGGCGGGGACGCGGTCGATGTGGGTGCGCGCGCCGCGCTGGCCTTCGGCTTTCTGTTGCTCAGCGGCTTCATGCTGGGCGAGCTGTTGGCCCGCTTCATGCCGCGCATCACCGGCTATCTGATCGCCGGCATGGTCTTCGGCCCGCACCTGAGCGGCCTGGTCGATGCCAAGGTGGTCGAGCACCTGCGCCTGGTCAACGATCTGGCCTTGGTCCTGATCGCCATGACCGCCGGTGCCGAGCTGGAGTTGGGCCGGCTGCGGCAGCGGGCGCGGGGCATCCTGTCCATCTCGTTGGTCCAGACCGTGGTGGTGTTCGGCGCCACCACCGGGGCGCTGTGGCTGCTGCGCGGCTGGCTGTCGCTGTTCGACGGCCTGGGCGCCGGCCACGGCCTGGCCCTGGCCGCGGTGCTGGGCGTGATCGCCACCGCCACCTCGCCCTCGACCGCGGTGGCGGTGATCGTCGAGTCGCGCTCGAAGGGCCCGGTGACCGACACGGTGCTCGGCGCCACCGTGCTCAAGGACATCCTGGTGCTGGCCGGCTTCAGCCTGGTCATGGCCGTCGCCCTGCCGCGCTTCGTGGCCGACGCCGAGGCAGGCGTCGGCATCGGGCACCTGCTGCTGGAGGTGGGCCTGTCGCTGGCGGTCGGGGTGGTGTTCGGCGGGCTGCAGATCGCCTACCTGCGCTTCGTCGGCCGCCAGACGGTGCTGTTCGTGGTGGGCGCCGCCTTCTTGCTGATCAGCCTGTCCGAGGCCTTCGGCCTCGACGTGCTGCTGGTGGCGGTGGCCGCCGGCTTCACCGTGCGCAACTTCTCGCAGCAGGGCGGCATGCTGGCGCCGGGCCTGGAACGGGCTTCGGGGCCGGTGTTCTTGATCTTCTTCTGCCTGGCCGGCGCCGGGTTGGATCTGGGCGTGTTGGCCGGGCTGTGGCGCGCCGCGCTGGTGGTGCTGGCGCTGCGGGCGGCATTCACCTGGCTGGGCTGCGATCTGGGGGCGCGGCTGGCCCGCGAGCCGCAAACCGTCCGCCGCCACGCCTGGACCGGGTTTTTGGGCCAGGCCGGGGTCAGCCTGGGCTTGGCCACGGTGCTGCGCCAGAACCTGGGCGAGATCGGCGCGGCGGCCGCTGATCTGATCGTCGGCACCATCGTGGTCAACCAGGTGGTCGGCCCGGTCATCTTCCGCTGGTCGCTGACGCGCGCTCGCGAGACCCTGGCGACCCGGCGGGCCGGCGATCCGCCCGGCACCGACGGCGGCGCCGAGCGGAGCTGACCGCCGCGGGTCGCGGCCTCCGTCTTGCCCGGCCGGCCGGGTTACTTTAGTATTGGAAGCGGGGGTGAACGAACGGCGGCGCTTTGGAGCGCCCGGGAGATGAAGGCATGAAGCGCAACGGACTCACACGATCCAGTCTCTTGTTGGCTTCCGCCCTGCTGGGCGGGGGGCTGGTGGGGTGTGGCGGCGACAGCATCGAGATGAGCCTGCCCGACGGCGACGTGGTCCCCTGGGAGGGCTCGATCGAGGTGGTGGCCAGCATCACCGAGCAGGGCAACAAGCCCCGCGACGGCGAGGAGGTCACGTTCAGCACCACCGTCGGCTCTTTCGCGCCCTACGGCCCGGAGGTCACCGAGCCGATGGAGGATATCACGGTGGAGACGCGGGCCGGTGTCGCCACCGCCACCCTCTACAGCTTCCCGGGTCAGGGCGGCGAAGAGGGGATGGTCTCGGCGGCCTATACCACCATCGCCGAGAAACCGCTGAGCGCCTCGATTCCGGTCAGCATCGCCGACGGCGGCAAGGCCAGCGGCAAGTACCTGTCGGGTCGCTGTGATCCGGTCAACGTCACCGCCCTGGACGCCAACGGCAACCCGGCCGATCCCGACATGGAGATCCGCTGCACGCTCAGCGTCAAGGACGTATCCGGCAACGCGGTGCCGATCGCCGAGGTGCGCTCCGAGGTGGAGCAGGGCTGCACCCTCGATCACGACGAGGAGGAGAGCGAGAGCGGGGTCCACGTGTTCGTGCTCAAGCCGGACTGCCTGCCATTCGATGTCGAGCCCTGGGACAACGAACCCTTCCATCAGCACCAGGGCATCTTCCACAACCCGCGCGATGGGTTGTTGACCATCCTGTTCTACGTCCGCGGTCAGGAGGGCTTCACCGACTCGAACGGCAACGGCATCTACGACTCCGGCGAGGGCTTCGTCGGCTACGACCAGCCGGAGCCCTTCCTGGACGTCAACGACAACAACCAGTGGGACAGTGGCGAGTTCTTCGTCGACAACAACGACGACGGCCGGTGGAACCCGGCCGACGGCCGCTGGAACGACGACACCTGGATCTGGACCACCACCCACATCATGTTCACCGGTCCGCCCCACGAGAGCGCCGAGACCACCCACTTCGATCCGCCGGGCATCTCGATCGACGACGGCGGCAACCAGACGCTGGTGATGTACCTGATGGATCAGAATCACAACCCGCTGGCGGTCAACGACGAGGACGATCACGTCGAGTTCGAGATCGACAACGCCGACATCACCCAGGGCCAGCGCCAGGCGCTGCACAAGAGCATGGGGGTGGTGTTCAACAACGGCGCCATCAGCATCGAGAGCATGAACCAGGATCGCAGCTACCAGGTCACGCTGGCCGACGCCCGCCCGGGTGACGAGAACCCGCGGACCGTGACCCTCAGCCCCGAGGTCAACATCACCAGCGCACCGCGTTTCCGCAACTACCGCGGTCAGGAACTCGAGTACTTTCTCACCGCGGTGACCGGCACCGCCCACTGAGACGAAGCTCCCCCCGGGGGCTTCGATCAGGGGGTCAGCATCCGGCCGCCGGCGGCCATTTCGATCAGGCCTTCGGCGTCCACGTCCAGCCCGCCCAGGATGACCACCGCGCCGCCGGGCACGCGGGCGGCCGCGCCGCCGATGGCCCCGGCCGCAAGCGGGGCCGCGAGCAGCTCGCCGTCGGCGCCGGCCGTGACCAGCTCCAGATCCAGCCGCGAGGTCCGATCGGCGCCCAGCCCGCCGATGATGGCCAGCCGGCCGTCCGCCGGATCGCCCAGCCAGGCGCTGGCGTGCAGGCTGCGGGCGGCGGCCAGGTTGAAGGATTGGCGCTGCGGCGCGGCCGGATCGCCGGCCAGCAGCTCCAGCGCGGCCGTGGCCGGGCTGCCCGGAGCGGTGGTCGAGCCGCCGGCGATCAGCGCGCCGGTGGGATGGGCCCGCACCGCGTGGCCCACCAGGGCCAGCGCCGGATCGTCGACGGCGGCGGCCTGGGCCGCCAAACTCTGGCCGTCGAGCCACTCGACCGGTGCGGTGTCGTAGGCGTTGCCGCCGACCAGCCACAGGCCGCTGGCGCCGGCGGCGGCCCCGGCCCCGCTGCGGCCGGCGACCAGGCGCTGGGCCGCGATCTGCCAGTCGATCCCCGCCTCGTCCGGCGTACCCAGCAGCAGCGCGTCCGATCGCAGCACCCCGGCGCTGCGGCCGCCGGCCAGCAGCACCCGGCCGTCGGCCAGCCGGGCGGCGGCCGCCCCGGAGCGGGCCAGCAGCAGGTCGCTGCCGGCGCTGGTGATGCGGTCGGTCTGCGGATCGTAGAGGCCGGCACCGGCGACCAGGGTGTCGACCTGTGGCCGCAGCATGGGCCGGCCGGCGCCGCGGGGATCGAACCGCGCCCGGCTGCAGCCGCCTGCCAGCAGCACCCGGCCGTCGGCCAGGGCCAGCGCGCTGTGCAGCCCGCGGCAGGCGTCCATCGGCAGCACCCGCTCGACCCGACCGGCGCCGGGATCGAAGATCCAGGCGTCGCAGGCGGCTTCCAGCTCGACCGCCCCACCGCTCTGCACGGCGCGGGCGAAGCCCCCGGCCAGCAGCAGCTTACCGTCGGGCAGGGCGGTGGTGCTGGCGAAGGCGCGCGGTCCGGGCAGCGCCGCCGGCAGGTCGACCAGCTGCCCGCCCCAAGGGGGGACGAACAGCTCGACGGTGGTCTCCTGGCCCGCCACCACGTCGACGCCCGGCGCCACCCCGCGCCAGCCCGGCTGGCCGCTGCAATCGTCGTTGGACCAGCCGCTGGCCACCACCGACCGGCCGGCGCCCGGCTCGAGGTCCAGGCTCAGTCCCCGGCGCTCGGCGGCGTCGGGCCCCAGCGCGATGCAGCCGCTGCTGGCCAGGGCGGGGCCGCCGGGATCGTCGGCGGTGATGTCCACCCGCAGCCCGGCCAGGTCTTCGGGCAGCCCATCGCCCGTCTGGGCCTGCTCGAGGGTGCCGAAGCGCAGCTCGAGGGCCAGGCCGCCGTCAGCGCCCGGCCCACAGCCGGCGGTGCTGGCCAGCAGCAACATCGTTATCATCGTGGCACGGTTCGCTGAACCCATGGCTCACTCCGCTCAGAATTGGACCGAGACCCGGCCCTGGTCGGCTGGGATGCCGCCGCCGCCGTCCTCCAGGCCGAGCACGGTGCCGGTGACCACGCCGGCCGCCACCGCCGCGCCGATGGCGGTCCAGAACCACCAGCGCTGGTAGACCGGCGCCCCCTCGGCCGCTGGTTCGGGCTCGGCTGCGGTCTCGGGCCCTGGGACATAGGGCTCGGGCCGCTCGGGCCCGGCGGCCGAGTCGCGGCGCAACAGCGGTCCGGCGATGGACCCGTCGGCGGCCTTCGGTGTGCCCGAGCCAGGCTCGTCGTCGTCGGCGACCGCTGGTGCGCCGGAGACAGGTTTGTCGGCGGTGGCGACAGGCTCTTCGAGCGCCGGCCGCTCGGCACCGGTCTTGAGCCCCCCGGAGCCCTTCGGTGCGCCGGAGCCGGGTTCATCGGCGGCGGCGACGGGTTCATCGTCCTCGGCGACCCCTGGTGCGCCGGAGCCCTTCGGTGCGCCGGAGCCAGGTTCATCGGCGGCGGCGACGGGTTCATCGGCGGAGGCGACCAGGGCCACCGGCGGGATGTCGGTTGCCTCGGGCCGCAGCTCGAGCCGGAAGCGGATGCGGCGGCCGCAGCGGCCGGGGCGCACGCGGATTTGCCGGCGGGCGACCTGGTAGTCCGGATGGCGGGCGCTCAGGGTGTGCTTGCCCGGTCGCAGCCGGCGCACCACCCGCAGCGGGGTGCGGCCGAGCGGCTGGCCGTCGAGCAGGATGGGCACGTCGGCCGCGTTGGCCTCGACCCGCAGCCGGCAGGCCACCCGGCGGCCGAACAGCCGCAGCCAGCCCTGGCGCAAAGCGCGCCGCAGCCCGGCCGGCCCGCGCCGGACCCGCAGCCGCGCCTTGGCCAGCTGGCGCCCGCTGGCCGCATCGATCAGCCGCAGCTCCAGCAGCCGCCGTCCGGGCAGCTTCTGCAGCTGGCTGAACAGCACCCGGTCGGCCTCCCGCGCCCGGCCCATGGCCGCCAGGCAGGCCGCGGCGGTGCCCTGG
Organism: uncultured Myxococcales bacterium; assembly: GCA_964454005.1. Lineage (GTDB taxonomy): Bacteria > Myxococcota > B64-G9 > B64-G9 > B64-G9 > CAYVQE01. The sequence continues at coordinate 10,971 of CAYVQE010000100.1, forward strand.
CAGCCGGCCTGGCCGGCCAGCGCTTTCCAGGCGATCGGGGGCTGGAGCTCGAGGTCGGGATAGCCCTCGGCCTGGGCCCGCAGCGCGCTTGCGAGCTGGTCGGTCTCGGCGGCGGACAAAAAGGGGCTGCGCGGCTCGAGCACCAGCAATTCGGTCTGGCCCCAGGCGGGGCCGGCCAGCAGCACGGCGAGCAGCGCGGCCGGAACGAACCGGCGGACACGATGCATCGGTTCCCTCCAGACAGCGGTGAATACAAGGGTTTCGTAGCGCTGCCGGCCCCTTCCTGTCAACCGCCGGGGCGCAGGCCCCGCCGGCGAGGGTGTCGACAAGTCGGCTGACCCCAATCCGGTGGTGCGTTGGAGACGAACCCAAGAACCAAGAACCAAGAACGAAGAACGAAGAACGAAGACCCCCCGATCGCCCCTCCCCCCAGCCGCAGGGGGCACCGGAGAACCCGCCTCAGGGCTCGCGGTTGAATGGGTAGGCGAAATCGTCGGGCGGCAGGAAGTTCTCCTTGATGGTGCGCACGCTGGTCCAGCGCATCAGGTTGAAGGGGCTGCCGGCCTTGTCGTTGGTGCCCGAGGCCCGCGAGCCACCGAAGGGTTGCTGGCCGACCACGGCGCCGGTGGGCTTGTCGTTGATGTAGAAGTTGCCGGCGGCATCCTGCAGCGTGCGGCTGGCCTGCTCGATGGCCTCGCGTTCGCCGGCGAACACCGCGCCGGTCAGGCCGTAGGGCGAGGTGTCGCGGCACAGCTCCAGGGTCTCTTGCCACTTGCGGTCCGGGTAGACGTAGACGGTCAGCACCGGGCCGAAGATCTCCTCGCGCATGGTGCGGTAGTGCGCATCCAGCGCCTGGACCACGGTCGGCTCGATGAAGTAGCCCTGGCTGTCGTCCGCCTTGCCGCCGAAGACCACCCGGGCCTTGGAGGAGCGCTTGGCGTGCTGGATGTAGGCCTTGATCTCATCGAAGGCCGCCCGGTCGATCACGGCGTTGACGAAGTTGGTGAAGTCGCGCACATCGCCCATGCGCACCCGCTCCAGCTGGGCCCGCAGCTGCTCGCGCACCTCCGGCCACAGGCTCTTGGGCACGTAGGCCCGCGAGGCGGCCGAGCACTTCTGGCCCTGGTACTCGAAGGCGCCGCGCACCAGGGCGGTCACGGTCTGCTCGGCCGCGGCGCTGGGGTGCATGACCACGAAGTCCTTGCCGCCGGTCTCGCCCACGATGCGCGGGTAGCGCTGGTAGCGCGGCAGCTGCTCGGAGATGGTCTGCCACAGGTGGGTGAAGGTGTCGGTCGAGCCGGTGAAGTGCAGCCCGCCGAAGCCCGCATCGGTCAGCACCACCCGGCCGACGTCCGCGCCCTTGGCCGGCACGAAGTTGATCACCCCGTCCGGCAGGCCGGCGGCCTGGAGCAGCTGCATGAAGAAGTGGGCCGCCAGCATGGCGTTGGAGGCCGGCTTCCACAGCACGGTGTTGCCCATGATGGCCGGGGCGGTGGGCAGGTTGCCGGCGATGGAGGTGAAGTTGAACGGGGTGATGGCGGTGACGAAGCCGTCCAGCGGACGGTACTCGTTGCGGTTCCAGGTGCCCGAGCCGCTGATCGGCTGCCAGCGCATGATCTGCTCGGCGTAGTGGACGTTGAAGCGCAGGAAATCGGTCAGCTCCACCGCGGCGTCGATCTCGGACTGGTGGGCGGTCTTGGACTGGCCCAGCATGGTGGCCGCGTTGATGGTGTCGCGCCAGGGCCCGGCCAGCAGCTCGGCGGCGCGCAAAAACACCGAGGCCCGCTGGTCGAAGGGCAGCCGGCTCCACTCGGGCCGCGCCGCCTGGGCCGCCGCGATGGCGCTGCGCAGCTCGTCGCGGCCCATCAGGTGGAACTGGCCCAGCTGGTGGCCGTGCTCGTGCGGGCAGATGATGGGTTGGGTCTTGCCGCTGCGCACCGGCTGGCCGCCGATGACGCCGGCGGCGTCGACCCGCACGTGGTACAGCTCCTCCAGCCGGTTTTTCAGGTGCACCCGCTCCATGGAGTCGGGCGCATAGGTCTTGACCGGCTCGTTCGCCGGTGCCGGGGTCTCGAACCAACCGCTGGCCATCGCACAAACCTCCTGACTGAGTTCTCTGCTCCTGTCTAGCACGCGAATCCGGCGACCGCCAAGCATGCGAAGGTTTGGTGAAGTTGGACACCGCGCTCGAACCCGTCGTGCGAGACGCCGGTGGCTTACAGCCGGGGCTCTTTTTGCTAGACTGCGAGGGAATCCAGCAATCGATCCTCGGGCGAGGTGGACATGTGGACGAGATGGCACGGCTGGTGTGCCGCGGGCGCGCTGGCGATCGGACTGGCGGCGGCCGGTTGCGGCGATGGACAGGACGGCGATTGCGAGCCCGGTGCGGGCAGCTGCGCTGCGGACGGGCGCACCCTGACCGTCTGCAAGGACGGTGAATGGCAGACGGTGGACTGCCTGGCCGAGCAGGGCCGGTTGTGCGAGGCGGGCGCCTGCGTCGACCCCTGGCGCTACGGCGACCCGCAGTGGAGCCGCTGCGAAGACGACCCGCTGGCCACCCCGGAGAGCCTGCACGCCAAGATGCTCTACTACCAGGACATCGCCCGGCGGCTGCACCTGCACCCGCAGCTGAAGTGGATCGCCGATGTGCGTCTGGCCTGCGCCGGCGATGACTGCTCGCGGCCGCTGCGGCCCGAGGACCAGGCCGGCCTCGAGGACGTGGAGCGCTTCCGCAGCGGCGAGAACGACGGGCTGTGGAGCGCGCTCTACCTGGCGGCCGAGGCCTTTCGCTACGGCGCCACCGGCGATGCCGAGGCGCTGGACACCATCCGCCTGCTGCTCGCCGGAGAGGTCGACCGCATGGCCGTCACCGGCGTACCCGGGGTGTTCACCCGCCAGTACGTCCCGCCGGCCGGGGTGGCCGGGGTGGCCTGCCCCGAGCAGCTGCAGCGCTATGTGCCGGACGCCGAGAAGGACGACAACCAGTGGGTGCGCGTGGGCGACGGCGGTTGCGTGCAGGTGGTCGACGGCGACAGCCTGGAGTGGGTGACCACCGAGCACTGCGGCCTGGACGCCTACGCCGGCTGGTGCTGGCTGGACAACGTCAGCCAGGACGAGTACGCCGGCCACATGTTCGCCCTGGGCGCGATCGTCAAGCTGGTCGACGACGAGCAGATCCTGGCCACGGCCCGCGACCTGCTGCAGCAGATCGGCGACCACCTGGTCGACACCCGGCTCGAGATCCACGACTGGGACGGCCGGCCGGTGGAGCACGGCCGGCTCTACGCCATGGCGCTGGACAACTTCCCGGGCTTCAACGCGGCCATGGCCATGGACTTCGTGCTGATCTGCGCCGAGGCCACCGGCGATCCGCGGCTGCGGGAATTCTACGACGACTGCCTGCTGCAGAAGTCGGGCACCGAGGACTGCCTGCAGCGGCCGGTGGAGCAGCCGCGGCCCTACACCGAGCACCTGGACAGCCCGGGCCTGTACGTGGGCGCCGACGACTGCCTGTCGAACTGGAACAACATCTCCATGCACTTCGCCTCGCTGCACAACCTGATCTGGTTCGAGCGCGACCCGGCCGTGCGCCGGCTGCTGCAGCAGCACCTGGAGACCGAAGCCTTCGCCCCGCCGGGCGCGGCCCGCCCGGTGTCCGAGCAGCACAACGCCTGGTTCGACTTCATCTACGCCGCCCACAAGCGGCTGGGCCCCGACAGCGACGGCCCGGCGCTGGCGGCTGTGGCCGACGGGGTGTGCATGCTGCGCCAGTTCCCGGCCTCGCAGGCCACCCCGGAGCTGGAGTGCCCCCCCGAGCACTGCCAGCAGGCCTGCCTGGGCCGGCTCGACAACCCGCTGTCGGACTACGCCCGCCCCGTGGCCGAGCGCTGCCCGCGCACCTTCCTGTGGTGGGCCAGCCCCTACAAGCTCGGCGGCTGCAGCGCCGACCCGCGCTCGATCCGGGTGCCCAGCGACTATTTGCTGGCCTACTGGATGGGCCGCTACTACGGCTTCATCAGCGAGGACATGTGAGGAGGCGCAGCATGCGACGCGGGGGGCGAGCGACGCGGCCCGGATCGTGCTGCCGGGCCCTGGTGGCGGCCGGGCTGGGCGCGGCCGTGTTGGCGGCCGGCTGCGGCGGCGCCGGGCTGTGGCGGGCGGTGCACGAGCTGGACGACGAGCAGGCCGGCCCGCGGGCGGCCGCGCGGCTGCGCGCCGCCGGCGACCAGGGGCTGGAGGTGCTGCTGGCCGCGGCCCGGGTGGGCGAGCGCGAATCGATCCTGAAGGCGGCCTTCGCCGAGATGAAGTGCCACCAGGCGGCCTTCGGCCGCGACCGCCGGGCCGTGCCGGCTCGCGCCGCCGCCCGGCTGGCAGTGCGCTGGCTGGCCGCGGCGCCCGAGCGGGCGCGGGCTGCGGAGGGCCATCCGTCGTCGCTGGCCCGCCAGCTGGCCCTGGTAAGCCGCGCCCAGCGGCCGGCGGATCTGGGCGCCGCGCTGCAGCGGCTGGCCGCGGCCGAGCCGCGCGACACCGACCTGTTGACGGTGGCCATGCAGGCCACCACCTGTGCCATGGTGCCGGCCGCCCGGCAGGGCCGGGCCACGCTCCAGGCCCTGCTGCAGCCCGCCGCCGAGCTCAGCCAGCAGCTCGAGGCCCGGCGCGCCGCCCGGCGCGCCGGCGCGCCCGCGCTGCACGACTGCCGCCACCCGCGGGCCGACCGGGCCGAAGAGCTGGTGGCCGGTCTGGTCGCCGGGGACATCGCGCTGGGCGGGGCCTCGGCCTCGAACGACGTGTTGGCGATCGGCCTGCGCCGCGGCGACCGAAAGGCCGATCTGGGTCCGGCCTGCGCCCTGTGGCTCTACCGGCGCGCGGCCGAGCAGGGCCGGCAGCTGCCCGGGCTGCTGCTGCCGCTGGTGGGCGACATGGGCCTGGTGGCGCCCGCACAGCGCGCCCGGGCGGCGCGGCTGCTGCTGCGCGACCTGGATCATTACCCGGCGCCGGAGCAGAACCGCATCCTGGCCGCGGCCGTCAACGCCGGCGCCCGCGCCGAGCGTCCGGTGGCCTTCGCGGATCGGCCCCACCGGCCGCAGGCCGCCTTGCTCGAGGCGGCCGCCCGCCAGGGCTCGGCCGCGGCCCGCCGGGCCATAGACCGGGCCTTGCTGTGCCGTGGGGCGCAGACCTGGTCCGGGGCGCTGATCGCGCTGGCCGGCTTTCTGCCCGAACCCCAGGCCGGCGAGCTGGCCTGGCGCGTGGGCCGGCGCTGCCCGCAGGCTGCGGCGCCAGCGCTGGTGGCTCTGCTGCGCCGCGGCGATGCGCGCGCCGCGGCCATGCTCGAGCGCGTGCTGGCCGCCGGGCGCGGCTCGGTGTTCAGCCGGGTTGGCGCTGCGCTGGCCGCCCACGCCCCACCGGCGCTGCTCGACGAGCTGCGGGCCGCGGCCGCGGCCGGCGCGCAGGGCGCCCGCCGCCTGTTGGAGCAGGTGCAGCGCTGGCAGGCGCTGCAGCGCGCGCAGGACGGGCCGGTGGGCCGCCCGCCGGCGATTCCCCGGCGCGGCGAGCCGCCCCAGGAGCCGCTCGCCGGCCATCCCCCGCTGGCGGAGGACACGCCATGAATCGCCCGGTGGCGATCCCCCGGCGGCTGGGCGCGGGTGGGCGTCCGCTGCCCGCCCGGGCGGCTGGCGCGCCGGTGGGCCGCACAGCGGCGATCCTGCTGGCCGGGCTGCTGGCCGGCGCCTGCGTCAGCGGCGGCCGGCCGCCGCCGGCGGCCTGGGACGACGTGGTCGCGCTGGCCGCGGCCGACGAGCGCGAGCCAGCCGCCGCCCGGCTGCGGGCCCGCGGTGCGGCGGGGCTTTCGCTGCTGCTCGACGCGGCCCGGCTGGTGGGCCCGGAGCGGGTGTTGTGGACGGCGGCGGTCGAGGCCGGGCTGGCCCACACCATGGCCTTTTCCGGGCTGCGCGCCGCTGTGGAGACCCGCGAGCCCGTTGGCCGGGGGGCCGGAGCGCGGGCCGGGCGGCTGGCGCTGGCCTGGTTGGCCGAGCGGCCGCGGCTGGCGCTGGCCCAGGCCACAGCCGACGACTGGCTGGCCCGGGCGCTGGCGGCGGTGCTGGAACACGCCGGCCGGCGCCGGGCAAGACAGCAAAACGCGGTGGCCGAGCGCTGGGCCGCGGCCCGCTGCGCGGCCGAGCCGGACGGGTTGCAGCGGCTGGCCGCCGGCGTGCGCGACGGGCGCCTGCGCCGCGGCGGCTTCGGCGTGCGCGACGGGGCCGCCTTCGTGGCGCTCGAGAAGCGCTCCGGCCGGCGCATCGAGCTGGCGCCGCAGTGCGCGCTGGCGCTGCACGACGCGCTGGCCGCGGCCGGCACGCCCCCGCCGTGGCTGATCGAGCCGCTGCTGCGCATCTCCGTCCTCGAGCCGGAGCTGGTGCTGGCGGCCCGCAAACGCGCCCGCGCGCTGGCCGCTCGGCTGGAGGGCGAGGCCCGCAACCGGCTGCTGGCCCGGGTGGTCAACGCCGGCGGCCGGGTCGAGGCCGAGCTGGCCCTGCCCGAAGACGGCTGGGGCCTCGCCGAGGTGGCGCTGCTCGAGGCGGTGGCGCGGCAGGACGCGCGCCGGGCGGCGCCGGCCATACGCCGGCTGCTGCTGTGCCGCGGCCTGTTCGGCGCCGAGGAGCTGATCGCGCTTCTGGGCTTCGTCGCTACACCGGACGCCGCCGATCGGGCCTTTGCCATCGGCCGCGGCTGCGAGCACGGGCTGGAGCCGGCCATCATCGCCCTGCTGCGCCTGGGCGATGCCCGGGCCGTCGCGCTGCTCGACCGCCGGCTAAACCAGCCCTTCCCGCCGGTGCCCAACGCGTTGATCCTGGCCCTGCGCGCCCACCGCAGCCCAGCGCTCGAGGCCCACCTGGCCGAGCGCGCCGCGGCCGGCTGCAAGCAGGCCCAGCGCATCCTGTACTACCTGGACCACGGCGCCGGCGACCGCGACGCGCGCAGGCCGAGCAGCTGAGCCCGCCCTGGAGACGGCCGGCCTGCCGGTGCTGCGCCGGACCCATCCCGGCGGCCATCGCTTCCCGCCGCGGCTGGACGAGATGCCCGGCTGCGCCCTGGATTGGCTTGACCACCAAGGTGGAATCGAAGCCGAGTAGCGGCCTGAATTGACTTGTTTTCGGTAGGAGCTGATCAGCTTCGCCTTGGCTGTACCCTGTCGAAGCCTCTCAGGTGTATGTCCAGGGACCAGATATAAACCCGTCTCAGCGGGCATTTGTCGCATTGTTCGCGCCAGGTGTCCACGATGGTCAGATCGCAGAAGGTCAGCCCCCGCGCTGCAGCATCGGGAAAACCGGCGAGCAGGCGCTTGATCGTTTCGGCTTGTTGAATGGGCGTGGGGTAGAACGGGCTGTTTCCTTCGATGGCATTTAGTACGATCTGCTTGAACTTTGTCGCCCAGCCACGCCTCGTCCGGCCCTGGCGGTGCCGTCCGATGTGGTTGCCGGTCTCCAGGACGGTCGCCATCGGCAGCAGCAGGGTCTCGCCGGATCTTGCCTTTTCCTGGAATTGCTCGATCACTTCTCGGTGGTCATCACGACTGCCTTTGACGCCGAGCACGACGCAGAAGATCGATGTGTCGACGATGCAGACCGTCACCTGGGCTCCTCTTCGACCTGTTGCAGGAAGTCCTTCAGCCGCTCGAATTTTTGTTCCGGCGTCGGTGGGTTCTTGATGAAGCGGTCGATGGTGTTGGCGGTCAGAAGCGAGCCCAGCGGTCCCTGGGCGACGAGGCCGGGGTACTCGGGAACATCTTGCAGGCGATCCAGGCGGCTGGCGCCCGTCTTCGGATCCCGGTAGCAGAAGACCACGTTGGGCACGGTCTCGGCGGGCAGGGCATCGAGCAGGGCCGGGTTGTGGGTCGTGAGCAGCACGCGCAAGGACCGGTCTTCGGCGATCTGCCGCAGATCGCTCAGCAGATCTCCGGCCCGGCTCGGGTGGATGCCGTTGTCCACTTCCTCGATGACCACCAGGGATCCTTCGGGCGCTGACAGCAGGGCGGCGGATACGGCGAGGACCCTCAGGGTTCCATCGGACAACAGGGCTGCCTCCACGCTGCGCGGGCTTTGGGCGAAGGTCTCGACGAGTTCGACCATCTGCTCGCCCCGCGGCGTCTCGATGAAGCGGATGTCTTCGATGTCCTGCTCGGGAATGCTGCGCACCAGCTCGAGCAGTGCGCCCTTGCGCTCCTTTGATTGACACAACGAGAACAGAACCCCGCTCAGATTGGAGCCATCGTTGCGCAGCACGGGATCGGTGGGAAAGGAGTACGCCCTCATCCGGCTCGGAACCGGATCGAGAATGAGCACCCGTTCGAAGGTGCGTTGGGTCTCCTCCGCCGCCTTGGGGATGACCCTCTGCGATCGAGCGTGCTCCTTGCCGAAGCGAGCCGGGGTGAGCAGCTGCGACAGGACGAGCTGCTGGTCGACGCAGGTGATTCGCGGCTTCTTGCCGCCGCGCGCGAAGTTGTTGTAGGCGACGGCCAGATCGTTGCTGCCGGCAGCGGCCGGTGCCTCCACCCGGTAGAGCGGGACATCCCCTTGGGCGGACTCTCTCAGCTCCTCGCCGCGGATCCGCAGGTCGGCCGCCTGGTGGCTCAGCTCGAGCCTGAACTGCCTGTCCGTCTCGCCGCTATGGATGGTCGCCTGGAAGGCCAGCGGTTGCTTCGGGTCGCGAAACAGATCGCGGGGCAGACCGCGGACGTGCAGCTCACCCTTCTCTACGGCGAACGGCACATCGCCCAGGCGCCTTCCCTTGGCCAACCAGGAGATCAGCTGCAGGGCTTCGATGAGATTGCTCTTGCCGGAGGCGTTGGCGCCGATGAGCATGGTGAGTTCGGCCAGAGGAAGCCGTGCAGACGCGTAGCTCTTGTAATTCTCTATGGAAAACGAAGTCAGCATGGAGGGTCTCCCGAAAAGCAGTGTAGCCCAGGTGCCGCCGAAACATCCAGATCCATTCCATGGCCGGTCGATTCCGGATCAGCAGGTGGCGTCGGGTGCTGTCGAGGTTCTCGGCCGCGCCCTGGACTGGATGGACCGCAGACGGCGTGACGCCGCCGAGTAGCGGCCGGGACCCGTTGCTGGCTTCATGCTGGGATGTGGGTTTCGTCTCGGCTTTGCAATAGGGTCGTGCCCAGGAGGCGCCGGTAGTGTTCGAAGTCCTGGTCCGCCGTGAAGATGGCCAGGCCGTGGCGTTCGGCGAGGGCGCATAGCAGGAAATCGGTGTTCGAGACCTGCCGGCCCCCCGGCGCGGCAGCGATCGAACATGGCGGCGGCCGTCTCGTGGTCCTCGGTGCGGATCTCGAGGTCGGCAAAGGCCCGCAACCGTTCGCGGAGCAGGACGGGTCAAGACTTTTGCTTCCGAGACGCGCTCGGCGTAGACTAAGGGCAAGACCAGGTCTGGTCTGGTCCGATATTTGGAGGCTGCGACAATTGATTATCTCTACGATTACAGAGGCCAAGGCCAATTTGTCGGCCCTGATCGAGCGCGTCGAACGGGGCGAGGAGATCATCATCGGTCGGGCGGGCAAGCCGGTGGCCGTGCTCAAGGCCTACGATCACGCCCGCCGGCAACGGCAACCGGGTTCGCTACGCGGGCGAATCGAGATCGCGGACGACTTCGACGAGCTACCGGCCGACGTGGCCGCTGCGTTCGGGATGCTGGACGACCCGTCTTGAATCTGCTTCTCGACACGCATGTGCTGTTGTGGTGGCTGGACGACCACCCGAAGCTGGGCCGCCGCGCCAGGCGGCTCATCGCCGATGCCGACAACTTGATCCTCGTCAGCGCCGCTTCGATCTGGGAGATGTGCATCAAACGGGAGTTGGGCAAGCTCAGGCTGCCCGACGATTTCCTGAATGCACTGGAAGGCGAGGGCTTCCACCTGCTGGGCGTCGAGCCCAGACACGCCCTGGCGCTACGCCAACTGCCGCCGCATCACCGCGATCCCTTCGACCGCATGCTCATCGCCCAGTGCGCTGTGGAGGGCCTGTCTTTCGCCACGCGCGACCAGAACAACCTGCGCTACGAAAACATCCGCCTCGTCGAGGTCTGAACTCCGGGCGGGCCGCGGCGCTGGATGGATTCATCGGCCACGAATATGCCGTGGGTCTTGAGCGCCTGCAGGATGACCTGCGCCGCCTTGGCCCGGGAGGCGCTTTTGAGGTATGCTTGTGGGGATGACCGGCGATGGAATTGCTGGCGGGCGTTGGGGAGCAGCGGGTGGGGGCAGTGCAGGCACGAGGTGCTCGAGTGCGCATTTGGGCTCGCCGAGCCAAAGGGCGAAATAAAGCGCTGGAATTCCGCACGGAGTTTTCAAATATGGGTTTCTTCTCGAAGGCGAGCGTTCATTTGTTTTTTTTGGTGTCCTCTGTTTGCTTGTGGCTACCGTTTGGATGTTCATCCGAAGAAAAAAACATTGATTTTCAAATAAAAATAAGACCCCAAGGGATAAACATCATTCCGATAGAAAGCAAACATAAGTTCGGCTGTCCCTATATCAGATGGCTGGAAAACAACGAGTGTATTACAAGCAGCGATCAGTCATTGGGATGTGATCCAGGTCCGGCTTCATGTCTAAACACAATTGAAATAGAGAGCGGAAATCAAGAGATCGTATCGATAAAGCCATATTTCTCTCTTGGTTTTTTGTTTTATCCATTTGCCGATGAAGAACTTGATAGCACCAAAAAAACTACGATAAGGTTGCTCGGATGCAACACGAAAAACGAAATTGTTTTACCTCCATTTGATGATTCTCCTGTCGAGGTGAAAAAAGTTGAACATGCGGAAGACAGGGTATTTGTAACAGTTGACGGGCTGGAAGGTGATGAGGACGGCTTTGGATTGGTGGGTAGCCTAATTTGTGGGATTGTTGGGATTTCTTGCTACTGCAAAGATAGTTCTGTTGTTATCTTGGATAGATTCGGGTGTGGTTCGCATGTTGCTGATATAACTACAATAGCAATTGAGCCTGTAGCTAAAATAAAGACGTACCAACAGCCACTGGGGGAAATCAGAGTAAGGATGTTCGGCGATGAGAAACTCCTCCACGTCTTTTTCCCACAGCCAGGTGAAGATGGGTGTGATGAGGTGCCGATTGGGGAATCTGAGCTGATTGATTTCTACATAGGAGACCTTCCGGTATATGGAGAAATAGAAACCATGGGTCTGTGCGTAGATATTGAAGACGATGATGCCCAGTTATGGCTTGATGTAAAGGTAGCGGATGCTGTCGATGGGAACCAAATTGGCACTCTGGTAGTGGGAGAAAAAGTCAGTCTGGATATTGAAGGAGCCGGCTTCAGCGGCGCCTTCTGGGGTAACATCGGAGATCCGGAAATCGTCGATCCACCGGAATATGGAATGGGTGAAAAGGATGCCGTGGTGGTTCGGTTCGGCCCCATGATCTTGAACGAATCCCAAGATCAAGGGGAGGCAGTAGAGGTCGAGTTCACTTTATCCGCCACCACTCCCAAGTGGGTATCTGCACCCATCGAAGGCGAATAGCTGAAGCCGGTGCAGACCGGGAATGATATCGGACCATGCAGCGGCGGTCTGCGGCCGGGGGCTCAGCCGCCGCTCATCATGTGGACGACTTTGACCTCATCGCCGTCTTTTAGCTCGTGCTTTTCTTGTTCGACCTTGGGGATGCGGCGGCCGTCCAGCCGCGGCGCTGGTAGACCGCGTCGAGCAGCTGCTGGTAGCGCTGCTCGCGGTGGCGGCGCAGGGCCTGGCGCTTTTCGTCCAGCGACATCTCTTCCGGGTTCAGGCCGAGCTCGTCGCGGAGCTGGCCGTCGTAGCGGTCGGCCCGCGACTCGTACTCCTCGGCGGTCACCGGGCCCACCGAGCGGTAGGGGATGGCGTCGTGTGCGCGGCGGCCGAAGCCGAGGCGCAGGTTGAACACGCGCTGGAAGTTGTAGACCCGCTCGCTCATGCTGATCAGGTCGGCGGCGTTGACCTCGCGGCCGGTCACCCCGGCGAAGAGGTCGCACAGGGCCTGGTGCCGCGTCCTCAGCCCCGAAGGGCAGCTCCAGCTGGAAATTCCGTCAAAAGTGCAGGGCTGAAGCAATAGAGTATCTAATTGTAATGTTGAAACTTTTGAAGGAAAGACAAACAGACTGGACTGTTGCCCCACAGGAATTGGCAAACGAGCCGCCAGATTCAAATCTGTCTAAAAACAGAGGATTGCGAAAAATTGTTAATAAGTGTTTCCTACGTTCCGCACATTCTGGAGAGCGTTCTGGGGAATTTCCAAGCGCATCGCT
>CAYVQE010000101.1:0-23259 GCA_964454005.1 uncultured Myxococcales bacterium
CCGACGCGGTGGCCGCCGCCATCGAGACCAGCGCCCGCGCCGGCGCCCTGCCCTTCTTGAGCGAATACGCCCCCGTGCCCCACACCCCGATCTTCGCCCAGGCCCAGGCCGCCTGCCCCCAGGACCTCAGCGCCGAGCCCCTGCTGCACAACAACACCCTGTTCACCTGCCAGCGCCCCGACTTCAGCCGCGACGACCTCGAGGCCCTGAAGCGAGAGGCCCGCAGCGCCCGCCAGCGGCTGCTCGAGCGCGATACGACCGACCGGGGGACGGTTCCGTCCCCCTCTTATCTCACACACCGCACATCGTGGTCGATGCTGTAGCTGCCGTTGTGCACGCCGGCATTGTAGAAGTACACGTACCATGCGATGTTGTTGTCGTCCGCGCGCGGCGACGAAGACCAGTACCGTAAGCACGGGCCCTCCATCTCGTCCGGCCAGTAGCAGCCGCCCGCCGGGCCCCCGCCGTCTTCACAACCTGCGCACGGGTCATCCACGCAGTCGCCATACAGGCATTCATCGTCCGCCCCGCAAGAGCCAGCCGTCTCGGTGGCTGCACAGCCCCGGATCAGGGAACGCAGATCGCTGAGGGAGGGCAGGCGCCAGTCGTCGTGGCCATCGAGCGAGAGGTTATCGCAGTAGTTGATCGCGTCCTGCCATGTCATCTGCGTGTCTGCAGGTGGATTTTGCCACTGCAGATCCTCGCACTGACCGGAAAGGCAGTACTCCGTCGCTTCCGGACAACTTCCGCAGTCGAACCCCGCATTCGGTGATGTACCACATTCGCGGTCCAAGCAGTCATCAACACATTGACCATCGACGTCACAGTACTCCGTCGCTCCCGGACAAATTCCGCAGTCGAACCCCGCACTCGGTGATGTACCACATTCGCGGTCCAAGCAGTCATCGACACATTGCCCGTTTCCGGAACAGTACTCCGTCGCACCCGCGCAGGTGCCGCAGTCGAATTCCTCATTCGGCGACAGCCCACATTCTTGGTTCAAGCAGTCATCGACGCATTGCCCGTTTCCGGAGCAGTACTCCGTCTCTGCTGGACAGCTTCCGCAATCGAATCCTGCGTTCGGTGAAACGCCGCACTCCATCCCGGCGCAGTCGTCCACGCACTGACCGGAATCGCACCACTCCGTCTCTCCGGGACAGCTTCCCACGGCACAATCCCACGGCCCTTCCACGAACACGCCGCAGCCCGGCAGCGCGGCGAGCGCCATGACCATCGCCAGAACCAGCCGGCCCATCTCAGAACCTCCCGCACAAGGAAAGCGAGAACCCGCCGTCCGGCCCGGGGGTGACCGAGACGCCGGAGAGTCCCTCCAGGTCTTCGTCGGGCGACAGCGCCCACAGCACGATGCCGCTCACCATCAGGGCCCCGCCCGCGGGCAGAAACGCCCACATCGCCCCCTCCCAGGCGATGCTCTCGTCCCGCAGCGAGTTGCTGGACTCGCTGTTGGCCTCGTCGCCCAGACTCGCGGCCATGTAGGCCGAGACCGAGCCCAAGGCGGCCAGGCCCAGGCCCGACCAGAAGGTCACGTGGCCCCACGACGCGTACGCGGGGGCCGCCTCCAGCCGCAGCTCGACTTCGGTTCGCTCGCCCGCCGCCAGAGCGACCCGGCGCTTCTCGGCCACGTAGCCCTGGTGGGCCACTCCGATCTCGTGCGTCCCGGGCGCGAACTCGCGCTCCAGCGGTGCCGTGCCCACCTCCTCGCCGTCCACCATCACCCTGGCCCCGGCCGGCTCGGTGCGCACCGCTAGCTCGCCCTTTGGCAACGCGTACAGCTCGAGGCTCACCTCGGACCGTGACCCCGGCTCCAGGTGAACCGTCCGCTGGCTGTCGGTATAGCCTTCCAGCGAGGCTGCCAGCCGGTGCTCACCGGCGTGCAGCTTCAGGCGGACCGGTGTCTGGCCCGCGTCCTCGCCGTCGACCCAAAGCCGGGCGCCCGCTGGCTTGCTGCTGGCTATTAGAAACGCCGCCCTCTCGAGCGCTATCTCCAGCGAGGTCTCGTCGCCCGGCTCGACGCTCAGACTCTTCTTCGCGCTGAAGCAGCCGTCCTTGGATGCCTCGACCTCGTGCTCGCCCGCGCCGACGCTCACTGCGATCGGGGTGGTGCCCTTGTGGCTGCCGTCGATCGCGATGACCGCGCCCGGGGGATCGCTGGTGATCCGCACCGCGGCCGGGATCTTGGCCAAAAGCTGGGCGGCCTCCCGGTAACGCGGGTTCTTCTTGCCGAACTCCTGCATGTAGGCTTGTACCGCCTCGGCCCGCTCGCCCACCGGTGTGCTCTCGTCGCGGGCGACCTTGCTGATCAGCGCCCAGGCCTGCTTGGCGCGCTCGCGCTCGTCGACCTTGTTCTTCGTCCGCTTCAGTATCTCGTCCAGCTCACTCGCCTCGCTGCCCTGGCCCGCCTTGGTGCAGACCTTGCTCGCGACCTCGCGCAGCGACGCCAGCAGCGCGTCCGCCCCGCACTTCCCCTCGACCTTGGCCGACAGATCGGTCGTCTGCGTCTGCAGATCGTAGACGCTGCAGGTGACCACGCAGGATTTGCCGATCTTCAGGATGCTGCTCGAGATGGTCTTGTTGGCCGCCAGCTCGCGGCCCAACTCGATCTGGCACTGCTTGTCGTAGCACTCCTTGTACGACTCGAGGGCCTTGCTCGTCAGCGCCCGGCGGATGTCGCCCGGCGGCACCACCCGGTAGCTGCCTCGTTCGGACAGCGCCGTGCCGAAGTACTCGGTCAGGCTCCGCAGCAGATCCCTGTTCAAATCCAGACCGCGCGGCTGTATCTCGAACACCGCCACGATGGGCTTGCGCCCGCCGGCCAGCGCTGCAGCGGTCACCAATCCGGGCGCCCGGCTCCCCCGGTCTGCCCAACCGAACGAGGCGCCACTGGGCGGACGGGGCTCAGGGCATAGTTGATGCACGTTTGTCGATTTGCTCGCGACGTGGGCTGGATCACAGCTTGAGGCCTTGGCAGGGCTCAGCATGAGGCGAACCGGTGGCTTGTAATGGACCGGATTTGTCCGTAAGTTGTACCCCATCGATGGGAGGTCGGGCATGACGCGACAGGGTTGTGGGTTGTTCGCATGGATAGCTGTTCTCGGGGTGGTCGGGCTGCTGGGGCTGGCCGGGCCGGCGGGGGCGGTGCCAGCGCCGCCGTTTCCGATCGCTTTGGAAAAGGATGACGGTTCTACAATCTGGGCCCGCATGTACGGCGACGAGCACCTGTCCTGGCTGGTCGACCTGGACGGCTGGGCCCTGGCCCGCGATGCGGCCACCGGGGCCTGGCACTACGCCGAACTGGGCGCGGACGGCCGGCTGCGGGCCACACCTTACCGCCACGGCAGCGTAGAACCCGCCAGCGCAGGCCTGAAGCGCCACCTGCAGCCCAGCCCGGCGGTGCTGGAGGCGACCCGCACGCTGCGCGACGGCCTGCTGCGCGCGCCCGAGCCGCCGCGGGTCAGCGGCGACGTCTGCAACCTGGTGCTGCTGGTGCGCTTCGCCAACCAGTCGAGCCAGTTCGACGCCGCCGACTTCGAGCCGGTGTTCAACGGCGCCAGCGGCTCGGTCTGGGAGTACTACGACGAGGTCTCCTACGGCCAGGTCGACATGCAGTCGACCATCGTCGGCTGGGTCGACCTGCCCTACGACGACAGCTACTACGCTTACAACCAGTACACCCACGGCTACCCGCAGCGCATGGTGCGCCACGCGGCCGACGCGCTGGACGATCAGGGCTTCGACTTCAGCCAGTTCGACTGCAACGACGACGGCGAGATCGACGCCATCGACGTGATCCACTCCGGCCCCGGCTACGAGACCAGCGGCGACACCGATCACATCCACTCGCACTTCTCCTCGCTGAGCTGGACCGGCGACACCTTCTACAAGGACGGCGTGGAGATCAACGCCTACCACACCGAGCCCGAGGTGCAGGCCAACGGCGTCGAGCCCACCCAGATCGGCGTCATCGTCCACGAGACCGGCCACTTCTTCGGCCTGCCCGATCTGTACGACTACGGCTACGACTCGGGCGGCATCGGCCTGTGGGGCGTGATGTGCTCCGGTCCCTGGGCCGGGCCCAACATGGACGGCACCGTGCCGACCCATTTTTCGATCTGGTCCAAGTACAAGCTGGGCTGGTTGAGCCCGCAGCACATCCAGGCCAACGCCTACGGCGTGCGCCTGCGCCCGGCCGACAGCCACGCCGACGGCGTGCGCCTGGACGCCGGCCTGCCCTACCGCCAGTACTTCCTGCTGGAGAACCGCCAGCAGCAGCGCTACGACAGCTACCTGCCCGGCTCCGGGCTGCTGATCTTCCACATCGACGACAACCAGTCGAACAACGACGACCAGAACCACTACCTGGTCGACCTGGAGCAGGCCGACGGGCTGCGCGAGCTGAACACCAGCCGCTACGAGCAGGGCGACTCGGCCGATCCCTGGCCCTACGGCGGCAGCGACGCATTCACTCCGAGTTCCAATCCCAGCTCCGACGCCTACGGCGGCAGCGACTCGGACATCTCGGTGCTGGCCATCGCCCGCTCGGGCAGCGACGTGACCTTCGACGTGAACATCGACGGCGCGGTGGGCGCCTACCTGTCGTTGAGCCCGGGCAGCCTCGGCTTCAGCGGCGCCGCCGGAGGCAGCCCGCCGCCGGCGCAGACGGTGCAGATCGCCCACCAGGGCGAGGGCCCGCTGTCGTGGACGGCCACCGCCCAGCAGGGCTGGATCGCCGTCTCGCCGAGCTCGGGCTCGACGCCGGACAGCGCCAACGTCACCGTCGACCCGGCCGCGCTGGGCCCCGGCAACCACCAGGGCAGCATCCGCATCAGCTCGCCCGCGGCCGACAACTCGCCGCAGACGCTGAGCGTCAACCTGTACCTGAGCGACGCCCCGCCGGCGCTGTCGCTGTCGACCACCGCCATGGACTTCAGCGGCGTGGCCGGCGGCGCCCCGCCTCAAGCGCGCGCGCTGACGGTGGCCAACGCCGGCGGCGGCCAGCTGAGCTGGGCGGCCAGCAGCGACCGCGGCTGGCTGGGCCTGTCGCAGTCGCAGGGCGATGCGCCCAGCACGGTGCAGGTGCAGATCGACACCGGCGGCATGGCCTCCGGCTCCTACCAGGGCTCGCTGCACTTCGACGCCTTCGAGGCCGGCGAGGCCTGGCTGGACGTCTTGCTGATCCTGCAGCGCCCCGCGCACCTGGCGCTCGACCCCGGCGCGCTGCAGTTCAGCGCCGTGGTCGGCGGCCCGGCGCCCGAGGGCCGCTCGCTGGCGCTGTCGAACAGCGGCGGCAGCGCCATGAGCTGGACGGCGCTGTGCAACCGGGCCTGGTTGAGCTGCACGCCGGCCGCCGGCGCCGGCGACGCCCAGCTCTGGGTCGCGGTCGATCCGAGCGGCATGCCCGTCGGCCAGCGCACCGGTACGCTCGAGATCCACTCCCCGGCGGCCGACAACAGCCCGCTGAGCGTACCCATCACGCTCGCGGTGCTGCCCGACAACAGCCCGCCGGGCACCCCGGTGCCCATCAGCCCCGAGCACGCCGCCGACATCGAGTCGCCCAACCCCGAGCTGACGGTGCAGAACGCCGACGATCCGGACGGCGACGCGCTGAGCTACCAGTTCGAGGTCATCCCGGTCGGCGCCGAGGATCCCTACTGGACCGTCGACGGCGTGATCGAGGGCATCGGCTTCACCTCGGTCGAGGTGGTCAAGACGCTGAACCTGTCCGCCACCTACCGCTGGCGCGCCCGCGCGGTGGACGAGCGCGGCCTGGCCGGCGACTGGAGCGAGCTGCAGCTGTTCACGGTGGTCGACAGCAGCGGCGGTGGCAGCGGCTGCGCCAGCGGCGGCCCGCCCACAGGCGGCGCCTGGCTGCTGCTGCTGGGCCTGGCCTGGCTCAGCCGGCGGCGCGGAAGATGAAGGGGTAGGTCACCACCACCTTCCCGCCGCCGCGCGGCGCCGGGAAGCGCCAGGTGCGCAGCTTGCGGCGGATGGTGCGCCGAATGGCGTTCTTGTCCAGCATGCCCGTCTGGCCGACCGCGCTATCGGGCACCCCGGCCGGCATGGGCAGGGGCTGGCGCACGGAACGCGACCGGCCGCCCGGCCGGCGGCCTGCTGCGGATCGAGCAGCTCGGTGTAGCGCAGCTCAGCCACAGGCGGGCCGGATGGAACATGGCAGCCTCCTCGGTTCTGGGATCCAACTCGGATTCGGCCATGGGACACCACCTCCACAGCCCGGGTTCCCCGCGCTCGGCCCAATCTTTTTGCTGCAGCGGCGCTTTTTGCCTTATCCTTGGGCGAAGCCGCTGGACGCGACAATCCGAACGGCTGACTGCGCGGTGAGGATGCGGCCGGTCGCGAGCGACTTCGATGTCGACGCCTGGAACGAGGCCGACCGATTCAGAAAGGACGGATCGAATGACCGAAGACGAGCGATACCGCTATGCCAGCCTCGTCGATTTCCTCGTCGAGCCGCCCGCCGAGGATTTGAAGCGCTGGGCGGGCGCTTTCGTCACCCGCACGCTCCAGACGGGCGGCAGCTGCATTTACCGACACGGAGCGAAAAGATTGGGTGACGCGGATTTCCTCACCAACGCCGCGGATGCCCTCTCGACGGCGATGCGGGTCTTGCCGGCACCCGAACGGGCCTTCTTCATTCGTGTCCTTCTGCTCGTCCCCTGGGAGCAGCTCTACCGCGACACGGGCCTTCAAATTCGAGCCGGTAAGGTCATCGACGTGTTGAGCGCCGCTGTAGGGACGCGAGAGTTCACCGCCGCAGTCGGCTCGGTTTTCGAGTCGGGCGTCGATGCCGTGAAGGAGTTCCCGCTCGAGGGTCTCCTGGCCGGAGAGAGGTGCTCTGGAACGGAGGTCGTCTTCGAGCTTCCCGAGACAGCCCGGCGCCTGACGGGCGTCTCAGCGCGCACGATCGCCTTCGACCGACTCGAGGTCGCCGTCTCGATGTTCCGGCCGCTCGGCTGGCAGTCGAACCTGCGGCTCCTCATCCCCTGGTGGCTTGACGCCGCCGAGGACCGGAAGCCCCCGCATGCCGTCTACAGGCTGTGTACGGCTGCTCATCTCGATCGCGATGATGATGTGGGCAAGTTCTGCCTGCTGGGTCTGCTCGACTGGATGACGGGCCACCCGGAGGATGAACTCGCGCCCGAGGTCCTCGATCTCGGTCTCCGCGGCAGGAGTGGCGCCTTCAGAAAGGCAGCGGCGGCGCTCGCTGCCGCGCTAGGGCGGGTCGATGTCCTGGAGAAGCTGAAGCGGGGCGACCCGGACAAGAGCGTCAGGAAGAGGGCGGCGAAGCTGCTCGGCGACGGTCCCCAGCCTCGGCCGCTTTAATCCGTAGTTCCCCCGCACGGGCGCTAAGTGTACACGTTCCAGACATCGACGATCTGCCAGCGTTTTCCCTCTAGCCCGACCGCACCCGAGATCCGCCAGCCGAGCTTGCAGCGCCGGCTGATCTCCTCTGGGACGGCGATCGGGCCGTACTCGCGACCGCTCAGGGAATTTTCGAGCCAGACCCTGCCGCGCTCGACCCGGGCCAGGCTGAAGTGTCCCTCGACCTCGCGAACGAGTTCATCTCGTTCCTGCTCCTGCGCGAAGTCGTACAGGAAGGCCGCCAGCTCCTCGGCCTGCGGCAGGTCGCGCGCGGCGGCAGCCCCACGGCCGACGACCTCTTCGGCGTCCTCGGCGTCGGCATAGCCTTTTTCGGCGAGCCACCTGGCCAGCTTCTTGGTCACCGTCCCGGCGGCGCGCAGCAGATCCTTGCCGGCCATCACCTTGCGCACCATGAAGTAGTTGAGGAACTCGTCGACGTTCGGCAAGATGTGCTCGGGACCGAACACTTCGCAAAACTCCCGCTGCTGCTCGCCCTCGGCGTCGAACCGTTTATCGAACAGCTTGCGGTCGGCCGCGTCCAGGTACTGGTAGGCGTAGCCATCCAGGCTGTCCTGCAGCAAATCGACGACGTCTTCGTATCTGCGGAAGGTCCCGTCCGACAGACGCTCGCACTGATCGTCCAAAAACTCCTCCAAGACCTCGGCTATGGTCGGGCTCGTCTCGGATGTCATGCACCACCTCCTCCAGAGTCAGGAATTCGCACTCAGATCTCCTCTGTTCTTTCGCTATGATAGATGCCACGGGCGATCGCGGGGCGGATGAAGTCGGCCGGGTGGTCTTTTTCGTAGACGAGGACGAGTCGGCTCATGGCCCTGGTCATGGCCATGTAGAAGGTGCGCCGCAGCTCGGCGCGGTAGGCGGCTCGATCCTCTTGCTGGCGGATGGAGCGCGGGACGCTGAACCAGCGCTGCGAGACCGGGAAGTAGATGACGGGGAACTCCAGCCCCTTGGCCGACTTGACCGGCAGCAGCTTGACGCTGGGATCGCCGAGGCGGATGCGGCCGCTGCCGGAGTGGCGCTGGCAGTTGATGCCGGCGCGGCGCAGGGTCTCGAACATCTCGTCGCGCACCCGGTTGGGGAAGCACAGCACGGCCATGTTCTGCGGCGGGACGCCCTGTTCGATCCGCGCGGCGATGTCCCGGCTGACCGCGGCGTACTCCCGCCCCCGTTCGCAGGCCAGCAGCCGGGGGCGCCGCCCGGAGCGCTCGGGCGGCTCGGGTTGTAAGGTGCATTCGTCCGCGGCCAGGCCCAGGTTGTCGATCTCGTCGCGCTCGATGGCCTCCAGCAGGGGCCGCGCCGCATCCAGGATCTCCGCGGTGTTGCGGTGGTTCTTGGTGAAGGCGAAGCTGCGGGCGCCGTGCAGCCGGATGCCGCAGTCGCGCCAGCGAAAGGCCCGCTCGTAGATGGACTGGGCGCTGTCGTAGGCGATCAGCAGGCTGCCCTCCGGTCTGACCAGCAGCTGGGCCAGGCGCAGGCACAGCGGGGACAGATCCTGGGCCTCGTCCACCAGGACGTGATGGTAGAGGCTGTGCTCGCGGCCCTGTTCGACGATGCGCCGATGGGCCGCGCTCACCAGATCATCCCAGTCGAGCTTGCCGGACAGCCGGCACAGCCGGTGGTACTGCTGGTACACGCCCCAGACCAGCGCCCGGCCGGGCTTGTCCAGGGGCCGGCCGGCGCCCGTGCGGGGCATGTCCAGGTACTGGGAGAGGCCTCGGCTGACCCGGCCCTTGATCAGGTGGATCTCAGCCTTCCAGAACTCCAGCGGGCAGGACCACAGGCTGGAAGCTTTGCGCTGTTCGGCCTGCTGCTGCTGCCGGGCCTGGGCGAGCAGTTGGCGCTGCTCGGCGTCGTCGAGGAAACCGCCTTGATGGCCGCTCAGCTTGCGACACAAGCCGTGGAAGGTGGCCACCTCCACATCGCCGAGCGCGACCCCGAGCGAGCAGAGCAGCTCCCGGGCCGCGTTGGCCAGCGACCGGTTGTAGGACAGGAACAGGATCCTGGGGGCCGCCAGCAGGCTGCGTTGTCTGAGCAGGTGGACGATCCGATGCAGCGCGACCGCGGTCTTGCCGGAGCCGGCCACCCCCCTGACCCCGATGGCGCCCGGGCCGGTGAGCTGGACGACCCGCTGCTGGGCCGGCTCGAGGTTGAGCATCAGCTCGGTGATGTCCCCGTGGAGGAAACGGCCGAAGGTCTGCGCATCGGGCGAGCGGCGCTTGAGATCGGCCCCGACCGCCCTGACGCCCTGCAACTGCTGCAGCAGCTTGAAACGGACGCGGCCGGCCGCGTCCGGCTCGAGCGGGAGGGCATCCAGCTCCGGGACGGAGCGGGCCCGCTGCACCCGCCGCACCAGCTCGCGCGGGACGCCCAACTCGAGCAGCTCGTTTCGGGAGAGCACGGCCAGCGGGGCGGTTGCCGTTTCGCCAGCGACGGCGTGCCTTTTGAACAGGCACCAGAAGGAGATCCGCCCCACCCCGCGGCTGTAGCCGACCAGGTGCTGGTGACCCAGGTACTCGGCGGCCGGCATGCCTTTGGGCCCTTCCGCCCCGACCAGCTGTTCGATGCCCGCCCGGCAGGGCCCGGGGCTACGGCGCACGCTGGTGGCGAACTGCTCAGTGAGCAGGATCTCCATCCGCCTCACCTTGCAAAAATCGCCCCAGCGCGTCCAGGTCTTTTTCGTCCCCGGCGTCCAGCTCCAGGCCGCCGGCCAGCCGGATGGCGGCGAACAGCCGGCTGAGCAGGCTGTTGCTGCCCATGGTGGCGGTGATGTGCGCGGTGTGGGCCACCAGGCAGAGCTGATCTCTGGCCCGCGACAGGGCCACGTTGATCAGCATCCCGGCCTGCGGTTGCTGCAGGTCGTCGAGGAAGCGACAGCCGGTGCCCGGGGCCTCGCTCAGGTCGAAGATCACCAGCTCCTTGTCCCGGCCCTGGAAGCGGTGCGTGGTGAACACCTCGACCCGGCCGGAGCGCAACGCTTGCGGCGAACGGCGGCGGACGGCGTCGCGGATCAGCCGGACCTGGGCCCGGTACGGGGCGATGACCGCCACCGGCCTCGCCCCGGCGCGCAACACCAGCTCGGCGACCAGATCGGCGTGGACGTCGTTGGCCTTGGACCCGGCCGCGGTGCGCCCGGTGGCGGCGGCGGTGTTGCAGGTATCCAGCAGGGCGACGGCCGGCCCGGGCCGGGCCCGCGCCATCACCGCCGGGGCGTCGCGCAACCGGCCGGCGTAGAAGAGCTGGCTGACCACGCGGGAGATCCGGGGGTGCATGCGCCATTGCTCGTCGAGCATGACCCGCAGCGGATGCGCCCGGCCGGCGTCGTCCGCGCCGGCGCTGTTGAACACGTGGCGGCCGAGCCACTGCTGGGCGATGCGCTCGGTGGACTGGACGATGGCCGGCAGCTGCATGAAGTCGCCCACGGCCACCACCGCGGAAGTGGCCTTGCAGCCGGCGATGAAGCTCAGCGGCAGCGAGGCGATGCTGGTCTCGTCGATGATCACCACGTCCGCGGTGTGGGTCGCCAGCTGGCCGCTGCTGTAGAGCTTGGTCAGGGTGGTGGCCACCACCTCGGCCCGGGCGATGGCCTCGGCTTCGACCTGGGCCACCAGCTTGGCCATCTCGCCGATCCGGCGCGACAGGCGATCGTCGGCTTCGCCCGCCCGGTGGGCATACTGGACGCGGGCGACCTCGAAGCGGCGCCCGAGCGGCACCGAGCTGCTGTGGAGCAGACCGGGGGGCTCGTCGACGAGCCGGGCCACGCCGTGGCAGATGTCCTCCACGGCGGCGACGGCATCCGGCAGCTCGGCCCGCAGCTTGCGGTCCACCACGGCGTCCATGCCCAGCCCGGCCCGCAGCACCGCTTCCGAGCAGTAGCCCACCCGCAGCAGGTCTCGGGGCCCGCAGGGATCCGCCTGGTGGACGCGCAGCAGGGCGTTGTCGGTGGCCACGTTGGTGTGGGCGCACAGGATGACCCGCCTGCCGCGCTGGATGTGCTCGTGCACCAGGTGGGCGATGGTCCTGGTCTTGCCGGTGCCGGGCGGGCCCCAGATGTAGGCCACCTGCTGTCCCAGGGCGAAGGCGATGGCCTGCGCCTGGGCCGCGGACACGCCGCGGCGCTCCAGCGGCACGGGCGGTGCGGCCGCGGCCCGCCCCTCCAGCAGCCGAAAAGCCAGCTCCACGTTGTCCCCGGCCGCAACGGGCGCCTTGGCCTCGCGGCGGGCGATGTGCTCGGCGGCGATGCGGTCGATGCGCTTTTGCAGCAGGTCCAGCAGGAAGGTGGCGTCGAAGCGCAGCCCGGCCGTGGCCTGCTCGGCGCCGATGTCCTCCTGGGAGACCAGGGTGAGCAGCTGCTCGTCGGGTTCGTGCTCCCAGACCTCGATGCTGGCCCTGAAGCCCGGGGCCTCGAGCCGGCCGGTCGAGCCCTCGGGCAGCTGGACCGGCAGCGCGCAGTGGAAGCGGTAGCGGTAGGCGCCGGGCTCGGACAGGATGCGCCGGCCGTCTTCGAGCTCCACCGTGTCGACGATGCCGAGAAGGCCCAGTCTTTCGACCACGGCCCGCTTCTCCGCCTCGATGGCCGCGCTGATCTCGCTCTGGAAGGTCTCGATGTCCATGCTGGCCGCCGTCGGATCAACCGGGCCAGGAAGGGCCTGGCCGGGACGATGATGGGCCGCGTCTGGCTGAGTGATCGCAGAATGGTCATGACCAATCTACGATGGAGGGGTCTTTTGGTCAAGGCGCCCGGCCTGCTTTGAGCCACCTGTTTCACCTTTGTTCGCCTGCTCGGTGGCTGCGATTTGCGCCGGATCGGGCGGCGGGTTACACTTCTCGACCCGGTCGAGGGGTCGGCCGGCTGGCGCACGGAGAGGGTCCGCGATGGAGATCTTCCCGCGCTGCAACCGACGATTCGAGGGCTTCTCGATCGAGCAGATGCCCGGGGGGCTGCCCGACGTGCAGGCCATGATCGCCGAGCTCGATCTGGGACAATGCCAGCCGGGCGGCTGAGCCCGGCAGGGGGAACAGCGAACATGAACCCGGATGGCGATCGCGCCCGCGGCCCGGCCGCGGTCCTGGTGCTGCTGGCCGTGGCTGTCGGTCTGGCCGCCACCCCGGCCGCGGCCGAGCCGGCGCCGGTCGAGCCGGCCTTCATCGAGCCGCTGGTCAGCGAGGGCTTTTTGTGGGCCCCGCCGCCGGCGCCGCTGGGCGCCGACCGGCTGCGCTTCTCCTTGGGCTTCAACCACCACGCCTCCGACTACCGGTTCGTTTTATTCGGCAACACCTACCCCGAAGAGGTGACCCTGTCCTGGGTGCAGTTCCTGCTGGCCGGTGAGCTGCGCGTCTGGGACGAGCTGACCGCCGGTGTGGACTTCAACTTCCTGATGGTCCACGACATCTCCAGCGAGAGCGACACCACCGACGACGCCGGGGCCGACCTGGGCCACCTGCGGCTGCACCTGCGCTACCCGATCCACATCCGCTCGGCCGGCCTGGTGATCACGCCCATGCTCCGCGGCTGGCTGCCCACCAACACCTTCCTCGAGGTCGAGCTGGGCTGGGGCCAGAACCGGATCTCATACGATGCGATCGAGAGCCTGGGCGCGCTGGAGCCGATGCTGGCGGCGGCCTGGGCCATGCGCTGGTTGTCGGTCACGCTGACCACCGGCCCGCGCTTCTACCTGGTCGACGACAGAGACGACTTCGCCCTGTGGGGCATCGACCTGGCCCTGGGCTCGGCGCCGGTGCCCGACCTGGAGGCGCTGCAGCTGCTGCTGGAGCTGAACATGCTGATCGAGATCGACGACGACGTCTGGCACGCCGGCGACCTCGACGACACCGCAGTGCCGCTGGCGCTGTCGCTGGGGGCCCGCTACCGTCTCCGGGCGCTGGAGTTCGAACTCGGCTTCCGCATCGGGCTGCACGACGCCGCGCTGTACTACGGCGACTTCCAGCTCGGCCTGAGCGCCGGCTATCGCTTCTGACCGGGCTGCTCGGAAGCCCGGCGTTGCGCCTCGGGCGGATCGAGCGACCGTCCGGCGGCCGCGGCCCGCGAGCGTTCGAGTGCCTTTTCGACCGCGTTCATGATCACGTTCGACGAGTTAGTGGCGCCGGTCACCGCGTCCACCGCGGTCGACTGCTGCTCGATGATGCGCGCCGGGATGACCGCGTCGGCGTCGTGGCCGATCCAGGACGCCCCGTGTTCGAGCAGCACCACGTCGACCACCCGGCCGTCCTGCACCGCCACCCGCACCCGGGCCGAGTTGGGAAAGGCGCTGTGGCTGCCCTCCCACCAGCCGTCGGCCAGCTCGCCCGGCTGCACCGGGCCGCCCCGGGTGCCGGTGACGCAGCCGCCCGCCGCGCCGGCGGCGGCGGCCAGCAGTACGGCGATCCACAGTCCGGTGGGCAGCGCGCGCATGGTCAGTCTCCGTAGGCGTAGATGTAGCCGTCGCGGGCGCCGAACACGATGCGCCCGTCCCAGACGGCCGGGGTGGACTCGATGCAGGCGCCGGATGGAATGCGCCGCGACCACTCCAGCTCGGGATGCCAGGGATCGAGCAGGCTGTAGGCGCGCAGCTCGCCGCGGCAGGTGGCCACCAGCAGCTGGTCGCCGCTGATCACCGGCGAACTCCAGGCGTGGGGCCCCAGGTCATCGGTGAAGCTCACCCGGCCGGTCTCGGCATCGACCGCCAGCAGGTGGCCCGGATGGGTGGCCACGTACAGCACCCCCTCGCCCAGCGCCGGGGTGGCCCAGATGCCGCCGCGGTAGTCGGCGAACGACGGCGGCACGGCCAGCGACCAGATCAGCGGGTCGCCGGCCCGGTAGGGGTCGAGCTTCAGCAGCTGGCCCACCTCGTCGGCCCGCGGCAAAAAGCGCTCCAGCTCGGCCGCCACGTACAGCATGCCGTCGTAGTCGATCACGATCGAAGCGTCGACGTCGTCGCCGACCCAGTAGTCGAACACCACCGGCGCCCGGCCCTGCTCCACCCGTGAGATGTCCAGCCCGACCACCCGGCCGGCCGAGTTGGCGAAGTAGGCCCGGTCCCCATAGAGGCTGACCGAGTTCTCGATCGAGGCGTTGCGATCGCCCACCCGCTGCAGCAGCCCCGGCTTCCAGCCCCGGTAGGCCAGCAGCATCTCCGGGTCGACCGTCACCCGGCCGGCCGTATCGTAGTCGCGGTTGAGGCCCACGGCGAAGAAGTAACCGTTCTCGCCGCCGACGTACAGCACCCCGTCGCGCAGGGTGGGGTTGGAGTCCCAGTCGTCGTTCCAGATGCCCGGTACGAACGAGGCGTCCAGCGCCCACAGCTCGGTCGGCCGCGGCCGGTCCAGCGCCACCACCCGCAGCTTGTCATCGCGGGAGCCGAAGTAGAGCAGCGGATCGCCGTCCGGATCCAGGCTGACCGAGCCCTTGATGATGTCGCCGGTGACGAAGGGCGACCGGGTCCGGCGGCCGCTGTCGGCGTCGATGAAGTGCACCCGCCGATCGTAGGCGCCGACGATCACCTCGACCACGCCGTCCGGCCGGCGCCAGATCACCGGCTGGCCTGTCCAGCCGGTGCCGCACCAGGTCTGCCGCCGGCGGCCCACCCGGCTGCGGGCACACATCGGCCGATCCGGATAGCGCCACAGCAGCCGCGGCTGATGCGGCAGCGGGTCCTGGCCGGTCCAGTTGCGGGCCGGGTTGCCGCGGAACTGCAGCACGCCGGCCACCTTCTGGCGGTCGGGCCCCAGCTCGAACAAAGCCGGCTCGGGCATCAGCGCAGCCGGGTCCAGCCGGACCGCGGCCGGGGCCGTCGGGCAGGCCAGCAGCAGGTAGGCGGTCAGGCCGATGCCGCCCCCGGCCAGCAGCGCCGCCAGCAGCCCCCGCCACCACCAGCCGGTCCGCCGACGGGCCGACTGCGCGCCGCCCCCCGGCACCGGGGCGCGGAGACGATCCAGGCAGGTCGCCACCAGCTCGGCGGCCATCGCGCTGCGGGTCGGCTCATCCATCGCACCTGGGTCCCGGTTTCAATTGAAACACGATCGCCGGACGGCCGCAAAAAAACGCCCCCGGTCGGCCGGCGGCGGCGTTCTCAGCCGCGGCTGGGTCGCAGGTCGATCAGGCGCAGCTGCAGGTTGGTCTGGCCCTCCCAGGTGTTGAACTCCGGGACGTAGACCAGGTCCATCGGGCCGTCGATCTCGCGGATGCGATCGGCCATGCGGAAGCCGATCACGTCGAGCCGGCGCTCGCCGTCGATGCAGACGGCCTTGAGGTGGTAGGGCTCATCGCGGCCCACCGCGCGGACCGAGCGCAGCTCCAGGCCGCGGCCCTCGAACAGTGGCTCGGGGTTGCCCAGGCCGTGCGGCGCCAGCTGGTCCAGGGTGGCCACCTCGGCATCCCGCCACTGCCCCGGCTGTACCGCGGCGTCGATGTGGACGGTCTTGCGCAGAAGCTGGCCGGCGCGCTGCTGATCGATGGCCCGGCCGAAGGCGTCGCGGAACCGATCGACCGCAGCCCGCTCGATGGACAGCCCGGCGGCCAGCCGGTGGCCGCCGTACGCCAGCAGGTGGTCGGCGCAGCTGACCATGGCGTCGTACAGGTGGACGCCGTCGATCCCGCGCGCCGAGCCCCGGCCGGCCTCACCGTCCAGCGACACCAGCACCACCGGGCAGCCGAACTTCTCCACCAGCCGCGAGGCCACGATGCCGACCACGCCCACGTGCCACTGCTCCGAGGCCAGCACCAGCACCCCGGGCTTGCCGCCGCCGGCCTGGCGCTCGGCCTGCTCCGCGGCCTGGCGGTAGATGGTCTGCTCGATGCCCTGGCGCTTGGCGTTGATCGCGTCGAGCTCGCGGGCCAGCTTGAGCGCCGTCGAGTAGGACCGGGTGGTCAGCAGCTCGACCCCCTTGGCCGCCGAGCCCAGCCGGCCGGCGGCATTGATGCGCGGCGCCAGCCGGAAGGCGACCTGACCGGAGCTGACCGCGCCGCCGAACAGCCCGGCCACCTCCTTCAGCGCCGCCACCCCCGGCCGGCGCCCGGCCGACAGCTCCTCGAGCCCGAAGCGGGTGATGATGCGGTTCTCGTCCAGCAGCGGCACGATGTCGGCCACCGTGCCCAGCGCCACCAGGTCGAGCACCTCGCGCAGGTTGGGCTCCTCGCCGTCGAGGAAGGCGTCGCGGCGGCGCAGCTCGGCCCGCAGCGCCATGACCAGGTTGAAGGCCACCCCCACCGCGGCCAGATCGCGGGTCGGGAATTCGCAGTCGGGCCGGTGGGGATTGAGAATGCCCACCGCCGCCGGCAGGGTCTCGGGCACCTGGTGGTGGTCTAGCACCAGCACGTCCAGACCGCGCTCGACCGCGTGGGCGATGGGCTCGACGTCGGACACACCGCAGTCGACCGTGATCAGCAGGCTGTTGCCGGCAGCGGCGATGTCGTCGATGGCCGGTATGTTGAGCCCGTAGCCCTCTTCCAGCCGCGAGGGGATGTGGTAGCTGCAGCGCAATCCGATGCGGCGCAGAAACAGCAGCAACAGCGAGGTGGCGGTGATGCCGTCGACGTCGTAGTCGCCCCAAACGGCCACCTGCTCGCCGCGCCGCAACGCGGTCAACACCCGCTCGACCGCCCGGTCCATGTGGCACATGCGAAAGGGATCGTGCAGGTCTTGCAGCGACGGCGACAGGAAGCGCCGGCCGGCGGCCGCGTCGCCCACCCCTCGGTTGAGCAGCAGCCGGGCGATCAGCGGGGTCAAGCCTAGCGCGCGCGCCAGGTCTTCCGCCGCTGCATCCTCCGGCTGGCGGATTTCCCAGGCCCGGCGCATGCCGACTCCATCAGGCCCGTTTCAGCCTTTTGCTCAGGCCCTCGAGCCAGATGGTGGTCGAGCCGGCGACGTAGATCGAGGAGTAGGTGCCGATGACCACGCCGATGGCCATGGCGATGGCGAACTGGCGGATCTCGCCGAAGCCCAGGATCAGCAGGCCCAGCAAAGCGGTGATGGTGGTCAACGAGGTGAGCAGCGAGCGGTTGAGCACCTCGTTGAGGCTGGAGTTGACCACCTTCTCGATCGGCTGGCTGCGGATCCGGGTCATGTTCTCGCGGATGCGGTCGTAGACCACGATGGTGTCGTTGACCGAGTAGCCGATGACGGTCAGGATGGCGGCCACGAAGGTCAGGTTGAACTCCATGCCCAGCAACGCGAACAGGCCGATGACGATGATCGAGTCGTGCCCCAGGGCCAGCACCGCGCCGGGGGCGAACTGCATGTTGAAGCGGAAGGCCACGTAGACCAGGATGCCGGCGATGGCGTAGATCATGGCCAGGATGCCGTCGTTGCGCAGCTTGTTGCCCACCTGCGGGCCGACGAACTCGACCTTGCGCACCTCGGGATCGGCCTCGGGGAAAGCCTCGGCCATGGCCTGCTCGATCTGCTTGGCCACCCCTGTCATCAGCACCATCCAGCGGTGCTGGCCCTCCTTGCCCTGCTTGCGCAGTGTGACCTGGGCCAGCTCGTCACGGCCGATGGCTTCGGCCTGCTCGGCCAGCACCGAGCGCAGCTCGTTCTCGGTGATCGCCTCGCTGAAACGCAGCTCGAACTGGTCGCCCGAGTCCTGGTCGTAACGGAACTCTCGCAGCTTGTCGCCGAAGGTCTCCTCCAGGTTGGCCCGGAGGTCATAGGCGTTCTCAGGTCCCAGGATCGCGATGCGCTCGACGCGGATCATGTAGTCGGCCTTGCCCTCGGAACCCTCGAGACCGCTGCGCTGGATGACGTTTTTCTCGTAGCCCAGATCGCGCACCGTGGAGCGCACCTTGCCGATGTCGACCTCGCGGTCGAACTCGATGTCGATCACCGTGCCGCCGGCGAAGTCGATGCCCCAGTTGATGGCGCCGGCGGCCTGCAGGCCGACGAAGGCCGCGATGGCGCCGGTGACCAGCGCGATCGACAGGATGACGAAGCCGCGTCGTTTGCCGACGAAGTCGATGTTGATCGAACCCGGTTTGAAGAATTCCATGCCGTCCTCCAGCCGCTCTCAGACGCTGAGGTGCTGCACCTTTTTCTTCAGCACCAGCCAGTCGACCACGATGCGGGTGATGAAGATGGCGGTGAACATGCTGGCCAGGATGCCGATGAACAGGGTCACGGCGAAGCCCTGGATGGGGCCCGAGCCGTAGGACCACAACACCACCGCCGCGATCAAGGTGGTGAAGTTGGCGTCGAAGATGGTCCAGAAGGCGCGGCTGTAACCGGCCTCCACGGCCGCCCGGGGGGTCTTGCCCGAGTGCACCTCCTCGCGGATGCGCTCGTTGATGATCACGTTGGCATCGACCGCCATACCGATGGTCAGGATGATGCCGGCGATGCCGGGCAGCGTCAGCGTGGCCTCGAAGGCGGCCATGACCGTCATGATGAACAGGGCGTTCAAGATCAGGGCCAGGTCGGCCACCACCCCACTGAGGCGGTAGTAGATGAACATGAACACGATCACCAGGGCCAAGCCCAGGATCAGCGCGTAGGTGCCCTGGCGCCGGGCGTCCTCGCCCATGGTCGGGCCCACGGTGCGCTCCTCCAGGATGCGCACCGGTGCCGGCAGGGCGCCGGCCCGCAGCACCACGGCCAGGTCCTGGGCCTCGGACAGGGCCTCGTTGTAGTTCTGGGTCGCGCCCAGGGTGATCCGGGCCCGGCCACCGCCGATGCGGGTCTGGATGACCGGAGCCGAGGCCACCTCGCCCTCGAGCACGATGGCCATGCGCTTGCGCACGTTCTCGCCGGTCAGCCGCTCGAAGATGTTGGCGCCGGTGCGGTCGAAGTCCAGCGAAACCTCGGGCGCGCCGGTGTCGGGGTCGTTGGTCACCCGGGCATCGGTGATGTAGTCGCCGGTCATGGCCACTTCGGAGAACAGGTAGTAGGTGCGGAACTCGACCTCGAGCTGGCGCTCGGTGCGGCCGAAGGCGATGGTGTGGCCGGCGGGCACCTTGCCGGCCAGCAGCTTCTCCAGCCGCATCAACTCGCGCGAGCGCGGCAGCTCGGCGGCGACCTTCTCCCCGGCCTCCGCGCCGGACTCGTCCGCGGCCACCTGCTGCTCAACAGCTTTCTCTTCGCCACCCTTCTCCTCGGCCACCTTCTCCTCGCCGGCTTCTTCCACGCCACCCTTCTCCTCGGCCACCTTCTCCTCGCCGGCTTCTTCCACGCCGGCCTTCTCCTCGGCCACCTCCTCCTCGCCGGCTTCTTCCGCGCCGGCCTTCTCCTCGGCCACCTTCTCCTCACCGGCTTCTTCCGCGCCGGCCTTCTCCGCGCCGGCCTTCTCCTCGCCGGCCCTCTCCTCATCGGCCTTGTTCGCGGCGGCGGCCTTGGCGGCCTTGTTCCCGGCCAGCAGTGGACCGACCAGCTCCAGGATCTCGCGCCGCTCCAGCGGGCTCAGCCCGCCGCTGATCTTCTTCTTCACCTCGTCGACCATCTCCGGCGGCACGTCCCGCTCGTCCAGGAAGGCCTCGATCTCCTTCGCATTGTTGAAGAAATCCAGCAGCTTGTTGCGGCCCTCGTTGCCCTCGCCGCGGGCGATCAGGAAGTACTCGGTCACCGGGGTGTCGTCCGGCCCCTCGTAGGTGTAGGTCTCCATGCGCACGCCCTCGGGCAAATCGTCCTGCAGCGAGCGGATGAAGTCGGACTCGTCGTCGACCATCTTGAACTCGAGCTGGGCCGTGCGGCCGAGCAGGCTCTTGGCCCGCTCGGGGTCGAACATGCCGGGCAGCTGAACCAGGATGCCGTTCTCGCCGTGCGGTGCGATGGTCGGATCGGCCACGCCGAACTCGTCGACCCGGTTGCGCACCGTGATGCGCGCCTGGTCGCGGGCGTTGCGCCGCAGCTCCTCGACATAATCGGCCTTGAACGAAATCCGCACCACCTTGCCGTCCTCGTCCTCGTCCACACCGACCTGCTCCAGGTTCTGATAACCCTCGAGGATGCGCTTTTCCAGCCGCGCCCTGTCCTTCCCATCCTTGAGCTCGAACTGGATCTGCCAGCTGCCGGGTACCCGGAAGACGCGCCGGAATTCGATGCGCTTTTCCTTCATGGCGGACTTGAAGTCCCGCGCATATTGGTCGGCCTTGTCTTCCAGCGCCTTTTCCACCTCCACGCCCAGCACCAGGTGGATACCGCCCTGCAGGTCCAGGCCCAGGTTGACCCTTTTTTCGAATATGTCATTGTACCAGCCCGGCAGGCTGTTGGGCAGGAAGGTGGGCAGCAGGTACAGCACCGAGCCGACCACCAGCACCAAGACCAGTGCGACTTTCCAGTACCACGCCTTATCCATTTCGCTCGTCCTCGCTCGTAGCGGCCGCAGGCATCCGGGAGATTACTTCTTCTCCTTGTCGGAGCCGGGGCCCATTGGGCTTGCTTCCTCTTCTTTTTCGGAGGGTTGCAAGCCAGCAATCTGGGCCCGGAGTATCCTGATGTGGACGTTCTTGGCGATCTCCAGCGTCGCCGTGGTGTCCGTCAGGCCGGTGATGGTGCCGAAGATACCCGCGTTGGTGATGACCTTGTCGCCCTTTTTCAACTCGCCGAGCATGGCCCGGTGCTGCTTCTGCTGCTTCTGTTGGGGCCGGATGATCAAAAAGTAGATGATGGCGAACATCAGCAGCATCGGCAGCAGCATGCCGCCCATGCCACCGCAACCGGGCGGTGCCTCGCCCCCGCCCTGACCGCCGGCGCCTCCGCCACCTTCCTGCGCCACCGTCGCGTACACGATCTGTTCCACCGGAGCTCCTTTTCTTTCGATCTTTCGAACAGTTCCGCCCTAGGGGGACCCGTCTCCCGATCAATAGCCCACCGCTTCTAGCAAACACCTGCCGTCAGATCAAACATTTTTTTTGTTTTCCGGAAATTGGCCCGCACCCCGGCCCTCAGCCGCAGCCCATTTCAGCCAGCACCCGCGGCGCCCAGGCGGCGAAGCTGCCGTCGGCGATCCGCGAGCGGGCGCGATCGAGCAGCTGGGCATAGAGGGTCAAATTGTGCAAGGTGTTGAGCCGCATGCCGAAGATCTCGTCGCCGCGGTAGAGGTGGCGCAGGTAGGCGCGCGAGAAGCGCTGGCAGGCCGGGCACGGGCATTCCGGGTCGACCGGCCGCGGATCACGGGCATGGACCGCGTGGCGGATCTGAATCGGGCCCTGCCAGGTGTAGAGCTGGCCGTTGCGCGCGTTGCGGGTCGGCACCACGCAGTCGAACAGGTCGATCCCGTGGCCGATGGCGCGCAGGATGTCCTGCGGCAGGCCGACGCCCATCAGGTAGCGCGGCCGGTCCGCTGGCATCCGCGGGCCGACCCGGGCCAGCACGGCGTCCATGGCCGCGGCTCCCTCGCCCACGCTCAGCCCGCCCAGCGCCAGCCCGTCGAAGTCCATCCGCTCCAGTTCGGCCAGGTGCTCGAGCCGCAACTCGGCGTCCAGCCCGCCCTGGACGATGCCGAACAGGGCGCCGCCGGCGGCGCTGCGCGCGGCCAGGCAGCGTTCGGCCCAGCGGGTGGTGCGGGCCACCGAGTTGGCCATGTAGGCCGGCGCGGCGTCGAAGGGCGGGCATTCGTCCAGCGCCATCATGATGTCCGAGCCCAGCGCCTCCTGCACCGCGACGGCGCTCTCCGGGCTGAGTTCGGTCAGATCGCCGTCCAGATGGTTGCGGAAGCGTACCCCCTGCTCGGTGATCTTGCGCCGGTGGGCCAGGCTCCAGACCTGGAAGCCGCCCGAGTCGGTCAGGATCGCGTGGGGCCAGTCCATGAAGCCGTGCAGGTCGCCGTGCAGGCCGATGATCTCGGTGCCCGGCCGCAGCATCAGGTGATAGGTGTTGCCCAGGATCAGCCGGAAGCCCAACCCGGCCACCTCCTGCGGGTCGAGCGCCTTGACCGCGGCCTGGGTGCCGACCGGCATGAAAGCCGGGGTGGCGATCGCGTCGCCGCGGCGGGTGGTCAAGCGGCCCAGCCGGGCGGCGCTGCCGGGGTCGCGGGCCCGCTCCTCGAACCGCAGTCGTTCGCCCATCGGCGTCCTCCGCAAGGCCCGGCTTCACGCCAGCAGCATGGCGTCGCCGTATGAGTAGAATCGGTAGCCGCGCTCGACCGCCTGGCGGTAGGCGGCCAGCACCCGGTCGCGGCCGGCGAAGGCGCAGACCAGCATCAGCAGGGTCGAGCGCGGCAGGTGGAAATTGGTCAGCATGGCGTCGACCGCCCGGAAGCGATACCCGGGCCGGATGAACAGGTCGGTCAGCCCGCTGCCGGTGCGCGGGCCGCCGCGTTCTCCGTCCCAGGCGGCCTCCAGGGTGCGCACCACGGTGGTGCCCACCGCCACCAGCCGGCGGCCGGCGGCCCGCGCGGTGCATAGCTGCTCGGCCGCCGCCGCGTCGATGTGGTAGCGCTCCGGGTGCATGCGGTGGGCGTCGACGTCCTCGCCGCGTACCGGCAGGAAGGTGCCCGGCCCCACGTGCAGGGTCACATGGCACAACTCCACCCCGCGGGCGGCCAGCCGCTCGAGCAGCGCCGGAGTGAAGTGCAGCCCGGCGGTGGGAGCAGCCACCGCTCCATCGCGAGCGGCGTAGACCGTCTGGTAGCGCTGGCGGTCCTCTCCGGCGCGCGGGTCGTCCGGTCCGCTGCGGCGGATGTAGGCCGGCAGCGGCATCCGGCCGCGGCGCTCGAGCAGGCGGGCCAGGGCCCGCTCGGGGACGCAGTCCAGCACGGTCGGGTCGATCGCCAGCCGCAACCGGGCGCTGCCCTCGGCCGTGCGGCCCAGGTAGGCGGCCCGGGCGCCCTCGCCCAGCGCCACGCTGCCACCGCTGCGCAACGGCTTGGATGAGCGCACCAGCGCCGTCCAGGTCTGGGCCCAGCCCTCGGGGCCCC
>CAYVQE010000102.1:0-4046 GCA_964454005.1 uncultured Myxococcales bacterium
CCGCCGTCGCAATCGCCGCTTTCGCAGTCGGCGTCGACGTTGCAGCCGGCGCCGTTGGCGCAGGAATCGCAGTCGGGCCCGCCACAGTCGACGTCGGTCTCGTCGCCGTTCTGCACGCCGTCGTCGCAGGTCGGCCCGCCCGCAGGCCGGCAGCTGCCGCCGTCGCAATCGCCGCTTTCGCAGTCGGCGTCGACGTTGCAGCCGGCGCCGTCGGCGCAGGGGTCGCAGTCGGCGCCGCCGCAGTCGACGTCGGTCTCGTAGCCGTTCTGCAGCCCGTCGTCGCAGCTCGGGCCACCGCCTTCGACACACTTGCCGTTTTCGCATTCGCCGCTGGCGCAGTCGCTGTCGAGCAGGCAGCTCTCACCCTCGGCACATCCGGGGCAGACCCCGCCGCAGTCGACGGCGGTCTCGTTCTGGTTCTCGACCCCATCGCTGCATGTCTCGGTGGGATTGGAACCCCCGCCACAGCCCCCACCGGCCAGGGCCAGCAGCAGGGCCAGCGACGACAGCACAGCCAGCTTCTTGGTCATGGTTTTTCCTCTTCCGGCGGACCATCCGCCTCTGTCCCCCGAACAGAGGCATTTTAACGTCGCCAAGAGCGCGGCACAAGAAGCTCTACTTCGAGGCTGGTTGTGTAGATCGGCTGGGAGCGGCCGGCGGGCGGTTTCTTGACTCCAGGTGGGCTGATGTAGTATAAAATCCTACAAATGGCCACATGGGTGGTCCAGCGCCCGGGAGGCGATCATGGCGATGTCCGATGCTGCCCTGTTCCACGAGAGTCTGAAGCTCTGGGATCGTCCCAACGACGAGCTGGGCGCCGACCGCGCCCTATTGCGGCCGGAGGACGACGTGGAGCGCATGGTGGACGACATGTTCCGGCGCTTCATGGCCCTGGACCCGGACCGGGACCTGCCCGGGGTGGGCAACTGCTGAGCTACGGGCGGGGGGTCGCCGGCTGGCGGGTGGCCTCGTCCGCCAGCGGCCGGATGCGCAGGTTGTCGAAGTAGAGGTGCGATTCCCAGTTGTTGAAGGCGAACCGATCGTGGCCCTCGCCCCGCAGCGGCTCCGGGTCGTAGAAATCCAGCAACAGCTTGCCGTCCACGAACCAGCGCAGCGCGCCGCCGCGGCGTTCGACCCGGAAGTGATAGCTGCGGCCGGGCTCGACCAGGCCGCGCTGGCGCAGCTCCTGGCGGTCGCCGCCGTGCTCGTCGAGCCGGGCGATGGCCGAGATGGTGTTGTTCCAGCCGCCGAAGATCAGGATGTAGCCCGAGGCGTGGTTCTCGCCGTCGCCGTAGATCTCGAACTTGATGTCGCCGGCCGGGCTCTCGGAGCGAGCGTCGAGTTCGATGCTGGCATCGGCCGGCAGAGGAACCTTCAGCCACAGGGCCTCGTTGTGGGTGCCGGCCGAGAACACCTGGCCGTCGCGGATGCGCCAGCCCGAGGTGTCCGACCATCGCGGGCCCAGCTCCTCGCGTTCGAAATCGTCGCTGAAGGGCATCGGCGCCGGCTTCTCGTCGTCCTCGGTGCAGGCGGCCGCCCCCAGGCCGACGACCAGCATCACCAGGTGCAGCAAGAAGGCCCTGTGCATCGTTTCCCCCGCGTCCGTCCAGCCGCCACCCGGCTACATCTTGGGCCGCCGCTCCTCGTTGTAGAACTCGGCGAACTGGTGATCGAGATCGACCACCGTCAGGTTGTGGTTGCGACAGCCCACGGTGGGGCAGGCGCGGATCTCGCCGCCATCGGGCAGCTGAAGGGCGAACATGGGCACGTTGCACAGGCCGCAGGTCTCGCCGCTGCTCAACGAGACGTGGCAGTGCGGGCAGTGGACCTCGACGATGTCGCCCTTGGCCAGAGGCAGCTCGCTCTCGTACTCGTAGATGCCGAAGTAGGGATTGAAGTGGATCAGGCCGCTGGCCCCGCGCAGGTGCACCTCGGCGGTCAGCGCCGGTTCGCCCGACAACAGCTTGTCGGGGTTGACCAGCGAGCAACCGTGGGGGCAGCGGGCTTCACGGATCAGTATCTTGCCGGCCGGAACGCGAATGCGGACTTCTTCCATCATCGAATCTCCAGGGCCTGGTGGGGACAGAAGGCGGCGCAGGCCGGCTGGCCGCCGCACAGGTCGCATTTGATCGGAACCTCGAACGTTCGATCGAAGTGCATGTGGCCGAAGGGACAGGCCGCTTCGCACAGCCCACAGCCGACGCACAGGCCGGTCACCTCGATGGCTCCGGTCTCCTCGTTGCGCACCAGGGCACCGGTAGGGCAGGCCTTGGCACAGGCCGCCTCGGCGCATTGCAGGCAGGTCAGCTGTACGTAGCGATCTTCGCCCTGCGGGTGGATGGCGATGCGGCTGCGGGCCAGGCCGCCGGCGGTCGAGTGGGCGAACGAGCAAGCCAGCTCACAGGTGCGGCAGCCGGTGCAGTTGTGCGGGATGATGACCAGCCGGCCCCGCTTGCCCACCCCTTGTCCTGCCTTACCAGACAACAGCGGCAAAGCGCTTGCTGGCAGCGGTCTGCTTGCATCGTTCACAGGTGTCATAGTAGTCCTCCGGCAAGTCCTGTTTGGCGATCGCGAATTCCCGATGCGCTTCGGTCATCACCGGCGCGCCGCACTCCTTGCAGCGCACGAAGTCGAAGGTCTGGCCCCAGATGCTGCGTTGGGTCTCGCTGTCTTTGACCGGGATGCAGTCGGTGGGGCAGATGGCGGCGCAGCTGCCGCAGCCGACGCAGCTTTCGGCCGGGCGGTTGAACGGCAGGCCGATGCGTTTGCGCTCGCCGCGGCCGACGACCGTCAGCGCATGATGGCCCAGCGTGGCGCAGCTGCGCACGCAGAGTTCGCACAGGATGCAGTTGGGCAGCGGTTCGTAGGCCGGCGGCCCGAAGCGGCTGCGGCGCACGCCGTGCTCGGCCGCCAGGCGGCGGATGCGCTCGGCGTCCGGGGCTCGCGCCAACAACAGCTCCAGGTTCAACGCCCGGTTCTTGCGCACCGCGGGCGTTTCGGTCAGCACCTGGATGCCTTCTTCGACCTGGAAGTTGCAAGCGGTGGTCACGCTGTGCCGCTTGCCCTGGATGACCTCCACCAGGCAGATGCGGCAGGCTCCGATGGGCTCGAGCGCCTCGTGGTGGCACAGCGCCGGAATTCGAAAGCCGTGGCGCCGGGCCACATCCAGCAGCCGCGCGCCTGCGGCGGCCTCGACTTCCTTGTCGTCGATGCGAAATCGAACGGTCATCGCTTCCACCTCACTGGACGTGCACCGCGTCGTACTTGCAGACGTCCATGCAGATACCGCACTTGATGCACTTGTCTTGATCGATGACGTGCAGCTCTTTCTTCTTGCCGCTGATGGCCTCCTCGGGGCACTTCTTGGCGCAGATGGCGCAGCCGTTGCAGTTGAGCTCGTCGATGGTGTAGGTGATCAGCTCCTTGCACACGGCGGCCGGGCAGCGCTGCTCGTGGACGTGGGCCTCGTACTCGTCGCGGAAGTAGCGCAGCGTCGACAGCACCGGGTTGACCGCGGTGGTGCCCAGTGCGCACAGCGAGGTGGCCCGGACCGTCTCGGCCAGCTCCTCGAGCAGGTCGATGGTGGTCTCGTCGGCGCGGCCGGAGCAGATGTCTTCGAGCAATTCGTGCATGCGTTCGAGGCCGTCGCGGCACGAGGTGCAGTTGCCGCAGGACTCGAACTTCAAGAACTGGACGAAGTAGCGGGCCACATCGACCATGCAGGTGTCTTCGTCCATCACGATCATCCCGCCCGAGCCCATCATCGAGCCCTCGCGGGTCAGGGTGTCGAAGTCCACCGGCGTGTCCAGCTTGTGGGCCGGCAGGCAGCCGCCGGACGGGCCGCCGGTCTGGATGGCCTTGAAGGCTTTGCCGCCGGGGATGCCGCCGCCGACGTCGTAGACGATCGAGCGCAGGCTCATGCCCATGGGCACCTCGACCAGGCCGGTGTTGTTGACCTTGCCCACCAGCGAGAAGATCTTGGTGCCCTTCGAGCCCTCGGTCCCGATGGAGCCGAACCAGTCCGCCCCGCGGCTCATGATCAGCGG
>CAYVQE010000102.1:4056-22765 GCA_964454005.1 uncultured Myxococcales bacterium
GGCACGTTGGCCCAGGTCTCGACGTTGTTGATGTCGGTCGGCTTGCCCCACAGCCCGGCGATGGCCGGGTAGGGCGGCCGGCGCCGCGGCACGCCGCGGCTGCCCTCGAGCGAGGCGATCAGGGCGCTCTCTTCACCGCAGACGAAGGCACCGCCGCCGCGGTTGATGTGCATGTCGAAGTCGAAGCCCGAGCCGAGAATGTCTTCGCCCAGCAGTCCGCGCTCGCGGGCCTGTTCGATGGCCAGGCCCTGGCGTTCGACCGCCAGCGGGTACTCCTGGCGCAGGTAGACGTAGCCCTCGCCGGCGCCGATGGCCCAGGCCCCGATCAGCATGCCCTCGATCACCGACCAGGGATTGCCCTCGATGACCGAGCGATCCATGAAGGCGCCCGGGTCGCCCTCGTCGGCATTGCAGACCAGGTAGCGCTGGTCGGCGGGCGTGTTGGCGCAGATCTTCCACTTGGCGCCGGCCGGAAAGCCCGCCCCGCCGCGGCCGCGCAGCTCAGCGCGCTCGACCTCGGCGATGACGTCCTCGGGCTCCATCTGGAACGCCCGGCCCAGCCCCCGGAAGCCGCCCAGCGCCAGGTAGTCGTCGAAGGCGGTCGGATCGATCTGCCCGTTCTGCTTGAGCACCAGCCGGTGCTGGTGGCGGTAGAAGGGAATATCGTCTTCCTTGACCACGCGCTTGCCGGTGACCGGATCCTGGTACAGCAGCCGTTCGATGACCCGGCCGCCCTTCAGCGTCTCGCCGACGATCTCCTCGACGTCCTCGGCCTGCACCCGCTGGTAGAGCATGCCCTCCGGGAAGAACAGCACCAGCGGTCCGCGCTCGCAGAAGCCGTGGCAACCGGTGGCCCGCAGCTCCCAGGTGCGGCCCAGCCGGTGCTTCTTCAGCGTCTTTTCGAACGCCTCGTAGACGCCGCTCGAACCGAAGGCCTTGCAGCCGGTGCCGGCGCAGACGGCGATCGCCTTGCGATCGGCCGGCTTGGCGGCCAGCACGTCCTGGCGGATGGACTCGAGCTGCTCCAGGCTGGCGATGCGGCTCATCCCTTCTTCCCCTTCTTGCGCTGCAGCTTGCGCAGCTTCTTGCTGAGCTTGTCCGGGGCCATGTTGCCCTGGTAGACGCCGTCCACGATGGCCAGCGGCCCCAGCGCGCAGGCCCCCACGCAGTTGACCTGCTCCAGGCTGAACATCAGGTCCTCGGTGGTGCCGCCGCTGGTGACGTTCAGGTCGCGCTCGGCCTGCTCGAGCAGCCGCGGCGCGCCGCGCACGTGACAGGCGGTGCCCATGCAGACGGTGACGATGTGCTCGCCGCGCGGCTCGAGGTGGAAGCCCTCGTAGAAGGTGGCCACCCCGAACAGCTGCGCCCGGGGCACCTCCAGGTGCTCGGCCGCCTGCTCGAGCGCCGGCTGCGGCAGGTAGCGGAACTCGGCCTGCAGATCGTGGAGCACGTTGACCAGGCTGCTGGATTCGCCGCGGGGATGGCGCGCGAGCACACTCTGGACCCGTCTCGGATCGATGGCGGGTTGGGCGCTCATGCCTTGCCTCCCTTGGATTCGACGCCTTTCTGGAAGCCCATCTTGAATGCGGCCACGTTGGCCGGAATGAACTTGGCCTTGCGGGCGAACTCCTTCTCGATCATCTGCACGGTGGTGTCGCGGTCGACCACGCTCGACCAGCCGACGTAGGCGCCCAGCATCACCAGGTTGGCCGCCCGCGCCGTGCCCGCCTCGACCGCCATCTCGTTGGCCGGGATGTAGATCACGGTGCAGTCCGGCCGGTCGGCCTCGATGGGCACCAGCGAGCTGT
The DNA here is from genome assembly GCA_964454005.1 of uncultured Myxococcales bacterium. Taxonomy (GTDB): domain Bacteria; phylum Myxococcota; class B64-G9; order B64-G9; family B64-G9; genus CAYVQE01. The sequence goes on from CAYVQE010000102.1 coordinate 5,865, forward strand.
TGACCACGATCAGCCCGCCCGGCTTGACTTTGGGCGCGAATTTTTCGAGCGAGGGTTGGTTCATCACCAGCAGCGCCTCAGGGCTGGCGATGTAAGGTGAGCCCACCGGCTTGTCGGACAGGCAGACGGTCACGTTGGCCGTGCCGCCGCGCATCTCGGGTCCGTAAGACGGCAGCCAGCTGACCTCCATGCCCTTGGCCATGGCCGCGTAGGCCAGCAGCTTGCCCGACAACAACATCCCCTGGCCGCCGAAGCCGGCCATCAAGACCTCGGTGCCCGCCATGTCAGCTGCCCTCCGCGACGCGCAGCGGTGCTTCGTCCTCGGGCCGCTTGAACTCGCCCAGTGGGTAGTACGGGATCATCTCGCGCTCCAACCAGTTGGCTGCCTCGCGGGGCGACAGGCCCCAGTTGGTCGGGCAGGTCGACAGCACCTCGACGAAGGTGAAGCAGGTGTTGGCCACCTGGTACTCGAAGGCCCGCTTGATGGCCGCCTTGGTGCGCACCAGCTCCTTGGGGTTGTGGGCCGAGACGCGCACCACGTAAGCCGGGGTGCGCAGGTCGGCGATCTGCTCGGCCATGCGGATGGGATAGCCCACCTGGCCCACGTCGCGGCCGGCCGGGCAGGTGGTGGTGCGCTGGTTGGGCATGGTGGTCGGGGCCATCTGGCCGCCGGTCATGCCGTAGATGGCGTTGTTGACGAAGACCGCGGTGTACTTCTCGCCGCGGTTGGCGGCGTGGATGATCTCGCCCATGCCGATCGAGGCCAGGTCGCCGTCGCCCTGGTAGGTGAACAATACCAGGTCGGGCCGGGCGCGCTTGGCGCCGGTGGCCACGGCCGGGGCCCGGCCGTGGGAGGCCTCGAACATGTCGCAGTTGAAGTACTCGTAGGCCAGCACCGAGCAGCCCACCGGGGCCACGCCGACGGCCCGGCCGCGGATGCCCAACTCGTCGATCGCCTCGCCCACGATGCGGTGGATGGAGCCGTGGGTGCAGCCGGGGCAGTAGTGGGTCGGTCTGGGGGTCAGACCCGGGGTATAGCCGAAGATCTTCTTCATTTCCGTGTCCTCCTCGGCTTGGTCGACTTGTTCGGGGACTTCTTGGCTGACTTCTTGGCTGATTTCTTGACTGACTTCTTGGCTGATTTCTTGGCTGACTTCTTGGCTGATTTCTCAGCTGATTTCTTGGCTGATTTTCTGGCCTTTTTTGACGACTTGCGGCCCTTGCCGACCTTGTCCAGCGTGGCCTTGATGGCCTCGGCCACCTGGTCGGGCGAGGGCACCACGCCGCCGGCCTTGCCGAAGAAGTCGATGTCGACCGAGCCCTCGGCGGCCAACTGCACGTCCTGGATCATCTGGCCCATGCTCATCTCGACGTCGAGCACCCGGGCCGCCCGGTCCATGGCCTGGCGGCAGGCCTCATAGGGGAAGGGGTTGACCGTGATCGGCCGGAACAGGCCCACCCGGTAGCCCTGTCCGCTCAGCAGGTCGATGGCCGACTTGCAGATGCGCGACACCATGCCGAAGGCTACCACCAGCAGGTCATAGGGCGCGTCGCAGTTGTATTCTTCCCAGCGCTGCTCGGCCTCGACGATGCGTTGCCACTTGGTGTGCAGCTTGATGTTGTGCTGGTTGCAGGCCTCGGGGTCGAGGTAGAGCGAGTTGACGATGCGCCGCTCGCGGCCGGCGCAGCCGGTCAGGGCCCAGTCGCCCGGATCCAGCGGCGGGCCGATCTCCTGGTCGGGGAAGGCCACCGGCTCCATCATCTGGCCGATCATGCCGTCGCCGATGACGATCACCGGGTTGCGGTAGCGCTCGGCCAGCTCGAAGGCCAGGATGACCAGGTCGACCGCCTCCTGCACCGACGACGGCGCCAGCGTCAGCAGCTTGAAATCGCCGTGGGCCATGCCCTTGGTGGCCTGCAGGTAATCGCCCTGCGAGGGCAGGATGCCGCCCAGGCCGGGGCCGGAGCGCATGATGTTGACCAGCACCACCGGTAGCTCGCAGGCGGCGATGTAGCTGATGCCCTCGGCCATCAGGCTGATGCCCGGCGACGACGAGGTGGTCAGCACGCGCATGCCCACCCCGGCGGCGCCGTAGATCATGTTCGAAGCGGCCACCTCGCTCTCGGCCTGTACGTATTCGCCGCCGACCTCGGGCAGGCGGCGCGACAGGTACTCCGGCACCTCGCTCTGGGGCGTGATCGGGTAGCCGAAGAAGTGCAGGCACCCGGCGCGGATGGCGGCCTCGCCGATGGCTTCGTTGCCTTTCATCAGGACCTTCGCCATGGGCCGTGACTCCTTCCGGGATCAGTAGGTGAAAAACTCGTACTGGGCGCCTTCGACGTAGACCTCGATGGCCACGTCGGGGCACGAGATGGCGCACATCCGGCAGCCGATGCAGCGGGCCGGATCCCGGTTGACCGCAACCGGGTAGCCCTTCTTGTTGAAGGTGTCGGACATGGCCAGAATCTGCTGTGGGCATGCGTCGTTGCACCGCTCGCAGCCCTTGCAGCGATCGCTGTCGATCTCGATCTTCGGCATCAGTCCACTCCCGAAGGCCGGCCGATGGGCACGGGACGGGCGGCCGGCGTCTGGTCCTCGTCCTCCTGCTCTTTGTTCTTCTTCAACCAAGGCGGCAACATGTGGCGCTCGAGGCGCAACAGCGGGGCATCCACCACCGCCAGCGCCGGGTCGTCGGCCAGCGGGCCCATGGCCGTGACCAGCATCAGCTCGCGACCGGTGCGCTCGGCCACCTGGCGCGCCAGCCGCCAGCCGTCGAGGATGTCGTCCGGGCTGGTGTCGGTGACCAGGTGGGTGTTGGCGATGAAGCCGGTGACCCGCATGCGAGCCGCCTGCTCGATGGACTCCATCATGCGCTCGCAGCCTTCGGGCGTATCCGTGAAGGGCCGGCGGGCGTTGAGCACCTGCCACAGGGCATGGGGCCGGTCGGCAAGCCGACCGGCGAACGAGGACAGCAGCCGGGCGCCGACCGCGTCGCCGCCGACGTCGAACAGGTTGGCCCCCTCGGCTCGCGGTGAGAGCATGCCCTGAATCTCGGGCACCACGATGGGCAGATCGGCCCAGCTCTGGTGACCCGGGGGCACGACCACCCGGATCTGATGCCGCTCCATCAGGGTACGCGCTTCGCGACAGCGGAAGTAGGGGTTGACGATGTCCAGGTCGGCGATCTGGACCGCGTGGCCGCGCTGGCGCAGCTGGATGGCCAGGTTGACGGCGATTTCGGTCTTGCCCGAGCCGTAGTTGCCCACGATCAGGACGGGGCCTGACTCGGCAAAAAAGTCCAAACGATCCAATGCGTTCGTTTTCGCCGCCATCGTTCGCGGATCCCTTAGCACCCGGCGCTGCGCTTGGCAAGGGGTTTCCCGGTCGACCCGATACAAATGCCCGCTTTTCCGGTTGCGAACCGGCCGGGCCCTTGGGTATCATCCGGCCGGCGTTGCCGAAATCGGATTCTTGAAGAAGGGGAAAGCATGGCCTATGCAGATCTGGAACGGTCCTTCGCCAGGGCCAAGCGGCCCGATGTGGCCCTGATCACCAACCACGGATACGCCGGGGTCGAGATTCCCCTGGGCGGTGCGCCGGACACCGGCGGCCAGAACATGTACGTCAACTCGCTGGCCCTGGCCCTGGAGCGGCTGGGCTACCGGGTGACCATCTTCGCCCGCGGCGGCTTCCCCTATTTCGAGAGCGACCGGCTGCGCGAGGAGCCCGACTTCCTGTCAGAGCACGTCCGCTACGTGTTCGTACCGGGTGGCGGCGAGACCTTCATTCGCAAAGAGGACATCGCAGTGGCCCTCGACGAGGAGGTCGAGTGGCTCGACGGCTTCATCCGGGCAGAGGCCGGTGAGCGCGATGTTGCCCCCTGGCAGGCATACGAGTTCGTCAACACCCACTACTGGGATGCGGCGGTGATGGGGGTGCGGCTGGTGGAGCGTTGGCGCAACGATCTGGCCGTCAAGGCGCTGCGGCCGCTGCTCGAAGGGGTGGTGCCGGACGACGCCCTGGAGCAACTCTGGGTCGAGCGCCACTGGCGGGCGGTCGGCGAGGCGCCGGTCTACCACCTGGGTTTGACCTTGCTCGAGTGCGAGGGCAGCCCGGCCACGCCGCTGGTTCAGCGCACCCGTGCCTGCGCCAGCCGCTGGGTGGCGGCGCGCAAGATGACGGCCAAGCACGAGAAGGTCATCCTGAGCACGGTCGGCGATGCGCTGGAGACCGCTGCCGAGACCATGGCCCCGGCCCTGCACTCGGTGGTGGCGGCCGATGCGCTGGGTGTGGCTCTGCTGACCCTCAGCCCCGACCGGGCCGAGGGACTCAAGGCCGAGATGGATGAGCTCGACCGCCACGTCTGGACGCCCCACAGCCTGGGTGAGCTCAAGGACGAGAACTACCGCCACCGATCGCTGGAAAAACGGCGCGACCTGAAGTTCTGCGAGCGGCGCGACCACGAACGCATGGTCTGCGACCGCTCGCAGGCATTTGCCGCCACCTCGACCGAGATCGCCGAACGCCTGCGCACCCACTACCGGGTGCCGGCCGAGCAGATCTTCTACTTTCCGCCGTGCATCGACAAGAATCTATTCCGTCGCTACGACGCCGACGAATGCGAGGCCAGCTGGCAGTACCTGGCCCAGGTCAGTGGGGTGGATGTCGAGCAGCTGCGGGCCGGCAAGGTGCTGTTCGAGACCAGCCGCATGGATCACACCAAGCGCAAGGATTTGCTGATCGAGGCCTTCGCCCAGGTGGCTCCCGAGGTCGAGGACGCCTACCTGTTCATCGGTGGCGGACCGGAAAACGAGGTCTTCCAGGAGTTGCAGGCGATGCTGGACGACACCCCGGAACTCGACGGCCGCGCCTTTCTGACCGCCTTCATCCCGGACGAGCACATCGGCCCGCTGTTCTCGATGGCTGACATCTACGTGTCGGCCTCCGAGATGGAAGGATTCGGTATGTCGGTCTCGCAGGCCGCGGCCGCCCACACGGCGGTCATCAGCTCGGACCTGATCCCGTTCTCGGTGCAGTACGCCCCCGAGGATGCGGTGGTGGTGCCGGCCGGCGATGTCGAGGACTTCGCCGGGGCCATGCGGCGGCTGCTGCAGGATGACGATGAGCGCGATTGGCGGGCGGCCGGGCTGGCCGAGAAGGCCGAGCAGCTCGACTGGGAACGCCAAGCCGATTCCTTCATGTCCTACCTGCGCCGCAGCGGTATGCAGATCGCCGAAGGGGGCGATCGATGATCGGGGACAAGTTGGTCATCACCGACTACCACCGCCAGGGGGCTGACCTGGTGATGGAGCACATCCGGCCGCGGCTGGAGCGGGGCGAGAAGCTGATCGTCACGGTGGCCGGCGAGTCCGGCTCCGGCAAGAGTGAGATCGGCCACTGCCTGGCCGAGTTGGCCGAGCAGATCGGCAAGCGCGCCTTCGTCTTCGGCCAGGACGACTACTTCAACCTGCCGCCGCATCAGAACCACCAGCGCCGGCTCGAGGACATCGGCTGGGTGGGCCCCGGCGAGGTGCGGCTCGATCTGCTGGACGCCCACGCCATCGCACTGCGCGACGGGTTGAGCGCGCCGCTGGAGAAGCCGCTGGTCTACTTCGAAGAGGATCGCATCGGCAGCGAACTGGTCGAACCACAGCCGATCGAGCTGGTCATCGCCGAGGGCACCTACACCAGCCTGCTGGAAAACGCCGACGTACGCGCGTTCATCGATCGCACCTACCTGCAGACCAAGAAGGCGCGGTTGAAGCGCGCCCGCGATCCGGCCACCGCGTTCTTGGAGCGGGTGCTGGCCATCGAGCACGAGGTCATCTCGCAGCACAAGGCCCGGGCCGACGTGGTCATCCCGCCGCCGCCGGCCGAGCAGGTGTGACCCGGGCGGAGAGAATCCAAGCTACGGCGTGAAGCGCAGCCGGCTCTCGGCAGCGGCCACCACCTCGCTCTCGGTGAAGGCCAGCCGCGGCGCCAGGTTGCGCCGCCACAGCTCGGCCTCGTCGGCGTGGTGGGGCAGCGCCGGGTCGTGCTGGTTGCCGCCCGGGATCACGGTGTGGGCCCGCGGGCCGTCGGGATCGAGTTCCACCACCAGCCGCTGCGACGGGCCGTGATCGTAGGAGAAGTCGGTGGTGCTCCAGTTGTCGTAGGCCGAGGCGTCGACCACGTGGTTGTCGCCGTGGCGTGGAAAGCCGTGCGGGTAGTCCGGATCGTCGGGCGGCGGGATGGAGAAGATGTCCTGGCCGAAGGCGGCCAGGCCGAACATGTCCTCGAAGCGCACCGTGTGCAGCGCACCCCAGCGCCACTGCTCCATGGCGGCGGTGGCGAACTCGGCCTCCAGCCAGGCCAGCGCGTCCAGCGCGGCGCGCACCATGCGCTCGTCCCGGCTCTCCTCGACATCTTCGGTGTTCAGGTCGTCCCACAGCACGCTGTCGCCCAATTCAGCGTCGTAGGAGGCCAGCCGGCTCGGCTCCAGGATGGCGAACTGCAGGGTGCGGATGACGAGGCTGCCCGACGGGCGCACGCCGATGCGTTCGACCTCGTCGTCGAAGGCCAGGTGCAGCAGCCGCGGCAGGGTGGCGTTGAACAGGGTGGCGGCGACGCTGTCGGCGATGGCAGCGGCCGATGGGTCGCCCTCCACCGCGGCCGGCGTGTCGAAGCTCTCCCAGGCGTCCAGTCGGTCGCGCATGGCGGCCAGCTGGTCCAGGGCCGCGGTGTCGGCGCCGGCCACCAGGGCCTGCAGGTCGGCGTGGCTGCCGGGGCTGGCCCGCTCTTCCAGGGCGCGGTCCAGCGCGGCCACCAGGGCTCCGGTGAGCTTGGCGCCCAGCGGCGAGCGGTGATCGGCTTGCATTTGCTGCATCTGCTCGACCGTGATGCCGCCGGCGGCCACCAGCGGCTCGAGCAGGGCCAGCAGCCGCGCCTGGCGGTGGCCCAGGTTGGCATTGGTGGTCAGGAAGTGCTCGTCGTTCAGCGGATTGCCGTCGCGGTTGGTGCCCACCGCGTCCTGGTTGGCGGTGGCCAGCCAGCCGGCCTCCGGGTTCTCGGCGTGCGGAATGGCGGCGTCGTCCAGCCAGCCGATCCACTCGCAATCACCGGTGCCGGGCAGCACCAGGCCGGGATGCAGGCCGCTCATGGTAGCCGGATCCCAGCTCAGGGCCGCCGCCGCGCGCACCGGCACCTCGCAGCGGGTGGTCCACAGGATGTTGCCGGCGGTGTCGGCTGCCACGATGTTCTGCCCGCCCACCTTGAAGTGCTCCATGGCGGCAGCCACGTCGCCGACCGTCTCGGCCAGGTTGAAGCCGATGAAGGTGCGCAGCTCGTTCGACGGGGTGAAGCCGACCCACTTGAGCGCCAGGGCTCCGTCCTCGGTGCGGGTATCCGGGATCAGCGGGCCGTGGTGGGGCACCACCTCGATGGTCAGATCGACGTCGGGGGCGCCGGCGACGACGATGGTCTCCTCGATGGTCTCGAGCGGTACCTGCTCTTGCTCGAACAGCACCGTGTCCGGTGCGTCGCCGCCGCCGGGGGTGATGACCTCCTGGTAGACGTCGGTCACGTCGTAGTTGTTGACGGTGGCGCCCCAGGCCACGTTGCGGTTGAAGCCCAAGGTGATGCCCGGGGTGCCGGCGAAGGATACGCCCATGACGTCCCAGTCGCCGCCGGCCCGGGCGGTGTTGATGTGGTTGAGCCACCAGACCGGCGGCGAGGACAGGCTCAGGTGCGGGTCGTTGGCCAGGATGGGATGCCCCGAGGCGGTGTGCGCACCGGAGACGATCCAGCTGTTGGAGCCGCCGCCGAAGACCCGATCGCGCAGCTTCTTCATCTGCTGCAGCATGGGCTGCGCGCGGCGCAGCAGCTCGACGCGCGGCAGCCAGCGCGCGGCCGGCGCCGGCGCGCGCGGCGGCAGCGGCCGGGCCGAGCGCACGCCCAGGTCGAAAAAGCCCTCCAGCGTGTACGCCGGCTCGGCCGGCGCCAGCGGCCACATGTCGGCGAAGGCGCCGGCCCGGGCGGCCAGCCGGGGATCGTCGGAATCGGCCGGGAAGGCCGCGGCCGCACCGGCCAGCGCCAGCGACCAGTCCACATCGGCCCAGCCCGAGAAGCTCAGCAGGTAGGTCTCGTAGCGCGCCAGGGCCTCGGTGTTGGGCCCGGTCCAGTCGGTCAACAGCTCGGCGCGCAGCAGCGTGGGCAAAAAGTTGCCCGGCAGGCTGGCCTCGCCGCCGCGGATGCGCTGGATGTAGGCGGTGATGCCCTCGGAGAAGGCGTCCAGCACCATCTTGCTCGGGTCGTCGGGGGCCAGACCCTCATAAGCCGCTGCGGCCTGTCGGTGGAAGCCCAGCAGGCGGCTCGAGCGGTCGGAGGCGACCATGCTGGCGTCGAGGTTGCCGGCCACTTCGGCCAGCCGGCCCTCGATGGCCCGGCGCAAAAACTCCATCTGGGCCATGCGGTCGCGGGCCATGAGGTAGCCCTGCACCCGGATGGCATCTTCCGGGGTGGCGGCGTAGATGTGCGGGATGCCCCGATCATCGATCACGGCGTCGACCGCCGCGTCCAGCGCCGGCAGGGTGATCTCCTCGGCGATCGGCAGGTCCTCGATCACCTCCGGTGGCCCCCCATCGGTGCCGGCGTCGTCCTCACCGCCGTTGCCCCCGCCGCAGCCCAGCCAGCACAGCGCCGAGGCCAATAGTATCCAGGTATGACAGTCGCGTCGCATTTCCATCCCCTCCAGGAGGTGTTCCCGATGGCGGCATTCTAGCCCCGCCGTCGAGACGGTACAAGCACCACCATGTCGGCTCATGCGTTCGGAGTCAGCGCTTCCAGGCCCAGGGGGTGAACAGCACCACCACGCTGAACACCTCCAGCCGGCCGAGCAGCATCAGCAGGCTCATGATCCACTTGGTGGCAGCGGGCAGGTGGGCCCAGGTGCGGGTGGCGCCCACCTCGCCCAGGCCGGGCCCGATGTTGCCCACCGCCGCCACCGAGGCCGAGGCGGCGGTGACCAGGTCGTAGCCCGAGGCGGCCATGGCCAGCGCGCCGATCAGGAACAGCCCCACCCAGATCCAGCCGAAGGCCATGATGTTGGACACGATCTTGGGATCCAGCACCCGCTTGCCCACCCGCAGGTGGCGCACGCCGTGGGGGTAGATCAGCCGGTGCAGCTCGCGCAGGAAGGCCTTGGTGAAGATCAAGAAGCGGGCCACCTTCATGCCGCCGCCGGTCGAGCCCATGCAGCCGCCGATGAACATCATCAACACCAGCACCAGGCGCATGACCTGGGGCCAGGCGTCGAAGTCGGCGGTGGCGTAGCCGGTGGTGGTGCCGATGGATACGACCTGGAAGGTCACCGTACGCAGGTGGGTCTCGATGCCGGCATCGCCGGCCGGCACCACCAGCAGCCCCAGCGCCAGGGCGCAGCCGATGATGGCGGCGTACAAGCGGAACTCGGGGTTGCGGCCCATGGCCGCCGGCCGCAGCCGGATCAGCTGGGCGTGCAGCGAGAAGTTGATGCCGGCGATGAACATGAAGGCGATGATGATCCACTGCGTCCAGGGGCTGGAGAAGTAGGCGATCGATTCGCTGTGGGGCGAGAAGCCGCCGGTCGACATGGTGGTGAAGGTGTGGCAGAAGCTGTCGTACCAGCTCATGCCAGACAGCTTCAGCAGCAGCATCTCGGCGGCCGAGATGCCCAGGTAGAGCTTCCACAGGTCGCCGGCGATCTGGAGCACCCGCGGCTTGTCGCGCTCGAAGGCGACCCCACCCGGGGCCTCGGCCTTGAGCAGCCGGTAGCCGCCCACGCCCAGGTAGCGCAGCAGGGCCACGCCCAGCACGATGATGCCCATGCCGCCCAACCACTGCGTCATGCAGCGCCAGAACTGCACCCCGGCCGGCAGCACCTCGACCCGCTCGAAGATGGTGGCGCCGGTGGTGGTGAAGCCGCTCATGGTCTCGAAGAAGGCGTCGGTGATATTGGCGGTGGCGCCCGAGATGGGGTAGGGCAGCATGCCCACCACCACCATCAGCAGCCAGGAAAAAGTCACCACCGCGAAGCCCTCGCGGCGGCCCAGGGGCCGTTGGGCCGGGGCGATGTGGCGCATGTACAGCCCGCCGCCGAGCGCCAGCACGATGGGCACGCCGAAGGCGGCCAGCTCCCAGGGCCAGCGCGGGTTGGCGTCCAGGTGCAGCAGGGCCACCACCAGCGGGGCCACCAGGCACAGCGCCAGGATCAGGGCCAGGTGGGCCAGGGTGAAGATGACCGCGCGCCAGTCCATGGTCCTTCCGACCCGCGCCTCAGAGCCAGCGGCGGCGGGTGAACAGCTTCTCGATGCGCTCGATGGCGCCGGGCAGGGCGAACAACAACACCGTGTCGCCGGCCTGGCACTGGGTGTCGCCGTCCGGGATGCGCATGACGCCGTCGCGCACCACGGCGCCCATCAGGGCGTCTTCCGGGAACTTGAGATCCTTGAGCGGGGCTTTGCAGGCGGCCGAGCCGGCCGGCACCTCCATCTCGATGATCTCGGCCTGGCCCTCGGCCAGCCGCGTCACCGAGTGGATGTGGCCGCGGCGCAGGTGCATCAGGATCTCGCCGACGGTGACCAGCCGCGGGTTGATCACGATCGACACGCCCAGGCTGTCCATCACCGGCACGTAGGCCGGCTGCTGCACCAGCAGGGCGGTCAGGGTGGCGGAGTGCTTCTTGGCCAGCAGGGCGGCCAGCATGTTGGTCTGCTCGTCGTCGCCCAGGGCGCAGAACAGATCGCAGCTGTCCAGGCTGGCCTCCTGCAGCAGGCTCAGATCGGTCGGATCGCCGTGCAGCACGATGGTTTTTTTGAGCTGGCCGGCCGCGTCCTCGGCCAGCGTCTCGTCCGGCTCGATCATATAGACGCGCTCGACCCGCTCCTGGATGGCCTCGGCCAGCTGCAGTCCGATGCGGCTGGCGCCGGCCAGGATGACCACGTTGTACTTGACCGGCCGCCGGTGCATCAGCGGCAGCAGGAACTCGACCGTATCGGCCGAGACCAGCACGTGCACGCTGTCGCCCGGCTGGATGCGGTCCCGGCCGCGGGGCACCATGACCGCGTCGCCGCGGGTGATGTACAGGAACAGAAAGGCGTCCAGGTCGCCCATCTGGCCCAGCTCGGCCATGGAGCGGCCGACCACCGGCGAGTCGTCCTGGATGTCGAAGCCCAGCAGCAGCACCTCGCCTTCGGCCAGGCGGGTGTAGTCGGTGGTGCCCGGGTAGCGGATCATGCCGCTCAGCGCTTCGACGATGGTGGGTTCGGGGTTGATGACGTGGTCGATGCCCAGCTCGCTCAGCGTCAGCAGGCTGTCGGCCTGGACATACTCGCGGTTGCGGATGCGCACGATGCGGTGCTTGACGCCCAGGCGCGACGAGAGCATGCCGACGACCAGGTTGACCTCGTCGACGTCGGTGACCGCGATGACCATCCCGGCCGAGCGGATGCCGGCGCGTTCCAGCACGCTGGGCGAGCCGGCGTTGCCGTGTACCGCCAGCACGTCGAGCTTGTCGTTGAGTTCTTCGATCTTCTGCCGATCGCGGTCGACCACGCCCACCGCGTGGCCCTCCTGCGAAAGCTGCTCGGCCAGGGCCACGCCCACCACCCCGGCACCCACGATGACGGTGTTCATCCGACCTCCCGGGAATGCGGGCAAAATGGTACGGCTGGAAACCGCCGTCGGTCAACTCCGTCGTGGCGGGCCCGGGATCACTCCAGCACGTCGTCGAAGGTCACCCCGGTGAAGTAGCTGCGGTCGAAGGTGGTGGCCGGGGGCTGCTCGCCGGCGGCGTAGGTGCGCAGGCCGATGACCTGGCTGGTGGGCAGCCACAGCTCGGGCGTGTACATCACGCCGGTGTTGAGCAGCCGCTGCTCGTCGGAGCGGATGATGTGCAGGTCGCGCTTGTAGGGCATCTCCGGCTCGCCGTACTCGTCGAAGACCGCGTAGCGGTAGTCCAGCCCGCCGTTGCCGGCGCTGTAGCCGCCCTGCGAGGAGAAGTACTTGAAACCCACCACCGCCGGACCGTACTGCGCCACCTCGTGGCCGTCGATGTCGATGAAGGCCAGGAAGACCACCGCGTGGCCGGTGCCGTTGGTGCGGTTCAGGTTGATGAAGGAGCCCGGGGCGAGCTGCTCGAACGGTACGGTGGTGCCCATGCCGAAATGCCGCAGGGCGTCGGCCGAGCCGCCGGCGTTGAGCTGCGGGTTGACCCAGACGTGGCCGCGCAGGTCGCCGGCGCCCAACCGCTCGAAGGAGCGTTTGGGCAGGTGCTCGAACACCGCGTCGTGGCCGCTGTCGGCCGCCCACAGCTGCATGGCGGTCAGCATCACCTCCAGCACCGCGGCCACGCACATGGTGCGCGGCGGGTCGGTGGCCAGGATGGCGCCGTAGGGCCCGTACCCGATGTCGTGGGTCAGCGCCTCGTCGTCGTAGCCCAGCAGGCCGTACTCGGCGTAGAGCTGCTCGACCGCGGCCAGGATGTAGCTGTTGAAGGTCTCGGCCGGGTCGAGCTGCAGCGGCCGCACGCTGACGTCCAGGGTGTAGCGGCCGGCCAGCGGCGCACCGCCGCCGGCGTAGGTGTCGAGCACCAGATAGTAGCTGCCCGGATCGAGCTCGGCGTAGACCCCCTTGTCGGACCGGGCGATCAGCTCCAGCGGCTCCAGCCCGGCCAGCAGGTGCACGTCGATGTCGACGCCCTCCGGCTCGGGACAGACGATCTCGGCGCTGACCCGGGCGGCGTCGGCCAGGGTGAAGCGGTAGACGAATTCCGGGCCGGACTCGTCGAGCTCGTCGGGCGGGTAGCTGTCGATGGCGTCCGACAGGGCCGCGGTCGTGTCGCGGGTGTCGGTGTAGCTGAAGTGCGCCGGCAGCGGCGCGTCGAGCGCACCGGCCAGCGGAATGGGATCGTCGATCGTGCCGCTGCGGGTGGCGGTCAGCTCGAGCTGCAGCTGGTAGGGCCCGGCCAGCTCCTGGCCGGCGTCGACATAGGTGTCGAGCACCAAGTAGTAGACCCCGGGCTCGACCACTTGGGCCAGGGCGTGATGGTCGCGGGCCAGCAGATCGATGGGCTCGATGGCGGCCAGCAGGTGCACGTCGACGTCCACTCCCTCGGGCTCCGGGAAGTCGATCCAGGCGGTGACCCGGGTGGCCTGCTCGACGCGGAACAGGTAGACGAACTCCGGGCCGGACTCGTCGAGTTCATTGGGCGGGTAGCTGTCGATGGCGTCGCTGAGCGCCTCGCGGGTGTCGCGCGCGTCTTCGAACCACACCCGCGGCTCGCAGACCGGGATCAGGAAGGGGTGCTGTACGGTGCCGTCCTGGTGGGTGCAGCGGTCGCCGATACCGTCTGCGTCCCAGTCGGCCTGGCAGGGGTTGGCCGTATCCGGGCAGTTGTCTTCGCCGTCGGCCACCCCGTCGCCGTCGCGGTCGGTGGGTGTCGCCTCGCAGGCATCGCCGGTGCCGTCGTCATCGGCGTCGGCCTGATCCGGGTTGGCCACCGCCGGGCAGTTGTCGAATTCGTCCGGCCGCCCATCGCCGTCGCCGTCGGCCAGACAGTCGCCGGCCCAGGCCACCTCCCCGGTCGCACAGGCGCCGCCACCGCCCCCCCCCCCACCGCAGCCCGCGCCCACCGCGCCCAGCAGCACCAGTCCCCCCAAGCCCCACAACCGCTTCCGACCACGACCAACCGCGCCCATCAGCCACCTCCGCCCCAAATCTGCCGCAATCGGCGCCAAGGTGCAACAGGTGTCTCAACAGGTGTCAGTCACCGGCACTTGACACTTTTATCCACAATCTCATCTCTAAAGGGTCAGGTTGCGACATGGTCTATTCAGTTTTAGATATTGATTCCACGGCGTTTTTTTGGCTTATTGGCTTGGTCGGCTCCAATTTGTGGATAAAAGTGTCAAGTGCCGGTGTCAGACACCCTTTCGAGGGTCTCGACCAGTTCGCGGTAGCGCTGGTGGATGAGCTGGCGGTCGAACTCGTGGCCCTCGGCCAGCAGGGTTTGCTGCTCGGTCTGGTCGAAGTGCTCCATCACCGGCACGAAGAAGTGCTTGTCTTCCTTTTCGATGTGGGCCGGGTAGAAGGCCACCAGCTCGCGCAGCACGCCGGCGATGGTGTCGGCGGCGGCGTCGTCGCCGCGGCGCAGCGCGGCGTTGGCGGCCACCAGCCGGCCGACCAGCTGGCGGCCGCGCTGGTGCTCGTCGACCAGCTCGTCCAGGGTGGCGCGCTGCTCGTCGCTCAGCGGCTTGCTGGCCAGCTCGCGGAACAGGATGTCCTCTTCCTTGCCGTGGTGGCAGCGGTCGGCGTAGGTGCGGATGAAGTCGACCGCGGTGTCGACGAAGTCGGGGTCGATGCGGCCACCGGCCGCGAAGCTCTCCAGGTGGGCTTCGACCTGGGCGATCAGGCGTTCGATCAGGCGGTGCTCGATCATCAGCGGACCGATGGGCATCACGGGCGGGCCCCCTTTCTCCTGAGGAATCGGGCGCGGGCGGCGCGGTTCAGCCGCGGATCATCACCAGCAGCATGCGGCTGGGCTCCACGGCCCGCAGCGCGTGCGGTACGTCGGCCGGCATCAGGCAGACCTGGCCGGCGGCCAGCTCGAGCGGTTCACCGTCTATGGTCAGCTGCAGCCGGCCGGCGGTCAGCTGCACCAGCGCGTCGTAGGGCGCGCTGTGCTCGCTCAGGCCCTGACCGGCGTCGAAGGCGAACAGGGTCACCGTGCCCGCCGGGCGGTCGACCAGGGTGCGGCTGACGATGCCGCCTTCGGCCGCTGGGATCAGCTCGTCCAGGCTGTGGGCCGAGCTGCTTGCGATCTCGTTTTTTCCGGTTTGCTCATTCATCGCGTTCGTCCTCCTCGCGTTCGGGTCGTTCACCCTGGGCCGCCTGGCCCAGCAGCCGATCGTAGAGTTCGGGGCCCAGGCATTCGCGGGCGGCCTGGCACCACTGGATGCAGCTCGGCGCGCGGTCCTTGTGCACCACGGTCTTGCAATGCGGGCAGCGCACCCGCATCTCGTCGGAGAACATCTCCACCGGCCGCTGGCAGTTGGGACAGGGGTGGATGCTGATGGTCAGCTTGCGCGTGTCTTGACCGGGGCAGCGGCTCATGGCGCCTCCATGCGGGCGGGCGCCGCCGCAGCCGGCGCCTCGACGGTGTGGGCCTGGCCGCGGATGCCCACGGTGGTGATGGCCACCGGCAGCTCGGGCGCGGCCGCGTCGCGGGCCTCGATCACCGCCTGGGCGATGCCGCCGCAGCAGGGCACCTCCATGCGCAGCACGGTCAGGCTGCGCGGCTCGGCGGCGGCGAACAACTCGGTCAGCTTGCGCCGGTAGCGCTCCAGGTCGTCGAGCTTGGGACAGCCCACCAGCACCGAGCGGCCGTCCAGGTAGCGGGCGTGGAAGTCGGGAACGGCGAAGGGCACGCAGTCGGCGCAGATCAGGATGTCGGCCCGGCGCAGAAAGGGCGCCCCCACCGGCACCAGCTCGAGCTGCAGCGGCCAGTGGGCCAGCGCCGAGGCGCCGGCCCGGTCGGCGGGTGCGGTAGGCCCGGTCGGCCCGATCGGCCCGATCGGCCCAGTCGGGCCGGGCTGCAGCCGGCGCATGGCCGCGCCCGGACAGCCCCCGGCCGGCGGCGCGGCCGGGCCCGGCCGCGATTGCACCATGGGCTGCAGTTCGGTCTCCCGGCGCGCCGCGGGCTCGGAATCGCGCTCGGCGCCTGCGACCGATTGCAGGTGCTGCTCCACCGCCCGCGGGTCGAAGTCGGCGGCCTCGCGCTGCTCGATCGAGATCGCGTCCTGCGGGCACTCGCCCAGACAGTCGCCCAGCCCGTCGCAGTAGACCTCGCGCACCAGCCGCGCCTTGCCGTCGACGATCTGCAGCGCGCCCTCGTGGCAGGCCGGCACGCAGTTGCCGCAGCCGTCGCATTTTTCCTCGTCGATGTGGACGATCTTCCGAATCGGCATCGCATCCTCCTGGGAAGCGGTCTCAGCCCATGTGAACAGCAAGGCCTGTGCCATAGACGCCAAAGGGCCTTTTCCACTCACAAATGACCGGAATATATGAGAGTCTCTTTTGTCCCGATCATAGCAGCGGCCCGTGGCGGAGTGGAACGGATGGTTGCATTTCGGCACAATCCGATCGGGTTTGAAACGGTTCCAGTTAAAAGTGCAGCAATTCCAGTGGATTGCTCGGGAGTTGAATCACGACATGTGTCGAAATGAAAATTCGATACAGGTTGGCACAAAACGGCACAGGTTCAGCCGGGCGCTTGCTCCTCCTGCTCGAGCGCCCGCAGGGCGCGGTACAGGGTGGAGCGGCCCACGCCCAGCTCGCGGGCGGCGGAGCTGCGGTTGCCGCCGTGGCGCTCGAGCGCGGCCAGCAGCTGCCCGCGCCCGAGCTTGGGCTTGCGGCCCGGGCTGCGCCGGGCGCCGGCGCTGGAGCTGTCCCGGCCGCCGGCGACCTCGGGCGGCAGGTGGGTCACGTCGATGTGTGGGCCGTGGGCTACCACCAGCGCGTACTGCATGGCGTTGGCCAGCTCGCGCACGTTGCCCGGCCAGTCGTGGTGCAGCAGCCGTGCGCGGGCCGCGTCGCCCAGCGCCGGCGGGCTGCGGCCCATCTCGGCGGCGAAGCGGCGCAGGAAGTGATCGGCCAGCAGCGGGATGTCGGTGCGCCGCTCGCGCAGCGGCGGCAGGGCGATGGGCACCACGGCCAGGCGGTAGAACAGGTCCTGGCGAAAGCTGCCGGCGCGCACCCGGGAGCGCAGATCGCGGTGGGTGGCGCTCAGGATGCGCACGTCGACCGCCAGCGTGCGCTCGCCGCCCACCGGCTCGATGCGCCGCTCCTGCAGCACCCGCAGCAGCTTGACCTGCGTGGTCGGGCTCAG
>CAYVQE010000103.1:0-22542 GCA_964454005.1 uncultured Myxococcales bacterium
AAGGCCGGCGCGGCGGCCGGATCGGCCGGCGGCGCCGGGGGCGGCGTGCGCATTCAGTCGGCCGGCATGCGACGCAAGCAGGCCAAGGAAAAGGCCGCCAAGGCTGCTGCGGGTGAAGCGGCAGCGGCGGGCCAGAAGGGCGAGGTCGCCAAGGCGGCCGAGGACGGCAAGCCTAGCCCGATCCGGCGCGTCAAGGGCTGGATTTTGGGGCTCGACAAGAAGAAGAAGATCATGCTCGGCGTCGGCGTGGGGCTGGTGGTGGTGCTCCTCGCCGCCGGTCTGTTCAAGGGGGGGCAGCAGATCGTGGCTGGCTTGCGCTGGTATGACGAGCAGCTGCTGACGCCTGGAGAACGTGCCGGCAACCAGCCCATGACCTACGGTTTGGGCATCGCCAATCGGCAGTCCCGCTTCCGGGCGGCTTATCAGTTCAAATACGCCAACGGGCGGGCCACGGTGACCTATCTGGTCGGCGGCATCGATACCAAGCAGGAGGTCGAGATTCTGCTCAACGGGATGCACATCGAATACGCACCCCTGACGATCGAGCGATGGTCGAAACCGATTATCATCAGCTTGCCGCGCAAGCACCTGATCGAGCATCAGGTCAACAAGCTCGAGTTCATCAACACCGTCAACCGCAGCAAACCCGATGCCAATGAAGAGTGGGCGGTGGCCGTGATCGAGATCCAGGAGCAACCCCTGCCGCCACCCGACGCCACCAGGGCGAAGGAGGCGTTTGCCAACGCCAAGGAGCGTTACCGCAACAAGGGGGTCTCGCCGGGCAACCTGTACAAGGCCTTGCTGTACTTCAAGGAAACGCGCGATTTTTTGGAGTTGATGCCCGAGGAATCGCGTAGCGAGATTTACTTTGAAGCCAACGACATGATCGAGAAGATCGAAGAGGAGATAAACAAGACATTCCGCGCCAGGGTGTTCAAGGCCGAGCAGGCCTTCAAGTACGGCAAGAAAGAAGAGGCCAAGGAGCTTTTCCGCATATTGATGCTGACCATTCCGAACCAGGACGATCCGCGGCACCAGCGGGCCCGCGAGGGCTACATCAACTTGGGCGGTTCGCTCCAGGAGGTCCAATAGCGAAGTACTGGAGCCTGCATGGCATCCGGAAGCCATCCCAAACGCAGCGACGAGCCAACCCGTGCCGACGATCCCACCGCGGGCAGCGAGCCACGAGACGACGAAGCGGTGGTCGACGATTCCCTGCTAGGCGACGACGAGGCCTTCGCCACCGATGCCGGTCTCGCTGACGGTGATGCCTTCACCGACGACGATGCCACCGGTGAGGAGATCCTGGATGCCGGCGACGAGATCATCGAGTGCCTGGACGAGGATGCCGGCACCGATCCGGAACGGGCGGACGCGGGCGAAGAGCCACCGGAGTCGGTCGGCGATGCCGACCTGATCGATGAATCCGACATCATCGCGGTGGGCGCCGATGAAGCGGCTGCAGCGGAACCGACCGGCGAAGCCGAAGCGGCCACGGGCGAGTTCGACGCCCCGTTGGACTCCGCCCCCCCGGCCGCCGCCGAGGGCACCGACCCACTGGCCGCTTTCGCCGCCGATCCGGCGCGCCAAGCCGAGGTGGCCGATTACGCCGCCGGCGACCCGGAACTCGCCGAACCGGTGGAGCAGGACGAGACAACCGGCCGGGTGGCTGCGCCGCAGCCGGCCGGTTGGCCGGCGGACGCGGAAACAGACGACGCTGCCGAACCGGAGGCCGTGGCCTTCGCCCACGACGACAGCGAGGAGCAGCCCACCGGCCGCGTCGCGGCGCCCTTCGGTGTCGAGCTGGCTGCGGTCCCCGAGGAACCACCGGAACCGGAGGCCGTGGCCGACTTCGAAGCGGGAGCCGAGGCCGAATTCGACTCAGACGGCGTGAACGGAATCGAGCCGGAGCCCGTGGCCGCGGCTGACTTCGAGGATGCGACCGAAGGCGATGATCCGGTGGCGACCGATTTCGAACTCGAGCCGATCGGCCGGCGGCGCCGGAGCCAGCGGCGGCCCAAGCACACCGCTGTGGAGCAGGAGTTCATCGGCGAGTCCGAGGCCACGGCGCCCGAGGACGACGGGGCGGCGGAGCTTTGGGACGCCGAGGACGAGACCGAGCCGGCACCGGCTGCGGCGAGCGAACCGTCCTTGCCCGAACCGCCGCTGGACGAGTCGGCTGCCGCCTCCGGCCGCGATGACGAAAGCGAGGAGCTCAACTGGTCAGCGTTGCCGGATGACGGCGATCACGCCATGCCGGACGTGGGACCGACCCGGGTCGATGGCGAGCCGTCGGCCCCCGCCGGGGACAAGACGCTGATCTTCGACGATCCGGAAGCGGAGGCCGAGCAGGAGCCCGAGCTGGATGTGCCGTTGTTGATCATCATCCAGGGCGAGGAAGAGGGACGCGAGGTCGAACTGCGGCGCGATGAGCTGACCCTCGGCCGCGGGCCGGACAACGAACTGGTCCTGCCGGATATCGCCTGTTCGCGCCGACACGCCATGATCGAGCGCCAGGGCGAAGACTGGGTGGTCGTCGATCTGAACTCGGGCAACGGAACCCTGGTCAACGGTGAACGGGTTCAGCGCGCGGTGCTGCGCGACGGTGATGAGATCGATGTCGGCAGCACGGTGCTCGAGTTCCAGCTGCCCGGACAGGAAGAGCTGGCCGATGAACCCGCGGCGCAGGCCGGTTCGGCGCCCCCAAGGGAATCGACCGTCACCGGTACGGCGCCGCTCGGCGGCGCCGGCGCCGAGGGCTGGTGGCAGCGGCTCATCGCAGATCCGCAGCGGCGCAGGCTGATGCTGGTCGGGGGCTCGACTTTGGGCGGGGTGGTATTGCTGCTGTTGTTGCTCAACCTGGTGTTGCCCTCGACCCCGGACGGGCCGACTCCCGCGGAGCAGGCCCGCCAGTTGGAGATGAAGAACCGCCAGGCGTTCTCTTCCCAGATGGAGAAGGCCAAGAGCTTGGTGCTCGACAAGCGCTGGAAGGACGCCAAGGAGGCGGTGCTCAAGGCCAGAACCTACGATCCTGACAACCGGTTAATCGAGGACTACCTCGAGACCATCAAGCGCGAGCTGGCGGCCTCGATGGCCTTGGAGCAGGCACGGGTGTTCACCGAGGAGAAATCCTGGGAGACGGCGGTGGCGGCCCTCAACCGCATACCGGACGACAGCGAGTACAAGAAGGAGGCCGAGCGGCTCAAGAAAGAGATCGACAACCGGATCGTCGAAGATTTGCTCAAGCAGGGCATGGACCTGATGCGGGAAGAGAAGTACAGCCAGGCCATGGTCAAGTTCGACGAAGTTCACAAGCGCGACCCCGAAAACGCGGAGGTCGCGGTCTACCGGAGCAAGTG
Source organism: uncultured Myxococcales bacterium (assembly GCA_964454005.1). Classification (GTDB taxonomy): domain Bacteria; phylum Myxococcota; class B64-G9; order B64-G9; family B64-G9; genus CAYVQE01. The sequence goes on from CAYVQE010000103.1 coordinate 3,360, forward strand.
CGAAGAACAACTGGAGCAAACAGAGCGTGAAAAGCGCCTGGCCGCCGCCCGGAGGGCGCGGCGCCGCCGCAACCGCCGCCGGCATCAGCGACGGCACCGCCAACGCCCCAAGACCGGACTGACCGGCCAGGTCTTGGCGCTGTACCGCAACGGCGAGGTGGGCCGGGCCATCGCCAAGGCGGACGCCTCTGGTACGGCATCCCAGGCGACGTTGCTGCGCAAGTTCAAGTCGGCTTACGAGACCGGGATGCGGCTGGCCAAGATGACGGGCCGGGCCGACAAGGCCATCGTGGCGCTGAGAAAGGCCAAGCAGCTCGACAACAAGATCGCGGGTGGCCGGGGCCACTACCACGACAAGCTGCGCAAGATCATGTCCAAGGTCTACTTCGTCAAGGGAGTCGATGCCTATACCCGCCAGCGCTACCCGATGGCCTACCAGGCCTTCAACAAGGCGTTGAAGTACAAGCCCGACAACGACCTGGCCAAGGGACGCCTGCGCGAGCTGGAGAAGATCGCCAAGAAGAAGTACGAATCGGCTTACGTCATCAAGTCGACCCAGGCGGAGAAGGCCATTCAAGAACTCAAGACGGTCATGAAGATCGTGCCGCCGAACCACATCTACTACGGCAAGGCCCAGCGCCTGCTGAAACGGCTCCAGGGCCCCCTGGGCAGCACCGGCGGCGGCACCGGGTTCTGACGCGGCGACGCCCTGCCGCGGCCGGTGTGTTTTCGTTGACACGCCGGTACCGCTCGCGTCGGTATCGGCCGAACCGGGCAGCGAAACCGTTTCGACCACTGTGAGTTCCAAACAACTGTCAAAAAGCGTTTTTTTAGGGGCTGCCGGAGCCGCCGCGGCCCTCGTTCGCGCCTGGCACACTTCTCGCATCTGAGGGTAGCAAATGGCGAGAGTACCCCGTCGGGTGCGCTGGAGGCTTTCGGATCTGTCCTACCTGCAGCGACGAGGCGAGTTTGCATTCTCTCGTCCTCGACATAGAGCCTCTTGTGCCGCGCATTTTGTGGCGATAAACTCCTCCTGCAGCGGAGCGCAAATGCCAAAAGCGTCGCAAAGCCGTACCGGATCCGGGAGCAGCAAGCTGCGCCGGTGGTTGATCCGCGTTCTGGTGGCTGCGTCCCTGTCGGTTCTGTTGGGTGCGCTGGTGGTCGCCGGGGTGTTGCTCTATTTCAGCAGCACCCTGCCGCCGCTCGACGATCTGTCCCGCTACCAGCCACCACAGGTGACGCGTCTGGTTGATCGCAATGGAGTGGTGGTCGCCGATCTGTACAAAGAACGCCGGACGGTGGTGGCTTTCGCGCGCATCCCGCCGCTGGTGCGGCAGGCATTCCTGGCGGCCGAGGACGCGGATTTCTACCGGCATCCGGGCATGGACCTGGCCGGCTTGCTGCGGGCGTTCTGGGCCAATCTGAAGGCGGGCCGGGTGGTCCAGGGCGGCAGCACCATCACCCAGCAGGTGATCAAGACCTTCGTGCTCGGCCCGGAGCGCAGCTACACGCGTAAGATCCGGGAGCTGCTGCTGGCGTTTCGGCTGGAGTCCAATCTGACCAAGGAGCAGATCCTGTTCCTCTACCTGAACCAGATCTATTTCGGCCACGGGCGCCACGGCATCCAGGAAGCCAGCCGCTTCTACTTCGACAAGGACGTGTCGGAGCTGGGTCTGGCCGAGGCGGCGGCGTTGGCCTCGCTGCCCAAGTCGCCGGCCCGCTACTCTCCAGTCACGCACCCCGAACCCGCCCGCAGCCGGCGCAACTGGGTGCTGTCGCAGATGGTGCGCAACGACATGATCGCTGTCGAGCATGCCGAGAAGGCCAGAACCGCACCGCTGGCGGTCGTCGGCCGCGGTGTCGATTTTTTCGAGCTGGCGCCGTACTACGCCGAGCATTGCCGGCGCCAGCTCGAAGATGCGCTGGGCAGCGAGCAACTGCTCGAGGGTGGCCTGCGCGTCGAGCTGGCCCTGGACCTGGACTTGCAGCGAGAGGCGCAGCAGGCCATGGCCGACGGTCTGCGCCGGGTCGACCGGCGCCAGGGCTACCGCGGCCCGCTCGGTCGGGCGAGCCCGGCCGAGATCGAGCGGCTGCACCAGGACCTGGACGACGAGTTGGGCGAGGGCGATGTCTGGGACCTGCAGCCGCCGGCTGGCGACACGGCGGGCGAGACCGCGGTGTGGAGGGCGGAGGCGGTCGACTGGCAGCAGCGGGTGCGCGTCCGGGTTCCGGTGGCGAGAATCGTGGGCGAAGGCCGCAAGGCGCGCGCCGTGCTGGATTTGGGCGCGGCCGAGGTGGAACTCGATCGGGCTGCGGTCGAGTGGGCTCGCGAGTTCTCTCCGGTGCGCTGGACGCGCAAACCGCGTTCGGTCGCTGAAATTCTGGCTCCCGGCGACGTGGTGGAGGTGGAACTCGAACGAGAGGACGAGGAGTCGATCGCTGCTCGCCTCAGCCAGCCGCCGCTGGTGCAAGGCGCCCTGGCGGCCATCGAGCCCCGGACCCGGGAGGTGGTGGCCATGGTGGGCGGCAACGATTATCGCCGCTCCTCATTGATCCGCGCCGTTCAGAGCAAGCGTCAACCCGGCTCGGCCTTTAAACCCGTGGTCTACGCGGCTGCGATGGAAAAGGGGCTGATTACGCCGGCCACGGTTTTGATGGATACGCCGGAGGTCTACCGCGCGGTGGCCTCCGGCACCTGGAAGCCGCGCAACTACGAACGCAAGTTCGTCGGTCCGGTCAGCGTGCGCCACGCTCTGGCCCACTCGATCAACACCATCGCGGTCAAGTTGGCCTCAGAACTGGGCCCGGCGCGCATCATCCGCGTCGCGCGCGAACTGGGCATCACCTCCGAGCTGCGGCCCAACCTGAGCCTCGCTCTGGGATCTTCCGAGGTGACTCCGTTGGAGCTGACCAACGCTTACGCCACCCTTGCCGATCACGGGCGCTACGTCTCACCCGTCTTCATCCGCAGCGTCAAGGGACCCGACGGCGCGGCTCTTGACTGGCCAGCCCCCGAGCAGCGACAGGCTTTGCCGGCGGCGGTTGCCTATGTCGTCACTTCTTTGCTGCAGTCGGTCATCGAGTCCGGCACCGGCCGGCGGGCGCTGCGCCTGCAGCGGCCCCTGGCCGGAAAGACCGGTACGGCCAATCAGCAACGGGATGGCTGGTTCGTCGGCTACGCGCCGGATCTGGCCTGCGGCGTGTGGGTGGGCTTCGACGATCACGCGCGGCTTGGCCGCGGTTGGGCAACCGGCGCCGGGACGGCGCTGCCGATCTGGTTGCAGTTTATGGAGCGCGGGCTGGCCGAACGACCGCGGCGGGAGTTTAGCGCCCCCCCCGGTGTGGTATTCGCTCGGATCGATCCCGACAACGGGTTGCTGGCCCCGGCCCAGATGGCTGGCGCCCGGTTCGAGGTCTTCGTGGCCGGTACCGAGCCGCGGGCGGTGTCTAGCCGCGCCGCCGATGATCCGTCGGCAACAGAAGGGACCACGCCCGATGGACAGGAGCCGCCGTTGAGCAACCAACTGCCCGAGGCGATGTTCAAATGAGACCCGGAAGCGCAAGGTCGGCCATACTGCTGCTTTGGGTTTGGTTGGCCCCGGCTGTCGCCCTCGCCGGCGAAGCCGCTTTGCAACAACTGGCCGATTCAATGGGCAAACAGGTCGCGGAGAAGCTGGCGGCCCGCGGTGCCGAAGTTCCGATTCTGGCTCTGGCGGTCGAAGGCGATCAGGACCTGATCGGCCGCGAAGGGCGGCTGACCCAGGAGTTGCAACGGTTGTTGATCTTCCGGCTCGAGCACGGCACGGCGGTCGAGCGCACCTTGGATCTCGAGCACGGCCAAGGGGCACTGGCGCTGCAGCGCGCCCGGCGATCCGGTGCTGACTGGCTGCTGCGGGTGGTCGTCGGACTCAAGGGCGAACGGCTCAACGCCACGGCGGACCTGACCCCGATCGCGACCTCGTTCTGGGAGGGCCTGGTCGAACCGCTGCCCCGGGGCAGCCGCCATCATCTGTTCGCGTCGGTGGAAGCCGACGACGAGATCGCGATTCTGTTGGGCACGGCCCGGGCGCCACCCGCCCTGGGGCGCTGGAGCATGACCGAGCTGCTGACCGTTTCCGAGCGAATCCTGGACGTCGGGTTCGGCGATCTGGATGGGCGTTCTGGAGCAGAGCTGGCGGTGTTGTTCGATGCGGCCATCGAAATCTACGCCGTCGGCGAGCGCGGTCCGCGGCGGCTGGTGCGCCATTCGCTGGCCGAGCTTCCGGCGGCCCGAACTCGGACCCGAGACCCGACCGGCAGCCTGCTGGTGGTCGACTTCAACCGAGACGGACGGTCCGAGATCTTCTACAAGCACGCCAATCACAGCCACGGCCAGGTGTTACGTTTTACCGGCGCCAGGCTGGTGGCGATTCGCGACCTGGAAGCGGTGCCGCTGTGCGTGCTCCAACTAGCCGGGCGCCCGACAGTCCTGTCCGGACGCATCGAAGCGGGCACCAACCGCTACCGGCCCGATCTGGAGCTGATCGACATCAACGCCTCTTCCGGCGAGCGCGTCGACCTCGAGACGCCGCTGCAGACCATTCGCTGCTGGCAACCGCCCGACAGGCCGCCGGTGGCCATGGCGGTCGACATCGAAGGTCGACTGCAGCGGCTGAATGCCGAGTGGCAGGTGACGGCCAGCATGACCGGTAGCGGAGCCGGTGCGGCCCCGGTCGACTTCGACTTGGACGGGCGGCCAGAGTTCGTTCTGTCCGAGGCGGTTTGGCCGGGTGAGCCGGACGGATTGCGGGTGTTCGACGGTGAGGAGTTGGTCTGGCGTACGCAGCAACTGGTGGGCAGCATCGTCGCGGTGACGGGATCGCCACCGGTGGCGGGGCAGGAGCCGCTCGCCGCGGTGGCCACCGTCGAATCCCAAGATGGACCGAGCCGGGTTTACCTCTTGAGGCGGTGAACGATGGACGGATGGCTGCGCGTAAGCGAGGGGATGTCGCGATTGCTCGCGTTGTCGGCGCTGGGGCTAATGGTCGTCACTTGGTCCGCCGATGGTGGGGCGGCCTCTCGGCGCCCTTACGGTGGCACGCTTCGTTGGCCATTGCTGTTGGGTGTGCCGGAGTCCGACCCGACGCTGGTGCAGACCGAAGAAGACCTGCACTTCGCCCGCCAGCTCCACGCGAACCTGTTCAAACAGGCGGGGAATGGCGGATTGCTGCCGGCCCTGGCGCAGAAGGAGCCGGAGATCGGTGAAGATGGACGGACCTGGCTGATCCACCTGCGGCCCAAAGCCGTTTTCCAAGACGGGGCGCCGGTGACCGTAGAAGACGTCATCGCGTCATGGGAGAACCTGTTGCGGATCGAGCAGCCATCTCCACACTGGTGGTTGCTGGCGCCGGTCGAAGGAGCGGTCGCCTTTCACCGCGGCGACCGGACTCGGATCACCGGACTGGAGCGGACCAACCGCAAGACGCTGCGGATTCGCCTGCGCCATCCGCTACCGGGGTTCGCCGACACCCTGGCGGCGCTGCCGACCGCCATCCGGCGCAAGCGCGGCTCCTCTCTCGGTGCCGGTGCCGGGCCGTTTTTGGCGCCGACAGAGCCGGGAGGGTCCGAACAAAAACTGGTCCCTTTTCTCGGGCACTGGCGCGGACGGCCCTTCGTCGACCAGTTGCTCCTGCGTCCCTTTGATTCGATCCGGGAAGCGCAGCTGGCCTTCGAGTTGGGCAAGCTGGATGCCCTGCGGCCGTCCCGGATGGATCGCATTGCGGGGGTGGATTCGATCCGCGCCGGTATGGACAATCGGGTATTTCTAGCCCTCAATCCGAAGCGCTTGGCCAGGTTGCCCACCGGCTTTCGCCGCGCCCTGGATCAGGCCATCGATCGGCGCCGGCTGGCGGATTATGTACTGGGCGATCGGGCCGTGGCAAGCGACGAGCTGCTGAGCTTCGGTGCGACCGGTCCCCGCCCGGAAGGGCCGCGGGCGCAGCCGGAAGAAGCCCGCAGCTTTTTCGAGAGCATCGCCTTGAAGCAGCTGGGGCTGCCAGCGATGTTCGAGTTCATCGTCCGCAAGCAGCGGCCGCTCGAGCACGACGCAGCCGAGCGCATCCAGATGGATTTGAACGAGGTCGGAGTGTCGGTTTTCGTGGTGCCGTTGGCGGCGGCGGAGTATCGAAAACGCGTGGCGGACGGTGATTTCGATTTCCGGCTGGTTCGACAGCTGCCGCTGGTTCGTGATGGGGAGATGCAATTGTTGGGCGTGGTGGCACAGGCCCGGGGCGCGCAGGCCGTAGCGGATCTACTGGACGAGTTGGGTGCCTTGTCGGCCGGTGAAGACCGGGCCGGTATCGTACGCGAACGAGCGCGGGGCCTGCTGGCCCAGCTGCCGTGGCTTCCGCTGTTCATCTACCGGGCCGAGATCGTCCACCGCAGCGCTTTGCGCGGTCTGTTCCTGAACCGCAGCGGCGCTGCGGTGTTGGCCTCGGTCTGGCTGGCCGAATAGGGATCCACCCATGCGGTTGGGCACGCGGCTGACCTTGGCTTTCCTGGTGGTGGCGTTGGTACCGGCCGGCGCCATTCTGACCCTGACCTGGACGACGGCCGAGTCGCGTTTCGGATCCGAAGCCCAGGAGCGGCTCCAGGGCGTCGCCACCGGTCTGCGCAACGAACTCGAGCGAATGGGCCGGAGGCTGGCAGCCAAGGTGCAGGCGCTGGCGGAGACGGAAGAGATCGAGCGCATCCTGGTGCAGATGGTGCGCGGGGAACTCGATCGCCACTCCCTGATACCGCTGGCGGGAAAATGGATGCGCGCCTGGGAGCTCGACCTGCTGACCATACTCGATCGCCGCGGTCGAGTATTGTCATGCGGCCACCTGCCCGCCCGCTACGGAGGGCAGGATCCGGACCTGCATTCATTGGCCACAGCCGTCGAGCCCGCGCCGCGGATCCACCCCGTGCGCATCTCACGCGAGGGACTGATCCGCGATCAGCTGGCTGTCGTCGTGGGCACCGTTCGGCGCTTCGAGGAGGCCGAGGTCGCGGTCGTCGGTGGTCGCCTGCTCGACGAACGTTTCGTAGAACAGCTCGAGACCCTGTCCGGCGCCAGCGTGGCCATCGTCGACCAGGAAGACCGGATCATCGCTGCCGGCGGCGATCCAGAAGTGCAGGGGAAAAACAATGGCCTGGCGCCGGTCGATGACGGGCTGCGGGAACGCATGCCGCTCGAGTTGGGCAGCCACGAGCGCGAAGAGGATATTCAAATCGTGGTCGACCTCTCGCGCGAACGGCTGCGAGCTGTCCGCCGGGGGATCGTGTTCGGCGCCGCGACAGCTGCGGCGTTCGGGGTGCTGGTCTCCTGGTTGCTCGGCTTGTTGCTATCGCGGCGGATCACGCGGCCGGTAAAAGAACTGGTCGAGGGAGCCCGGCATGTCGCCACCGGTGACCTCAACCACCGGCTGTCGGAGGACTATAGCGCCGAAATGGGTGAACTGGTGCGGACCTTCAACGGCATGGTGCAGCAGCTGAACGATTCCCAAAGACGGTTGATCCGGGCGGAGCGGGTCGCCGCCTGGCGGGAGATTGCCAGGCGCATCGCTCACGAGGTCAAGAATCCGCTTTCGCCGATTCAGGTCTCCATCGAGACCATGCGCAAGGCCTACCGGACCGGGCACAGCGACTTCGAGGAGATTTTCGAGGAGTCGACGCAAGCGATCCTGGAAGAAGTGGCCGCTCTGCGGCGGACGGTGACCGAGTTCTCGGATTTCGCCCGACTGCCGAAGCCCACGATCGAGGTCCAACGACTGGAGCCCATCATCGAACGCGCGGTTGCCTTGTATCGCAACCGCCGCGGCGGAGTGAAGATCGACGTCAGCATGTCGGCTGCGCTGCCCGCGGTGGCGGTCGACCGCGAGCTGTTCGGACAGGTGCTTGCGAACCTCTTGGCCAATGCGCTGCAGGCGCTGGCCGATGGCGGTCAGGTCGAGGTCAAGGTCGAACGCCGCGGAGGCTGGTTGCGTGTGACCATCGCCGACGACGGCTGCGGCATGGAGCCGGAAGTGCTGGACAAGGTTTTCACCCCTTACTACACCACCCGCCGCGACGGTACCGGGTTGGGGTTGGCCATCGTCCAGCGGATCGTGGAAGATCATGAAGGCAGAATCGAGATCGAGTCGGAGCCCGGCAAAGGCACCGCGGTGTCGATCGACTTGCCGGCAGCCGGTGACTGATCGAAGAATGGACAGCGAGACGCGTCCCGCGAAGGAAGACCCGATGCCGAAGGCATCGGGTTTTTCTTTGCCGAGGTCGGGGTAGTGATGCTATGATTTCTAATGTCGTCACGAAGACAGGCAAGGCCAAACGAAAGGACAGGAGGGTGAACATGGCATGTAGAACGAAGAAGCCGGCCACCAAGAAGGCGGCCAAGAAGAAGCCGGCCAAAAAGAAGGTGACCAAGAAGAAGGCGGCCAAGAAGAAGCCGGCCAAGAAGAAGGTCACCAAGAAGGCCACCAAGAAGAAGCCGGCCAAGAAGAAGGCCACCAAGAAGGCCACCAAGAAGAAGCCGGCCAAGAAGAAGGCCACCAAGAAGAAGCCGGCCAAGAAGAAAGCCACCAAGAAGAAGCCGGCCAAGAAGAAAGCCACCAAGAAGGCCACCAAGAAGAAGCCGGCCAAGAAGAAGGCCACCAAGAGGAAGTAGCCAAGAAGAAGACCAACCGCGGGTAATAGCCTCGGGTCGGTGACCGACGGGTGTTTAGAGCCACGGAGACGGAAAGAGGAAGGCCAATTCGGTTCGCGGGCATTCCCCGACGGTCGGTTCGAAAGCCGGCTCCCCACCAGGAGCCGGCTTTTCTTGTCGGCGATCGTTCGACAGCCGGATTCCGTCCCACGCATCTGCTCCTCAAGGGTCGTGCTACCCGAGATTGCTGAATGTCCGGAATCTTCTTGATGGTGCCTGCGTCCAACCGTAGACTCGTTCCGGGGCGTGTGGCGGGGATGCGTCCGGGGTTCCAGCGGTGGCGGTCTGGAAGGCAGTGGATGTCTGGACGAGGCCATTCAACGGGAGCGGCACATGAGATCTTGGGTGTTCGGCTTGCTGTTGGTCGGTTGGTTTGCTTTTTCGGTCGCGGCCGCGCCCGCGCCCCAACCGGACAAAAAGGGCTTCCCATGGGAGCGCATTGCGGACGTGGAGGCCGATGACTTCAAGGCTGCGTTCCTGAGTCGGGTCGCCGAGAAGTTGGAGCAGGTGAGCTGCTATGGTCGCTGCACCGAGTCGATCGCCGCTTGCTTGAGGAAGAACCCACCGCATCGGACCGCTGCTCGGTTGGCCCGCGACGTGTTGCTGTTGATGGCGAACGAAGCGAGCGATGAAGATATAGAGAAATGGGTCGAGATTCGACGCAAGATGGCGCATCCTCCCGCCGAGGAGGTGCGCCAGATCGATTTGGAGGGTCTGACGCCGCTGGGTGAAGCCGATGCGCCGGTGGTCATCGTCGAGTACTCTGACTTCAAGTGTCCCTTCTGCGCCATGGTGGCGCCGATGATCGAGAAGGTCGTCCGCGCCAGCGAGGGCAAGGCCCGGCTGTACTTCAAGCAGTTTCCAATCAAAGGTCATGCCCGGGCCCTCGAGGCGGCGCAGGCCTGCGTGGCCGCTGACGCCTTCGGCAAGTTCTGGCAATACTGCCCGAAGGTGTTCGCCAATCAGAACGACCTGTCCGAAGAGAAGCTGCTCGCCTTGGCCGAGCAGACCGGCATGGAGCGCAAGGCTTTTCGAGAGCGGATGAACAGTGACGCGGTGATGGACCGGATCGCTGACGAGAAGATGGAGGGGTTGAAACATCGCATCCGGGGAACCCCGACCATCTTCGTCAATGGCAAAGAATTCCTGGCCCAGCCCACGCCGCAGCTGATCATCGATCGCATCGAAGAGGAACTCGATATCCAGAAAGGTCGAGACTGAGTCCGGCCCGCGGTGGAAGCGAAATGGCGGCAGCGGGGAGCGAACCACGGACCGAGCGCTTCGCGTCGCGCTGGGGGATCGTCTTCGCCAGTCTCGGCATGGCGGTCGGCGCGGGCAATATCTGGCGTTTCCCGCGGGTGGTCGCCGAGCACGGCGGCGGCGCTTTCATGGTCGCCTGGATGGTGGCATTGTTCACCTGGTCGCTGCCGCTGCTGATCGTGGAGTTCTGGTGGGGGCGCCGCACGCGGCGCGGTCCGGTGGGGGCATTCGTCCAACTCATCGGCAGACGTTGGGCCTGGGCGGGCGGTTTCGTCGCCCTGTGCTGCACGGCCATCATGTTCTATTACGCAGTGGTCTGCGGTTGGTGCCTGTACTACCTGGGGCGCGCATGCGCGGTCGGGCTCGAAGCGGCCACGCTGCAGCGGGAGTGGGATGCGTTCATCGGCTCGGGGTGGACGGTGGCCTGTCTGGTGCTCGCGGTGGCGGCGGCCGTGGCCGTGGTGTTGCTGGGCGTGCAGCGGGGCATCGAGCGGGTCTCGAAGGTCTTGGTGCCGACCCTGTTCGTCTTGCTGGTGGTGGCCGGGGTGCGAGCGGTGACCTTGCCCGGAGCGAGCGAGGGCCTCGAGCGCATGTTCGCGCCGGATTTTGCACGCTTGTGGGATCACCAGGTCTGGTTGGAAGCCTACAGCCAATCGGCCTGGTCGACCGGTGCCGGCTGGGGCTTGATGTTGGTGTATGCAGGCTATGCCCAAAAGCGCCAGCACCTGGTGCTCAATTCTTGCATCACCGGCCTGGGCAACAACGGGGCCTCGCTGCTGGCGGCATTTGCCATCATCCCGACTATCTTTGCGCTGTTGCCCGCGTCACAGGCGGCCGAAGCCACCGCCGCCGGCAACGAGGGGCTGGCCTTCATCTGGATGCCGCGGCTCTTTCTCGGCGGACGGATCGCGGGTGGCGAACTGCTGGTGGTCGTCTTCTTCGGTGCGCTGGCGGTGGCCGCCCTGAGTTCCCTGATCGCCATGGTCGAACTCGGGGTGCGCACGCTGATGGATCTCGGGTTGCGCCGCCAACGGGCGGCGCTGGTGGTGGCCGGCGCGGGCGTCCTGCTGGGCTTGCCGTCAGCGATGAGCATCGACGTGTTCAAGAACCAGGATTGGGTCTGGGGACTGGGCTTGCTGCTGTCCGGGGCCCTTTTCGCACTCGGCACCATCGCCTATGGTGTGGGCCGGATGCGCCGCCAGCTCAACGCCGATTTGGGGACGGCGCCCCGGTTGGGACGCTGGTTCGATTGGCTGGTGTTGGTCTGGATCCCGCTGGCCTTCCTGTCGATGATCGGGTGGTGGTTCTACCAATCGATCGGCTGGAATCCGGAGAACTGGTGGAATCCCCTGAACCGCTTCAGCCTGGGCACCTGCCTGCTGCAGTGGGGAGTGGCGTTGCTGGTTCTGGTCTTGTTGAATCGGAAGCTGGCCGGACGGGCGGCCGGATGGGCCGGGGATGCACCATGAGCTCGGGGGCTTTGTTCCTGATGGTACTGGTGCTGGGTGTGATCTGGGGCGGAGCGGCCGCGGCTCTGATCGCTGCCTGGCGACTCGAACGGTCCCGCGATCGGGCGGCTGATTCCCGGCGCCGGTCTACTTGACCGGGGTGGCCTTGAGCGCGGCCTTGCCGGCCTTGACGTAGACTTGGAAGCGAACCGCTTTGCAGCGGTAGCGGGCCTTCAGGTCGGCCGAGTTCTTGCGCAGCTTCTCGACGAACTTCTCCTTGGTCAAACCGGCCGTCGGCTCACCGCATTCCTTCTTGGTCTGCAGAAACTGCTGGTAGACCTCCTCGAAATGGGCCTCGTCGGGGTTGGTCGGTCTGGCCGTCTGGGGGGCGGCGACCGGTGGTTTGGGTAGAGATGTCGGCGGTGGTGGCACCGAAGACGATGGCACCTCGGGCTCGGTCGACTTGGTGGCGGCCGCCTTGAGCAGCTCATCCGGCACCTGGGCGATGACCGTGGAGTCCGGGCGCTCCTCCTCGTCCTCTTCATCGTCCTCGCCCGTGTCCAGATCCGGGGCCGAGTCGAAGCCTCCCTCTGCCAGCGGTGGTGGGGAAGATTGCGGTTGCGGTGCGGGTGGCTGGCTGGGGGGGCCGGCGCAGGTGCGGGGGCGGGCGCGGGTTTTTGCTCTGCGGCGGCGAAGGCATCCCCAGCGTCCGGGAACTCGCGGGTGGCTTCGTCCTGATCTTCTTCGAAGAAGCTGGCCAGATCCCCGGGCATGTCGACGCGCGGGCCCTTCCCGTCATCCGCCGGTTGTTGTGCCGGGGGCGCCGGTGGTGCGGATGGCGCCGGGGTAGGGGCAGCGGGCTGCGGCGGTGGCTCTGGCGCCGGCGGTTGCGCGGGCGGTGCCGCAGGCTGGGCCGGCGGTTCCGGCGCGGCGGGTTCCGGGGCCGGTGCGGGCCGGGCCGCCGGTGGTGGGCTCGGCTCCTGGGCCGGCGCCGCCTCCTGGCCGCCGCCCAGCAGGCTCTCGAAGTCGAGCGAGTCGGGTTCGGCTCCGGCCGGTGCGGCCGGCTCGGCCGGCGCCGCCTCCGGTTGGGCGGCGGGCGGCGATTGGGGCGGGCCCAGGATTTGGGACACCGATTCGGGCGGTCTCACCCCGGAAGGGGCCGGTTTGCTGCTCTCGGCCATGCGCTTGAGGTCGACCGCCAACTCGCGGTAGGGCGCGCTGTAGCTGTCCGGATCGATGGTATACCCGTTGCCATCGGCCATCAGGCGCACCGAATCGCGCAGGCGATAGAAGTCCTTGGTCAGCGCGCGGCCGGACAGCAGCAGGCCGAGCAGCAGGCCGAAGACGAACAGGCCTCCGGTGGCGTACAGGATCATCATCTGCGCCTCGCGCAGGCTGCTCAGCTCGGCCGCCAGGTCGATGACCGCTGCCAGGTAGACCGGATCGGTCCCGCCCGGTATGCGGACCGTGCGGGCGGCGAACCCCTTGTTGGTCAGATCGACCAGCAACGGCAGCGGACCGCTGGGCTGACCGAAGCGCAGCGTGTCCTTGGCGCCGACGAGCGGAGCGAGATCCCTGATGGCGGCCGGATCCACGGTGGCGGCGACCTTTTTGCGCAGCAGCAAGGCCACCTCGAGCCCGGACCGACGGGCCAGGTCCTTGACCGCGGCAGCGCCGAGCGGACGGCTGGCCATCAGGCAGCCGACGATCGCGCCTTGGGTGTTCTCGACCGGGCTCAAGCCGATTTGGCGCAGCTGGCCCTCGAGTTCGTACAGCCCGTCGCGGGCCACCCCGGCGGTGCAGTCCTGGAAGGCGGGCAGTCCCTTGATGCTTTTGCCAAAGGCATCCCGGGGGGCCGCGGCCAGGATGGTGCCATCCAGGGTCACCGCGTGCAACTGCGCCAGTTCGTGTTTGGTCTGCAGGCTTCCGACCACCGGGAGCAGCTGTTCGTGCTGCGGCTCATAGGCCGCCTCCTGCCCTTCCGCAGCCTGATCGGCTTGTTCGGCCGGTGCTTTGGCGGCGGCCAGTGGCTCGGCCAACGACGGATTGCGCCGTTCGGCCGTCAGTTTCTCGATCAGCGCAAAGGCATCGACCCGCAGTGCATCGACCAGTAGCTTCTCCGCCTCGGCCAAGCGGGCATCGGCACCGCCGACGATGTCGGTTTCGATATAGCGCAGGAGACCGTAGAAAGCGCCGCCTCCAGCCAGCAGGACCAGAAGCAAAACGACGATTACGGTTTTGAGCTTCGACATCGATTTTCCTCTCTCGGCCTTTGCCGCCCGCGGTGAGGTGCGTCCACCGCCTCGGGCCAAGCGTGCGGCCGGGCCACGTTACTCGATCTCGATTTCGATCTCGGGCTCTACGTCTTCGAAACGCGGTTGCGGCTCTTTGGCCGGTGCCTTCTTGGCCGGTGCCTTCTTGGCCGGCGGCTTTTTGGCCGGCGGTTTCTCGGCCGGCGGTTTCTTGGCCGGCGGTTTCTTGGCCGGCGGTTTCTTGGCCGGCGGCGGCTTCTTGGCCACCGGTGGCCGCTCCGGTGGCGGTGGCTTCTTCTCCGGTGGTGGTTCCTCTGCCGCCGGCGACGTATCGGGATCGGAGCCTGCATCCGCCGCAGGCTCTCCCTGCTCGGCCAGCGGTGGCGTCTCCGGGCCGAGTTCCAGGCGAGTGGCTCCATAGGCCGCAACCCGCACCCGCGATTCGAAACGCCACTTGCCCGCGCTGAACACCCGGGCGGTGTAGTTGCCGGCCGGTACCTCCCCCAGCTTGAACTGGCCGCTGGCATCGGCCCGCACCGCGAGAGGAGACTCGGTCACAACCAGCACGGCCCGCATGAACGGATAGTGGTCGCATCGGATCTGCAAGATGCCGGCCGAGAGCAACTCTTGCTCTTTTTCCGCACCGGCGTCCAGCGCGTCCAGCCTGAATGCCCCGGGGCCGCCCTCGGCGCGGCAGGTATACGGGTGATCGTCGCGGTTGACGATCCGCAGTCGGTCACCGACCCGGGCCACCTGCCGCGCCGGCCAGATGCCGTAGCCCTCCAGGGTCAGCTCCGGCCGGTGCCGGGCCGGTCGATCCAGGTCGGTGGCGGAATCGCCCTCCAGCACGACCCAGGCCGCCGGCGAGGCCCGCTGCGGCTGGCCCCGGGTGGGCAGGTGCCAGAAATGTGCATCCACCGGGCCTGGCTGCGGCGCGGGCAGCGCATCGATCTCGATGGTGCCGTGAACCGTTCCTGCCCAGGCGGTCGGGCAGCTGAAGAGGATGGACAGCAGGAGCATCCAGCGCAGCGACATGGCAATCCCTTCCGTCAGGCGCTTCTCGCCACCGGTCAAGATAGGAGATCGCCGATTGAATGTCAAGTATTTGGAATAAGGAAAGAAATCGACTTCGATTGAACCGGCTCGGCGTTTGACTTCGGGGCGCGATGGGGGTAGACCGAGCAAATGATGCTGTCCGATTGGTTCCGCGTGCTGCGCCCGGCACACTGGATCAAGAACCTGTTCGTGCTGGCGCCGCTGCTGTTCGCCCAGCAGCTGTTCGATCTGCAGCTGGCCTTTTCGGCGCTGGCGGCCGCGGCTCTGTTTTGCGCCATCAGCTCCGGCGTCTACGCCTTCAACGACGTGCTGGACACCGAACGCGATCGCGCCCACCCGCTCAAGGCGACTCGCCCGGTGGCTGCCGGCCGCATTCGACCGGCGGCGGCACTGGCGGTGGCCGTCGTGCTCTGGGGCGGCGGGTTGGCCGGTGCGTTCTGGCTGCGGCCGGCGTTCGGGCTGGTCTGCGCCGGCTACCTCGGCTTGAACGTGCTCTACTCGGCGGTCATCAAGCGGGTGGCCTTTCTGGACGTGATTTCGATCGCCTCGGGCTTCGTGCTGCGGGTGGTCGGCGGCGCCGTGGCCATCGGCGTCGTCTTCTCGGCCTGGTTGGTCGTCTGCACCTTCTTTTTGGCCTGTCTGCTCGGCTTCGGCAAGCGGCGCCACGAGCTGGAGACTCTGGCCGGGAGCACCAGCCAGACCCGTCCGGCGCTGGCGGGCTACAGCCGCAACTCCTTGCGCATCGCTGAGTGGGCCACTGCGGCCGTGACCCTGGTGGCCTATCTGGCTTACACCGTGGCGCCCGGTACGGTGGCCAAGTTCGGCGGCCACCAACTGCTGTTCAGCCTTCCCTTCCCGGCGTTCGGCATGGTGCGCTACCTGCGCCTGGTCGAGGCGCGGCGCGATCGCCCGCCGACCGAGTCCCTGGTCTCCGATTGGCCATCCCTGATCAACCTGGCGATCTGGGTGCTGGTGGTCGTGATCGCCCTGTACGACGTCAACTGAGTTTACGGCAGCGACAGCTGCTCCAGCAGGTCGGCATCGGGCCAGCGGCGCAGCTCGGCCCGGCCGGGGTGGATTAGCAAGAAGGAGCCGCCCGGTCGGGCGGCGCCGGGGTTGAGCAGCAAACCGTCGCGGTGACGCTCGATCAGGCTCTGGTGGGTGTGGCCGAACAGGACGGCCGCAGCCCGTGCGCTGCGCAGCTCGGTCAGCGCCAGCCGCCGGGTCGCGCCCGCCTCCCGGCGGCGCAAGGCCAGCCGGTGGCGCCGACTGATCTCGGCGAAGGCCAGCGCGAAACGGAACAACGGCCCCTGGGGCAGCCACCCGTCGCGCAGCCAGCGCAGCGGCCGGGATTGCAGCGTGGCGCGCAGACCGCGGGATGCCCAGTCGGTCGGATCGGCCCGATCGCCGTGCAGCAGCCGGTAGCGCAACCCGAGCAGATCGAGCGAGACGGGTGCCGGGTGCAGGCGCACCCGCTCCAGCCCGGGGATGCCGTCGCTCAGATCGAAGTCGTGGTTGCCTTCGATGTAGTCGGTCACAGCGAAGCGGGCGATGGCGGCGAGCACGGGCCGATACTCGTGCTCGGCGCTCCGGTTGCGGCCGGCCAGGTACTCGAAAAAGTCACCCAGGATGATCAGGTGGTTGCAGCGTCGCCGCCAGCGATCGAGAAAGGCGACCATCTGCGACTGGGCTGCATCGGCCCGACCGCGCAGGTGGGCATCGGCCAATGCCAGGCAGCAGGGGGCGTCATTCATGGACGGCGGTATGCCAACCGTTGAATGGGAATACCGAGCGCGGCACAGCGCCGGGACCGGTGCGACTGCAGACCGCCGAGGTGCTGGTGTAAAACGCCTTCCGGGTCCGTGGCGGCCAGTGCCGGCTCGGCGTCGAACGCGCGGGCCATCTGGCGGGTCAGATCCGGAACGTCCGACTGGACGAAGATCCAGCCTTCGGGCACGAGCATCGCGGCCAGCAGGGAGACCAACTCGGGCTGGATCAGGCGTCGCTTGCGGTGGCGTTTCTTCCACCACGGATCCGGATGTAGCACGGTGAAGCCGCTGACCGTGGCCGGGCCGAACAGCAGCGGCAAATCCACCTGCGCGTCGCACCGCAGGGCGCGCAGGTTGGTCAGCTCCTCCGCCCGGGCCCGGTGTCGGATCTCGCGAATCCACTTGTCGCGGGTGTCGAGGGCCACGACGCCGCTGTCGGGCGCCGACCGGGCCCGCGCCAGCGCGTAGTGGCCGCGGCCGCAGCCGAGGTCGACCTCAAGCGCCAGGCGGCGGCCGAAGGCGCGGCTCCAGTCGGGGGGCCGGGGTGGGCTCTGGGCCTGGCGGCGGCGCATCAGCGGCAACACGGTTGGCGGTCTCCGGAGAACATGGTGTAGCATGGTGATCGGCTCACAGCCTGATCCGCTCGCTCGCTGCGATCAGTAGCACCGCAGCAACCGCGGCACAAGAGGCTCTGCTCCGAGAGCCGAGGTTTTTGGACTTGCCATCGATCGGGAGGTCGTCATGCCCAGGACGCTCGCGGACCTCTGGCAGCAGGCCGTTGCCGCCTTCGAACAGCAAAACTGGGATCGCGCCCTGCGCCGCTGCATGGCCATTCTACAAGGCGCTCCGGAGAGCTATGAAGCGCGGATGAAGATCGGCGACATTTTGCTCAAGCAGGGACGGGTGGACGAAGCGGCCGAGGTCTACAAGGTGATCGCGTGGCACTTCACCAAGGCCGGCTATCCGCTGCTGGCCATCGTCGCCATCAAGATGCTGACCGCCTCCGAGCAGAGCTACCAGTCGGTGCTCGAGGTGTTGGTCCACCTCTACTCGGTGGAGTCGGATCGGGTCTCCCATCAGGTCGAGCCGCCGCCCATGGTCCAGCTGGAGGCGATCGAGCTGACCGAGGCCGGGCGCAATGTCGACCGGGTGATCGATCTGCAGGGCCAGGCCCTGTCGCAGCTGGCGGCGCAGATGGCCTGCGAGGACAAAGGGCTCGACCAGTACCCGGAGCGTTTGCCGGCCATCCCCCTGTTCTCGCAGCTGCCCGAGGAGGCCTTCGCCATCGTGCTGCGCGATCTGCGGGTCCGCCGCTTCGCCGGCGATGGGGTGGTGCTGCGCGAGGGGGATCCAGGGACGGCGTTCTACCTGCTCGCCCGCGGCCGGGTCGAGGTGAGCAAGCGGGTCGGCGATGAGCAGCTGGCGTTGGCGCGGCTCGGCGACGGGGCCGTGTTCGGCGAGATGGCCCTGATGTCGGATGAGCCGCGGTCAGCGACCGTGCGGGCCATGACCCATCTGGATCTGCTCGAGCTGAAGCGGGACGACCTCGAGCGTGAGGCCCACCAGCTGGCCAGCGTGGCCCGGGCGCTGAAACGGTTCACCCGCCAGCGCATGCTCAAAAACCTGATGGCGCTGTCGGCGGTGTTCCGCTCGCTGCCGGCGGCCGACCGCCACACCCTGCTCGACCTGTTCGTCTCCACCGAGATCCCCAAGGGCAAGGTCATCATCGAGGAGGGCCGGCCCGGGCTGGGCTTGTTCATCGTGGCCCGCGGCGAGGTGGAGGTCAAAAAGCGCGAGGGCGACACCCTGGTGCCCTTGGCCCTGTTACGGGTGGGCGACGTGTTCGGCGAGATTTCCCTGATCCGGGACATCGACACCACAGCCACCGTCATCGCCGGCACCGATACCGAGCTCCTGTTCCTGTCGCGCAAGCAGTTCAAGACCCACCTGGCAGCCAATCCGGGGCTGGAGCACAGTTTGCGGCAAATCTCGGCGGAGCGCCTGCGCGAGACGGCGCGGCTGATGACCGAGACCGACTTTATCGGCGACGACGAGTTCGTGCTGCTGTGATGCGGGGCGATACGGTACGTGGGCCGACTGGCCGGTCTACTTGCCGGTGCGCTTCAGCCGGGCGATCAGGCGCTTGTACTTGTTGTTGACCACCTTGAACCGGGGGGTGCCCTTCTCCTTCTCGTAGACCAGCTCCTGCCGGTCGTACTCGGCCATTTCGAAGTCGGGGATGAGCTGGATCGCGTAGGTCGGGCACGCCTCCTCGCAGTAGCCGCAGAAGATGCAACGCGAGAAGTTGATCCGGAAGAACTCCGGGTAGCGCCGTCCGTCCTCGGACTCGGTCGCCTGGAGCGCGATGCAGTCGACCGGGCAGGCGACGGCACACAGGTAACAGGCGACGCAGCGCTCGCCGCCGTCCGGATCACGGCTCAGCACGATCCGGCCCCGCCAACGGGGCGGCAGCTCCGGCTGCTCCTCGGGGTACTGGACCGTCTCCCGACGCCGAAAGAGGTGCTTGAAGACCAGCCATATGGTCCTGAGCACGCTGATCATGACGCCCTCGCGACAACGATGGCTCCGGTCACGACGAGATTGACGAGGGCGAGGGGAAGCATCGCCTTCCAGGCGTAGCCGAGCAACTGGTCGTACCGCGGCCGTGGGAGGGCT
>CAYVQE010000104.1:0-22450 GCA_964454005.1 uncultured Myxococcales bacterium
CACCAGCGCCGCCACCGAGTCGACCACCAGCACATCCAGCGCACCCGAGCGCACCAGCATGTCGGCGATCTCCAGCGCCTGCTCGCCGGTGTCGGGCTGCGAGACCAGCAGGTCGTCGATGTTCACGCCCAGCTTGCGGGCGTACTGCACGTCCAGCGCGTGCTCGGCGTCGACGAAGGCGGCCAGCCCGCCGCGCTTGTTGGCCTGGGCCAGGATGTGCAGCGCCAGGGTGGTCTTGCCCGACGATTCCGGGCCGTAGATCTCGACCACCCGGCCGCGCGGCACCCCGCCGATGCCCAGGGCCAGATCCAGCGACAGGGCTCCGGTGGGGATGATGCCCTCGCCCGGCTGCACCGGGCCCTCGCCGGTCAGGCGCATGATGGACCCCTTGCCGAACTGCTTCTCGATGGCGCCGATGGCCAGGTCGATGGCTCGTTCGCGTTCCTTGCCGTTCTTCATGGTTCCTCCCGCTGGACTGTCACCTGTTCATTTGTTCAGTAGCCTAGCCGCCGACCGGGAAGCTGTCAAGTGTCGAGTACACCGGCCCCTGCGACCTGAGCTCGCTCTTGACCAGGTGTACCGCATCGATCTGACATTTCCCGATCTCCACCTCGGCCTGGGCCGCGAGCGCCTCGCCCAGGTCCGGCCCCGGCTGGCGCCGCTTGCGGCTGCGGGCCCGGCCCAGGGTGACGTGGGCCTTGAAGGGCCGCTTCTCGGGCTCGAAGCCGAAGCCCTCGGTGGCCCGCAGGGTGGCCGCGTGCAGCGTGCGCATGCCGTCGGCGCCGTGGAGCATGCCGGCCCAGATGACCCGGGCGCGCCGCGGCGAAGGAAAGGCGCCTAGCCCGGCCAGCTCGGCGGTGAACGGGGCCGCGTCGTCGTAGGCGCCGTTGAGCGATCCGGCCAGCTTGGGCAGCAGGCCGGCGTCGACGTCGCCCAGAAACCGCAGCGTCAGGTGGATGTTGGCCGGCGGCACCCACTTGATGTCGGCCGCCGGCGGCAGCCGGTGGCGCAGCCGCTCCTGCATGCGGGCCAGGCTCTGGCGCAGCTCGTCGGAAAAGCGCACCGCGATGAACAGCCGCAGCTTGTCGGACATGGCCAAGGCCTCCTCGGGGGTGGATGGTAGCACGGGGGCGCGGCGTGTTGTAGCCGGGTGGACGGGCGTTGGAATCGGGATTACATTCTTGCTTCGACGGTCCCGACGGTTGGACGGCCCACTGGAACAGGGAGGGGTCCGATGGCACAGCGAGCAGCGGCGGAGACGGCGGCGCGCAGCATCGTCAAGCACAGCCCGGTCAGCGGCGAGAAGCTGGGCGAGTTCCCCATGGCCGATGGGGCTGCGGTGGACCAGGCGGTCTGCCGGGCCCGGGCGGCCTTTCCCGGCTGGCGGGCGCTGGGGCTGGAGCGACGGCTCGAGGTGCTGGAGCGGCTGCGGCCGGTCATCCTGGAGCACGGCGAGGAATACGCCCGGCGCATCAGCGAAGACACCGGCAAGCCGCTGGTCGACTCGCTGCTGACCGAGCTGATGGCCATCCCGCTGTTCGTCGCCCACTACCGCAAGCTGGCACCGAAGCTGCTCGACCGGCACAAGGTCGCCACCCCCATGGTCTTTCCGGGCAAGAAGAGCTACATCGAGTACTTCCCCATGGGCGTGATCGGCATCATCGCGCCCTGGAACTTCCCCTTCCAGCTGTCGGTGGTGCCCATGATCTCGGCCCTGATCGGCGGCAACACGGTGGTGCTCAAGCCCTCCGAGGTCACCCCGCTGACCGGCGAGCTGGTGCGCGAGCTGTTCGCCGCCATCGATTTGGCCGCGGGCGTGGTCGAGGTGGTCCAGGGCGATGGGGCCACCGGTGCGGCGCTGGTGGCGGCCGACATCGACAAGGTCTTCTTCACCGGCTCGGTGGCCACCGGGCGCAAGGTCATGGCGGCCGCGGCCGAAAAGCCGATCCCGGTCGAGCTGGAGCTCGGCGGCAAGGACGCCATGATCGTGCTGGCCGACGCCCACCTCGAGCGCGCCGCCCGGGCGGCGGTGTGGGGCGGGCTGATGAACGCCGGCCAGATGTGCACCTCGGTCGAGCGCATCCTGGTCGAAGACGCGGTCCACGACCGCTTCGTCGAGCTGCTGCAGCGCGAGGTCGACCGGGTCCGGCTGGGCGGGCCCGAAGACGACGCCGATATGGGCCCCATCACCTTCCCCGCCCAGCTCGAGACCGTCGCCGCCCACATCGCCCAGGCCCGCGAGGCCGGCGCCCGCGTGCTCACCGGCGGCGGCCGGCGCGAGGGGCCCGGCCAGTTCTTCCAGCCCACGGTGCTGGCCGGGGTGACGCCCGAGATGGACATCTACCGCCACGAGACCTTCGGCCCGGTGCTGCCGGTGATCCGGGTGGCCGACGCCGACGAGGCGGTGCAGCTGGCCAACGATCACATCTACGGCCTGACCGGCAGCGTCTTCAGCGGCGACGCCCAGCGGGGCCTGGAGATCGCCTCGCGGCTGGAGTGCGGCCAGGTGATGGTCAACGACCTGGTGGTCTCGGTGGGCAACCCGGCGCTGCCCTTCGGCGGGATCAAGGCCTCGGGCTTCGGCCGCTACCACGGCGCCGAGGGCCTGCTGACCTTCATGCACCAGAAGGCCGTCATGGTCGATAAGGGCAAGAACCGCGACGAGCCCTTCTGGTTCCCCTACCGCGGCAAGTACGCCGACGTGCTGGCGGCCTTCCAGCTGCTGTTGCGCGGCAAGCTGGTCTCGGCGCTGGGCCCACTGAAGCGGCTGCGCAAGCTCAACCGCCGGGCCGACAGCTGATCCGAGCACCCCGAGCGGTCTTGCTCAGCCCCGGCGTCCGAACAGGCGGGCCCAGAAGCCGGGCCGGCCGGGTTGCTCGACGGCCTGTACGGCGGGCGGGCGCCGGCGGATGGCGGACAGGATGCGCTGTTTGGCGGACGGGCTTTCGATTTCGCCGGCGCCGGCCTGCTGCCAGCCGTGGCCGTCGCGCACCAGGAAGATGAAATGAGCGGTCCTCGGAGTCGAGCCGGTGTCTGACGAGGGGCTGCCGTGTTCACAGTGGCTGGATGCAAAAGTCCGTCAGCCCCCGCTGGCAGAGCCCGGCTCCATCGTCGTAGCGCACTTCGAGCACGGCCAGCGGCGGTCCCGGTTTGCGCACGAAGGGAGTGCCGATGCCGATGGGCGAGGAGATGCGCTCGCCTCCGCCCGTGCCCAGGTTGCTTCCACTACCGAGGTTCCTGTGGAAGTAGTGGTTTTGCGCGTCGGGCGACTCGAGATAGACCAGAGCCCGGATCCGGCCCAGTTGGCTCGGGTCGCCCATCTCGGCGGCGAGGGACTCCTCCGGCGCAGTGAACTCGAACGCCTCCACCTCGCTGCGGTTGACCCGGAAGCCACGCCGGATCTGCTGATCGCGGCTGACCAGGCCGTGGTCCTCGCTCCGCGAGCGATCGTAGGTGTTGATCCCGTCGACCATCACGACCGCCAAGAAACGCTCTCCCGGCAAGGAGACCCGCACGGCGAAGCGCTCGCCGGTCCGGCCCTCGACGAAGGCGACGCCGCCGTTGGTGTATTGCGGCAGCGGCCGGCCGTCGACCAGCACGTCCAGGGTCGGAAGCGCCTTGGGCGGCTCGGCCGGCTGGCTGCTGCAGGCCAGCGCGCTGAAAGGCAGCGCCAGCCAACAGACGCGGCGGAAGGAAAAAACCATGAGAACCTCCCCAGTGGGGCTCGCGCCCCGACACGCGATCGGCCACTCCTCGCATCATGGCACAGCGACGGCAGCTCGCAATCGGGCAAGCGGCTTAGGCCGAATGTCCTAGGACAGCTGGCCGATGGTGCCGAGATGGCAGCCAGACGCTGCGCTGATTGGCCGACAGCGCGGATGCCTCCGATGGTCACGGCGTTGTGCGCCGCGGCGGGGGGCGGTAGAATCCGGGGGTCATGGCGCGGGATTTTACAGATTTCATCGAGCGGCTGGACGCCGGTGGGCCGGTGCGGGTGGCCGGACTGGGCGACTCGCTGACCGACGGCTGGCAGGTGCGGCGCGGCTTCTTCCCGCGCTTCGTCGACGGGCTGCGGGCCCGCTGGCCGGCGGCTGCCATCGAGGCCGATGCCGCCGGGGTGCCGGGCGACATGGCCGCCGGCGGCCGGCAGCGGGTGGCCGGGCTGGCGGCCCGGCGGCCCGATTTGACCAGCGTGCAGTTCGGCATCAACGACTGCTTCGCCGGGGTGGATCCGGCCGACTTCAGCCGCGACCTGCGCGCCATCGCCGAGGCGCTGGTGGCGGCCGGCTCGCAAGTGGTGCTGTGCACCTCCTGCTCGGTGGCCCACCTCGATGAGGCGGCGGCCATCGCGCCCTACTACGCGGCCATCGAGGCGCTGGGGCCTGAACTGGGCCTGCCGGTGGCCAGCCTGCACCGCTACTGGGACCGCACCGCGGGAGCGGACCAGGGTCTGTTCGGTTGGGACGGCATCCACCCGACCGATGCCGGCCACCAGGTCATGGCCGAGGGGCTGCTGGCCGCCGTGATCGACGGCGGGCACGAGGAGGGATGATGCGCAAGGCGATGGCGATCGGAATGGCGCTGGCACTGGCGGCGCTGGGTTGCGAGGAAGAGGGGGACCAGCCGCCGGCGCAGGGCGATGCGGCGGGCCATGCCGGCGGCGGCTCGGCGAGCGATCCGAACGATGTGGACGACCCGGACGACCAGGACGACCAGGGCGGCGGGTCGGACAGCGGACAGCACGGCGCTGTGGCCCCCGAGCCCGAGGGCGAGATGCGCGACGGACAGCGCCACGGGCCGTGGACCTTCTACCACGCCAACGGCAACAAGGCCGCCAGCGGCGCCTACCGAGAAGGGCTCAAGCACGGCCAGTGGACCTTCTGGTACGCCGACGGTCAGAAGACCGCCGCCGGGCGCTACCAGCGCGGGCGCAAGGTGGGGGAGTGGATCGAGTGGAACCGCCAGGGCGAGCAGGTCTCCGAACGGGTCTACGCCGACGGCCTGCAGGTGTTTCACTGATCCGCTTCAGAGCTGGATTTGTTCGGCTGCCTGGATGAACGCTTCCATGTCCTGGATGCAGGGACGGATGCTCTGGTGGACCAGGTCGAGATCGACCTGCTGGTAACCATGCACCAGGACGTTGCGCATGCCGGCCAGCTTGCCGAGGCGGTGTGCGAGTTTCGCGGGAAGGAGTCCAGCCGCGCCGAGCCGCATGAACGCATCCTTGTACGAGCCCGGGCTGGTTCCTTCCCTCATCGACAACACGTGGAAGGCGACCGAACTGGAGGCTTCGACCAGCAACTCGATCAGGCGCTCGACGGCGTAGTGCTCTCCCGTTCGAAGTCTTCCCGGGAGAGGTCCTGGTGGCGCCGCAGATCGGCGAGGTAGCGTCTGAGGTGATCGAGCTTGCGCCGCAGGATTTCAGGAGACATCGGTGCGTCTTTCCGCGGTGGCCTGGCGCAGCTCATCCCAGTGGCGTTTTTCGACCACCAGGTGTTCGGCGTAGATCCGGGCGGCGAGAGAGCGCCAGGCGTGGAAAAGCCCCGCCTCGGCTTCGTACAGGCACCTGGAACCAGGGGCGAAGATTTCGTGCAGCAGGACGGGATCGGTAGACGCCGAGAGAAGCACCAGATCGACCTGCTGTTCCAGGCAATCGCCGAGGCGGTCCAGCAGATCCAGGTGGCGTTCGTGATTCCAGCCAGGGGGCGCCTCCGCCGCCAAGTCGAAGTCGCTGCCGGGCGCGGCGTCGCCCTGGGCCCGGGAACCGAACAGGACCAGCAGTTGCAGGCCCGCGGAGCGGGCGATGGTTGGAATCCCTTGCATGCGGCTCGTCTCCATCCCGAATAAGAGCATAACCGGCGCTTGCGGGGGGCACAAGCGCAAGCCGGAACCTGCCACCCGCCCATCGGGCGAACCTGAACCCAGTTGTGTCGAAACCGGAGCTGCCGATGTTTCTCTGATCCGCAGTTGCCCGCCGGCTCCTCACTCGTCGGCCGCCGGCGGGCTCATCAGCAGCCCGGCCAGCCCCAGGCCCAGCCCGGCCAGCTCGCAGGCGACCACCACCAGCCCGAGCACGTTGATGGCCGTGCCCATGCAGTTGGTGCCCTCGGGGCAGCGGGCGGTGGCCTCCCAGCGGATGAAGGGCCCGGCCACCGGCACGGCCCACATCCAGTCGTCGATGCCGTAGGCGATGGGCAGCTGCAGCAGCAGGTAGGACACGGCGAACATCCCCAGGCCGCCGATGAACAGATCGAAGCGCTGGCCGTGATCGGGGTGGGGGGCGCTCAAGGCCTGGTGGGTCTGGGCCAGCGGCGGGCCGTAGCGCCAGCCGGCGCAGCCGATCTGGGCCAGCAGCACGACCGCGGCCACGGTTCGCATCCAGGCGCGCATCTACTCCCTCCCTCGCGCGGGGTGGCTATTCCAACCCGGGCGCCCGCATTCAACTCATTCGGCCGTCTGGGCTTCCAGCCGCGCCAGCTGGCGGGCCAGACCGCGGATGACGATCGGGGCCACCTCGGGGCCCGGTGACATGCCCTCGCCGTACTGGGGATCGTCGCGGCCGTAGGCGTAGGGCGGCTCGGTGTCCCACTGGCACTTGGGGATGAGGTAGCCGGCCTCGTCATTGGCCAGACCCAGCACGATGCGCACCGCGTCGGGGCGCATGAAGGTATACAGCGGCGGCACGCATTCGCTGGGGTAGAAGTCGGCGCCCGGATCCTGGGGCTGCTCGTAGCAGGTCTGGCCTTCGGGGCCCAGCAGGGCCAGCTCGGGGTAGAGCTCGCCCGGTACGCAGGCGATCTGCAGCTGGCCGATCGCCAGCGCCGCCACCTCGCTGTAAGACCAGGAGGGGTTGGACAGGGTCTCGTCGGCCGGCTGCGGCGTGCCGTCCTGCCGGTACAGCGAGCGTTTGATCAGCCCGGCCACCGCGGCCAGCAGCAACATGTCGTTTTGGAACGGTGCCAGCACCCGCTGCTGGCTGAAGGCCAGCCTGCCGTCGCCGGTGGCGTCGAAGCCGGCCTCCAGCGCGGCCAGCGCCTCGGCCGCCACCAGCCGGCCCAGCCGCTCGGCCTTGGCGAAGGAGCTGTCGGGCAGCAGCTGGCCCTGCGCGTCGGTCACGTCGACGTGCAGCGGGTTCATCAGCCCGCCCACCATGCCCTGCCAGTAGATGGGCACCGCCTCGGGGTAGGCCTCGGCCAGCGCGGCCCGCAGGCCGTATGGAAAATCGGCCGTGATCTGCTGATTGGAACCGCCCAAAGCCTCGGGGTGGTTTCCCCAGTGGACCACCACCGCCAGCGGTGCGCCGCCTGCGGCCGGGTCGAAGCGCAGCGCGGTCACCGTCTCGTCGATCACCTCGGGCCGCCGGGAGTCGTGCACCAGGTCCTGGGTGCGGCCCAGCCCGGCCCGGATGCGCACCGGCTGCAACCGCTCGCCGGCCCGCTGCAGCGCGTCGATGATGGCGTCGAAGGAGCGCTGCAGGTAGTCCGGGTCCAGCCCGGGCCGGCCCAGCGGGCCCCAGAGGCCCATGGTGTCGGGGCCCTCGTGGTTGTGGGTCGAGCTGAACACCAGGTAGTCCAGCTCCAGCCCGGCCTGCTCGGCCTGGCGCCGCAGCTCCAGCACGTCGTCGTAGAGCAGGCCCACCCAGTCCACGCTGACGATGGCCAGCCGGGTGGCTCCGCGCTCGAGCAGCAGCACCCCGGCCTCCAGCGCGTCGTGCACCCCCAGCGCCGGCCGCTCCGAGCCGAAGCCCGCGATCCACACCGGGTCGAACACGCCGTCGCCGTCCAGATCCTCGAAGGGCTCGCC
Organism: uncultured Myxococcales bacterium; assembly: GCA_964454005.1. GTDB lineage: Bacteria > Myxococcota > B64-G9 > B64-G9 > B64-G9 > CAYVQE01. The sequence continues at coordinate 7,804 of CAYVQE010000104.1, forward strand.
CGGGTCGTAATCGCCGTCGCCGTTCTCGTCGGTCCAGGTCTCGACCAGCGGGGTCACATCGGCCCGCGCCGCCGCCGCTCGAAGCACCGCCGGCTCCATCCCCCCGTCGCCCGCATCACCGCCGCCGCCGCAGGCGGCCAGCAGCAACCCGGCCGCCGCCCACAGGCCGCCTCGACTGGCTCCACCGCAAGTGCGCCGCAACATGGCGCCGATCGCTTTCTCCACCCCGGTCCGAATGTTAGACCCCCGGCCGACATGGCGCAAGCCGGCCCCGGGCGGGATGGTCCGCGCCGGCCGACTTGCCCCTTTGCCGAAACTGCCTTTCGGCCGGGGCTTGCCACGTGGCGACAGGTTTGCGAAAAGGGGCGGAGAAGGTCTTGTGGCAATGGAATGGGAGGCGAGGCATGAAGGTGGCGGTTCCGAGCAAGGCGCCCGGGGGGCTGGCGGCCGAGGTGGAGGAGCACTTCGGCCACTGCGCGGCGTTTACCCTGGTCGAGGTCGAGGACGGCACCCTGGGCGAGGTCGAGGTGGTGGCCAACCAGCACGCCCAGGGCGGCTGCATGGATACGGTCAACCGGCTGGTGCAGGCCGGGGCCGGGGCCCTGGTGGTCGGCGGCATGGGCCGGCGGCCGCTGCTGGGTTTTCAGCAGGTGGGCATCCCGGTCTACCAGAGCGGCGGGGCGCGCACCGTGGAAGAGGCGGTGCGGCTGCTGGCCGCGGGCCAGGCCCGGCCCTTCGGCGACGATCTGGTCTGCGCTGGCGGGCCCGGCCACGGCCACGGGCCTGGTGCCGGACCGGGCGGTGGGCCTGGCGGTGGCATGCCGCACTGAGCGGCCGGGCTGCTCGCTGGCCTCGATCAGTTGAGCTGCTCGGGCGGGGCCAACGGCTCGTCCATGGCGCCGAGTTCCCGCTCCAGGCTGCTCAGCCGCGCCTCCAGGCGCTGCTGGCCGTCGTTCAGATCACTGACCTGCTTCGCGGTCCGTTCGAGCTGGCCGGCCATGCGGCGCAGCTTTTCCGCCATCTGTTGTATGGCGCCGAGCGCCTCGCGCAGCAGCTCGGCCTCGTGGCCGGCTGCCTGTTGGTCGAGTTCATCGCACACCGCGAACCCCGCTTTCGTCTCCCGGGCCGCCCATGCCCGGTTCCTGCGTGTCCCATCGGTACGGGCCGGCCGGGCTTTAGGCCGAAGCACCCCAGCCGATGGGAAAACGAGGCGGGTGAATCCATCGGGCGACAGGTGGCGCTTCTGATGAGACTAAAAATTTCGCATCCATCATGATGCGGGCGGCCGCGTGTTGCCCGGACGCGGATCGGCCCGTGCCCGCGACGGGCCGCTGCAGTGAATAACTTGTTGTAATCATGAAGATTGTACTTTTGGCCAACCGGGCCGACACAGCGGCCCGGGCATGTCCCACTCGGGTACGGGCTGGCATCCGATTTGCTTCTGCTGAGGGTGGCGAGGAAAGGAGGTCCATCGTGTCCACCCAGATCGTGGCCCTCGAACGCCGCCGGCGCAGGCGGGTGCGGCGCGGCGCCCCCTACGCGCAGCGCGAGTTCACCGTGCTGGACGCCCCGGCGCCCAGGGCCGGCCTGCAGGCGCTGCGGGTGGCGATCAGCCGGGCCGGCTGCGGCTGCGGCAGCGAGGTCTTTCTGCAGCCGGAGCTGACCATAGGCCGCAGACCGCGCTCCGATCTGCAGCTGTTGTGCGCCATGATCTCGGGCACCCACGCGGTGGTGCGGGTGATGGGCGAGCGGGTGGTCATCGAGGACGCCGGCTCCAAGAACGGCCTCGAGGTCAACGGCTGTCCGGTGGCCCGCTGCGCCCTGTTGCCCGGCGATCGGGTGCAGCTCGGCACTTTCGAGCTGCGCTTCGAGCTGCTCAGCGATCGCGGTTCCTCGCTCGACGCCTGTCTGTGGGACGAGGAGGACACGCTGCGCACGGCCTGAGCCGGGGTGTGCTCTTGTACCGCGGCAGGATGCCGTATAGCCTCTATGGAGATGTCACGCTGTGGAGGTTCAGCCATGCACACGAGTCGCTCACTGGCCGCTGCCGGCCTGCTGGCCGGGATGTTGCTACTTCCCGCTTGCTCGGGTTCCTCGAGCGGCACCGACGGCGGCGGCGACGCCGGGGTGGACGGCGGCCTGCCGGCCGAGCTGCCCTTCGCGCTGACCCGGCCGGCGGCCGGCGAGGCGCCCAGCGCGGCCGAGATCGAGGCCTTCACCCGCACCATCACCGGCTTCTACGCCGAGGTGGACTTCTTCCGCTGGTGCACCTGGCACGCCCACGGCCTGCACGCCAGCTACGACCCGGACATGCCGCCCTACGGGCTGTGGTGGCAGGACACCCGGGCGGTCAAGCAGGGCGACAGCATCACCTTCGTCCATTACGGCGGCGCCGACAACCTGATGATCCGCACCTCCAAGGTGCTGGCCAACGCCGCCGCCGGCTACCTGGCCTCGGGCGACGCCGCCATGCGTCGGCTGCTGATCGACTACTGCCGCGGCGCGGTGGCCCTGTTCGAGGGCCTGGCCTACGAAGGCGAGGACCCGCCGGCGCCCTACGTCACCGCCCGGGCCATCTTCACCCACAACCACAGCTACACCACCGCCGACGGTCGCGCTGTGGCGGTCGACTACGATCCGGTCAAGCAGGAGGATTACGACTGGAACGCCCACACCGTGCCCAACCCCAACAACCCCACCTACGGCTCGATCTGGGTGCGCAACATGCGCTCCAAGGACGACGTGCCCCACATGTGGCGCACGGTGCACGTGCTGCTGCGGGTGGTCGAGCAAACCGATGACGCCGAGGTGCGCACCGCGGCCGAGCGGGCGCTCGAGTATCTGATCGGCTTCGCCGGCGACATCGTGGCCCAGGGCTACCTGATCCGCACCAAGGAGGCCGGCGAGACCTACGTGCCCCACGAGGAGGAAAACCCGGACGCGGTCAAGGACCTGGCCTCCTTCGTGGCCTTCGAGGACTTCATCCCCAACGCCGAGTGCAACCCCAAGCTGACCGCGGCCCTGCTGGCCGAGGGCGAGACGCTGGGCAACGCGTGCGGCAACGGCATCAGCCCGAGCTACGAGGCGGCGGCCACCACCACCCATTACTTCAACTACGCCATCGTGCGCTACTTCCACCTGACCGCCATCGAGGCGGCGCTGATCCGCGGCGAGTACCGGCTGGCCGAGCAGCTGCTGGCCGGCCTGGTCGAGCGGGTCGACGCCATGCTGGCCGACGAGCAGGAGCGCGCTGAGCACCGCGAGTGGGATTCCGACGCGGCCGGCTTTCTGCTGGCCGCCGCCGCCTGCGGCCTGCCGCTGACCGGCGCCGAGGCGCGGCTGATCCAGCAGCGCTACGCCGCCTCGGCCGACCACTACCTGCAGTACGAGCACTGGGACCTGTGGGATGCGGCCGTGCCCGACGGTGAGTATCGCTATATCCCTTCGCGCGACGCCGCCGACACCAAGCACGTGCGCCTGCCCGAGATGACCTATCTGTTGCAGTACTGCTGGTCGCCCTGGCGCAACCCGACCGGCGTCGAGCTGGTCGACTGCGGGGTGGTGCTCGACCCGGCGCGCTGGGGCGAGTGAGGCCTGCCGGCATGCGCAGTGGTCGCGTTCCGATTTCCGCGCTGGGGGCGCTGGCCTGGCTGGCCATCGGCTGCGTCGGTGGCTCCGGCGGCGGTGACGGCGGTGCGCTGACCTGTGCCGGCGACGACGACTGCCCGGCCGGACAGCACTGCGTCGACGGCCTGTGCGCCCCGGCTGCGGATTGCGAGACCGATGCGGACTGCCCGGCCGGCCAGCGCTGCAACCGGATGACCGGCCGCTGCGTGCCGGGGGCAGACGGCGGCGACGGCGGCGCGGACGGCTCGGACGGAGCGGACGGAGCGGACGGGGCCGCGGATGCGGGCGACGGCGTTGCGGACGCCGGCGATGGGATGGATGCCGGCGACGGCGGTACCGACGGGGCCGACGCCGGTCCGGACGGCGGCGATGCCGGCGGTGAACGGCTGTGCACCCCGGGGGTGCGCCGCTGCGTCGAGCAGACCTCCATCGAGGTCTGCGTCGACGGCGATCGCTGGGAGCTGGCCGAGCACTGCGACACCACCATCGGCGCCCACTGCGAATGGCCCGGCGTATACTGCATGAATGCCTGCCAGGCCAGCCTGCCGGCGGCGTCCAACCTGGGCTGCGTATTCTGGCCGCTGAAGCTGGCCAACTACGGCAACGAGGGCTGGGACGCGGGCTCGGACGACCACCGCTGGGGCGCCGGGGTGCGCCTCTTCGTGGCCAACCCCTCGCAGCAGCCGGCCGCGCTGAGCTTGAGCGACAGCCAGCAGCAGTTCGACCTGGGCGCGGACGCCGAGCTGGCGCCGGGGGCCTCGACCGTGATCAGGCTGCCGGAGGTGGCCGCCGGCGGGGTGGCCGACATCCACGTGGTCGACGGCGGCCGCATCGGCTACGCCGCCTACCGGCTGCGCAGCAGCCAGCCGGTGTTCGCCTACCAGTTCAACCCGGTGCAGCTGGCCATCGCCTCCTCGGACGCCTCGCTGCTGCTGCCGCAGCGCACCCTGGGCGAGTACTACCAGGTGCTGACCGTGCCGCACTCGACCAAGACGGTCGGCGAGCAGACCTTCCACCATCCGGCCGGCTTCGCCGTGGTGGCCACCCGCGATCAGACCCGGGTCGAGGTGCGGGTGACCGCGGCCACCGCCCCGATGCGGGTGGCCGCCCACGACGAGGCGGCCGCCGCCGAGGGCCATGCGCTGGAGCCGCTGGCCGCCGGCGAGCAGCGGGAGTATACGCTGAACGCCTACGAGGTGCTGGTGTTCGAGACGGCCGCGCCGCCGGCCTGCACCGAGGTCAAAGAATCGGTCGAGCCCCACGGCACCATCTGCATCCGGGCCGACAACTTCGCCAGCGGCCTGCTGTGCAATGTATACGGCCGCCTGTTCTGCCAGCCGGGCGCCGACCTGAGCGGCAGCCGGGTGGTGGCCGATGCGCCGGTGGCCGTGTTCGGCCAGGCCAAGAACGCCATGGTGCCCTACTTCATGTTCGGCACCGAGCACCTGGAAGAGCAGCTGCCGCCGATCGAGACCTGGGGCCAGACCTTCCTGCTGAGCCGGCTGGAGCCGCGCTACCGCTACTACACCTGCTCGCGCGGCAACGGGCTGGGCAGCCACGATTCGACCTGCCCCTTCGGCTCGGGCGAGTCCTTCTGGCGGGTGGTGGCCGCCGAGGACGACACCCGCATCGAGGTGCTGACCCCGGTCGATGCGATCACCATCGCGGAGGCGCCACGCGACTACAACTACCACAACCAGGTCGACTGGACCACGGCCCCCGGCGACTGGCCGGCCATCGCCGGCCAGCCGTGTGCCGACGACGGCGACGGCTTCTGCAGCGCCCAGCATACCCTGGACGCCGGCGAGGTGCTCGAGTTCGGCGACGTGTTCAACCACGCCCTGCTGGCCGACAAGGCGGTCATGGTCCAGCGGCTCATTCCCTCCGAGGAGTACGTGGGCGTGCCCGGGTTGGTCAGCCCGGACGCCTACATCGAGCTGCTGTGGTTCAAGGGCGGCGACCCGGCCATGAGCACCCAGGTGCCCTCCGATCAGTTCCGCTCCGACTACGCCATCTACGTCGTCGGCGCGCTGCGCTATGGCTATCTGAGCCTGGTGGCCCGCCAGGGCGACCGCATCGCCATCGACCAGGGCACCGAGCAAGAGGTGGTGCTCGACACCGCCGACGGCAGCTGGGAGCCGCTGGGCAGCGGCTTCGTCAGCCGGCGCTACGAGATCCACAACCTGTCCAGCCGTGACCGGCCGCGCGAGCTGCCCGGCGCTGGCCCGGCCGACGTGCTCGAAGGCGGCGGGGTGCATACCCTGACCGGTCTCGACGGGGCCGTCTTCGGCGTGGAGGTCTACGGCTTCGACCACTACGTCTCCTACGCTTACCCGGGCGGGCTGTCGCTGGAGAACACCAACTCCGGCTACATGCCGGGGGACTGACCGTGCGCTCGACTCCGCCGCAGTCCCGGCCCCGGGCCGGTGCGCCGATGTTCGGAGCGGCACCATGACCGGCGTGCGGGTCTGGTTGGTGCGCCACGGCGAGACCGAGCTCAATGCCCAGGGGCGGCTGTGCGGCTGGTCGGACGTGGCCCTGACCGACAACGGCCGGCGGCAGGCCGAGTGGCTACGCGGGGCCCTGGCCGCGGAGCGTTTCGATGGCGTCTGGTCGTCGGATCTGGGCCGGGCGCTGGAGACCGCCCGGCTGGCCTGGGGTGAGGCGCAGCCCGACGCCCGGCTGCGCGAGATCCACTTCGGCGAACTCGAGGGCCGCGACTACACGACGCTGGACGAAGACCAGCGCGCCGGCCTGCGCGACTTCGCCGACTTCGCCGCCCCGGGCGGCGAGAGCCTGGTCAGCCTGACCGAGCGGGTCAATGACTTCCTCGACGGCCTGCCGTCCGGCCGTCACCTGGTCTTCGCCCACGGCGGTGTGCTGCGGGCGGTGATGCGCCAGGTCGGCCCGGATCGCTTCCTGGCCAACGGCTCGCTGCTGGTGGTCGACTGGAGCGAGCGCGAGCTGCTGCGGGTGATCGAAAACGCCCACGCCACCGCCAGCGCGGTGGTGCGCCAGTCGCAGCGGGCGGACGACTGAGCGTACTGCTCCGCCCGCCGGCTACAGCAACCGCAGGGAGCGTTCGGCCAGCCAGGCGGTCACGCAGTGTTTCAGCCAGCAAGCGGTAGGGGCGTCCATGGGGAGCTTGACCATCTTCTCGTCGCTCATCATGCGCTCGACCGGATGGTCGCGCATGTAGCCGTAGCCGCCCATCACCTGCACCGCGTCGGTGGTCACCCGCATGGCCGTGTCCGAGGCCAGATCTTGGCCATGCCGGCGTGCAGGATGGGTCGCATGCCGTCGGTCTGGGCGATGGTCTGTTCCTCGGTCCGGCTCTCCATGGAGCCTCCGGCGTCAGGAGCGTTTCCACTTGTCCAGCAGCCCGCCGAGGCCCTTCTTCTTGGGCCGGCGCCGCTGGCGCAGCAGGCGCAGCTCGCGGGCGGCCTCGGTGCAGCGGGGGTTGCACACCAGCGCCTGCTCCAGCTCGTGGGCGCAGAGTTCGGGCTGGCCCATGCTGCGATAGACCTTGCCGAGGTAGAGGTGGGGCTTGTCCAGGTTGGGCCCCAGCGTGCTGGCCTGGTTGAGTTCGTCGCGGGCCAGCCGGACGACGGCCGTGTCGTCGGGGCTGGAGCGGAACAGGGACAGGCCGAGCTCGGCCCGGTACTCGGCCTCGTCGGGACACAGGGACACGGCTTGCTCGAGCATGGCCTTGGCGTAACCGTAATCCTTCTGGAGCATGGCCTGGGCGCCCTTGGCGAAGAGGGACTCGGCGCGCAGGGCCTTTTCCGCCTTCGCCTCCGCCTTCGCCTCCGCCTTCGGCGGAGGCTTCGGCGGACTGGCGTCCGCCTTCGCTTCTGGCTGCGGTTGCGGCTGCGGCTCCGGTGGGGATTGCGGCGCTGCAGCGGTGGGTCGGGAGGGCTTGGAGCGGGCTGCTGGGTTCGGGGTCGGTTGTGGCTTTGGAGGTTGCGGTAACTTTCCATCCGAGTCGAGCTGCTCGATGTAGGCGGCGCGCAGGGCGTCGTCGGTCAGCACCTCGTGGGCGCGGCAGATCAGGTCGAACAGCTCGCTGTTGATCTGGCGCACCTGGGTCGAGCCGATGCTGGTGCCGTGGTCCGGATGGTAGCGCCGGGCCATGATCTGGAAGGCTTCCTGGATCTGGGCCGGGTTGGCGCGCCGGTCCACCTCGAGCAGGGCGAAGTAGTCCAGCCGGCGGGCGCGTTCGAGCTCCGTGGCCAGGAACTGGCGCACCTTGGTCAGCCCGCCGGTGGCGGGTTGCGGCGGGCCGGCGGCCGGGACGTGATCGACGGTCGGCTCGGCCTCGGGGGCTTCGGCATCGGCGTCCAGCGAGCGGGGTGCCACGGCGGCGGCCGCTGTGCCCGGGCGATCCGCAGGCGCGGCGCTGCGGGTGGCGGTGACCGGCTCCAGCACCACCATGCCGGCGCAGATCAGGGCATAGGCCAGTTGCAGCAGGGGGCCGCGTCCGGCGGCCGGGGCCGCGCGCAGATCGGCCAGCCGATGGGCCGCGTAGATGCGTTCGAGCCGGTCGCGATCCTCGCCGTCGAGATCCAGCGCCTGGAAGCGCAACCGCGGGTCGGGGTGCGGGATCGGGGCGCGGTCCAGCCGGTCGGCCAGCCGGGCCTCGATCCGTCTGACGCTCATTTTTCGCCGCACGCCGCGCAGGATGGCGGTGGCCGTACTGATGGTCAACGGCACCGCTGCCGGCGCCGGCCGGATGCGCGGATCGAATCGGTAGCTGCCGCGTTCCCAGCCGAAGGGTTCGTACAGCTTCATCTGCAGCTGCAGCTCCAGCGCCCGGCGCAGGCTGGTCGGCGACAGACAGCCCATCGACACCAGCACCGCGCCCTGCTGTCGGCCGCTGGCCTTCATCTTCTCGAGCGAGGCGCGGCACTCGTCCTCGTCGATCATGCGGGCCCGCACCAGGAAGCGGCCCAGGCACTCCTCCAATCGGTTCGATTTGATCTGGGTGGGCACCCCGTCGCGCAGGGCGATCAGCTTCTTGGTCCGGTCGTATTGGATCAGCATCGCCCCGCTGGCCCGCTCGCGGTAGAGATCGCCCAGCAGTTCCGGAAACGGCCGGTCGGCGATGGAGCCGTGGCGCGGGGCGGCGCGGAACAGTCCGGTGTGCGCCTCGACCTCGGTCTGCTCCCGGCGGCTCTGCGGATCGGCGTAGCGTTCGGCCGGCTCCTCCGCGGCCGCGGCCCGCTGCGGCTCCCGTTCCGGCTGGGGATAGGCGGCGCCCAGCACGCGCCGCAGCGCAGCCAGCACAAGGCCTGGCTCGACCGGCGCCTCGAGCAGATCCACCGGCCGGTAGGCCCGGCGGGCGGCCTGCAGAATGCTGGCCTTGCGCGGGGTCTCGCTGATCATCAGCAGCGGGATGCGGCTGCCCTTGTCGCTGCGGCGGATCTGCTCGGCCAAGTCCAGCCCGCCGCTGTCGCCGCCGTGGGTGCCCAGGATGACGAAATCGATCTTACGGCGGGTGAAGGTATCCAGCGCCCAGTCGCTCTCGGTCTCGACGATGACGGTGAAACCTTCAGCCTCCAGGCGCGAGGCCAGGGCGTCGCGCAGGCTATCGTCATCGATGACCAACAACAGCGTCGAAGGCATCGGCGGCCTACTGCAGCTCGGTCTGCGAGGTGGCCCGGGTCAGCTCGTCCAGCCGGTCCAGATCGGCGCCGTCGAACAGCACCAGATCCTCGTAGCCCAGCCCGGCGCGCAGATCGATGGCGGTCAGCTCAACCCGGGCCCCGGCCACCGGATCTGGAACCTCTTCGGGCGGTGAGGGCAGGCTGAGCTGGATCAGATCCAGCGCCGGCAGCCAGACCGTCCAGCCGCCGTCCGGGCCGTCGAGCCGCAACCGCAGCAGCTCGGCCCCGGCCACCCCGCTGGCCAGCAGGGTCCGGGTGGCCCGGTGGAAAAAGGCGTCCTCGGCGAAGCCGATGAAGCCGTGGGCGAAGTCCACGTCGGTCGGCAGGCTGTCGCCGGTGTAGATCACGGTGGCCACATCCGAGGGCGTGGCCATGGCGGCGGTGCCCGGCAGCGCCATGACCAGCACCGCGTAGCGGCCCACCTCGAGCCCGCCGTGGGCCGGCGCCAGCTTCATCATCACCGGGTCGAAGCCGGCATCGCCGGTGCGGGTCGAGCTCAAGCCCAGCGGGGTGAAGCCCAGCTCGCCCAACGCTCCGGCCACCACCAGGGCGGTGTCGACCGCCTCCGTCGGGTGGGCCGGCGGCGGCGGCGGGATGACCTGCAGGGCCAGGCTCTGCTCCTGGGTCGGGGCCAGATCGACATCCGGGAAGGCCTCCCAGTTGGGCCGCAGCTCCTCGCTGTCGCCGTCGCCGTCGATGTCGTTCTCGTCCACCACCAGCGGCAGCGCCCGCACGTCCTGCACCGGCCGGATGTCGTGGCGCAGCAGGGAGAAGTAGGGCAGCAGGCTGCCCAGCACATCGCCCACGCCGGCGCCGCCGAACAGTTCGCCGAAGACCGCCAGCTCCAACCGGCCGCCGAAGGCCCAGGCCGTGCGCAGGCCGCTGTCGCCGACCACGTGGTAGTCGGGCTTGATCCGGATGGGCATGTCGCCGTAGGCGAGACCCAGCACCAGCTGGGCCGGCAGCGGCAGCTCGAAGGCCATCTGGTTGAACTCGACCGGCACGCGGAAGATCTCGCCCATCAGGCTGGTGAAGTCGAACTGCAGCAGATCGCCGCCGGCGCTCAGCCCGGCCAGGCCCAGTGACAGCATGCCCTCGCCGCTGAATTCCATCTGGCCGACGTAACCGCCGGCCTCGTCGGCCCGCCGCCGCTCGGGCAAGGGTACCAGCAGATCGGTGCTGCTGGTCTGCAGCAGCGAGACCGCGTCCCGCCCGTTGGCGAACACGTGCACGCCGAAGGGGGTCTGGCCCAGCGGCAGCACAGCCACGCCCTGGGCGTCGGTTACTGTTTCGGCCAGCTGCACGCCGTCGTCCAGCCAGACCACCGCGCCCGCCACCGGCGCGCGATCAACGGCGGCCACCGCGGTCAGGCGCACCTGCTGCGGGTCGGCGGCCAGCATGTTGATGAAGGTGACCGGCCGGCTCTGGCGGCCGGAGCCGCTGGCGCTGGCACGCACCTCGGTGGCGCCGGCCTGATCGCCGCCGGTCAGCAGGCCGGCGGCGTCGACGGCGGCGCGTTCCGGCTGGCTGGAACTCCAGTCGAAGTCCACCCCGGCGACGGCTGCGCCCGACTGGGTCAGGGCGATGGCGCTGAGTTGGATCTGGTGGCCCTGGCGGATGGGCCCGCCCGGGGTCAGGATGACCACCTCGTAGACCCGGGCCGGATCGCCCGGCGGCACGCACTCGCCCCCGACGCAGACGGCGTCGCCGCTGCAGTCGGCATCGCCGCGGCACACGTGCGGCAGGCACAGGCCGCCGATGCAGTCCTCGTCGGCGGCGCAGTCGGCCTCCGTCTCGCAGGCCGGTGCCGGGTGGCAGTGGTCGTCGATGCAGATCTCGCCCGGAGCGCAGTTGGCGTCGATGGCGCAGCCGGGCAGCTCCTCGCACACCCCGTCGATGCAGACCCAGTTCGGATCGCCGCAGTCGGCGTCGCTCTCGCAGGGGGTGTATTCCTCGCAGCGCCCGTCGCGGCAGCGCTGCAGCTCACCCGCGCAGTCGGCGTCGCTGGTGCATTCGGCGTCGACGCAGACGCCGTCGACGCAGATCTGATCCGGCTCCAGGCAGGTGGCGTCGCCGAAGCAGCGCTGGCGGCAGCGGCCGTCGACGCAGAGCTGGAACTGGCCGCAGTCGGCGTCGTCGATGCAGCCGGGCGTGCAGACGCCGTTTTCGCAGACCTCGCCGGCTGCGCAGTCGGCGTCGTCTTCGCAGCGCGCGCGCGGCTGGCAGAAGCCATCGACGCAGGTCTCCAGCGGGCCGCAGTCGGCATCGTCGTCGCACGGGCGCTCGAACTCGACGCAGATGCAGCCGTCGCGGCATTCCATGCCCGGCGGGCAGTCGGCATCGGTGGCGCAGGCGCAGCCCACGCAGCGGTGGTCGATGCAGCGGCTGGATTCCGGGCAGTCGTCGTCGTCGCTGCAGTCCGGCGGCAGGCAGGTGCCGTCCAGGCACACCTGGCCGGCCGGACAGTCGGCGTCCTGCTCGCAGGCCAGCGGATCGCGGCACAGCCCGGCGTAGCAGAACTGATCGCCCTCGCAGTCGGCGTCGCTTTCACAGCGTTGGCCCAGGTCGTAGTCGACGCAACCCGCAATCAGGGCCGCAAACGAGACCAGCAGAACGAGGCGCAGGCCCATGGCCAACCTCCTGGGGTGATGAAACATCGGCCACGCTACCACGCCCCCGCGCACACGGGCAAGGCCCGTCGCCGCCGGCCGAGCTGGGCTGGGCTGAGATCCGGCAAGATGCGCTCGTCGCTCACCGAGGTCTTGCGGACGGAGCGCTGCAGTGCAGTGGCCTGCAGATAACGTTCGAACCCGGCCACATCCGGCAGCCGGCCATGCCGCCGCCGGTGCACCGATTTTCGACCATTGAAATGGAGAGCAGGGGGCTCGTTCTGCTCCGGGCGGTGGTCGGCGACCGGCTTCGAACTGACCGCCGAGGCGACCGTCATCGACGAGCCCCAGGACCCGATCGATGCGGCCGTCCACCCCAAGGACTTCACCGCCCAGCCCCGATCGAGGCTGCGCCTGACCAGCGCCGACGATCCCCGGATCGACGATCGGTTTGACCTTTTCGAAAAACCGCCAATTTCGACTCCCTCAGAAGTCGGTGGACCGCGCCCGGTGGATAAGCGATGATGAACGTGATCCAGCGACGGGAGGGACCATGGCCGACCAGATCGAGATGTTGGCAAAGCTCAGCGCCGAGCAACGGGAGCAGCTGCTCGGCGCCCTGGCCCAGCTGGCGCGCGCGGACAGCGTGCTGGAGCCCGACGAGCGGGCCATGTTCGCCGACTTCGCGCGTCACCTGGGCGTCGACGAGCAGCGGGCGCAGGCCATCCTGGACGCCCGCAGCGATCCCGGGCGGCTCGAGCTGGTCGATCTGCCCGAGCAGCTGCGGGCGCTGGTGTTCACCACCGGCGCCATGATGGCCCTGATCGACGATCAGCTGACCGCCGAAGAAAGGCGCGATCTGGCGCGGCTGGCCGGCAGCCTGGGCATCGTGCCCGACAGCGCCCGCGAGACCCTGCTCGAGCTGCGCGGGCAGGACTCGCTGCGCAGCGATCTGCGCCGGACCGTGGCCGAGGCCGAGCCGCTGGCCGCCAGCCGGGCCCGGGACCGCTCGGCCAAGCGCAAGGTGGCGCTGGTGCTGGGCATGTTCGTCGGCTTCGGCGTCGGGGTGTTCGCCTGGCCGGTGGTCATTCCGGGCGCGGTGGTGGGGGTGGTCTCGGGCGCGGTGGGTGGCGGGCTGCTGGGGCGCATGCTGGTCAATAACCAGCGCTTCGAGCCCGAGGCCTACGACTTCTCCGATCCGTGATCGAGCACCTCGGTCGCGAATCTTTCTCCCGCCCGGCGGGCGACGGCCCGCAACATCAGATGACTGGATTGATGGCGTCGATGATGGAGTCGATCAGCTGTTCGGCCTGCTCGTCGCTCAAGCCCAGCGCCCGGCGCAGCCGCTGATCGAAGGCGAACTCCTGGTCGTCGGTATCGAGGTCGCTCATGGCCATGGCATAGGCCAGCTTGTAGGTCTGATCGCGGGCATAGGGCCGATCGAGATCGGCGGCCAGCCCGGCCAGCCGAGCCTGGTCGTCGCCGCGCTCGAAGCCGGCCACCAGCTCGGCCACGGTCCGTTTGACCTTGTCCGGCGAGCTGTCCGGGCCGAACAACAACAGCATGGCCTGGGCGAAGGCCTCGAGTTCCTCGTCGGCCAGCTTGCCGTCGGCGGCGATGGCCAGGTAGGCCACCTCCAGCATGGCCGAGCGTTCGGCCGGCTGCAGGTTCTCGTAAATCCGGCGGTCGAGCACCTCGCCGATGTCGAGTTGCAGCAGTCGTTCCTTCATGCCATCCTCCCGCACCGAAGGGCGCATCTTCCAGGGGCCAGGCCCATGATACACCGCTGGGCGCGCAGATCCACCCCGGGGGAGCGTGTCGCCGTTCGATGCGGTTCGAACCGAACCGCCCGCATGTCCGCCGATGGCATGGTGGCGGTCGAGGGGGGGACGGAGGTGCTGGCATGCCGGAACGAGGCGACGAAGCGCCGAACGGGGGGCGGAGCCCGCGCTTCGCCTTCTTCTCCGGCAAGGGCGGGGTGGGCAAGACCACCCTGGCCGCCGCCACCGCGGTGCGGCTCGCCCGCAGCGGCCAGCGGGTGCTGATCACCTCGACCGATCCGGCCCACTCGTTGTCCGACGTGTTCGCGCGTGAGATCGGCGACGCCGGCTGCGAGTTGGCGCCGGGGCTGCTGGGCCTGGAGCTCGACTCGAGCGCCCGCTGGAACGCCGCCGCCGGCGCCTTCGAGGCCGGCGCCGCCGAAGCCCGCGGCCGCCGCGGGCGGCTGCAGCGCGCGCTCGGCGACGCCATGCAGGCGCTGGGCGACGCACCCGGGGTCGACGAGTTCATGTCGCTGGAGCTGCTGCTCGAGACCATGAGCACCGATGCCTTCGACTGGGTGGTCTTCGACACCGCGCCCACCGGCCACACCCTGCGCCTGTTGTCTTTGCCGCAGATGCTGGACGGCTGGGTGGGCCGGCTGCTGTCGCTGCGCTCGGCGCTGGGCAAGATGGGCCGCGCCTTCCGCCGCCTGCTGCCGGGCGGCGGCGGCGAGCAGGCCGAGATGGACGAGCAGTTGGGCTCCATCCGCGAGCGCGTCGGCCTGGCCCGCGAGCTGCTGGCCGACCCGGCGCGCTGTCGATTCTGCCTGGTGACCATCCCCGAGGCCATGGGCGTGCTGGAGACCGAGCGCACCCTGGCCCAGCTACAGCGGCACGGCATCCCGGTGGCGCGCATCGTGGCCAACCAGGTCCAGCCGCCGTCGGTCCACTGCCAGCACTGCCAGCGGCGCCACGCCATCCACCA
>CAYVQE010000105.1:0-21907 GCA_964454005.1 uncultured Myxococcales bacterium
CATCCTCTACGCCTCCTTTCCCAACGGCCAGGACTTGCCCTGGCGCACTGAACGCCTACACCCGCCCCAACCCCAGGGCGATCTACATCAACTGGCCGCCGTCGACGTTGATGACCTGGCCGGTGACGTGGCGGGCGGCTTCGGAGGCCAAAAAGGCGACCACCTGGGCCACCTCTTCGGGCTTGCCCAGCCGGTTGAGCACGATCTCGTCAAGCGAGAGCTGCTTGGCCTTCTCGTCCATCTGGGCCACCATCTCGGTCTCGATCAGCCCCGGCGCCACCGCGTTGACGTTGATGTTCTTGCGCCCCAGGTCGCGGGCCAGGCTCTTGGTCAGCGCGATGATGCCACCCTTGGAAGCGGCGTAGTTCGACTGGCCGAACTTGCCGCGCAGGCCGTTGATCGAGGTGACGTTGACGATCTTGCCGTACTGCTTCTCGCGCATATGCGGCACCGCGGCGCGGACGTAGTTGAAGTAGCCCTTGAGGTTGATCTCGATGACCTTGTCCCACTGCTCCTCGGTCATCTTCCAGATCACCCCGTCCCAGTTGATGCCGGCGTTGTTGACCAGCACGTCCAGCCCGCCGAAGGTCTCGATCACCTGCGCCACCATCTTCTGGGCGTCGTCGAACGAAGCCACGTCGGCCTGCACCGCCAGCCCGCGCACGCCGCCCTTCTCCATCTCGGCCACCAGCGCCTCAGCCTCGGCGTCGTGCTTGCGGTAGTTGATGGCCACGTTGGCCCCGTAGCCCGCCAGCGTCTTGGCGATGGCGGTGCCGATGCCCAGGCTGCCCCCGGTCACGATGGCATTCTTGCCTTTCAAGCTCTCCATGTCCTGCCGTCCTCCGTCTCTGCGCGTTGGGCGCGCGATCTCCTCCGCCGGGCCGGCGCCCGACCGGCTCAGTTGTCCTCGTCGCCGCCCCGCCGCTCCAGCATGCGCCGGTGGATGGCGGCGGCGGCGTCCCACAGCCGCTGCGCCCGTTCGCCGGCGGCGGCCAGCCGCGGCACCGGCAGCGGCCGGCCGTCCGGGCCCACCGCCACCATGAACAGCATGCCGGCGCAGCAGGGCCGCCGCTGCCAGCGCTGCTTGTCGTGGGCGAACACCCGCACCCGCACGCCGCAGGTGTGCTCCGAGGTGTAGACCAGCTCGGCCTCCACCTCGGCGATCTGGCCCTGCTTGACCGGCGCCCGGAAGTCGAGCGCGTCCAGCGAGGCGGTGACGAAATCGCAGCGGGCGTAGCGCGAGGCGGCCAGGCCGGCCGCCCTATCCATCAGCGCCAGGATGCGGCCGCCGAAGGCCGTGCCGTAGGCGTTGGTATCGCCCGGGAAGATCTCCTCGAACAGCGAGATGGGCGCTGGCTCTGGCGGCGCGTCCGGCATGGGCTCTCCGCTGGCGCCTACTTGGAGCGCACCTCGACCACCATCCCGGCGGCGGTGTCGCCCGCCGCGCAGCCGGCGAACAGCCCGTGGCCGCCGCCCTTTTCGGCCAGCTCCTCGATCAGCTCGATCAGCAGCCGCATGGCGGTGGGGCCCTGGGGGTGGCCCCAGACCAGCGAGCAGCCGTAGTTGTTCATGTTCTCCAGATCCAGGCCCAGCTCCTCAGCCAGCACGATGTCGTTGACCGCGAAGGGATTGTGGGTCTTGACGGCCTTCATCTGGTCGGCACCCAGGCCGGCGTCGTCCAGCGCCGCCCGGGCCGCCGGAACCATGGCCGCGGCCATGTAGCCCTTCTTGGTGCGCGCGGTGCCGAAGCCCAGCAGCTGGATCTCGATCGAGTCGTCGCTGGCCATGGCGGCCGCCCGCTCGCGGGTGGTCACGATCAGCCCGGCGTTGCCGTCGGCCGGGTGGGTCTGGCTGCCGAAGGTCACCTTGCCGTCGGGCAGCACCGCCCGGAGGCCCTGCAGCCCCTCGAGCGTGGTCGGGAAGATGCCCTCGTCACCGTCGATGGTCTTTGCGCGCTTGCCCTTGCCGATCTCGACCGGCATCATGAAGCGCCGCTGGAAGGCGCGGTCGTCGTCCAAGGCCTGCTGGTACTGGGCGTAGCGCCGCGCGGTGACCTCGTCCATCTGCTCGCGGCCGACGTCGTGTTCGGCGGCCACGTTCTCGGCCGTCTCCAGCATGGAGTTTTTCGCCCAGGGGTCGAAGCCGAAGTTGTCCCACACCCAGTCCTCGCTGACCGGCGTGGCGCCGGGCTTTTTCTGCGAGGCGAAGACCATGTGGGGGCCGTTGGAGCAGCGGTCGCCGGTGATGGCCAGCGAGGTCTCGACCAGCCCCTGCTCCACGTCCTGGGCGGCCATCTTGGTCACCACCACGCCGGTGACGCAGGCCTGGCCGATCATGGGCCCGCTGATGCCCGGGCTGCCCAGCAGACCGGCCAGCCAGGGCCCGCCGTAGAAGACCGAGGGCTGGGGCACGGTGATGCCGAAGTAGAGGTTGTCGAGCTGGGTCGGGTCGATGCCGCGGGCCTCGAAGCACTTGCGGGCGGTGACCGCGGCCAGCTCGACCGCGTGCTCGTCAGCCAGCGAGCCCTGCCACTTGGAAAAGGGGCTGGACCAATAGGCCCCATAAGGGATGTACGCCTTGGTGAATGCCATCTTCTCGTCTCCTTCTCACTGACACCGTTTATTTCGAAGCTCCTCGGGGGGAACTCCCGATCGGGTACTCCGTTGCGGGCTCAGCGGTTCTGCCAGCTCGGCTTGCGCTTGGCCAAAAACGACTCGATGCCCTCGTTGGCGTCGGCTGTCTCCATCAGCTCGTCGACGTACAGCCGCTCCATGCGATCCAGCCGCTGGCCCAGTTCGGCGAACCAAGCACTGCGCACCGCGCGGTTGGCCTGGCGCAGCGACTCGGCGCTCTTGGGCAGGATGTGGGCGGCCAGAAAGTCCTGCAGCGCGGCCTCGCCGTCCTCGGCCACCTGGCACACCAGGCCCCAGTCCCGGGCGGTCTCGGCGTCGATGCTGCGGCCGGTCAGCACCAGCTCGTCGGCCCGCAGCTGCCCGACGATGCCGGGCAGGATCACCGCGGCCACCGGCGGCAGCACCCCGAGCTGTATCTCGGGCTGGCCGAACTTGGCCCTGGGCTCGGCCAGCACGAAGTTGCAGAACGATGCCAGCTCCATGCCGCCGCCCAGGCATTGGCCGCGCACCAGGGCCAGCAGCGGGGCGCCGAAGGCCAGCAGCTTTTTGAACAGGCCGTGGAAGGCGGCGATCATCTCCGGCGCCCGGTCCTTCTGGTGCTCCTCCACGCTGGCGCCGAAGCAGAAGTGCTTGCCCTGACCCTCGAACACCAGCGCCTTGATCCCGCGCTCGGCCCGGTGGTGCTCCAGGCCGGCGCCGATCTCGGCCATGGTGGCCGCGTCCAGGATATTGCCCGGCGGCGTGGCCAGCACCATGCGCAGCACCTGGCCGTCGTGCTCGCGGTGCACCGCGATGCGGCTGGTCCCTGGGGTGTCGGCCATGGCGCGCCCCTCAGCCCTTGTTCCAGGGCATGACGGCCTCGGTCAGCTCATCGTTCCAGGCCGTCTCCTCGGACAGCAGCCGGCGCAGCTTGACGAAGTCCACCTCGCGGCCGACCTCCTTGCTGCCCTCGTTGAAGGCGCGGAAGCCGGCACGGCCCTCGGTCATCATGTTCAGCGCCAGCCAGGCGCGGTTGGTCTCGCGGTTCTTGTCCCAGTGCAGCAGCTTGTGCTTGCGCACCGACTCGACGCTCTTGCTGACGCAGCCCGGGAAGGTGTTCAGGACCTTGGCCGCCAGCTGCTCCACCGCCGCATCCAGCGGGCTCAAGTCGACCTGGCCCGATTTGAGCTTGGCCTTGCCCTGCTTGGCGTCGTCGCCGGTCTTGAACTCGCCGTAGACGATCTTGCCGTCGTCCAGCCAGCGGTCGGTGATCACCAGCGGGTTGCGCACCGTCTGGCCGTCGACTGTGAGCGTCGGCACCGCCTCGTTGATCAGACCCAACCGCTCGGACTTGTAGGACGACCAGGGCTCGCACAGGGTGCACGACTGCATACCCAGCTCGGCGCCGACGAACAGCGGCAAGAAGTCGGTCGAGCCGCCGTCGGCCACCGAGCCGTGGCGCGGCCCGGCCTGGCCGAAGTTGGCCAGATCCGAGGCGACGGTGAAGTCGCAGGCCATGCCGATCTCCTGGCCGCCGGCGATGCGCATGCCGTTGACCCGGCAGATGACCGGCTTGTCGCAGTGCAGGATGGAGGTCACCATGTCGTTGAACAGCCGCATGTACTGCCGGTACTCCTCGGGCCGGCCGGCGTAGTACTCGGCGTACTCCTTGGTGTTGCCGCCGGTGCAGAAGGCGCGGTCGCCGGCGCCGGTGAACACGGCGCAGACCACGTCGCGCGAGTTCGAGGCGCGGCGGAAGTTGAGGATCACCTGCTTGATCATCGAGGTGGTGTAGGAGTTGAACTGCTTGGGGTTGGTCAGCGTGATCCAGGCGTTGTACAGGCCGTCGACCGGCTTGCCGTCCAGGTCGTGTACCGGCTTCTTCTCGAAGGTGACCATACCGTCCGAGGGAATGTCATCGATCAGATCGTGGGACTTGAACTCCATGTCGCCTTCCTCCCGTCTCCAGGTCGATTCGCGTTTCGGTCAAAGTGGCAACCCGGCACCGGCAGCCGCCAACCGCCTCTACGGCAGGTTGCGCCCGCGCGAAGCCGGTTCGAACCACGGTCCCGTTCAATCGGCCGCCGGCACCATCACCGGCCGCTCGACCAGCTCGCGCTTGTGCGCCTTTTCGAACACCTCGTTGATGGACTCCAGTGGGTAACGCTTGACGAACTTGGCCAGCGGCACCTTGCCATCGAGCACCATCTGCACCACCGGCGGGTAGTACTCGGGCAGACAGCCCCAGTTGCCGCGCGCTGTGGCGTGAAAAGCCATCAGGTTCGACAGCCGCAGCTCGGGCGCGTCCATGGTGAAGCCGACCACGGCCAGGTGGCCGCCGAAGGTCATCAGCCCGAAGGCGGTCTTCTGCCCGGCGGCGGTGCCCGAGGTCTCGAAGATCTTCCACTCCGTGCCGCGCCGCCCCTGCTCCTTGACCCAGCCGCGCACCGCCTTGCGCAGCTCCTTGAAGGGCATCTGGGAGGCGTCGAAGGTGACGTCCACGTAAGGCGCGATGCGCTCGAGCTTGGTGGCGTCGACGTCGATGGCGATCACCGCTGCGCCGTAGGCCTTGGCCAACAGGGCGCCGAAACCGCCCACCCCGCCGACGCCGACGAAGATGGCGCTGTCCTCGGGGCCCAGGCCGCCGGCCTCCTCGATGGCCTGGTAGGGGGTGGTCATGGCGTCGGCCACCACGCTGAGATCGGCCAGCCCCACCCCGCTGTCGCCCAGGGTACCCGCGGCGGTGCCGCCCGGCACCGCGCACAGGCCGCGGGCGGGCACTGCGATGTGGCTGGCGAAGCCGCCCTGGATGTCGTTGCCGGGCATCTTCTGCGCCCGGCAGATGTTGCCCAAGCCGCGCCGGCACAGATCGCACTCGCCGCAGGGCATGACCGCCGGGATGACCACGGCCTCATCCTGCCAGTCGCCGGCGTTCTGGCCGCAGGCCTCGACCACGCCCGCGATCTCGTGGCCCAAGGTCAGCGGCAGCTCGGACTTGGTGCGCACCCCGTCGTAGAGGAAGCCCAGATCGGTGTGGCACACCCCGCAGCCGGCCACCCTGACGCGCACCTCGTCCGGGCCGGGTTCGGGCGCATCCATCTCGGCCCGCACCAGCGGCTTGTTCGGTTCGACCATCTGCCAGCAGACCATAGCCATCGTCCAGCCTCCCTTCGTCTCGCGGCGCGCGCGGCGCGCCTCAGCCGGCCGCAGCGCCCGCGGCCAGCTCGTCGATGCACAGCACCAGGTTGGCCAGGGCGCGGTTGTAGGGACACGGCACGCCGTGCTTTTCGCCGTACTCCGCGATCTTGTGATTCAAAAAGGCGATCTCGGTCTGGCGCCCGTCGACCATGTCGGCCCGCATCGAGGGCACGTGGGTACCGGCGCGCCGGTAGTACTCCAGGGTGCTGTCGTAGAAGGCCTGATCGAACTCGATGCCCACCGCGCGGGCGATGTCGATCTCCTCGCGCAGCAGCTGCTCGACCAGGTGCAGCGAGCGCGCCGAGCCCATCACCTGGGCCATGTTCTGGCCGGTCAGCGCCGAGACCGGCATCAGCGCCGCGTTGCGGATGGCCTTTTCCCAGACGTGGAAGGCAACGTCGCCGGTGGGCTCGGTGGTCAGCCCGGCGCCGGTCATCAGCTCGGCCACCGCCCGGGACCGCTCGGCCGCCGCGGGCTGGTCAGCCACGGCCGGGCCCATGTGGTTGGGTGGATTGAAGAAGGTCTGGCGGATGCGGCCGACCTGCATCAGGTTGCCGGCGTAGTTGACCACGCCGCGCAGGGTGCGCTCGGGCCCGACCGCATCCAGCACGCCCTGCTCGGTGTCCAGCCCGTTCTGGAAGCTGACCGCGGTGCCGTCGGCGGCCAGCACCGCGTTCAGGTCGCCGGCCACCCGCTCGACCACGGTGGCCTTGACACAGACGTAGATCAGATCGAAGCGCTTGCCGGCGGCGGCCGCTTCCGGCAGCGAGAGAAAGGTCTCGCCCACCGCTGCGCTCAGGGGTGCATCGCCGTCGATCACCAGCCCGTCGGCGCGCATCTTGTCCAGGTGCGCGGTGTAGATGTCGATCAGGCTGACGTCGTGACCGGCGCGCAGCAGGTGGGCGCCCAGGATGCCGCCCACCGGTCCGACTCCCACAACGGCGATCTCGTCGTATGCCATGGCTCGGCCTCCCGTCGCTCGCAGTTCCGGCCCAACAAAGCATCCCCCCTGCGCTCTGTCAACGGCGGCCTCGTCCCGCAACAACGGTCATTCGGCTATGAATCGTCGGGTTGCTGCGCCCCGGTGCAGATCGGCTCGGACTCGACTTCGATGACCTTCCTGAACGAATCCGCGATGCGGTGCCAGTCCACCAGATCGACCCGGAAAGGAACATCTGATTTCTCGAAATCTTCCCGCATCTTGCCGAGGTCCTCGATCGGAACGGGCCCGTCGCCCTTCAGGACCAGGTCCAGATCGGAATGCGCCGCAGCGGTGCCGCGCAGCCGCGAGCCGAACACGCGCACCTCGATCGCGGGCACATGCTTTCTCAGTATCGCGCAGACCCGCTCGAGCTGCTGCCGGGGCAGATCAAGCATTGCGGCTGGCCAGCGCATCCAGCAGCGACCGGGCCGCCGGCGCGAAGGCCCCGGCGATCCGGGCCACCTCGGCGGCCGTTTCCGGGTTGTAGGTATGGGAGGTGAGGTTGCGGGCGGAGTGGAACTCGAAGTGCTGCACGACCCCGGCCCGCACCGTTTGCTTCAAGCGATCGGAGGCGCTGCGATCGCGCTGCATCTCGCCTTCCACCACCAGCGCATCCTCCAGGGCCGAGACCGCCTTGTACAGACTGGACAAATCGAGCGCCACCGGGCCTCCTCGCCGTCGACAGCCATTTTCGAATCTGCCCCCAAGCGCGACGCTTGTCAAACCGATCGATTGACGATCGATTGACCAACAACAGGGCGACATGGTAGAAGGACTGCCGACCGCTGCTGCGAAACCCGAACGAAATCGAGGAGGATAGCGGATGAAACTGTCCGACGTGGTCTGCATCGGCGCCGCCCGCACGGCCTCTGGCTCCTTCGGCGGCTCGCTCAAGGACGTGCCCGCCTACGACCTGGGCGCCGCCGCGCTGGGCGCGGCGCTGGAGCGCGCCGGCGTGGCCGGCGAGCAGGTCGACGAGGTCTACTTCGGCAACTGCCGCCAGGCCGGGGTGCGCACCAACCCGGCCCGCACCGTGGCCATCCGCTCGGGCGCCCCTTCCCCGGTGCCGGCCACCACGGTCAACATGGCCTGTCCCTCCGGGATGAAATCGACCATCTTCGGCGCCCAGCAGCTGCGCCTGGGTGAGGCCCAGGTGGTGGCCGCCGGCGGCATGGAGAGCATGAGCCGCATCCCCTTCTTCATCCTGGACGCCCGCTGGGAGCCGTTCAAGCTGGGCGACAAGAAGATCGTCGACGGCTGGAGCGACAACATCGACCCCACCACCGGCGAGGGCATGGGCCAGACGGCCGAGAACCTGGTCGACCGCTACCATCTCGATCGCGAGGGGCAGGACCGCTTCGCCCTCGAGTCGCACCAGAAAGCGGCCGCCGCCCAGGACGCCGGCTGGTTCGACGCCGAGATCGCCCCGGTCGAGGTGCCGGCGCGCAAGAAGCAGCCGGCCTTCACCTTCGACAAGGACGAGACCATCCGCCGCGGCTCCTCGATGGAGAAGCTGGCCAAGCTCAGGCCGGCCTTCCGCGAGGGCGGCTCGGTCACCGCCGGCAACGCCTGCGGCATGTCGGACGGCGCCTCGGCGCTGGTGCTGACCACCCGCGATCACGCCAAGGCCCTGGGCGCCAAGCCGCTGTTCAGCCTGCGCGGCTACGCCTCGGCCGCGGTCGAGAACCACGTCATGGGCGAAGGGCCCGGGGTCACCGTTCCGCTGGCGCTGGAGATGGCCGGGCTGGGGCTAAGCGACATGGATTTGATCGAGATCAACGAGGCCTTCGCCGCCCAGGTGCTGTCCAACGTCAAGAAGCTCGAGCTCGACCGCGACAAGCTCAACGTCGGCGGCGGCGCCATCGCGCTCGGCCACCCGGTGGGCTCGTCCGGCAGCCGCATCGTGGTCACGCTCTACCACGCGCTCGAGCGCCTGGACAAGACCCTCGGCGTGGCCGGCATCTGCGGCGGCACCGGGGTCAGCTGCGCGCTGGTGATCGAGCGCGAGAGCTGAGCCCGCGGCCTGGAGGTCAACCCCGATGAGCGAGCCCGACAAGAAGCCGGCCCGAATCGCCGCCGCCAAGCAGATGAAGAAGATCATGGCCGATCACTTCCTGCGCTGCGACGCCGCCGCCCGCGACCCCGAGCGCAAGGTGGCCTGGTGCACCAGCGTGGGCCCGGCCGAGCTGCTGCAAGGCTACGGCTTCGAGGTCTACTTCCCGGAGAACCACTCGGCCATGCTGGGCGCCACCCGCAAGGCCACCGAGTACATCCCCTACGCCAACGCGGCCGGCTACTCGCCGGAGATCTGCTCCTACCTGACCGCCGACGTGGGCGCCTTCATGCAGGGCTTCACCCCGCTGACCGGCGCCTACGGCATCGAGTCGGTGCCCAGGCCCGACGTGCTGGTCTACAACACCAACCAGTGCCGCGACGTGCAGGACTGGTTCATGTGGTACGGCCGCCACTGGGACGTGCCGGTGCTGGGCGTCGAGACCCACCGCAACATCGGCGCGGTGAGCGACGAGCACATCGCCTCCATCAGCGGCCAGCTGCAGCAACTGGCCGAGCAGCTGGCCCCCGTCGCCGGCCGGGCGCTGGACATGGATCGCTTCCGCGAGGCGGTCGGGCTGTCGCAGCGCTGCAGCCAGCTGTGGGAAAAGGTGCTGCGCACCGCCAGCCACCGGCCATCGCCGCTGAACTTCTTCGACGGCAGCATCCACATGGGCCCGGCGGTGGTGCTGCGCGGCACCCCGATCGCGGTCGACTACTACGAGCAGCTGCTGGCCGAACTCGAGCAGCGCATCGCCGACGGGGTGGCCGCGGTCGACGGCGAACGCCACCGGCTGTACTGGGAGGGCATGCCCATCTGGGGCAAGCTGCGGCCCCTGAGCGAGCAGTTCAACGCGCTGGACACCTGCGTGGTGGCCTCGACCTACTGCAACTCGTGGATCTTCAACCAGCTCGACCCCGAGCAGCCCTTCGAGTCGATGGCCCGGGCCTACACCGAGCTGTTCATCGTGCGCTCCGACCCGGTCAAGGAAGACTACATCGCCCGCATGTGTGCCGACTTCGGCGTCGACGGCGTGATCTACCACGACGCCAAGACCTGTCCCAACAACTCCAACAGCCGCTACGGCATGGCGCAGCGGTTGAGCGCGCGCACCGGCAAGCCGCACCTGGTGATCGACGGCGACCTGAACGACCTGCGCTGCTACTCCGAGGAACAGGCGCGCACCAACATCGAGGCCTTCATCGAGCAGCTGGCGCAGAGCTGAACGGATGGCGCACTACGCCGGAATCGATGTGGGCTCCTCGGCCACCAAGGCCGTCGTGCTCGATGCCGAGCGCCGGGTGCGCGGCCGCGGCCACGCCTACTCGGCGGCCGATTTCGTCACCGCCGCCGAGACGGCCTACGCCCAGGCGCTGGAGCAGGCCGGCATCGCCGCGGCCGACGTCGCCGGCGTCGTCGCCACCGGCTACGGCCGCACCAATGTGGCCTTCGCCAGCGGCCGGCGCACCGAGATCGACTGCCACGCCCGCGGCGCCTACCACCATTTCCCGCGGGCCATCACCGTGGTCGACATCGGCGGCCAGGACAACAAGGTCATCCAGGTCGACGCCCAGGGCCGGCGGGTGCACTTCACCATGAACCGCAAGTGCGCCGCCGGCACCGGCTCCTTCCTCGAGGAGATGGCCTTGCGGCTGAAGCTGCCGGTCGAGGATCTGGGCCGGCTGGCCGAGCAGGCCACCGATCCCGCGGTCAGCATCGGCTCCTTCTGCACCGTGTTCGCCATGACCGAGATCCTGAGCAAAATCCGCGCCGGGGTGCGGGCCGAGGATCTGGCCCGGGCGGCGCTGGTCTCGGTGGCCAAGCGGGTGCTCGAGGCGCATACCTTCACCGGCGAGGTGGTGGCCACCGGCGGCGTGGTCGCCCACCAGCCCCTGATGCGGCAGATCCTGGAAGAAATCCTCAACACCGCGGTCCACCTGCCCCCGCACCCGCAGCATGCGGGTGCGCTGGGCGCGGCGCTGGCCGCGGTCCCGTCGCGAGAGGAGCAGTCGGATGGCTGATCTGGACGCACTCTTCTTCCCCAAGGGCATCGCCATCATCGGCGCTTCGAGCAAACCGCTGAGCATCGGCAACCGGGTGATGGCCAACCTGATGCGCTACGGCTACCCGGGGCCCATCCATCCGGTCCACCCCAAGGCCGACGAAATCCTGGATCGCAAGGCGTACAAATCCATCCTGGACGTACCCGACCCCATCGACCTGGTGCACATCATCGTGCGCAACACCATGGTGCCGCAGGTGCTCGAGGACTGCGCCCAGAAGGGCGTCAAGGTGGCCATCGTCAACGCCTCGGGCTTTGGCGAGACCGGCGAGCAGGGCGCCGAGCTCGAGCGCCAGCTCGTCGAGCGCGGCCGCGAGCTGGGCATCCGCCTGTTCGGGCCCAACTGCCAGGGGGTGATGAACTCCGATCCGGCGGTCAATCTCTACTCCAACTTCACCTTCGCCCAGATGCGGCCGGGCCACATCTCCATCGTGGCCCAGGGCGGCGGGGTGGCCGAGGTGATCAACAACACCTTCGGCATGAACGAGATCGGCCAGCGCTTCTACGCCTCCAACGGCAACGCCTGCGACATCTCCATCCCCGAGCTGATCGAATACTACGGCGACGACGAGCAGACCCACGTCATCGTGCTGCACATCGAGAGCTTCGCCGACCCGGACGAGTTTTTGCGCCGGGTGGCGCCGGTGGCGGCCCGCAAGCCGGTGCTGGCGCTCAAATCGGGCACCACCCCCGAGGGCGCCCGGGCGGTCTCGTCGCACACCGGCGGGCTGATGGCCCAGGACACCACCTCGGACGTGCTGTTCGACAAGTGCGGGGTGCTGCGCTTCGCCTCGCTGGCCGAGCTGTGCGACGCGGCGGCGGCCTTCAACGGCCAGCCGGTGCCGCGCGGCAACCGCATCGGCATGGTGACCAACGCCGGCTCGCCGGCCATCATCGTCACCGACGAGGCGGTCAAGGCTGGCCTGCATGTGCCCGAGCTGGGCCGGGCGGCCAAGGACTTTCTGGCCGAGAAGCTGCAGTCCATCGCCTCCGTCGCCAACCCGATCGACATGATGGCCACCGCTTCGGGCACCGAGTTCGGCGCCTCGCTGCAGGCCCTGCTCGACGACCCGGGCATAGACGCGGCGGTGGTCTGTTTCATGACGCCCTTTTTCGTCGACACCCTGGGCATCGCCGCGGCCATCGAGGAGCAGGCCGCCCGCAGCGACAAGACCCTGATCGCGGTGGCCATGACCAACCCGGACGAAAAGCCCGAGTGGCGCGAGACGGTCCAGCGGGTGCGAGCGGCCGGGGTGCCGGTCTACTACTTCCCGGAGACCGCCGCCCGGGTGCTGACCCACATGGACCGCTTCCGCCGGCTGCGCGACCGGCCGCGGGCCGAGCCGCCGGCGCTGGATGTCGATCGCCGGGCCGCGGCCGAGGCCTTGGCCGCCGCCCGGCCCTCGGCCGACGGCTTCCTGCCGGCCGAGGCCACCCGGTTGGTGCTGGACGCCTACGGCATTCCCCAGGCCGCCCTGCAGCGCTGCGCCGGCTGGGAGGAAGTGCTGGACGCGGCCGAGCGCATCGGCTACCCGGTGGTGCTCAAGGCCGAGGCGCCCGAGCTGGTGCACAAGTCCGACGCCGGCGGGGTGGCGCTGGACATGCACGACGAGACCGCGCTGCGGGCCGCCTTCGACCGGATGCGCAGCGCGCTGGCCGGCCAGGCCGGCTTGCAGTTTCTGGTCCAGCAGCAGCTGCCCGCGGGGCTCGAGGTCATCATCGGCGGCGCCCGGGCGGCCGGCAGCCAGAAGATGGTCATGTTCGGCCTCGGCGGCGTGCACGTCGATGTGCTCGAGGACGTCACCTTCAAGCTGGCGCCGCTGAGCCGGCCGGAGGCCGAGGAGATGCTGGGCCGCATCCGCTCGGCGGCTCTATTGGACGGGGTGCGCGGTGAGCCCGGCGTGGATCGGGCGGCGCTGGTCGACGTGCTGCTGCGGGTATCGCGGCTGCTGGCCGACCAGCCGGCACTGGTCGAGCTGGATCTGAACCCGCTGATGGCCTACCCTGCGGGTACACCCACCCGGGCGGTGGACGCGCGCATTCGCGTCGACGAGGCCTGACCCGGGAGGCGAACCGCAACCCGAGCGCAGCAAGGGAGCGCGAGATGGCCAGTTGGCTCAACCTGGGCGAGATGCTCCGGCTCAACGCCAGCAAGTACCCGGACGCCATCTGCCTGATGGACGACCAGCGCAGCTATACCTTTCCGGAGACCAATCGCCGGGTCAACCGGCTGGCCCACGGCCTGATGGAGCTCGGCCTGAACAAGGGCGACCGCGTCTCGGTGCTGCTGGAGAACTGCATCGAGTTCGTCGAGATCTACCTGGCCGCGGCCAAGTGCGGCCTGGTGGTCAACCCGATCAACTTCCGCCTGGTCGGGCCCGAGGTGGCCTACATCGTCGACCACGCCGACAGCCGGGCCCTGATTACCGGCGACGAGTTCTGCCCCACCGTCGACGCCATCCGCGACCGGATCGGGCAGATCGACGCCGCCCGCTTCATCAACGTCGGCGCCGAGCGGCCGGGCTACCGCGCCTTCGACAGCCTGCTGGCCGGCCGGAGCGAAGCCGAGCCCGAGGTGCGCGTCGAACCCCGCGACACCTGGGTGCTGCTCTACACATCGGGCACCACCGGCAAGCCCAAGGGCGTGCTGCGCTCGCACGAATCCTACGTGGCCTTCTACCTGATCAACGCCATCGACTTCGACTTCCGCCCCGGCCAGCGGGTGCTCAACGTGATGCCGCTGTGCCACGTCAACACCACCTACTTCAGCTTCAACTTCACCTACATCGGCGGCTCGATCTACGTCCACCCGGCGCGCGGCTTCGACCCGCTGCGCATCCTGGAGATCATCGACCGGGCGGCGATCAACTTCATCTCGCTGGTGCCCACCCACTACGCCGTGCTGCTCGAGGTACCGCCGGAGCAGCGCCGGCGCTTCGACGTCAGCTCGATCAACAAGCTGCTGTGCTCCAGCGCGCCGGCGCGCATGGAGCACAAGAAGGCCATCATGGAGTGGTTCCGCGGCGTCGAGCTGTACGAGGGCTACGGCTCGACCGAGGCCGGCATCGTCACCACCCTGATGCCCGACGAGCAGCTGACCAAGGTCTGCTCCATCGGCCGCGAGAGCCTGGGCACCGACTTCGTCAAGGTGCTCGACGAGGGTCAGCAGCCGGTGGCCGACGGCGAAATCGGCGAGATCTACTCGCGCGGGCCGATGATGTTCGACGGCTACTACAAGGCCCCGGAAAAGACCGCCGCGGCCTTCGCCGGCGAGTGGTTTTCGGCCGGCGACATGGGCTACCGCGACGAGGACGGCTACTATTTTCTGGTCGATCGCAAGAACAACCTGATCATCACCGGCGGCGAGAACGTCTACCCCTCCGAGGTGGAAAACGTGCTGTGCGGCCACCCGGCCGTTCTCGACGTGGCCGTCATCGGGCTGCCGGACGACAAGTGGGGCGAGGCGGTCACCGCGGTGGTGGTCTGCAAGCACGGCCAGAGCGTGGCCGAGCAGGAGCTGCGCGCGCTGTGCAAGGAGCAGCTGGCCGGCTTCAAGCGGCCCAAGAAGTACACCTTCATCGATGCGGACGACATGCCGCGCACGGCCACCGGCAAGATCCTGCACCGGCTGCTGCGCGAACGCTACGCGGCCGGCGACGACAGCTGCCAGGTTTGACCCGGCGCGGCGCCGGCCGCGCAGACGGAACCCGAGAAGCGAGGACGGACATGGGCAAGGGCGAGGCCGAACTCGCCGATCGCTTCAACGCGGTCGACTATTTCATCCACCGCAACATCCGCCAGGGCCGCGGCCACAAGACGGCGCTGTACTTCGGCGAGCGGCAGTACACCTACAACGACCTGCAGAAGATGGTCAACAAGACGGCCAATGCGCTGCGCGATCTGGGCGTGTCCATCGAGGACCGGGTGCTGCTGGTGCTGCTGGACACGCCGGAGTTCTACGCCTGCTTCTGGGGCGCCATGTGCATCGGCGCGGTGCCGGTGCCGTGCTCGACCATGCTGACGCCGGACGACTACGAGTACTTCCTCAACGACTCGCGGGCCCGGGCGCTGATCGTGTCCGAATCGCTGCTGCCGATCATCCACCGCATCGCCGGCGACCTGCCCTACCTGCGCGACATGATCGTGGTCGAAGAGGGCGTGGGGCCGCAGATCCCCTTCAAGCAGAAGTACAAGCGCGCGCCGCACACGGCCAAGGTGGCCGACACCACCGGCGACGACGTGGGCTTCTGGCTCTACTCCTCGGGCTCGACCGGCACGCCCAAGGGCACCATCCACTCGCAGTACGACCCGGTGGTGTGTGCCGAGAACTTCGCCCGCGGCGTGCTGGGCATGGACGAAAACGACGTCACCATGTCGGCCGCCCGGCTGTTCTTCGCCTACGGGCTGGGCAACTCCAACTACTTCCCGCTGTCGGTGGGCGCCTCGGCGGTGGTCTACCCGGACCGGCCCACCCCGCAGCTGATGTTCGAGCTGCTCGAGCGCCACCGGCCCACCCTGTTCTTCGGCGTGCCCACCCTGTACGCCTCCATGCTCGACCACGCCGCCCAGCGCGACCGCGAGCAGGGCACCGAGCCCGACCCCAACGCCGAGCACGCCTTCGCCTCGGTGCGCCTGTGCGTCTCGGCCGGCGAGGCCCTGCCGACCGAGGTCTACCACCGTTTCAAGCGCCGCTACGGGGTCGAGATCATCGACGGCATCGGCTCGACCGAGATGTGCCACATCTTCTTGTCCAACCGCCCGGGCCAGGTGGTGCCCGGCAGCACCGGCCGGCCGGTGCCCGGCTACGAGATCCGCCTGATCGACGAGCAGGGCGAGGCGGTGGCCGACGGCGAGGTGGGCACCCTGCTGGTCAAGGGCGACAGCGCGGCGCAGTTCTACTGGCGCAAGCGGGCCAAGACCAAAAAGACCATGCTGGGCGAGTGGATCAACACCGGCGACAAGTTCTACCGCGACGCCGACGGCATCTACTGGTGCGCCGGCCGCGGCGACGACATGCTCAAGGTGGGCGGCATCTGGGTCTCGCCGGTCGAGGTCGAGCGCTGCCTGATCGAGCACGACAGCGTGCTCGAGGCCGCCGTGGTGGGCCTGGCCGACAAGGACGGCCTGGTCAAGCCCAAGGCCTACGTGGTGCTCGGCTCCGGCCGCGAAGCCGACCAGGCCACCGCCGACGAGCTCAAGGCCTTCGTCAAGCAGCGGCTGGCCAAGTACAAGTACCCCCGCTGGATCGAGTTCGTCGCCGAGCTGCCCAAGAGCTCCACCGGCAAGATCCAACGCTTCAAGCTGCGTCAGTAATCCGCCCGGGCGCGAATGGGGTCGGGTGTCCTGAGAGCATCCTCGGGTGACCCGCCCCGACCCTGCGCACGCCCCTGCGCTCCCATAGCCCCGGACGCGAATGTGACGAGTTCCCGCCATGGCCGGCACTGATAACAACACCCTCGACGACGACCGCATCGGGCGGCTGCTGTTCAAGCTGGCGCTGCCGTCCTTTCTGGGCATGTTCGTCATCGCCCTGTACAACATCGTCGACACCATCTTCGTCGGCCGCTACGTCGGCCCGCTGGGCATCGCCGGGCTGTCGATCGTGTTTCCGCTGCAGATGCTGTGGCTCGGCATCGGCCAGCTGGTCGGCATCGGCGGCGCCTCGGTCATCTCGCGCATGATCGGCGGCGGCCGCATCGACCGCGCCGAGCGCACCCTGGGCAACGGCCTGAGCCTGGTGCTGGGGCTGTCGGCGGTGACGGTGGCGGCCGGGCTGGCCGACGTGGATTTCTGGCTGCGGCTGATGGGCGCTTCCGACACGGTGCTGCCCTACGCCCGCGACTACATGATCATCGTCATCTTCGGCATGTTCTTCCAGACCATGGCCCTGGCCGGCAACGGCCTGATCCGGGCCGAGGGCAACGCCCGGGTGCCCATGCTGGCCATGTTCATCGGCGGCGGCGCCAACATCGGCCTCGACGCGCTGTTCATCATCCCGCTGGACATGGGCATCCGCGGCGCCGCCCTGGCCACCGTGCTCGCCCAGGCCGCCTCGCTGGCCTTCATCCTGGGCTATTACCTCTCCGGGCGCAGCTTTCTGCGCCTGCGGGCCGTCCACCTGCGCCTCGAGCTGGCCATCCTCAAGGCCATCGCCGCCATCGGCATCGCCTCGTTCGCCCGCACCCTGGCGACCAGCCTGTCCATCGTGCTGATGAACAACGCCCTGGTGGTCCACGGCGGCGACCTGGCCGTATCCGCCTTCGGCATCGTCAACCGCATCATCTTCTTCGCCATCATGCCCAGCATCACCATCGCCCAGGGCCTGCAGCCGGTGCTGGGCTACAACTACGGCGCCGGCCGCCACGACCGCGCCCTGCGCTCCATCAAGCTGGCGGTGGCCGCCGCCACCGGCATCTGCCTGCTGCTGTTCGCCCTGGTCGAGCTGCTGCCGCAGCCCATCATCGGCGTGTTCACCGGAGACCGCGAGCTGATCGCCCTGGCCACCCGCGCCGCCCGGCTGGTCTTCGCCGGGCTGGCCCTGGTCGGCTTCATCATGGTCGGCTCGCTGACCTTCCAGGCCATCGGCCTGGCCGGCCGCTCCTTCCTGACCGCCATCGCCCGGCCGGTGCTCTTTCTGATCCCGGCCCTGCTGATCCTGCCCCACTACCTCGGCCTGGACGGCGTCTGGCTGGTCTTCCCGGTCTCCGACCTGCTCACCTTCCTGCTCACCCTGGCCCTGCTGCTGCCCCAACTGCGCCGCTTCCGGAACCTGGCGGCCGGGGAAGGTCGAACGTAGGCCTTCGGGGATCGCGGACGGGCCGGTCGGGTACGGGCGCCCCGCTGCAGCGGGTTCGTCGCCTACCCGAGAATTCCAGCGGCGGGATCCCGCGCTTTGAGCTGCGCCAGTGCCGCAGCCGGGCTCAGGACCGCTGCAGCCCCTCCACCACCAGCACCAGCTCCTCCACGTGGCTGCAGTGCTCCAGGCACTCGGCGTCCTTGACCCGGTCGCGGCCGCGCAGGGTGGTGCGCCAGTCGATCCAGTCGGCGGCCGCGGCCGGCCGGGCGGCGGCCAGCGCCTCGATGAAACGACCCGGCCGGGCGCGCACCGCCAGCTGCGGCAGGCGGTTTTGAAACAGCGCGCCGCGGTCCAGGTTGACCGCCACCAGCCGCGCCCGGCGGCCGATGTGGCGGCCGTAGCCCAGCCGGAAGTCGAGGGGCAGCCCGGCCACCAGCACCAGGTCGGCCTCGCCCAGCGCCCGCTTGCGGCTGGAGCGCATCTGGCCACCTGGTTGCCTTCGAAGTACTCGAACCGCAGGTGGCACTCGATGGCTGCTTGCGCAGCCAGGATCGAGGCCAACGGCGATCCGGCCCAGAAAGACCTATCCGCCTCCCGAACCAGCAATGTGGTCCACTCGAAAAGAAGAACACCCCCCAGCAGAAACTCCTCGTCGAGCTGGAGAGTGTAGTTGCGGCGTTGATTCTCAGTCTGGAGTGGCAAGAGTGGACCTCAGACAATTAGCTCCGCAGCTTGTTCCTCGTCCAGGTACGAGAAGCTCTGCGGAGCACGAAGTCCAGAACCGAGTGCTGAAAGGCCAACTGGCTTGTCGAACCGCACTGCCTCTTCGATTTCGATCGCGACTCCGTCCTTGCTACTCCTGAAGTACTCCATGAACTCACTCTTGGTGACCCCACCCGCGCCACGATGCCTTGACCAAAGAGACTGGACCGCTCGTCTGTCGAACCCCTTGACCGTGAAGTACCCGATGACTCGCTTTACTGGGCTGGTTGAGTAGACCAGCACGTAGCGCACAGGCCTGGAGAAGGCACCTTTCCTAAACTCCACCCGCTTCTTGCCGGCCATGATGAGATTGGCAAACCTAGGGTGGATGGACATCAAGACCGCTTGTCTATCTCTGACCTTAGCCATTCCAGCCCCTCTTCCTTGACCTGGGTGATCGACTGGGGAGGTCCCTTGATCGCAGCATTTTCCACCAGCTCCCGAAATTCGATGGGCTGCTTGAGAATTCTTGCCTGCCTGAAGAGTATTGCCAGCACGTTCCTTCCGTAGGACATTTTCTCGATCCTTGAGAACGGGAAGACCGTCCTCTTGCCTGCGAACTTGATTATTGTACCAGGATCATCTGACTTCTTGGTCCTCTCTGCAACGCCTATCACCAGGACGGCCTTGGCGAATTTTGTCTGATAAAACAGCAAGATGGATCCGGGTTCAACAAGCTTGGTTTTCGAATGACAGAGGTAGGCCTTCTTGATGGCGTTACCGAAGGGGGTCGGGTAGAGGCTTCTCTGCCCAGGGGCCGCCGGGAAGAGATGCTCGAAGAACGATGGTTGGATCGGCACCAGGAAGAATGGAGTTCCCTGAGGCAGAGTGTGGGGGCCGTACCGGATGTGGAAATCGAGCGGGTTTGGGAATCCGACCTCCTCGAGGTCAGGCTTCATCGGCTTGGCGTAGAAGAGTTCGTTCCGTTCGTTGCGGACTTCGAGCGGTAGGAACCCAAATTGTTCGACGAAGAAAACGATGTCTGCCTTGTCAGGATAGAAAGTGAGGTAGATCCAGTCGTAGTCGTTCTCGGTGGCGAAAGAGAAGACCGTCCTGAGAAGAAGCTCTCCGTACTTCTGACCACCGTGCTCCTCTGAGACCTTGAACGTGCTGAGCTTGAGGACTTTCCCTTGCAGACCGACCTCACTCCCGTCCTCAGTTTTGCTGATTGCAACTGCTGCATGTGCCTTTTCGCGCCCCTCGATGAGCCAGGCGTTACGCGATTCCCGCTTGCACTTCGTCAACCATGAGTCGAAGCCGTCGTAGCCCTCCCTGAGGGTGTCGAAGATTGGATCAGATTCGTTGAGATCGTGACAGAGCACGTTGTTGACGTGGGGTTCCGGCGGAACCCTAATGTCCAGGAACGACTGTAGGACGCCAACAGCCCCACCGATGTCGAGTACGCGATCTTCGAGGTCAAGCCTTCTTGCCCACCGATGAATGCCCTTGTCCTCAGTGACCAGAAAGTCTACCGCGTCACGTTCGATAGCTACGAGGAGTTGTAGATCGCAGTAGTCGTGCTGGTTCTCGGGGGAAACTCCCAGTTGCGACAGCAACGCGGTCGAGGGCTCAGGTGGAGATTCCAGGACCGGGTATTTGTTCAGGAGGTTCGCCCTGAGGCCTCGACGATCCTCGTCCCTGTCGCGGAACAGCTCCAATTTCGATGAAGGGTGAATGCAAAAGGAGTGTTCAGAACCAGCGATAAGCCTGACCAGATCGGCGGCGATCCCAAGGTCGGCTTCGACACTGCTCGGAGTTATGGGCTCGAGCTTGATGATGAGGTTCGTGTCGATGAGAAACCGCATTCACGAAATCCTACCAGGAGAGTGCAGGTCGGCAAAGAAACTCGATTGTATTGGCCGACAGAGAAATCGGTTTTCGCCCGGCCCCAACGCCCGGCCCCAGCTGCGGTATGATCCCGTCGCCGAACTGACAATCGAGAACAGACCCGAGGCTTCGGCCGTGCCTCAGGTCCAGCGAAGAGATCGTGCCCTCCGTTTTCCTCAACTGTCACCTGCGCGTCGAACTGGCCCTCCTCAAGGCCATCGCCGTCATCGGCATCGCCTCGTTCTCGCGCACCCTGGCGACCAGGCTGTCGCGCTGCAAGTCGTCGCTGATCAGGTACAACTGCTAGATGACGCCAGCGGTTCCCGGTACTGGGCGCGATCGGGTCTCGAGCACGCGGGGCCAGGATAGTGCCGTCTCCCCGCCAGGCCGCGCTGGCGGAACGAACGGACCGAGTTCCGATTCTCCAACCCGCACGGAGTCTTTGCGTCTTCGAATGCCGACCCGGT
The DNA here is from genome assembly GCA_964454005.1 of uncultured Myxococcales bacterium. Lineage (GTDB taxonomy): Bacteria > Myxococcota > B64-G9 > B64-G9 > B64-G9 > CAYVQE01. The sequence goes on from CAYVQE010000105.1 coordinate 20,760, forward strand.
CTACAAGGACAAGGAGCCCTGGCGGAAGTCGGTGGTGGTGATGTGGGCGTTGATGAGCACGGGGTGGCCGGCGGCGGCCAGGGCCTGGGCTCTTTTCAGGGTCTCGGGGACCTGGTCGGTGGTCTCGAGCAGCAGGCCCTTGGCACCCAGGGCTTCAGCGGCGCGGTGGTAGTCGCTGCGCTCCAGGCGGGTGGCCACGTCGTCGCCCAGCAGGGCCACCTGGTCGCGGGCGATCTGGGCCCAGGAGGCGTCGTTGCCCACCAGGGCGATGACGGGCAGGCGGCGGCAGAAGGTGTCAAACTCGGCCAGGCCGTAACCCAGCGCGCCGTCGCCGTAGAGCAGCCACACCTCGGCCAGCACGGTGGCGGTGGCGCCGCCGATCAGCAGCATGGGCGACTGGGCCAGCCGGGCGTTGTGCACCGAGGTCAGGGTGTTGGTCACCCCGGTCCCGGCGGTCACCGCGGCCGCGCCCACCGTGCCGCTCAGGCGCGAGACCGCGTCGGCGGCGAAGGCGGCGGTGGCCTCGTGGCGGGTGTCGACCACCTGGATGCCGAGCCCGCGGGCGGCCACCAGGATGGGGGAGATGTGGCCGCCGACCAGGGTGAACAGGTGGCGCACGCCGCAGCGGGCCAGGGCGCGGGCGATCTGCAGCCCGCCGTGCTCGGGATCGGGTTTCATGGGGGAAGATTATCAGATATCCGCCGCATTGACCGCATGTCGGCGTGCGTGCTGCAATGGGTGCTCCGCTGGCGAGGGGGTTGTCGGCTTGAAGACCGTGTTCATCGGCGGCGGGCAGGGTTGCCGCGAGGTGCTGGAGATGGCGGTGCAGGGGCGCCTGCGGGTGCTGGCGCTGGACATCCTGGCCGTGGTCGACGTGAACCCCGAAGCGCCGGGCATGGTCTTCGCCCGCCGCCAGGGCTGGCCCACCCTGGAGCGCATCGAGCCGGCGCTGGCGCTCGAGGGGCTTGAGCTGGTGATCGAGCTGACCGGCTGCGACGCGGTGGCCGAGCGCATCTACCAGCACCTGCCCTCCGGCGTGCGGATGATGGATCACGTCATGGCGCGGGTGTTCTGGGACCTGGAGCAGGCCACCGTGGAGCTGCAGGAGATCCTGGACACCATCCCCGACGTGGTGCTGGTGCTCGACC
>CAYVQE010000106.1:0-1492 GCA_964454005.1 uncultured Myxococcales bacterium
GGCGAGTTGACCAGCAAGCGCAGCACCTCGGTGGTGCGCTCGCCGGCCGAGCCCAACACCGGATGGACGCGCACCGCGTTCTGGTTTTTCCTCGATTGGACATCGGCCGCGGGCTTTTCGGCTCGGATACTGCGCATGGTGATCCTCTCCTATAGAGCGGAGTAGAATTTCGCATTGGAGATCGACTACCCCACCGAGCAAGAAAAGTGCCATCCGCGGTGTGCAGCCGCGGCCGCTCACCAGCCCGGCTGGCGGGCCAATGCGCGATCGGGGCGAATCGGTGGACTCGAAACGAGCCGGTCGAAAAGGCGCTCGGGTGCAAATCGAGCGCGTTATTCATCGCCATTGCCGCGCTGCGGCGAGCGGGCCTGGCGCATCAGCTCCTGCTTGAGCGACCACAGCCGCTCGGTGACCGACAGGGCGTAGATGTGCGGGTTGATGATCCGGCGCACCCCCGGTTCCAGCCGCTGCAGGTCGGCGTCGCGCCGCCGGCGAATGGCGGCCAGTTCAAGCGATTGGCCCACCGGCCGGCCGTCGCGCAGGGCCGGCTCGAGCAGGGGCTCTATCTGGGCCAAGGTCTCGCGGGCCACGGAGCGCTCGGCTCGGGCGCCGGCCGGGTGGTGCAACTCGAGCGGATCCATCTGCTCCGGGTCCTCGACGGCCAGGCCCACCAGGTCGCCGACCGCCCTGTGGCGCCGGTCGTACAGCCGCCAGAGCCGCTTGTCGCCCGGATCCAGCGTCTTGGCCGGGCTGTCGGAGACCTTGACCGCCGGCCGCCACTCGCCGCCCTGCTGCAGGGCCACCAGCTTGTACACCCCGTCGAGCGAGGCATCGCCGGCCGAGGTCAGCAGCCGGGTGCCGGCCCCGTAGAGCAGCCGGCCGATGATGGCATCGGCGTCCTGGCCGCGGTCGCGGGCCTCGGCGGCGATCTGGCAGAGGATCTGCTGCAGGGTCAGCTCGTCGAGCTGGTTCGACAGCACGATCTTGGTCTCCGCAAAACCGGCCGCGTCCAGCATCTCGGCCGCGCGCACCGCCAGCTCGGCCAGGTCGCCCGAGTCCAGCCGGATGCCCACCGGCTGGTGGCCGGCGCGCCGCAGCTCCTCGAACACCCGGATGGCGTTGGGGATGCCGCTGTCCAGGGTGTCGATGGTGTCGACCAGCAGGATGCAGTCGTCCGGGTAGACCTCGGCATAGGCCCGGAAGGCGGCCAGCTCGCCGGCCCCGGTGGCCATGAAGGCCTGGACCATGCTGTGGGCGTGGGTGCCCTTGGCCGCCTGGCCCAGCGCCGCCGATGCCCCGGCGTTGGAGCTGGAATCGGCCCCGCCGATCAACGCCGCCCGGGCTGCGGTGGTCGCCCCGGTGCCATGGGCGCGGCGCATGCCGAACTCCATCAGCGGCTGGCCGGCGCCGGCCTCGCGGATGCGGGCGGCCTTGGTGGCGATCAGGATCTGGTGGCACAGGTGGTTGAGCAGGGCGGTCTCCAGCAGCTGGG
>CAYVQE010000106.1:1502-21903 GCA_964454005.1 uncultured Myxococcales bacterium
GGCCTGCACCAGGGGCCCGCGGGCCACCACCAGCGGCTCGCCCGGGTGCACCACCCGGCCCTCGGGCACGGCCAAAAGCTCCACCTCGCCGAAGTGCCCGGCCTCGGCCAGCCAGTCGAGGAAATCCGGGGCGAAGATGCGCTCGCCGCTGCGGCCGGTCAGCCCGGCCAACCACTCGCGCTCGGCCGGCTGGATGCGGGTCTGGCCCATCCAGTCGAGCAGCGAGCCCAGGCCGGCGTTGATGCAGTAGCCGGCCTTGTGCGAGCCGTAATCCGGGTAGCTGCGGAACAGGAAATCGAACTGGGCCGGCCGCTGCTGCAGGCCCTGGCGGAAATAGAGCTGGGCCATGGTCAACTCGTACAGGTCGGTGAACAGGAAGCCCTCGGCCAGATCGCGCTGCTCTCGTCGCATGACCACCTCCGCTGCAGATTGGAGGCAAGCCACGTGCCATGGTCGCGCCCGCACGGCTGGCGGCCGGCCGGCCGCGGCCGGCGCCCGAAGGGCTTGAAACGAGCCACCCGAAACCGACCAGCCAAGGGGGGCGGAAGGCCGATCAACAGCGACATTTCATTTTAAATCAGTCGAGTGACACTGGGCACCGGCCTTGCAGGGCAATGGCGCAGGAGGTCTTCGCTATCATGCTGTCGAGGAGCATCACCATCTTCAAGCTGTTCGGCTTCGCGGTCAAGGTCGACCTGAGCTGGTTGATCCTGGCGCTGCTGGTGGCCTGGAGCCTGGCCGCCGGCCTGTTTCCCCAGCAGATCGAGGGCCTGTCGACCGCGACCTACTGGGGCATGGGCGCGGCCGGCGCGGTCGGGCTGCTGATCTCGATCGCCTTCCACGAGATGGCCCACTCGCTGGTGGCGCGGCGTTTCGGCCTGCCCATCCACTCGATCACCCTGTTCATCTTCGGTGGCGTGGCCGAGATGGAGGAGGAGCCGGCCGCACCCGAGGCCGAGTTCTGGATGGCGCTGATGGGGCCCGTCGCCAGCCTGGTGCTGGCCGGTCTGTTCTACGTGCTCGGCCTGCAGGGCCACAATGCGGGCTGGCCGCGGGCAGTGGTGGGCGTGCTCGACTGGATGGCCTTTTTGAACGTGGTGCTGGCCGGGTTCAACCTGATCCCCGCCTTCCCGCTCGACGGCGGCCGGGTGCTGCGCGCCGGCCTGTGGAAGCTCAAGGGTGACATCCGCTGGGCCACCCGCATCACCTCCACGCTGGGCTCGATCTTCGGGCTGTTGCTGATCCTGCTCGGGGTGGTGTTCGTGCTCGAGGGCAACTTCATCGGCGGCATGTGGTGGTTTTTGATCGGTCTGTTCATCCGCCACGCGGCCGGCGCCGGCTACCAGCGCACCCTGCTCAACGAGACGCTCCGCGGCGAGCCGGTCTCGCGCTTCATGAACCCCGAGCCCAAGACGGTCCCGCCCGATGCCACCGTCGCCGAGTTGGTCGAGCAGTACATGTACCGCCACCACCTCAAGATGTTTCCGGTGGTGGGCGACGGCCGGCTGGTCGGCTGCGTCACCGCCGGCGACGTCAAGAAGCTGTCGCGGGAAGAATGGGAGCAGCACACCGTCGGCCAGGTGGCCGAGGGCTGCGGCCAGAACCGCACCATCGCCCCGGACACCGATGCGGTCGAGGCGCTCAACCGCATGAGCCGCTCCGGCCAGAGCCGGCTGATGGTGGTGGCCGACGGCGAGCTGGTCGGGGTGCTGGCGCTCAAGGACCTGCTGCGCTTCCTGTCGCTCAAGCTGGATCTCGAACAGGCGCGCTGAACGGCAGCCGCCGATGCACCCCGTTGACGAGGCCGCGCCCGGCCGGGAGCGCGAAGGCCACGACGATCATGCCAGCCAGCACGGCCACGGCGGCCACGAACAGCACGGCGGCCACGATCACACCGCGCACCACCGGCAGATGATGGCCGACTTCCGGCGCCGCTTCTGGGTGTCGCTGGTGGTGACCTTGCCCATCCTGGCCCTGTCGCCCATGATCCAGGGTTGGCTGGGCCTTGGCCAGGCGCTGGCCTTTGCCGGTGAGAACTGGGTGCGCCTCGGCCTGGGCACGGTGGTGTTCTTCTACGGCGGCTGGCCTTTCCTGCGCGGGCTGGTCGACGAGCTGCGCCAGCGCCAGCCTGGCATGATGACCCTGATCGGCCTGGCCATCACGGTGGCCTACGGCTACAGCGCGACGGTGTCGGTCGGCGTCAGCGGCCGGGTGTTCTTCTGGGAGCTGACCACCCTGGTCGACGTGATGCTGGTCGGCCACTGGATCGAGATGCGCTCGGTGATCGGCGCCTCGGGCGCGTTGGACGAGCTGGTCGAGCTGATGCCGGCCGAGGCCCACCGCTTGACCGGCGACGGTTCGGTGGAGCAGGTGGAAATCGAGGACCTGGCGGCCGGCGACCGGGTGCTGGTCAAGCCCGGCGAGAAGGTCCCGGCCGACGGCACGGTGGTCGAAGGCAGTTCTTCGGTGGACGAATCCATGATCACCGGTGAGTCCACCCCGGTGCGCAAGCAGGCCGAAGCCGAGGTGGTCGGCGGCGCGATCAACGGCGAGGCCGCCCTGACGGTGGCGGTCGAGAAGACGGGTCAGGAGAGCTACCTGGCGCAGATGGTCGAGCTGGTGCGGCGCTCGCGCGAGTCGCGCTCGCGCTCGCAGGACACCGCCGACCGGGCCGCCTTCTGGCTGACCATCGCCGCGCTGAGCGCCGGCGCGGCCACCCTGGCCGGCTGGCTGCTGGGCGGCCGCGAGCTGGTCTTCGCGGTGGAGCGCAGCGTGACCGTGATGGTCATCACCTGCCCCCATGCCCTGGGCCTGGCGGTGCCGCTGGTGGTGGCCGTATCGACCGCGCTGGCCGCCCGCAACGGCCTGCTGGTGCGCAACCGGGCCGACTTCGAGCGCGCCCGGGCGCTGGACGCGGTGGTGTTCGACAAGACCGGTACGCTGACCGAGGGCCGCTTCGGCGTCAGCGCGGTGGCCACCGCCGAGGGGATCGACGAACGCGAGGCGGTTCGCCTGGCGGCCGGCGTCGAGCAGGGCTCGCAGCACCCCATCGGCCGCGGCATCCTGGACTACGCCCGGCAACAGGACATCGATCCGGCCCACGCCAGCGACCACCAGAGCATCCCCGGCCGCGGCGCCCGGGCCGAGGCCGACGGCCGCAGCCTGCTGGTGGTCGGTCAGCTCTACCTGGACGAGCACGACATCGCCGCCCAGTCGGCCGACGTGGTGCTGGTGCGCTCCGATCCGCGCGACCTGGTGGCGGTGTTGGATCTGGCCGGCGCCACCCGGCGCAAGATGGTGCAGAACCTGTGGTGGGCGGCCGGTTACAACATCGCGGCCATCCCGCTGGCGGCCGGCGTGCTGGCGCCCGTCGGCGTGCTGCTGTCGCCGGCCGTCGGCGCGCTGCTGATGTCGGCCTCGACCGTGATCGTGGCCGTCAACGCCCGCCTGCTGGGCCGCACGCGGCTCGGGCCCGACGCCGACGCCTGAGATCCGCTCCCCGCGGAGCGGGTGCTCGCCCGAGCGCCCGAGACGAAGCCCACGTTTTCCGGGCCCTTCGGTCCACCTCGAAAAGATGAAACCCCTGGTCGCCAGCCCGGGTAGACCGTGACAGGATAGCAGCCGGGGCGACATGGGAGCCGAGACCATCACCGACGCGGATCTTTCACGCAGGTGCAGGCAGGGCGACCCGGAGGCCTGGCGGCTGCTCATCCGGCGCCTGGGTCCGCTGGTCTACCGCGTGGCGGTGCGCATGGTGGGCCCGGGCGCCGAGGCCGAGGACGCTAGCCAGGAGACCTTCATGCGCATCCACCGCTCCTTCGACCGCTTCGACCCCACCCGGCCGCTGGCGCCGTGGGCCGCGCGCATCTGCTACAACGTCTGTTTGAGCAAGCTGGGCCGGGTCGCGGCCAAGGCCGGTCGGAACACGGATGCAGAGGCGCTGGCGCGGCTGGGCGACGAGCGCGACCCGGGCCCGGAGCGCGCCGCGGCCAGCAGCGAGTCCGGCGCCATCGTCGCCCGCGCGCTGGAGCGGCTGGCGATCCAGGACCGGGTGCTGATCGACCTGCGCTACCGCGAGGAGCTGTCCGACGCCGAAGTGGCCGAGGCCATGGGCATGCCGGTGGGCACGGTCAAGACCCGGTTGCACCGGGCACGCGGCAAGCTGAAGCGGTTGCTGGCGCCGGTCTTTCGGGGAGGTGTGCGATGAACCAGGAGCTGGACGACCGCATCGAGGCCTACCTGGACGGTCTGCTGAGCGGCGAGCAGGCGGCCGCTTTCGAGCGCGAGCTGACGCGGCCCGAGGTGGCCACGGCCTTTTCCGAGACCCTGGCGCTGCGCGGGCTGCTGGCCGAGGCGCCGCCCGAGCAGCCCCCGGCCGGGCTGATCGAACAGATCGAGCAGGCCCTGGGGGTCGCACCCGGCGCAACCGGGGCCCCGCGCCGGCCGGAGCGCAGCGGCGAGCAGCGGCTGCCGCGCGCCCGGGCCGCGCTGCGCGGTCTGGGCTGGAGCCTGCGCGGTCCGGCCCTGGCGCTGGCCAACGCGGCGCCGACCACGGCCGCCCGCGACAGCGCGGCCGCCGCTGGCCAAGGCCTGCGCACGGTGCGCTACGCCCTGGGCCCGCTGCAGCGCGGCAGGGCCGAAGCCGAAAAGCCGCCCCAGCCGAACAAGCCGAAGAGCCGACGCGCCGGCGCTCGCGCCGTGCGCTACGCCTACAGCCGCCTGCGGCGGGATGAGGATAAAGCGGCCGCCGAGCGCCCTTCGCTGTGGCGGCGCCTGTTGGGCGGGAAGGCCTGAACGCGATGTCGCTGCTGCTGAGCATCCTGCTATGGATCCTGGCCGTACTCGGCGGCCTGCTGCTGGCGCTGCTGCTGCTGCCTTTCGGGCTGCGGGTGTCCGGCTCGGTGCACCAGGGCCGGGCCGATGGCCGGGCCGCGGCCGGCTGGGCCTGGGGGTTGGTCTCGCTGCGTCTGGCCCGCGACGGGCTGACGTTGCGGCTGCTCGGCCTGCGCATCCACCGCCTGCGTCTCGGCGGCGACCAGCACACCGAAGAGCGAGAGGACGAGAAGAAAGAGAAGAAGGAAAAAACGGGCGAGGACAAGCAGGGCGGCGGCGCGCGCGGACTGCTGCGCCATCGGCGCACGCTGCTGAATATGTTCGGACGCGTGATCCGCGCCCTGCACATCCGCGGCCGGCTTCGCGGCACGGTGGGCCTGGACGACCCGGCCGACACCGCCTACGTGGCGCTGCTGCTGGCGCTGCTCGCCGGCCGTACGCGGGGCCTCGCGCTGGATGTGGACTGCGATTACACGAACGAGCGAATCGAGCTGGACGGCTGGATCGGCATGCGGATCTGGATCATCCAGCTGGGGCTGGTGGCCCTGGGACTGCTGTTGCGCAAGCGAAACCGCCGGGCCTTGCGCGCCATGGCCTGAGCGGCAAAGGAGGTCGGACATGTTGGAGCACATCAAGGGACTGCTGGAAAAGGTAAGCCGGGAGGTCCGGCAAAAGGCGCAGGCCAACGCGGTGGTCGCCAAGACCATCTCGGTGGGCGAGCGCCACGTGATCCCGCTGTGCGCGCTAAGCCTGGGCTTCGGCGGCGGCGGCGGCAGCGGCGAGGCGCCGGCCGGAGACGGGGGCGGCAACTCGGGCAAGGGCACCGGCGGCGGCGCCGGCGGTGGTGCCAAGGCCCAGCCGGTGGCGGTGGTGGTGGTCGACGGCGGGAAGGTCCGCGTCGAGAGCCTGCTGAAGTAGAAAGGAGAAGAGCATGAAACACATCGCGGAGATGCTAGACCTGCTGGCCGACAACCTGGGCCACATCGCCACCAGCGAAGTGGTGGTGGGCGAGCCCATCGAGTTCGACGGCGTGACCATCGTGCCGCTATCGCGCGTGGGCGTGGGCATCGGAGCCGGCGGCGGCGAGGGCGAGGGCGAGTTCCACGACCACAAGGGCAAGGGCAAGTCCGGCCCCGGCGCCGGCAAGGGCCTCGGCGGCGGCACCGGCGGTGGCGCCAAGGTGCGCCCGGTGGGCCTGATCGCCTTCACCGCCGACGGCGTCGAGGTGCAGGCCATCCCGACCAAGAAGGGCCTGCTGGACAAGCTGTTCGAGAAGATACCCGAGGTCATCGAACTGATCGAAAAGGCGCAGGACAAGGCCCAGCAGAAAAAGAGCGTCACGGCCTGAGCGCGCCGTCAGCGCTGTACGTTCGAGGAAGGACGCCGTCGCCGGCGGCGTGGCCGCCTGGGCTCGGTGCGGGGGCCGGCTGTCGGCGGTTTGGCACCGGTGGCCTCAGCCGACTTCGGCCGGGGTCGGTTGCGGTTCCGGCCGCCGGGCTGTGGAAGCTCAAGGGCGACATCCGCTGGGCCACCCGCATCACCTCCACGCTGGGCTCGATCTTCGGGCTGTTGCTGATCCTGCTCGGGGTGGTGTTCGTGCTCGAGGGCAACTTCATCGGCGGCATGTGGTGGTTTTTGATCGGTCTGTTCATCCGCCACGCGGCCGGCGCCGGCTACCAGCGCACCCTGCTCAACGAGACGCTCCGCGGCGAGCCGGTCTCGCGCTTCATGAACCCCGAGCCCAAGACGGTCCCGCCCGATGCCACCGTCGCCGAGTTGGTCGAGCAGTACATGTACCGCCACCACCTCAAGATGTTTCCGGTGGTGGGCGACGGCCGGCTGGTCGGCTGCGTCACCGCCGGCGACGTCAAGAAGCTGTCGCGGGAAGAATGGGAGCAGCACACCGTCGGCCAGGTGGCCGAGGGCTGCGGCCAGAACCGCACCATCGCCCCGGACACCGATGCGGTCGAGGCGCTCAACCGCATGAGCCGCTCCGGCCAGAGCCGGCTGATGGTGGTGGCCGACGGCGAGCTGGTCGGGGTGCTGGCGCTCAAGGACCTGCTGCGCTTCCTGTCGCTCAAGCTGGATCTCGAACAGACGCGCTGAACGGCCGCCTCGCGTTCGCGACGAAAAGTCGACCGCCGATGAACTCCGTTGACGAGGCCGACCTGGGCGTGGCCATCAACGCCCGCCGGCAGAGGCTGGCGAACGAGCAGGCCTGCGAGCCCCGTCATTGACATGCCCCGGCCGTGCTGTACCTTGACCAACTGGAGACCAAAACACTGACGGGAGGTGGGCATGCGCGTGCGTTGGAGTTGGGCCGCGATGGCGGTGGCGGTGGCCGCCCTGGTGGCCTGTCCCGAGGAGTCGCGTACCGAGGGCGCCTCGTTCTGGGACACTTGGGGCGACGCCAAGGCCGAGGTGGACAGTTACTCCCTGGTGCGGCCGCGTTACGGCGAGCCCCGGCGGGGCCGGGCGGTGCTGATCTACGTGGCCGAGCCGCAGACGCGCTCCACCCGGGTCAAACCCGAAGACCCCGATCATCCCGCAGCCGATCGCTTCTACGTGCTCAAGCTCAACCACATGCGCAGCTTCCAGACCGGGGTCTACCCCTATCGGGTGATGACCAGCAGCTTCGTCCACGTCGACCCCGCCGGCGACCGGCCGCGGGGCGCGCCCAGCAAGCTGGCCTTCACCAGCCAGGAATGGTGCGGCACCATGTTCCACCAGCTGCTGTTCGACGCCGAACGCGTGCGCTCCAGCAGCTACAGCTACTTCGACGGCGAGGCCGACCAGCAGCGCGATCTGGACTACCCGAAACAAGCCCTGACCGGCGACACCCTGTTCATCGCCCTGCGCGGACTGTTCGGCCCACTGCTGGCCCGCGGCGAGAAGCGCGACTTCGCCTACCTGCCGGCGCTGGCCGAGGTGCGCCTGGAGCACAAGCCACTGCAGTGGTCCACCGCCAGCGTGGCCCGGGACGCCGAGCCGAGCGAGGTCGAGGTGCCGGCCGGGGAGTTTACCGTCGACGTCTACACCGTCCGCTCCCCGGGGCGGCCCGCGCTGACCGTGCAGGTGGAGACCGCCTGGCCGCACCGCATCGTGGCCTGGCAGACCGCGGCCGGCGAAAAAGCCGCCCTGCTCGGCAGCGAGCGCATGCAGTACTGGAAGCTGACCTCGCGCGAGGACCGGGCCCGACTCGAGGCGCTCGGCCTGCGCTAGGCGGCGCATTCGCCATGTTCCGCGACCAGCGCATCGCCGCCATCATCCCGGCGCTCGACGAGCAGGAAGCCATCGCTGCGGTGCTGGCCGCCGTCGACCGCGACATCGTCGACCGCCTGATCGTGGTGGACAACGGCTCCAGCGACGCCACCGCCGAAAGGGCGGCCGCCGGCGGGGCCGAGGTGGTGCGCGAGCCGCGGCGCGGCTACGGCAGCGCCTGTCTGGCAGGCATCCGGGCCGCGGCTGACGCCGACGTGCTGGTGTTCCTCGATGGCGACGGCAGCGACGATCCCGGCCAGCTCGAAGCCCTGCTGGGCTTTCTGTTCGACCGCCGGCTCGATCTGGCGCTGGGCTCGCGGGTGCTGGGCCAGGCCGAGGCCGGCTCCCTCAGCCCGCTGCAACGCTTCGGCAACCGGCTGACCTGCAGCCTGGTGCGCCTGCTGTGGGGCGTAGTCTACACCGACCTGGGCCCCTTTCGGGCGCTGCGCCGTGAGGCGCTGGCGCGGCTGGAGATGGCCGATCCCGACTTCGGCTGGACCATCGAGATGCAGGTCAAGGCCGCCCGGCTGGGCCTGCAGGTGGCCGAGATGCCGGTACGCTACCGGGTGCGCCGGGCCGGACGCTCGAAGATCAGCGGCACCCTGCTCGGCTCCGCCCGCGCCGGGCGCACCATTCTGGCTACGGTGGCTGCGGCCAAGCTCGCCGAGCTGGTCGACCGGCTACGGTCGCGCCGAACCTGAAATTCCCTGCGGCACTTCAGACCAACGCGTTGATTTGCTCATCCGCCACCCTACAGGCGGGGGCGTTCGGCTGAAGCGGCGAAGGCGCCCCAGCCGCGCCAGGCCCCCAGCGCCAGCAGGGCGAAGAACGGCAAAAACTGCAGCAGCGAGGCCCACAACGGCAGCTGCCAGAGCTGCTGCTGGCGCCAGCCTACCATGACCACCTCGGTCACCGGGATGCTGACCGCCAGCCACAGCAGGGCCGGATCCGGCCGCAACACCAGCAGAGGCAGCAGACCGATCAGATACCAGGGCAGCAGGTTGGGGCTGCAGATGGCAAAGGCGGCATAGGCCAGCAGCAGGCGCGACAGCAGATCACGGCCGCGCCAGGTGCCCAGCCCGATCAACAGCGCCAGCAGGCCGGCCGCGATCGAACGCGCCATCTCCTTCGGCAGCAAGGCCTCCAGCACACCGGCCAGGCTGCCGTTGAAAGACCACTGCGCGGCCATGGCCCACATGGAGCTGAACAGGTGCTCGCCGGCGGCGATGAAGGGCAGGTAGGCGCCCGCGATGAGCATGGCGAAGGCGGCGCCGGCCAGCGCGGCGCGGCGCAAGCCCACCTGGCGCACCGCGGCCGGGACGAAGATCAGCGCCAGCGGCTTGATCAGCACCACCGCGGCCAGCGCCGCGGCAGCCGGCAGGGCCCGATCGCGGTCCAGCCAGAGCACGAACAGGGCGATTCCAGGCAGGGCCAGCGAATCGACGTGGCCCGGCAGATGGCCCTCGAACAGGGCCAGCGGCAGCCAGGCGGCCAGCAGCACACCCGACCGCGGCAGGCCGCGCCGGCCCATCTCGGCGAGCAGCAGGCCCCAGCAGGCCAGCTCGCTCAGCAGCAGCAGCAGGCGCAGGCCGGCGAGGCGTCCCGGGCTCAGCGCGTAGCCGGCGGCGAAGAGCAGCTCGGCCAGGGGCGGGTACACGGTGTGGTAGCCCGGATGGTTGATGCGCACGTCGAAATCGTCGCCGCGCAGGGGATCCAGGGCCGGATCCTGGGGAGCGTAGCGGTAGGGGTTGATGCCTGCGGCCAGCACCTTGCCATCCCAGTGGTAGCGGTAGATGTCGTCCGACAGGTAGCGGTCGGCCGGCCACAGGCTGACCCGCAACAGCACGGCGGCGGCCAGCACCGCCAGCAGCCAGCAGGCCCCCACCCGGAAGCGCCGCCAGTGCCAGGCGGCCCAGACCACCAGGCCGCCGCAGGCGCTGCCCCCGGCGGCGGCCAGCCAGACCCAGTCGGCGAAGCGGCCGGCGTCCTGGCCGAGCAGCAGGCAGACGCCAGCCAGGGTCGTGCCGCAGCAGCACAGCAGGATCCAGCTGCCCACCCCCGGCCGCGGCGGGGTCTCGCTCTCGTCCTTCACGACTGCCAGCGCCAGGCGTGTATGATCGAGACCGTGCCCACGTAGAAGAAACCGGCGGCGTGGAGCAGCAGGATGGGGCCGACCAGGAACTTGAACAGCGACAGGTAGGCGGCAAAGGCGCCGGCGGCCCAGAGCCCGAGCGCCACCTCGAACAAGAACAGGCGGTTGAGCGGCATGCGGTAGCTGCGGGCCTTGCCGGAGCGGCGCCGCCGGGCGCGCTTCTCGGCCAGCGCCCCGAGCTTGGGCGTGCGCACGAACTCACCGCGCCGGTGGCCGAACACGGCCCCGGCCACCCCCAGGCTGTTGTTGACCGCCAGCCCCATGCCCAGCACCATCAGCGCCGGCAGCACTTTGAGCTTGCGCTTCCAGTCCGGGTAGGCCGCCTTCTGCGAAAACAGGTACAGGGTCGAGGGCGCCGCCATGGAGGCCAGCATCAACACCAGCAGCGGGACGATGAGCCAGGGCTCGAAGAGACCGGCGCCCCACAGCAACAGGGGCAGCACCAGCAAGGTCATCAGCACGATGGTGGGGTGGACCAGGTAGTGGGTCAGGTGCAGCACCGCCTGCAGCTTCTTGAAGCGCGGCACGTCCGGGCGGCGCAGCACGGTGGGCAGCAGCTTGATGGCGGTCTGTATCGAGCCCTTGGCCCAGCGGTGCTGCTGCGACTTGAAGGCGTTGATGTTGGTGGGCAGCTCCGCCGGCGTAACCACGTCGAACAAGAAGCAGGCGGACCAGCCGGCCAGCTGGGTGCGGTAGGACAGATCCAGGTCCTCGGTGATGGTATCGGCCTGCCAGCCGCCGGCCTGCTCGATGGCCTGGCGCCGCCACAGCCCGGCGGTGCCGTTGAAGTTCAAGAACAGACCATTCCAGGCGCGCGCCGACTGCTCGATGACGAAATGCCCGTCGATGCCGATGGCCTGGGCCATGGTCAGCAGCGAGTAGCCCCGGTTGCGGTGGCCCCAGCGGGTCTGGACGAAACCGCAGTCCGCATCCTCGACCATGAAGGGCACGGTGCGGCGCAAGAAGTCCGGCGGCGGCACGAAGTCGGCGTCGAAGATGGCGATCAGCTCACCGCGCGCCGAGCGCATCCCGGCCGCCAGTGCCCCGGCCTTGTAACCGGAGCGCCGGCTGCGGTGCAGGTGGTGGATATCGTGGCCCTGACGGCGCAGCTCGGCCACCAAGCGGGCGGTGATCTCGCGCGTCTCGTCGGTCGAGTCGTCCAGCACCTGGATCTCGTGCTTGTCCTGCGGGTAGTCGAAGGCGCACACCGCCCGCAGCAGGCGCTCGACCACGAACTTCTCGTTGAAGATCGGCAGCTGCGTGGTGACCACCGGCAGATCGGCATCCGAGCGGCTGCGCGCGAAACGCGCCAGCAGGCGGGCATCCAGCTCGGCCTGGCGGCGGCGGGCCCGCCTGAACAGCCATAGCATGACGTAACAGTTCAACCCGTAGACGAACAGCGCCCCGGCACAGCAGCAGTAGACCGCCATGGCCCCGATTATAACCGCTTCCACCGCCTCAACACCCCTCACCGCCACGGCATCCCGCAGCTCGTGCTCCACATCGATGCGCCCGCCAGCCCTTGTCCCCGAGTCGGCTGCGCGCGAATGGACTCAGTTTATCCGAAAGCAGGGGCGAAGCAAGGCAGCTGCCGGCAAGGGACGAGGCGGGCGCCCGGCAGCGCTCAGGTGCCGTTGAGGCGCCAGTCGTAGCCCAGATAGCCCAGCGTGAAGCCGCGCCAGCCTGCCGGCGGCTCGCGCCCCGCCGGCAGGTGGGCGGCGATGAATTCGAGCACGCCCTGGCGGCCGCCGAAGTCGGCCGCGAACCACTTGAACAGCCGGGTGACCACGACGCGCTCGTCCGCCGCGTCGAAGCGCAGCCCCTTGTCCCGGTTGCCCAGAAAGCGCCGGGTCTGCTGGTCGAGCTGGGCGTCGAGCCGTGCGGCCCGGTAGGCCTCGGCGCGCAGATCGGGACAGGACACCGAGGCGCAGACCACGGCGAAGTGGATGCGCGGCTCGGCCAGCTTGCGCAGCGTGCCGTGCTCGATGGCGTCCAGGCTGTAGCCGCGACCGCTGATTTCGAGCGCGTCCATCTTCCAGACCGCCCCCTTTTCGGGCCCGACCGCGGTCAGGCTGCCAACTTCCGGGTGGTCCAGCACCAGCTTGACCGCGCCCACGTTGTAGGCGTTGATCCAGAAGGCCAGCTTCTCGGCCCGGGATGACAGCACGTCAGGATCGAAGCCGGCCAGGGAAGCGACCAGGGCGTCGAAGGCGTCCCGGTCGGCGCGCAGCCCATCGTAGTCCACGCCGGCCAGGGCCACGCCGTGCAGCCGGGTCGGGCTGACGCGTTCGGCGAGGATGCCGTCCCAGGCCCGCCAGTCGACCCGCTCCGCCGCCGCGGCCGGCGCAGCCAGCAGCAGCGCGAGCGGCAACACCGCCCAGCAGGCCGGTCCCGGTTTGCTCGCTTCCATCTCCCACCTCCTGAACGCCGTGCGTCTCGGTCAGCGACTGGCGACAGAGTGTTCACGAAAAAAGGACATGTCAAGTCGTCTTGTCAAGCCTGCCGCGATTGGCTAAGATGCGGCTCGATCTTCGTCGAATATTGAAACCTTCAGCAGAGGGGAGTGACATGGCCTTCAGCCTGGTACGCAGGGATCCCCAGTACGCCGAGGGCGTGGAGAGCCGGCCGGAGCTGGACGCCCATCTGCAGACGAACATCAAGGGCCTGCACATCGTGGGGGCCGCCAACGGCTCGCCGCTGCTCAAGACCTGCATCAACGAGGGGGTCGAAGTCATCCGCTGCATCTCGCGGCTGGACAAGCCGGGCGGCGATGGCGAGACGGTCGACGTGGTCATCGTGGGCGCCGGCCCGGCCGGCCTGGCCGCAGCGCTCGAGGCGAAGCGGCGCGGCTACCGCTACCGGCTGCTGGAGAAGACCCGGCCGCTGGACACCATACACAACTTCCCGGCGGGCAAGCAGGTCTACGCCGAGCCGACCGAGCTGCCGACCCGCGGCCAGATGTGGCTGGACGACGCCGTCAAGGAGGAGCTGCTCGAGCGCTGGGGACAGGCGGCCGAACAACTCGCCGTGGAGACCGGTGCCGACGTGCGCGACGTCAAGCGCGAGGGCGAGGCCTTCACCGTCGAGACCGCCGACGGCGAGCGCATCCGCGGCCGGCGCGTCGTGCTGGCCATGGGCCGCATGGGCAATCCGCGCCGGCTTAAAGTGCCCGGCGAGGATGGGCCGGGCGTGTTCACCAGCCTGCTCAATCCAGGCAAGTACAGCGATCGCGACCTGGTCGTGGCCGGTGGCGGCAACTCGGCCGCCGAGGCCGCGCTGGCGCTGTGTCGGGCCAACCGGGTGACCTTGGTCCACCGCGGCGCCGACTTTCCCCGCCTGGCGGCCAACAACCGCAAGCTGCTGCTCGAGGCCGAGCGCAGCGGCGAACTCGGCATCCGGCGCGAGAGCCAGGTGCGCGCCTTCGGCGAAGGGCGGGTCGAGATTGTCTCCGGCGACCAGGTGGACGCGTTGTCGGCCGACGCCGCCTTCGTCCTGATCGGCGCTGCTCCGCCCAGGGCCTTTTTAGAGCGGTTGGGCGTGCGCTTCGAGGGCTCCTGGCTGGGCCCGCGCCTGATCCACATCGGCTGGGTGCTGGTGCTGGTCTACTCCATCTACGGCATCAAGAACGGGCTGTGGCCCTTCGAACAGATTTACTCCGGCTTGAAAACCGCCGGAGCGGACCCCGGTCTGCTCTACGGCCTGCTGTACTCCCTGCTGATGACCTTCTTCGGGCTGCGGGCGCTGCGCAAGTACCGCCGCGATCCCATGCAACGCAAGCGCTACGGCACCTACATCGCCGCCCAGTGGCTGGTCTACTTCGTGCTGCCCTGGGGCCTGTGGCTGCTGCTGGCCTACCCCCACTACTGGCGCAGCTGGGGGGTCAGCCTGACCTACCCGCTCGGCTACTACGGCCTGTGGGAGCCGGCCCACACCCTGTTCTCGGATTCGGTGCTGCCGTGGGCGCTCGCCACCCTGGTCGCATTTTTGGTATTCATGCCCATCTTCTCCATCTTCCACGGCAAGCGCTTCTGCGCCTGGTTCTGCCCCTGCGGCGGGCTGGCGGACACGGTCGGCGACGGCTGGCGCCACAAGGCCCCCCGCGGCAAGGCGGTGCGGCACTTGGAGATCTCGAGCACGGTCATTTTGGTGGTGACGGTGGCCTTCAGCATCGTGCTTATCGCGGGCTACCGCGATTTCCTCAACCCCGACGGTATCAAGAGCGGCTACAAAACCGTGGTGGACCTGGGGCTGGCCTCGGTGGTGGCCATCACCCTGTACCCCTTCTCGGGCGGCCGCATCTGGTGCCGCTTCTTCTGTCCGCTGGCCAAGTGGATGGAGCTGTGGGGCCGCTGGGGAGGCGGCAAGCTGGCCATCGTGCCCAACGAGGAGTGCATCTCCTGCGGCGAGTGCACGCGCTACTGCCAGATGGGCATCGACGTGCGCGCCTTCGCCCAGCGCCAGCTGCCGCTGTCGAACTACACCACCTGCTGCATCTTCTGCGGCATCTGCGTCACGGTGTGTCCGGTTGACGTGCTACGCGTCGCACGCGTGCCGGGCGGCACCCGTTCGCTGGAACCCGGCGCTGGCTTGCAGCCCGCAGGCGAGGAACGAGAAGAAAGGTCAGCCCGACCATGAGCGCCGGCGACGACCTGCACGCCTGGCAACGGCTGGAGCACGAGGGGCTGGCCGTGTGGGTGCACCCGGACAAGCCAGACTGGCTCGTGCCCAATGCGGCGGCCGACGGGTTGCTGCGCGCGCTGCGCGACGGTGGCCAAGCTGGTCCGGACTGGGCCGGACGCCGCTTCTTGGAGCGGCTGCCGGACGGGAACGCTGCCGACTACGCGGGTCGGGCGGCCTACCTGCACACGGAGCACCTGCGCGAGCTGTGGTTGCACCTGACCGACCGCTGCAACCAGAGCTGCCGCCACTGCCTGTTCTCTTGCTCGTCCAAACAGGCGGCGACGCTGCCCGAACACAGGGCGCTGGCCATCGCGGACGAGGCCGCGGCCCTGGGCTGCCGCGTGTTCGCCCTGACCGGCGGCGAGCCCCTGGTCCATCCCGGCTTCGCCGCCATCGTCGACGGCCTGCTGGCGCACGCCGGCAGCCACGTGGTCGTGCTGACCAACGGCAGCCTGCTGCGCGAGCAAGCGGCCACGCTGCAGCGCTGGCCGGCCGACCGCCTGCACCTGCAGATCAGCGCGGACGGTCTGGCCGAGCAGCACGATGCCGCCCGTGGCGCCGGCGCATTCGCCGCGCTGCAGACCGACCTGCGCTGGCTGCACAGCCTGGAACGCAGCTTCACCCTGTCGATGTACGTCGGGCCGCACAACGCCGCCGACATGCCGGGCGTGGTCGACTTCGCCGCCGACTGCGGCGCCGCCAGCGTGCACTTCACGTGGCACCTGCCGCTGGGCCGCGGCGCGCGCTCCCAGACACCGCCGCTGCATGCTCTGTTCGCCGGCCTGACCACGGCCGCCGAACGCGCCGAGCGCCGCGGCATCGGCCTCGACAACATCGATGCCATGCGTTCGCAGGTCTTCGCGCCCAGCGGTACCATCCACGACGGCAGCAACGGCGGCTGGGAGTCGGTGGCGGTCGGCCCGGACGGAAAGCTCTACCCTTCGCCGGCGCTGATCGGCAGGCAGGAGCTGGGCACTGGGCTGGACGCCGGTCTGGCGCGCGCCTGGCGCGAGAGCCGCGTGCTCGATGGCCTGCGCGAAATCTCGGCCAGCCGGCTGGACAGCCCGCTGCGCTACCTGGTGGGCGGCGGCGACCCGGATCACGCCTACGCCCACGGCGCTTCCTTCGCCGCCGGCGACCCCTACCTGCCCCTGCACGAACGACTCGCGCTGTGGCTGATCGCGCGCCGGGCGCAGCAAGAGCCGGACGGTGGACCGCCGCGGCTGCGTCTCAAGATGGGCGACGTGCTGGAGAGCTGCGCCAGCCACGGGCGGGTGGCGCTGACCCACTCGAACTGCCTGCTGTCGCTGGCCCAGCGCAACAGCCGCTCGGTGGTGCGCGCGTTCTACAGCGATGCTGCAGCCGCGCCGCGCACCGATATCCTCAACCCGGCCCCCTACCCCGACGCGCTGCTGGCGCACATCCCCGGCGCCTCGCGGGTGCGTTCCTACGGCTGCGGCAGCCCGGTGCTGGATGCCGATCTGTCCGCGGGCGAGCGGGTGGTCGACCTGGGCAGCGGCAGCGGGGTCGAGTGCTTCATAGCCGCCCGCCTGGTGGGTCCCGAGGGGCGGGTCACCGGCGTGGACATGCTGCAGCCCATGCTCGAGCTGGCGCGCGCCGGCGCCGCCGGCGTGGCCGATAAGCTCGGCTACGACAACCTGGCCTTCGTCGACAGCGTGCTCGAGCAGATCGCGCTGCCCGCTTCCTCGGCCGACGTGGTCATGTCCAACTGCGTCATCAACCTGGCGCAGGACAAGCGCCGGGTCTTCGCCGAGGCGCTGCGCATCCTGCGTCCGGGCGGCCGGCTGGTGGTGGCCGACGTGGTCTGCCAGACCGAGCCCTCACCGGCCATCCGCAACGACGAGGCGCTGCGCGGCGAATGCATCGCCGGGGCGCTGCCCCAGCGGGATCTGTTCGCGCTGCTGGACGAGACCGGCTTCAGCGGCGCGCGGGTGCTGCAGCTGACGCCCTACCGCAGGGTGCGCGGCCACCCCTTCTTCTCGCTGACCTTCGCGGCCTACAAGCCGGCCGCGACCGAGCCGCTGCGCGCCGTCTACCGCGGCCCCTTCGCGGCGGTGCTCACCCGCGACGGCCGGCTGGCCCCGGCCGGGGTGCCGGTCGAACTCGATCGCCTGGAGCTGGCCGCGGCCGGCGACGAGATGCTGCAGCTCGACGAGGCCGGCCGGGTGAGCAACGTCGAGATGAACGGCTGCTGTGGCTGCGCCGAGCCGCCCGCACCGTTGCAGGCGGCACCGGTCCTCGCGCCGGCCGGCGGCGACCGGCACGCGGTCGACTGCATGTGTTGCGGCGCGGAGCTGGAGGTTCTGTCCAGCCCGCGCCCGGTCCCGTGTGTCTACTGCGGCCGGAGCACGACCACCGCGGTGCTGTGCCGGCGCGGCCACTTCGTCTGCGACGCCTGCCACACCCGCGACGGCCTGGCGACCATCCGCCACATCTGCGCTGCGACCGACGAGACCGATATGCTGGCCCTGATGCGCACCATACGCCAGCACCCGGCGCTTCCGCTCCACGGGCCCGAGCACCACGCCCTGGTGCCGGCGGTCATCCTGACCACCTACCGCAACCGCGGCGGTGCGTTGCCCGCCGCGGCGATCGATACCGGCATCGAACGCGGCGCCCAGGTGGCCGGCGGCGCCTGCGCCTTTTGGGGCGCCTGCGGCGCGGCCACCGGCGTGGGCGTCGGCTTCGGCGTGATCCTGGACGCCAACCCGCTCGAGGCAACCGCCCGCCAGACCGTCATGCGCGTCACCCAGCAGGTGCTGGCCGCCCTCGCCGCGCTGCGCGTCGCGCGCTGCTGCCAGCGCGACAGCTGGATCGCGCTGCGCGAAGCGGCCCGGCTCTCGCGCGAGCTGCTGCCGGTGAGCCTGCTAGCCGAGGCGCGGCTGGTCTGCCGCCAGCGCAAGCGCAACCGCGAGTGCGCGCAGGCGGACTGCCCCATGCTGCAAGGCGGCACCGAGCCCGGCCCCGAATTTCCATAGGCCTGCGAAAAAACCTACTGAGCAAAGCGGCCCGGCCAGAGCACCGTGGCCGTGACCGGGCACCGGCGGCGGCGCCAAGGTGCGCCCGGTGGGCCTGAGCGCGGGCTCGGCTCGAACGGCCGGCCCGGACCGACGTTCCAACGCCGATTTTTTCCCGGGCAGCGGCGGCTTCTTCCCGACCCGAGCAGTCCGCGGGGGCTCAGCGCTGCGCGTTGGTGGCAGGACGCCGTCGCCGGCGGCGCGGGCGCCTGGGCTCGATGCGGGGACCGGCTGTGGGCGGCTTGGCTCCGGTGGCCTCAGCCGACTTCGGCCGGGGTCGGTTGCTGTTCCGGCCACCCCGGCCGCGGTCTCGGGAGCGGGAGCGGCCCTGCTTCTGGGGCGGGGTCGGGACCGGGGCGGCGGTCATGGCCTCCCGGCTGTGCCAGGCGTGGTCTTCGTCCACCGGGATCCGTTCGCCGATCAAGCGCTCGATGCTGCGCAGGTCGGCGGCCTGTTCGGTGTCGCAGAACGAGATGGCCATCCCGCTCGAGCCCGCCCGGCCGGTGCGGCCGATGCGGTGCACGTACACCTCGGGCTCGTGGGGCAGGTCGAAGTTGACCACGTGGCTGATGTCGTCCACGTCGATTCCCCTGGAAGCCAGGTCGGTGGCCACCAGGATTCGGATCGCACCCGCGTGAAAGCCGTCCAGAGCCCGCGTTCGCGCCCCCTGGGACTTGTTGCCGTGGATGGCGGCGGCGACGATGCCGGCCTTGCCGAGCTGCTTGACCAGACGGTTGGCGCCGTGCTTGGTCCGGCTGAAGACCAGCACCCGGCGCTTGTCCGGAGCGGCCAGCAGCTCGGCCAGCAGCTTCGGTTTTGCCTTGCGCTCGACGAACATGACCCGCTGGCTGATCTGCTCCACGGTGGTCGAGGGCGGGCTGACCTCGACCCGGGCCGGGTCTTTGAGGAAATCGCCCGCCAGCCGGGTAATGTCGGGCGGCAGGGTCGCCGAGAACAGCAGATTCTGGCGCTCCGTGGGCAGTAGCTTCAGCACCCGGCGGATGTCGTGGATGAAGCCCATATCCAGCATGCGGTCGGCTTCGTCCAGTACGAAAAACTGCACATGGTCCAGGTGGACGTAGCCCTGCCCGGCCAGGTCGAGCAGCCGGCCAGGGGTGGCCACCAAGATGTGGACGCCCCGGCGCAGGGCCTCGACCTGGGCGTGCTGCTTGACCCCGCCGAAGATCACCAGGTGGCGCAGCTTGAGATGGCGGGCATAAGCCCGGAAGCTCTCCTCGATCTGGGCGGCCAGCTCGCGGGTGGGCGACAGCACCAGGGCCCGGATGGAGGCCTTGCCCTGGGCGGCGTTGGCCTGGGTCAGAAGCTGCAGCATGGGCAGGGCGAAGGCGGCCGTCTTGCCGGTGCCGGTCTGGGCGCAGCCCAGCAGATCGCGGCCCTCGAGCAGCAGGGGCATGGCCCGGGCCTGGATGGGGGTGGGTTCTCGGTAGCCCTGCTGGGCGACAGCGCGCAGCAGGGGCTCGATCAGGTCCAGCTGTTTGAATCCGGTCATATTCGTTGGTTGGCGGGCCTGGTGTGCAGACCTGGCGCCATTCCTTTCTCTTCTCGCGGGATCCGGGTTGCGCTCTCGATCGGCCGGGCTCGGAGGGGTGCGAGGGGTCGTCCTTCGGATCGCTCGTGGCTGTTTGGATTTCTAAGCGTGAAATTCGTTTCCCTCAGCCGATGGGCATGACTACCACACCTCGGCGGGCTTGTACACAAATTCCGCGATCCGAGCGGGTCCACCGCGCCGGCAACCGCGCCACCAGCCACAGCGCCTGGACAGCCGGCGCGCCGGATGACCAGAGCCCCGGGCACGGAGTTTGCTATCCACTCCCAGGTTGGGGTGAACAGGGTGGGAGATCGGAGACGGATCGACGATGAAAGGCGACTCCAGGCGCATCGAAGCGCGGATCCTTTTGCTGGAGGATGACGACAACCTCAGACAGTTGATCGAGAAGCTGTTGGCTCGTGAGGGCCGGGAGATCATCGCCGCCCGCGAGCCGCTGCTGTGTCCGGTCTACTTAGATGGCCGCTGCGACTGTCCGCCGGGCACGGTCTGCGGCGACATTCTGATCACCGACATGCAGATGCCACGCATGGATGGGTTGACCTTCATCGCCAACCAGGTAGCCAAAGGTTGCCGGGGCCTGAGCCGGAACAAGGCCGTGTTTTCCGGCCGGCTGGTCGCTGTCGATTGCGCCCGGGCCACCGAACTCGGCTGCGAAGTATTCGAAAAGCCGGGCGGGCTCGACGATTTGCTGCAGTGGGTGGATCGACGGGCGGCGGCGATCGCTCCCGAACGCAAACTCCGTCCAATCGATCGGCGGCGTCTCATCTGGTCGGTGGGCTGAAGGCCGCTGGCGAAGACGCGTTCCAAATTTTGGAATCGAGTCGTCCAGATTCTGGATCGTCACCAGCCCGCCATGTTCTCCGCCCT
>CAYVQE010000107.1:0-21853 GCA_964454005.1 uncultured Myxococcales bacterium
CGATCGCGGCCGGGCCGACGCGCCACAGCGGCCCGCCGCCGGCCAGCGGCAGCCGGTCCGGGGCCAGGTGCGGCCCGGCGTCGGTGACCAGCGGCCGCAGCGCGGCCAGCCGCCGCAGGGCCGCCGGCTCGAGCGCGGCGCCGGGCAAGGCCGCGGCCAGCGCGGGCCGGCTGCCGGCCAGCGCCCGGCGCAGCGGGGCGTTGTCCAGATCGCGCAGGTAGAGCACGGTCAGGTCGGGCCGCAGCCCCCGCACGCGCGTCAGGTGATCGACCGCGAACAGCAGGTTGAAGTCGGCCAACAGCAGCACCGCCCCCGGCGGTTGGCGCTGCAGCGCGGCGGCCACCCAGTCATACCCGTTGCTGCAGCCGGAGCGGTCGCGCTCGGGCGCCTGGGCCACAGCCGCCCACAGCGCCAGCCCGACGGCCAGCCCGGTGCTCAACCAGCCCCATCCGGGACGCCAGCGATCGAGCGCCGCGGCCACCGCGGCCAAGCCGCCGGCGGCCGCGGCTGCCAGGGCCAGCAGCACCGGCAAGGCGTAGCCGCAGGCATCCGGATTGTCCAGGCGCACCGCGCGCTGGGCGGCCAGCCCGGCGGCCCCGGCCAGCGCGGTCAGCAGCAGCAGCGCCAGCAGTCGCGGCTGCCGGCGGCCCAGCGGGTAGAGGCCCGCCAGCACCAGCAGCCCCAGCGGCAGGCCCAGGCCCAGCCCGACCACGGCCAGCGCCTGCAGCCCGGGTGCCGCAGCGCCGGCGGCCGGCGCGCTGAAGCTGGGCGCGTAGGTCAACCCCAGCACATAGTGCAGCCAGCCGGCCGGGGTGGTGGCATCGCCGAAGCGCAGATCGACCCAGCCGCGCACCAGCAGCGGCAGCAGAAAGATCGGGCCGGCGCCCAGCAGGCCGAAAGCGGCCCGCCGCGCCGCCGCCCGCGGGGCCAGCCACAGCCGGCGGCTCGGGCGGCGCAGCGCCGACCAGGCGATCCCGGGCGCCAGGGCTAGCGCCTGCAGCGGATGGACCGCCAGCCCCATGCCCAGCAGGGCGCACAGGCGATCGGCCCGCCGGGCGGCCGGCAGCGCAGAGTGTTCGGCCGGGTGCTGCAGCGCCAGCAGCTCGCGCAGCCCGGCGGCGAAGAAGACCAGGCCCAGGCAGTAGACCTCGGGGCGCACCGCCTGGCCCAGCAGGCCGGGGCCCAGCGCCAGCGCCAGCGCCAGGGCCGGGGCCATCAGGGCGCTGCCGGACGCGGCCGCCGGTGCCAGCCGGCGGCCGACGGCGGCGAACAGCAACGACGCCAGGGCGGTGGCCAGCCCGGCGCTGACGGCCGAGAAGACCAGCATCCAGCCGGTGGGCCCGGCGCCCGGCAGCCGGCCGAGCAGGTGACCCGACAGCACGGCCAGCGGGGCGCCCGGCGGGTGGAACAGACCCGGCCGGGCCGCGGCCGCGATCAGCTCCGGGCTGTCCAGCCAGTCGGGGTGGGGGTAGGCGAAGGCTACGGCCACCGCGGCCGCGCCCAGCCCCACCGCCGCAGCGGCGATGCGGTCGAAGCGGCGGCCGGTTGCCAGGCGCCGCCACATGTCTCAGGTCAGGTCGCGCCGGGAGAAGATCCAGGCCGACAGGAACAGCAGCAGCACCAGGTAGCCGATGCCGTAGAGGCTGGCCCAGCCCACCTCGGCCCAGGCTATCGGCAGCTCGTGCACCACCCGCGGCGCCAGGTTGAACTCGGACAGGTCGGGCAGGCCCCAGCGCAGCCCCAGCAGCAGGCCGTGGAACAGCGGCTGGTCGGTCTTGTCGGCCAGCTGGCCGATGACCGGCAGCGAGCGGCCGACCAGGAACATGCCCAGGGTGAACAGCCCGCTGAGCACCGGGCTGGTGAAGGCCGAGAAGAACGCGGCGATGCCGGCCACCAGCAGGATCTCGATCAGGGTCAGCCACAGCGCCTGCCACAGGGCCAGGCCGGGGTAGGCGCCCTCGGCCGCCAGCAAGATCAGCAGCGCCGCGGTCATCAGCGCCACCTCGACCAGCAGGGTCAGCGCCAGGCCCAGGTACTTGCCCAGCACGTACTGCCAGCGGCGGATGGGGCGGCTGAGCACCACGTAGAGGTTCTTGCGCCGCACCTCCTTGTGCACCTGGCTGACGCCCATCAGGATGGCCAGCCCGACGCCGAAGGCCGCCACGCAGAACAGCCCCCAGTCGAGCACCACCCGGCCGCGCTGGTCCAGCGACAGCTCGGCCAGCAGCAGGGCCGAGGCGATGAAGGCCAGCGCCAGCAGCAGCACCCCGAGCAGGGTGCGGTTGCGGATCGACTCGCGGAACGCGGTGTGGGCGATCGACAGCACGGCGGCCATGGCTCAGCCCTCCTCGCCCTGCTCGAGCAGGCCGATGAACACGTCCTCCAGCGAGGCCTGGCGCCGGTGCAGCCCGCGCAGGGCGTGGCCCCGGCGCAGCAGCTCGGCCACCACCGCGTCCGGATCCCGGTCGCCGGCCAGCAGCAGCAGCGTATCCGGGCCGGCCGCTTGCATCTCGAGCGCATCCGCGGTCAGGGCGGCGTCGTCGCGCACCGCCCGGCCGCGCACCAGCAGCTCCCAGCCGGCGCCGGCCTGGGCCAGCAGCTCGCTGGTCTCGCCCTGGGCCAGCAGGCGGCCGGAGCGCAAGAAGGCCACCCGATCGCAGACCGCCTCGGCCTCGGTCAGCACGTGGGAGGAGAAGAACACCGTCTTGCCGGAGCGGCCCAGCTCGCCGATCAGCTCCTTGACCCAGCGCCGGCCGATGGGGTCCAGCCCGCCCATGGGCTCGTCCAGGATGTAGAGCTCGGGGTCGGCCAGCATGGCCTGGGCGATGCCGCAGCGCTGCAGCATGCCCTTGGAGAACTTGCGCAGCGGCCGCTTCTCGTCCGGGTCCAGCCCGACCCGCTCGAGCAGCTCCGGCACCCGGCGCTCGAGCGTCGCCCGCTCGAGCCCGGCCAGCCGGCCGATGTGGCCCAGCAGCTCGGCCGGCCGCAGGTAGTCGTACAGGTCGGGCAGCTCGGGCAGGTAGGCCACCGGCCGGCGGGCCGCCGGGCTGGATACGGGCCGGCCGAACAGCTCGGCGCCGCCGGCGTCCGGCCGCAGCAGGCCGACCAGGATCTTGATGGCGGTGGTCTTGCCGGCGCCGTTGGGCCCCAGGAAGCCGAACACCTGGCCGGGGGCCACCTCCAGCTCGAGCCCGCGCAGCGCCGCGGTCGGCCGGCGGCGCAGCCCGGTGCGGAAGGTCTTGTGCAGATCGGTCATGCGGATGGCCGCGGTCGTCGGTTTCATGGCACCCTCACCAGCAGGAACAGCTCGTAGGGCAAATAGGCCCAGCGCGCCTGCCGCGCGTCCATCAGGTCGCGGCGGGCCGCCTCCACCCGCTCGCGCTGGCCGGGGCCGAGCAGGCTGTCCATCCGGTCGCGCATGGCCGCGGCCAGCTGCGCATCCTCGGTGTTGACCACCAGCTCGGCCAGCACCCGGCGCGCCAGATCGCGCTGGCCGACCTTGCCCAGCAGATCGCTCAGCTTGGCCTCCAGCCACTCCGGTGCATCCGGCTTGGCGGCCGCCTGGACGAAGTAGGGGATGGCCGCTTCGGTGTCGCCCAGCTCGTAGTGCAGGTTGTAGCCGATGCGCATGGGAAAGGTGTGCTCCTCGGGGAAGCGCTGCATGCCGCGGGCCAGGATGCGGTTGGCCCGCTGGATCAGCTCGGGCGGTACGTGGTCGATCTGGCGCTTGTAGAAGACCGTGGCCATGGCGCCCCACTCGTAGGCCTTGCGGAAGTCGGGGTCGACCTCGAGCAGGCTGTCGATGAAGCTGGCCAGCCAGGGCAGCTGCTGGTCGCCGAGCATGTGGTGGCCGTAGTACAGGTTGGCCCGGATGAACAGCAGGTCGGCGGCCAGGGTGTGGTAGCCCAGGTCGAGCTGGCGGATGACCGCCCCGGGCGGCACCAGCAGCACCTCCTTGAGGCTGTCGCGCTGCGGCCGCTCGCGCCCGGCCAGCTGGTGGCGCGCCCAGCCGGTGGCCAGCAGCGCGGCCAGCAGCGCGGCCGCGGCCAGCAGCAGGCGCATCGACCTGGACGGAGTTGACGGGGTGGGGTCGCGCATGGGCAGGGATGATATACCGACGGGGGCAGGGCTGCCAAGCCCTGCCCCCGTCGCGCGTGTTCAGCCGAAAAGTTGCGCTAGACTTCGTGCGCTACCAGTCGTCGGTGCCGTCGTCGTGCCAGACGTGGCCGGCCTGGAAGGTGTTGGTCTCGGTCTGGTAGGTGGCAAGTTTCTGCCAGTGGGCCTCAGCGCCGTCGTCGTCGATGTCGGTCCAGGCATGGCAGGCGAACGTGTCGCCAGCGGTCGACGGGCTTGTCTCTGTGGTCTCGTACTGGTAGCAGCCGTAGACCGCCTCGGTGATGATCCAGTTCATTCCCCGAAGAATTGCGCCATTAGTGCCAGCAGTGGTACTGTCGAAGGTCGCCGGGTCGATGAAGCCCGACTCGCCACTCAGATCCCCGATGGCGCCGCCGTCCGGGCACATTGTGTCGACCGGCTCTGGCAGCACCGACGACACCGTGGTCCCGTTTTGCAGGCCGTGGGGCTTTTCGAAGTAGTCGATCGCGCCCTTGTAGCACTTGTCCAGGTTCTCGTTGACCTCGGAGGCCTTGGACTTGCGGATGTAGTCGATGAAGGCCGGGATGGCCACGGCGGCCAGGATGCCGATGATGGCCACCACGATCATGAGCTCGATCAGGGTGAAGCCCCGCTGGCCCAACTTCTTTCTCAGCTTCAGAATCATGGAACCTCCTTTGGTTCGCGGTGCGCTGCCCGGGTTGGCGTCGTTCCGGGCGATTGTGGATTGCTTGTCAGTCGCCAAGTGTCACGAATCAGCTCCGGTGTTCCCTCGGGCCAGCGCACCTCCTTTCAGACTTGCCATCGTTCGCGCCGATGCGCTTGCGTTCCTCGTTCCGGAGGGGAATATAGCAAGGGCCGTGCCACCCGATCCAGGTTTAGTTCATTCGTATTTACGGACTCTTGTCCGGCCTGGTGGCCGGGGCTGGCACGGGAGTGACGTTTTTGGTCACCGGCCGCTGACGATTTTGGGCAGCGCCGGGACGCCGCCCATGGCGGCGAAGGGCTTGATCGCAATGCGGAATCGGGCCACCATGGGCCGAGCGTTCGAGGAGGCGGTCCGATGAACTGTTCCAACTGTGCGGCTCCGATGCGGCTGGTGCCCGGCGGCGATCACTTCGTCTGCGACTTCTGCGGCTCGTTTCATTTCCCGGACAAGAGCCAGGACGGGGTGCGGGTCATCGGCGAGCCGGGCGAGCGCCAGTGCCCGGTCTGCCGCCAGCCGCTGGTGGCGGCGGTCATCGAGCGCATCCCGGTCGAGCACTGTCCCGGCTGCCGCGGGGTGCTGGCCGACCGGCGCAGCTTCAACCGGGTCATCCGCCAGCTGCGCGCCCGCCACGCCGGGCCGCGGCTCGATCCGCAGCCGATCGATGCGGCCGCCCGCGAGCGCGCGCTCGACTGCCCGGGCTGCGGCCAGCCGCTGGAGGTCCATCCCTACTACGGTCCGGGCAACGTGCTGCTCGACTCCTGCGGTCGCTGCGGCCTGGTCTGGCTCGACCACGGCGAGATCGCCACCATCAGCCGCTCCTGAGCGGGGCGGCGGGCACCGGGACGCGCTGTGGCTGGGGGCATCCTGATCACCGGCGGGGCGGGTTTTCTGGGCACCGCCCTGGCCGCGGCCCTGGGCCGCGGCCAGCGGGTGGTGCTGCTCGATGCGCTGTGCCACGACCCGCATCTGCAGCGGCGGCGGGCGGCGCTGCTGGGCGCCGAGCTGATCGAGGCCGACGTGGCCGACCGGGCCGCGCTCGATCGCGCCCTGGACGGCTGTCAACGGGTGGTCCACCTGGCCTCGCTGGCCGGGGTGGAGCGGGTGTGCGCCGACCCGGTGGGCACCATGCGCACCCTGCTGCTGGGCAGCAGCGCGCTGCTGGACGCCTGCCGCGGCCGGCCCGGGATCGAGCGGGTGCTGCTGGTGTCGTCCAGCGAGGTCTACGGGCCGCGGGCCGACCGGCCCAAAGAGGAGGCGGCGGCCGCCCCGCTGCCGGCCGGCGAACCGCGCTGGAGCTATGCCGCGGCCAAGCTGGCCGCCGAGCACCTGGCCCTGGCCCACCACCACAGCGCGGGCCTGCCGGTGTGCGTGCTGCGGCCTTTCAACATCTACGGCCCCGGCCAGCTGGGCGCCGGGGCGGTGCGCATCTTCGCCGAGCAAGCCCTGGCCGGCCGGCCGCTCGAGATCCGCGGCGACGGCCGCCAGCTGCGGGCCTGGTGCCACGTCGACGACCTGGTCGCCGGGCTGCGGGCGGCGCTGTCGGCACCGGCGGCGGTGGGCCGGGTCTACAACCTGGGCAACCCGGCGGCCCGGGTCACGGTGCGGGCGCTGGCCGAGCGCATCGTGGCGCTGGCCGGCTCGGCCAGCCCGCTGGTGTACACCGCGCCACCAGCGGCCGAGGTGGGCCACCGGGTGCCCGACATCGCCCGGGCCCGGCGCGAGCTGGGCTTCGCCCCCCGGATCGAGCTGGAGCGCGGGCTGCGCCACACCCTGGACTGGCTGCGCCGCGGCCGGGCCGACGCGCCGGCTCCGCCGGCGGCCGGGGAGGGCCCGTGCGCCCGGAGCTGACCCTGCTGGTGCCGGCCCGCGACGAGCGGGCCAACCTGGCCGCCCACCTGCCGCTGATGGCCGCGGCCGCTGCCCGCTGCACGCCGCGCTGGGAGATGCTGGTGGTCGACGACGGCAGCCGCGACCGCACCGCCGCGCTGGTGCGCCGGCGCGCCCGGCGCGACGGCCGCATCCGGCTGGTGCAGCATCCGCGGGCGCTGGGGCCGGGGGCCGGCCTGCCGACCGGGCTGTTCTGGGCCCGCGGCCGCTGGGTGTTGTTCCTGCCGGCCGACCTGGGCTGTGAGCCGGCCGGCATCGAGCGGATGTGGCGCGCCCGCCGCGGCGCCGATGTGGTCGTCGGCCTGCGCTCCGACCGCAGCGACTCGGGGCCCTGGCGCCGGCTGCTGTCGCACGGCTACATCGGCCTGGTACAAGCGCTGAGCGGCTCGCCGATCCGCCAGTTCAACTACATCCAGCTGTGGCGCCGGGCCATCTTCGCCCGGCTGCCGGTGTACGCCCGTGGCGTGTTCGTCACCGCCGAGATCATCCTGCGGGCCGAAGCCGCCGGGCTGCGGCTGGTCGAGCAGGAGCTGCGCTACCGGCCGCGCCGCCGCGGCCGGGCCGCCGGCGCCAGCCCGCCGGCGCTGGCCCGCTGCGCCGTGGAGCTGGCCCGATTCTTTGCCTTGGAGTCGAATTTGCGCTTGACTGGGGGCCGGGCGCGGACGCCCTGAACGCGGGCGAACAAAAGCGAGCGGGAGGCAGCGTGGACGGCTGGGAGCAGGTGCAGGTCTGGTTGTGGCAACATCGCATCGGCGTCTCGGCTGGGCTGTTCCTGCTCGGCGCCATGGTGGGCTCCTTTCTCAACGTGGTCATCCACCGCCTGCCCGATCCGGACCAGTCCATCGTCAAGCCCCGCTCGCGCTGCCCGCGCTGCGCCCGGCCCATCCGCTGGTACGAGAACATCCCGCTGTTGAGCTACGCGCTGCTGCGCGGGCGCTGCCGCGGCTGCGCCCAGCCGATCGGCTGGCGCTACCCCCTGGTCGAGGCGCTGGCCGGCGGGCTGCTGGTGGCCCTGTTCTGGCAGGTCGGCCCCACCCTGGCGCTGCCGATCCACTTCGCCTTCAGCGCCGCGCTGCTGGCCATCGCCTTCATCGACATCGACCACCGCATCATCCCCAACGAGATCAGCCTGCCGGGCATCCTGATCGGCTTCGGGCTGGCCTTTCTGGGCCGCGAGGGCTTCTGGATCGAGTCGCTGATCGGCATCGCCGCCGGCGGTGGCGGGCTGCTGCTGCTGTCGCTGAGCTACGCCCTGATCCGCGGCCGCGAGGGCATGGGCATGGGCGATGTCAAGCTGCTGGCCATGCTGGGCGCCTGGCTGGGCTGGCGCTCGCTGCTGTTCATCGTGCTGTTCGCCTCGCTGCAGGGCGTGCTGGTCACCGTGGCCATGGCCCTGGCCGGCGTCAAGCTCGAGCCGCCGCTGCCCGAGGAGTGGGAGCTGGAGGAGCAGGCGGCCGCGGCCGGGCCGGACCCGGAGGCGGCGGCCGAAGCGGCCGAGCAGGAGGAGGACGTGGGCTTTTTCGGCGCGGCCATTCCCTTCGGCCCCTTCCTGGCGCTGGCCGCGGTGGAGTACCTGTTTCTGGGCCAGTGGTTCTTCGATCTGATCGCCGGCCGCTGAGCCGCGAACGGAGGCCGCCATGGGTCGCGCCGGCGTTGGGCTCAAGCCGCTGATCGCGCTCTACCTGGCGCTGCTGCTGGGCGCCACCGCCCTGCTGGTGGGCCTGGCGGCGGTGCGCCTGAGCCGCCACGCGGCGGTGGCCGAGCGGCTCCACGCCGGGCGCATGCTGCTCGCCGAGCTGGCCGGCCAGCTCGATGACGGGCGCCTGCGAGCCGAAGGCGCCGGCGACCTGGCGGCCTGGGCGCGCAGCCGCAGCCGCCAGAACACCGGGCTGCGCCTGCTGTCGGTGCTGGATGCGCAGGGCCGCCTGCTGGCCAGCTCGGACCCGGATCAGCGGGCGCGCGAGCTGTGGGGGGCGCTGGGCCAGCAGGCCCCGCAGGGGCCGGCGGGCGAGGGCTGGTGGGTGGCCGAGAGCGCCGCCGAGCGGCTGCTGCTGATCGAGCAGCCGGCGGCCAGCGGCGGCTGGCTGCTGCGCGGCGCCTTCGGGCTGGCGCGCACCGATGCGGCCGCGCGCCGGGTGGCCGCCAGCACGGCGCTCTACGGCGGGCTGGTGGTGGTGGGGCTGGCGCTGATCGGCTGGCTGCTGCTCTACCGGCTGGTGCTGCGGCCGCTCGATCGGCTGCTGGAGCTGGCCGGCCAGGTCAGCCAGCACGGCGACCTGTCGTGGCTGCTGGCGGCCGAGCGCAGCGGCAGCGAGCTGGGTCGGCTGGGTTTGTCGCTGGGGCGCATGGCCCGGCGCATCGAGGACGATCAGGGCGAGCTGCGGCGCCAGATCGCCGAGCAGGAGCGGCTCAACCGCGAGCTGCAGCAGGCCCAGCAGGCGATGCTGCGCCAGGAGAAGCTGGCCTCGGTCGGCTTGCTGGCGGCCGGGCTGGCCCACGAGGTCGGCAACCCCATGTCGGCCATCGTCGGCTACGTCGACATGCTGCGCTCCGAGCCGTTCAGCGACGAGGAACGCGGCCAGATCCTGGCCCGGGTGGCCCGCGAGCTGGAGCGCATCGATCGCATCATCCAGGACCTGCTGGCCTTCTCGCGGCCCGGCCGCGGCCGCATCGAGCCCTGTGCGCCCGCGGCGTTGATCACCGGTGTGATCGATCTGCTGCGCCCGCAGCAGGCGTTCAAGGCGGTCGACTGCCGGGTCGAGCTGGCCGCCGAGCTGCCCCCGGTCGATTGCGATCCGGACCTGGTGCGCCAGGTGCTGGTCAACCTGCTGCTCAACGCCGCCGATGCGCTGCAGCCGGGCGGCGCGCTGTGGGTGCGCGCGGCCGCGGTCGAGCGAGCGGAGTCCGGGCTGCGCTGGCGCGGCGGCCGGCCGGCCTGGTTCGACCGCGGCGAGCTGCACCAGCTGCGGCCGCCGCGCGACGGCCGCGGGCTGCCGGCCGACCGGCCGGCGGTGATCTTCGCCGTGGTCGACGCCGGCGCCGGCATCGAGGCGGCGCACCTGGATCGCATCTTCGATCCCTTCTTCAGCACCAAGGAGCCGGGCCGCGGCACCGGGCTGGGCTTGGCCATCAGCCACTCGGCCATCGCCTCGCTGGGCGGCGAGATCTGGGCCTGGAGCCGGCCCGGCACGGGCACCCAGTTCGCCTTCTGGTTGCCGGCCGCCGCGCCCGGCGACCGCAGCCCGCCGGCGGATTAGCCCGCCCGCGTTTTTGACTTCCGGGCGGCGGCCGGTAGAATACGCCGCGGGAGAGCCCATGAGCCGAGCCGAACAGCCGACCCGGATCCTGTTGATCGACGACGAGGAGAGCGTGCGGCTGCAGATCGCCTCGCTGCTGGGCCGCCGCGGCTTCGACGTCGAGACCGCGGCCGACGGCCAGGCCGGGCTCGCGGCCTACCGGGCCGGGGCCTTCGACATCGTGCTCAGCGACGTGCGCATGCCCGGGCTCGACGGCATGGCCCTGCTCGAGGCCATCGGCGGGCAGGAGGCGGAGGCCGCCGTGATCATGATGTCGGCCTACGGCGATCTGGAGCTGGCGCGCCAGGCGGTGCGGGCCGGGGCCACCGACTTCATCAACAAGCCCTACAAGAACGAGGAGCTGTTGCTGCGGCTCAACGTCGCCGAGCAGCACCTGTTGGTCCAGCGCGAAAACCTGCGCCTCAAGCGCCAGATCCGCGACAGCGCCCCGTTCGACACCATCATCGGCCAGACCCAGGTGATGCGGGATATGTTCCGCACCGTCGACAAGATCGCCGAGTTCAAGTCCACCGTGCTGATCCAGGGCGAGTCGGGCACCGGCAAGGAGCTGCTGGCGCGGGCCATCCACGACCGCAGCCCGCGGGCCGACGAGGCCTTCGTGGCCGTCAACTGCGGCGCCATCCCGGAGAACCTGCTCGAGAGCGAGCTGTTCGGCCACGTGCGCGGCGCGCCTACGAGGGAGGCGAGCTGGCTGGCGTGCGCGGCGCGTTCACCGATGCGGTGCGCAACAAGCAGGGCCTGTTCGAGGAGGCCGGCGGCGGCACCCTGTTTCTGGACGAGGTCGGCGAGCTGCCGCTGAGCCTGCAGGTCAAGCTGCTGCGGGTGTTGCAGGAGAGCGAGATCCGCCGGGTGGGCGAGAACAAGTCGCGCAAGATCGACGTGCGCATCCTGGCGGCCACCATCCGCGAGCTGATCGACATGGTGCAGGAGGGCTCCTTCCGCGAAGATCTGTTCTACCGGCTCAACGTGCTGTCGGTGAAGATCCCGCCGCTGCGCGACCGGCCCGAGGATATCCCGCTGCTGGTCGAGCACTTCCTGGCGCGCTGCAACGAGAAGCTGGGCACCGAGGTGGGCGGGGTGGAGCCGGCGGCGATGAAGCTGATGATGGAGTACGACTGGCCGGGCAACGTGCGCGAGCTCGAGAACCTGGTCGAGCGGGCGGTCATCCTGTGCGACGGCTCCCGCATCACCCCCGACCTGCTGACCGACAAGGTGCGCTCGACCCCGCCCCGGCCGGCGGCCAACCTGCTGGGTGACGAGCTGTCGATCAAGAAGACGGTGCGGGTGGTCGAGGAGGAGCTGATCCGGCGCGCGCTGGAGGAGACCGGCGGCAACCGCACCCGGGCGGCCAAGCTGCTCGAGATCAGCCACCGCACCCTGCTCTACAAGCTCAAGGGCTACGGCGTCGACGCCGACGCCTATTGCGAGCGGGCCGAGTAGCCGATCGCCGGGAGCACCATGGGCCAGCGGCGCGCAGGCAGCGGGCGGGGCCCGCGGGGCTGGGCCGCGGATGCGCTGGCGGCCCTGTGCGCGCCGCTCACCCCCTGGTTGTTCTTCGCCGCCGACCTGCTCGGCGGCCGGCTGATCGTCTCGCAGGACACGACCAGCTTCCTCTACGTGCTGCGGCGCTGGCACGTCGAGCAGTGGCTGGCCGACGGGGCGGTGCCGCTGTGGAACCCCGGATTCTTCTCCGGCGTGTTCCAGGCCGGCGATCCCCAGCTCGGCCTGTACTCGCCCCTGCTGTGGCTCTACCTGCTGTGCGACGGCGCCTGGGCGCACCAGCTCTACATCCTGACGCTGCTGTCGCTGGGCGGGCTGGGCATGACCCTGTGGCTGCGCGAGCTGACCGGCCGGCGCTGGCTGGCCGCCGGGCTGGGCGCGCTGTTCGTGCTCAGCGGCCCGGTGCTGGGCGGGGTGCTCAACGCCGTATTTCTGAGCGGCATGTGCACCGCGCCCTGGGTGCTGTGGCGGGCCGAGCGGCTGTTGCGGGCGGCCGGTCCGGCCAACGGGCTGTGGCTGGCGCTGGCGGTGGCCTGGATGATGCTGGAAGGCGACCCGTTCGCCGCGCTGGCCATGTTGGCGGTGGTGGTGGTCCAGGCGGTGCTGGCCGCGTGGCGCCGGCGCAGCAATGCCGGGCTGTGGGCCGGCGCCGCGGCGCTGGCCGGTCTGGCGCTGGCTGCCATCGCCTGGCTCCCGGCGCTCGACGCCGTGGCCGAGAGCCGGCGGGCCGTGGCCATTCCCTATGCCCAGGCCAGCGTCTTCTCCTTCCACCCGGGCCGGCTGCTGAATGCGCTGGTGCCGGCCATGTGGGGCCACCACGGCGATGGCTCGTTCTGGGGCCACGGCTTGCTCACCGAGGCGCATCCCTTCAGCCCGCGGTTCTGGCACGCCTCGGTCTACCTGGGGCTGCCCTTCCTGGTGCTGTTGCTGATCGGCCTGGTCCGCGGCCTGCGGCGGCGCGCGCTGCTGGTCCCGCTGGCCTTCGGGCTGGTCTACCTGCTGCTGGCCGGCGGCCCCTGGCTCGGCCTGCACCGGCTGCTCTACGACTGGCTGCCCGGCTTCGATCGGCTGCGCTTCCCGGCCAAGTTCTATGCCTACAGCCACGTGCTGCTGTTTCCCTTCATCGCACTCGGCTTGCAGCCCCTGTGGGACGCCGCCCGCCGG
The DNA here is from genome assembly GCA_964454005.1 of uncultured Myxococcales bacterium. Lineage (GTDB taxonomy): Bacteria > Myxococcota > B64-G9 > B64-G9 > B64-G9 > CAYVQE01. The sequence continues at coordinate 12,691 of CAYVQE010000107.1, forward strand.
GGGACGGGACGCGCCTGGTTGATGCGGCTGGCGGCCGGCGCGGCCGGCCTGTACGCGGCGGCCGGGCTGGTGGCCGGGCTGGTCGAGCCGGCCGGGCCGATGGGGCCGCAGGCGTTCGAGCGGGCCGCGGCCTGGCTGGCCGCCAACGCCCGGGTGGCCGGCGGGCTGGCTTTGGCCTGCGGCCTGATCGCCCTGCTGGCCCGGCGCTCGCCGGGCCCGCGGCTGCGCTGGCTGCTCGGCGGGCTGCTGCTGGTCGGGCTGATCGATCTGCTGCGCTTCGCGCCGCCCATCCCCACCGAAGCGGCCGCCTCGCTGGACCGGCCCTCCGGGCTGGCCGCTCGGCTCGGCCCGCCCGGGCGCAGCAAGGTGCTGCGCGATGCCAACCTGGATCGCTTCCCGGCACCCGGGCACACGCGCACCCGGCGCGAGACGCTGGCGTTCAACTGGGGGCTGCTCGAAGGGGTCCACACCGTGTTCGGCTACGATCCCAAGGTGCCGGCCCGTTACGACGACTTCTCGGGTCAGACCGTGTTCGACGGCTTCGAGACCTGGGCGCCGGTGCTGGGCATCAGCCATGTCCTGACCACCCGGGAGCCGGCGGGCAGCGCGCCGCTCGAGCTGGCCCGCCGCGGCGTGCTGCAGGTGAGCCACGTCGACGAGCGGCGCAACCTGGTGCTGCTGGCCAGCCGGATCAGCTCGGCTGCACCGCGGTTGAGCCGCTCGCTGCACGTGGTGGCGGATCGCGCCGCGGCCTTGCAGTGGATTCTGGACCAGCCGGCCGCCCCGCCGGCCACCGTGCTCGAGCGCGGCGAGGTGCTGCTCGACGGCCGGCGGGCGGGCGCACCGCCGCTGGAGCGGGTGCTGGCGCCCGTTCGCCGGGTGGACATGGCCGCGGCGCCGCCGGGGCGGGTGCGCGGCTGGCGGCGCCGGCCCGACGGGTTGCAGGTGGCGCTGGACTGCCGGGCGCCGGCCCTGCTGGTGCTGGCAGAGAGCTTCCACCCGGGCTGGCGGGCGCGGGTCGACGGGAAGCGGGCGCCGGTGCTGCGCGCTGACTACACCGGCATGGGGCTGGTGGTGCCGGCCGGGGCGCGGCGGGTGGAGCTGCGCTTCGCACCGCCGGCGGTGGGCCTGTCGCGTTGGGTCAGCCTGGCGGCGGCGCTGCTGCTGCTGCTGGTCGCCGCCGCCGGCCTGTGGCGGCGACGGCGTTCGAGCGCCACGCAGCGCAACGCCGCCGGGGCGGGCCGGTAGCCCGGGGCGGGCAAGGCCGGTTCTCGAGACCAGGGCGCGGTCCGGCTATGCCCGGCAGGCTCCCAGGGCTCAGCAGTCCGGCCAGCAGACCTGGCGGTAGCAGCGCCAGGCGCCGCCGTCGCAGCCGGCCGGCAGGTCCAGCCCGGCGCAGTCGGCCGCCGTGGCGCAGCCGTGGTCGGCGCAGTCGTCCGGGCAGCTGTCCGGGCTCTCGCCGGCCAGCACGTCGCAGACCCCGTCCGGGCAGTGCGTCCCGTCCGGGTCGCAGACCCGCTGGCAGGTGGGCGCGGCCGCCGGTCCGCCGCAGCTCCAGCGGCCGGGCCCGGCACAGGCGCTGCCCAGCTCGCCGTCCCAGGCGATGGCGAAGCAGTCCATCACCCCGTAGGGGCAGGGCCCGGCGTCGCAGTCGGACGGGCAGGTGTCGCCGCCCTCGCCGGCTTCGGGATCGCAGGCGCCGTCGCCGCAGCTGCCGCCGCAGGTCGATGCGCAGGTGTCGAGCCCGCCCACGCAGTCCCAGTGACCCTCGCAGGGCTTGTTCCAGCTCTGGTACAGGCAGTCGCTGTCGATGGCGCAGTGGCCTTCCAGGCAGTCCTCCAGGCAGGCCAGTCCCTCGTCGTCGGCGCAGTGGCCGTCACCGCAGACGCCGTAGTCGCACATCGGCTCGCAGACGCCGGCCGGGCAGGTCCAGCGGCCGCCGCAGGGCAGGCTCCAGGTGGCCATGCGGCAGTCGCTGGCCGCGTCGCAGGTGAACTGGCAGTCGGTCGGACAGGTGGTGGTGTCCTCGCCCTGGGCGGCCGCGCAGCTGCCGTCGCCGCAAGCCGGGTCATCGCAGACCCGCACGCAGGCGGTGCGGTCGCAGCGCCAGCGCCCCTCGCACTCCTCGTCCCACAGCCAGTCCAGGCAGTCGAAGTCGCCCTCGCAGCAGATCGGGCTGCACTGGCCGTCGAGGCACTCCCAGTCGGTCCAGTTGCCCTCGCAGGCGGCGCCGTGCTCGGTGCAATCGGCATCGGTGGCGCATTCCGGGCACACGGCCGTACAGCTGCCAGCATCGCATTCCCAGTAGCCGTCGGCCGCGGCGCAGCCGGCGTCGGCCGGCCAGTCGTCGGCCTCGCAGTCGGCCGCCGTGCTGCACTCCACGTCGCAGACGGCCTGGCAGACGCCTTCGGCGCACTCCCAGTGGCCGTCGGCCGCGGCGCAGCCGGCGTCGGCCGGCCAGTCGTCGGCCTCGCAGTCGGCCGCCGTGCTGCACCCGGCGTCGCAGACGGCCTGGCAGACGCCTTCGGCGCATTCCCAGTAGCCGCCGGCTTCATCGCAGCCGGCATCGGCCGGCCAGTCGTCGGCCTCGCAGTCGGCCGCCGTGCTGCACTCGGCGTCGCAGACGGCCTGGCAGGCGCCCGCGGCGCACTCCCAGTGGCCGCCGGCTTCATCGCAGCCGGCATCGGCCGGCCAGTCGTTGGCCTCGCAGTCGGCCGCGCTCTGGCAGTCGTCGCAGACCTCGAAGCACAGGCCGTTGCGACACTCCCAGTGGCCGGCGCAGTCCGACTGCCAGGTGCGCTCCTCGCAGTCGGCGGCCGTGATGCAATCCGTCTGGCCGTTGTCGCAATCGCAGTGAACAGTGCTGGCTGCCAGCCCGATGGCCAGCATCAGCACCAGGACGTCGAAGCGTAGCCCAGTAGCCATTGTTCGGCCCTCCTCTCACCCGGGTCGGGCCCCCGACCCGACGGGGTGGAACGCGATGGGGTCTGACGGTCCCGACGATTCTGTACGATTCGGCGCTTTTTGGCAATGCCCGGTTGGCCGCTCGGCCGCGGCGGCCGCGGCCGCCGCCTGCAAACTTTGCGTGGCTGCACTTTTTTCACACAGCAGGGCTGAGCGGGCCGCTGGAGCGATGCGAAAAATCTTTTTTTGGCAGCCAGTTGAGCGTACCTCGGGGTGGTATGAGGCTTGCAAGGCAATCCCCCTGGTGATGAGATAGCAACGGGAGCCGGTTCATGCTGGGAGCCATCCGCAATCGAAAAGGCGATCGACGGGCCCGCAGGGGATTCACCCTGATCGAGCTGATGGTGGTGGTGGCCATCATCGCCTTCGTCTCGGCCGCCATCGTGCCCTCGTTCGGGATCACGCTGTGGCGCGGTCGCCAGCGCGAGGCGGGCAATCTGGTGGTCCAGGGCGTGCTGGCGGCGCGCTCGCTGGCGGCCCGCAGCGGCCGCTGCCACCGGGCGCGGATCGTGTTGAGCGACAGCCGCGACGACGGCGGCCACGGCGGGGCGGTGGTGGTCGAGGGGCACGGAGAGGCCAGCCGCTGCAGCAGCGCCAGCACCGGCTGGCAGACGCGCTCGGTCAAGTGCGTCGGTTGCGACGGCGACTCCATCGCCGGCAACCCGCGGGCCGGGCTGGTGGGCGCCGACGTGGCCCTGGATGCGGCCGAGGTGATGTCGATGCAGAACGACGGCTCGTATCTCTCCCTGGGCAACATCAGCGCCGGCTCCACCCTGGACGTGGCCTTCGAGCCCACCGGCGGCATGTACATGCCGCGGCGGCTGGTCATCCGGGCCAGCGGGGCACCGGTGGATCGCTGGGTGACGATCGACGCCAGCGGCTCGGTGCGCTACGGCAACCGGTGATGGCGATGAACGGGAGGCAGCCGATGCAGCACGCCAGTCAAAAGGTGGACCGCCGCCGTCAGGGCTTTACCCTGATCGAGATGATGGTGGCGATGACGGTGGTGGCGGTGGGCCTGTTCGCGGTGGTCCACCTGATGGTGGTCTCGATCCGCGCCTCGGCCTATGCCCGCGAGCGGACCGTGGCCATCGAGATCGCCGGCGCGGTGGCCGAGGAGCTGCGCGCCCGCTGCCAGGCCTGGACCACGAAGCCGGGCGGCACCTTCACCGACGCCTTTCCGGATATCGACTTGACCCCGCCGCCGCCGCCCGGCACCGACATCGACCCGGCCAACCTGCGCGCCTTCGAGTACTTCGGCGGCAGCCTGGACGTCACCTCGCCGGCCGCCCAGGTGGTCGGCGGCGGCAGCGGGCCCGAGACCGCCTACGCCATCAACCAGTGGGGCGCCGCGCGCGATCTGCTGCCGGGCGACATCCGGGCCGAGGGCGCCATCTACCGCATCAACTACACTGCCCACCAGTTCAACTACGTACCGGGCGAGATGAACATGCCGCCCGGGGCCACGGTCAACGACTACGACATGGTGCTGATGATCGTATTCGTCTCCTGGGACAACAAGCACCACGGCTCGCAGCGCTACGACTGGGACAGCTGGCACGCGAATTTCTGGCAGCGCCACCTGGTGGCGGTGCCGGTGGTGCTGCGGCCGATTCGCCTGTCATGACCGAGGGGAAGGAGAGTCCGGTGAGCGGACGAGGCACGCGAGCGAGGGCCGGGGGCTTTACCCTGATCGAGCTGATGGTGGCGCTGGTGGTGGCCGGCTTGCTGATGGCCAGCCTGGTGGCGATTTCGGGCTCGTTCCGGCGGTCGTTCGGCCGCACCAAGGATCTGACCGAGCTGCAGGCCAACCTGCGCTTCGCCATGAAGACGGTGGCCGAGGACTTCGGCCGGGCCGGGTTCATGGCCTCGCCGGACCCGTCGAGAGACTACCAGTATCCGGATTACTACAGCAATCCGACCGACTTGCCGGCGCTGTCCTTCGACGATAGCACCGGCACCTTCGGCCTCCGGGGCAATTTCTTCAACGCGAAGGGTTTTTCCTTCTTCTTCACCGGAGGGTTCTCCCAGGCCCTACTCGGCTGTGGCAACTTCCAGGGCTATAGCTCCGCGGTCGGTTGCCAGGCCACGGCCATGTCCGAAGACGACTACCTATGGCCTTTCGGCAAGGTGGTGGACGCGAGCCTGCAGGCCCAATACGATCGCGATCGCTTCAACCATGTTTTCTGCACGGCGATGGATATTCCGAATCGGGAGGATCTGTACTACCGCATCGAGGATCAGCAAGGCCATTATTTCGTCCGCCAGCTATCCGCCACCACCGATTCGCCTTTTTCCATTACCTTGAGCAACCCGGTCAATCCAGCCGGACAGTGGAGGGGCAAGAAGTTTTGGATCAATCCGGTTTCGCAGGTGCGCTACCGCATGGAGTGGGACAAGTCCTACAACTCACCGTATCCGGACTCGACGGTCAGCCGGCGCTGGATGCTATTGCGCCGGCAGGAGACCTGCAGCGGCGAGGCCATGCGCGAGGTGGCCGGGTTCCTGCTGCCGCCCCAATCGGCCTTCGACCCGCCGGGCTTCGAGGTCCAGTACTACGGCGACACCAGCGGGCCCTACGATCCAAACAACCCAAGCCAGCCCAGCTTCGATCAGGCGCGGCGGGTGGAGGTCTCCACCGATATCGATCCGCTCAACGTCTACGCCCTGGTGCTGACCCTGCGCGGCCGTACCGAGGCCGAGGATCCCGACTTCAAACTCGGTGCCCTGGATACCGACCAGGTGCCGGCCCGCAACTTCGCCGTGGATCTCGATGACCCGCCGAACAAGGAAAACGGGCTGGCACGGGTACGGGTGGAGCGCACCGTGGTCGAGATGCGCTCGCTGAGCCAGGAACGCTACTTCTGATGGAAGGGATGGGCTCGCCATGACACGCAATATTCGCCGCAAGCCGCGCATCGTCCCGAGGGCCCGCCGGGGCAATGCGCTGATCCTGTCGGTGTTGATGCTGCTGGCGCTGACCTCGGTGGGTCTGGTGTCGGTCCAGCAGACCAGCGCCGATCTGATGGTGGCCGGCAACTGGGGCCAGGCACTGAGCGGCTCGCTGACCGCCGAGGCGGGCCTGAGCTACGCCATGGAGGTCTCCGGCGCCCTGCTCAACCCCATGGTCAGCCTCATCCAGGTACAACGCAAGGATGGATCCCGCACCGAGCAGGGCATGACCGTGGTCTCGTCCTCGACCGCCGATCCTGACCCGCTGAGCTTTGCCGATGAAACCGACCCGCTGCCGGTGGTCGATCCCGGCGGCATCGACGGCACCATCGCCCGGCGCAGCCAGCAGATGGCGGTTCGGGTGGATTCGCGTTTCGTCATGGAACGCGCGGACGTGCGGAAAACGGAGACCGACAGCGACATCTGCTATATGATGTTCGATCTGCACGCCAGGGCCGGCCGGCCCAGCAGCGACAGCGAGCCGCTGGGCGACAGCCTGGATCCGACCAATAGCCGGTCCATCATCGTCGAGTTCAACTCCCGCATCCTGTCCGGCCCGACCAAGTGTTCGTACTGATAATCGAATTGTTGATAGCGAGGAGGGCGGCATGAGCTACAGAACGTGGATGACGGCGGTGGTCGGGATCGGGCTGGTGGCCTTGTTGGTCGGGCCGCAGCCGGCCCGGGCCGGGGGCGACGACCCGCTGATCACGCACCCGGACGTGTTCGTGGTCTTCGACACCTCGGGCTCGATGACCAGCAACGCCGGCGGCGGCCGGACGCGCTTCACCGCCGCCCAGGAGGTGCTGACCGGCACCGGCGCGTTCAGCTACGGCCCGACCGGCAGCTGCCCCTCGCCGCAGCTCGACGACGGCATCCTGGATCTGTACCGCGGCATGGTGCGCTTCGGCTTCGGCAGCTTCGACGACGACGCGAGCGGCTGCAAGCAGTACGGCCGCAACCGCGCCGCCTACGGCGACGACGTGCGCACCACCGACGGCGACGGCGATGTGGTCAAGGGCCGCGGCATCAAGGGCCGGCGGGGCGAAAACACGAACATGGACCGCTGCTATTACAACAACGGCTGCCTGGTCGACGTGGTCGATGAGGCCGCGCCCTGGGACATCGACGGCAACAACGACAAAGCGCAGGCCGAGATCTGCAGCATGACCGTCCACGGCTGCACCCCGATCGCCGCCTCGCTGCACGACGCGCGCTACTACCTCGAGCACTACGAGGGCGAGATCGGCTACAGCGACCCCTTAGGCCGCCACCAGGGCGACTGCCGGCCGCAGTTCGTGCTGCTGATGACCGACGGCCAGGAGTACCCGCCGTGTCGCGAATGCCCGGAGGACGGCTCGGGCGACTTCTGCCCCGAGAACAACTCCGATCCCCACAACGATTGGTGGAGCCGCTGCTCCTGGTACGGCAACGAGGCCATGCAGGCCAAGAACCTGTGGGACATCGGGGTGCCGGTCTACGTGGTGGCCTTCGGCAGCATGGGTACGGGTGCCCGCCAGCGCATGCACCGCATCGCCCGGGCCGGCGCCGGCATGCCCCAGGGCGAGTGGTTGGTGAGCAACCTGGCCGACCTGGAGCATCCGGCCGGGCCCAAGTACGACGAGCCCAAGGCCTTCATCGTCTCCGACCAGCTCGCGCTCAAGGTGGCCTTCGCCGTCATCCTGGACTCCATCCTGGCCGGCTCGGTCAGCCGCACCGCCACCGCCACCACGCCCTCGTCCAGCACCTACGGCCAGGCCCTGGAGGCCACCGCCTGGTTCGAGATGGGCATCGTCGGCATCACCTGGCACGGCTTTCTGGCCCTGGACCAGCTGCGCGACGACGACGGCGACGGGGTGGCCGAGCCCCACGATCGCATCGTGGCCGCCTGGGGGCTGTACACCCCGCAGGCCGGCGAGAGCCTGGCCGCGCTGCCCAGCGCCGGCGACCGGCGCTTTTTGACCATCGTCGAGGATCCGCGCTCGCAGGATTACTTCGACCTGGCCGCCGGCGACTACGACCTGCCGCGCACCGAGGGCATGGGCACCGGCGGGCTGTATCCCTTCAAGGCCAGCAACTCGCTGGATGCCAGCTACGACTTCGACCACTCGTTGATGTGCCCGGCCAACACCGGTGAACTCAACCCCGACACCTTGGCGCCCTTCACCCCGGATGAGCTGGCGCGCTACATCAAGGCCTACGTGCGCGGCGAGCCGATGACCCTGGGCACCTCCTTTTTGCGCATGGCCCTCGAGCCGCAGCTCGGCGACATCTTCCACTCCAGCCCGCAGATCGTGCCGCCGCCGGCCGCGCTCAACCCGGACTACCGCTTCGAGGCCTACTACCAGGAGAACAAGCTGCGCCACTCCATGGTCTACGTCGGCGCCAACGACGGGCTGCTGCACGCCTTCGTGGCCGAGGACAACGACTCCTCCGACGGCACGGTCGATCCGCTGACCGAGCTGTGGGGCTTCATGCCCACCCGGGTGCTGTCGACCATCCAGAAGATCCGCCACGGCGGCCACACTTTCTTCGTCGACGGCACCCCGGTCATCGGCGACGTCTACTTCCACAACATGGAGGCCCCGGACGGTGACCCCAGCACCGACACCTGCCTGAAGGACGGCGGCGGCGACTGCATCGAGGGCACCTACCGCACCATGCTGGTCGGCAGCCAGCGCGCCGGCGGCGACGCCTACTTCGCCCTCGACGTGACCGACCCCGACAACCCCGGCTACCTGTGGGAGTACCGCACCAGCATGCCGGCCGACGACGCCGACCCCGCCACCGACCACGACGACTACGTCGCCCAGCAGTGCAAGGGCACCTCGCTGCAGACCTGGTCGCGGCCGATCATCGGCCAGGTGTGGTTGAAGGACGGCAGCAGCAGCGAGTACCTCAACAAGTCGGTGGTCATCGTGCCCGGCGGCTACATGCCCTCGATGGAGGTCGGCGGCTTCGTCACCTGCGCCGAGCTGATAGAGGCCACCGTTTCGGCCAACACCCTGCACGTGCTCGACGCCGAGACCGGCGAGCTGCTGCGCAAGTTCCACTTCTCGGGCAACGCCCACATGGCCGACCTGGAGGCCGCCCTGGTTGACTACTACGACGCCATCGCCAACGGCACCGCGTGGAACCACTGGGGCGCCGGGGTGGACTTCGGCGGCGGCGACTTCGACTGGGGAAGATGGTCAGGCAAAAAATTAGTAAAAACAGAAATCTGAGGGCTAATTTTTGAATCGCCAAA
>CAYVQE010000108.1:0-21832 GCA_964454005.1 uncultured Myxococcales bacterium
CGGCCGACCGGCGCCGCATCCTGGCCGACCTGGGCAGCGGCCGCCCGCGCCGGGCGCGGGTGGTGCTGTGTACGGGGCTGGCCTGCATGCAGCGCGCGGCCCCGGGCGAGGCTCGCATCCCGCCCTGGGCGGCGGGGGTGGCCTTCCACCGCCACGATCTGGTGCTGCTGCGCATCGACAGCCGCACCGGACGGGCGCGCGATCTGGCCCAGGTGCTGGCCCACGAGCTGGCCCACCTGGCGCTGAGCGCGGCGGTCGGCCACCGGCGGCTGCCGCGCTGGTTCCAGGAGGGCTTCGCCATCCACCAGGCCGGCGAGTGGACCATGGGCCGGGTGACCGCTTTGGGCGGCGCGGTGCTGGGCGACCGGCTGTTCTCCCTCGAAGTCCTGACCGACAGCTTCCCCACCTCGCCGCCGGACGTGGAGCTGGCCTACGCCCAGAGCATCGACTTCGTGGCCTGGCTGCTGGGCCAGTACGGCCGGCCGCGCTTCCACCGCCTGATCGGTCTACTGGACCGGGGCTGGAGCTTCATCAACGCCATCGAGGAGGCCTACGATCAGGGCATCTTCACGCTGGAGGCCGACTGGCACACCGATCTCAACCTGCGCTTCACCTGGATCCCGCTGGTCACCGGCACCGCCAGCCTGTGGGGCCTGGCCACCCTGGTGCTGGTGGCCGCCTGGTTGCGCAAGCGCCGCTCGCGCGCGCTGGCCATGCGCATGATGCCCGACGACGACGAAGCCCCCCCGCCACTGACCCCCTCCAGCCCCTGACCTCAACCCGCGCCGGGCGCTTCAGCCCGACCGCGGCCGCCGGCCACCACCGCGGCGCCCCGCTGGACGTGGAAAACACCTTGTGATACGGGGTTTCTCTTGAGGTCTCGATCCCGAGTCGCACGCTGGCCAGCCTTCGCGCGGAGGGTGTCTCGATGAGCACCGACGAGCAGAACCCGCAAGCCCCGAACGAGCAGAACGGCTTCAGTTCGGATCAGCCGGCCGATGCCGCAGCCGACCAGCAGGCGCAGCCGCCGCCCCAGCCGGACGTCGAAGCGGTGCACCAGCCCGATGAGACGGCCGGCTCGCCGCCGGCTGCGGATCAACCCGCGACCGCCGCCCAACCGCCGGCCGACGCGGCCCAGCCGCCGGCCGACGCGGCCCAGCCGCCGGCCGACGCGGCCCAGCCGCCGGCCGACGCGGCCGACGAGGTGGAGGTCGACATCGATGCAGCGGAGGAGCCGGCCGGCCAGCCGCGGCCGGCGGTGGCCCTGGCTCCGGACGCGGCCGGGGCCGATCAGCCGCTGCCGGTGGCCGGTGGGCCGGGCTCGCAACCGGCGCCGTTCGATCCGCGCCAGGCCCCGACCTGGCAAGCCCTGCTGGCCGAGTACGACCGCGAGCTGGCCGTCATCGGCGAGGTGCCGGCGGCGGCCGAGCTGCACTACGAGTCGGGCCGCATCTGGGAGGAGAAGCTGGCCCAGCCGCGCAACGCCTGGCAGTCCTACAATCGCGCCTTCCAGCTGGCGCCGCAGCTGTTGCCCAACATCCGGGCCGCCCGCCGGCTGGCTTCCCAGGTGGGCAACTGGAACGTCTCGGTCCAGATCATCGACTCCGAGCTCGAGGCCTGCACCGACGAACGGCTCGATGCCCACCTGCTGCACTCCAAGGGGCTGATCCTCGAGGAGAAGCTGGGCAAGCTCGACGAGGCCCGCGCCGCCTACGAGGCCGCCCGGGCGGCCGAACCGGGCAACCTCGAGGTGCTGCGCCAGCTCGAACGGCTGGCCATCACCACCGGCGACTGGCGGGCGGTGCTGCAGATCCGCGACGAGCTGCTCGCCCGGCTCGACGATCCGGCCGCCGTCATCCAGCTGCTGCTGGCCTCGGCCCACCTGCAGCAGGTGGTGTTCAACGACGACAAGCAGGCCGAGCACTACTACGAGCAGGTGCTCGAGCGCGATCCGGACAACCGCATCGCGCTGCGGGCCATGCGCCAGGTCTTCGCCGACAGCCGCCGCTGGGAGAAGCTGCTCGGCACCCTGTTCAAGGAGGCCGAGCTGACCGCCGAGCCGGCCGAGGCCACCAACCTCTACTACCAGGCGGCCCGCATCTACCGCGAGCAGATCGGCGACGAGGACAACGCCCTGGCCGCGCTCGAACGGGCCCTGGGCCTCAGCCCCGAGGATCACATGATCCTCGGCGAGATGGCCCAGCTCTACGAAAACCTGATGCGCTGGCAGGAGCTGGTCGAGATCTACGAGCGCCAGGTGCAGGTGATCTCCGACCAGCAGGAGCTGGTCTCGCTGTACTTCAAGCTGGGCAGCATCTGGGAAGAGAAGCTGTTCAACGAGGACCGGGCCATCCCCTGCTACCGGCGGGTGGTCGAACTCAACCCCAACTACATGCCGGCGCTGCAGGCGCTGGGCAAGCTGTTCTACCGCAAGGGGCAATGGGACGAGCTGGTCCAGATGTACGAGGTGGAGATCCGCGAGACGCAGGATCTCAAGCAGCGCTCCATCAAGACCTACAAGCTGGCCGAGATCTTGGAGGAGCGGCTGAGCCGCGACGAGGAGGCCATCCAGAAGTACGAGCAGTGCCTGGAGCACAGCCCGGGCTACCTGCCGGCACTCAAGGCCCTGGGCCGGCTCTACGGCAAGTACAACCGCTGGGAATCGCTGATCCAGATGTACGAAAACGAGCTGGAGGTCACCCGCGACCGCGACCAGTGCGTGTTCCTGCTGGACAAGACCGTGGCCATCTACGAGGAGAAGCTCAACAACGTGGACAAGGCCATCGCCACCGCCCAGCGCATCCTGGAACTGTCGCCCAACTACCTGCCGGCCATCCGCACCCTGGGCAAGCTCTATGTCCGGGCCGACCGCTGGGAGGAGCTGATCCGCATCAACGAACTCGAGTCGCAGCTGATCAACGACCAGAAGCAGGTCATCTCGCTGTTGCACCGCAACGGCGAGATCCTGGAGGAAAAGCTCAACGACAAGGACGAGGCGATCGAGACCTACAAGCAGGTGCTGACCTTGTCGCCGGCCTACCTGCCGGCGCTGCAGAGCCTGGGTCGGCTCTACTTCATCAAGGGCATGTGGGACGACCTGATCGCCATGTACCGCCAGGAGATCGAGGTCACCCAGAACGCCTCGCAGCACATCACGCTGCTGTACAAAATAGGGGAGCTCTACGAGGAGAAGCTGGTCCAGGAGGATCGGGCCATCGCCGCCTACCGCGAGGTGCTCGCCATCCAGCCGGGCAACTTCCCGGCCATGAAGGCGTTGAGCCGGATCTTCGGCAACAAGCGCGATTGGGAGAACCTGCTCGAGGTCCTGGAGCAGGAGGCGGCCGCGCTCGACGACCCCAACCAGAAGGCCATCAGCCTGTTCCGGGTGGCCGAGATCTGGGAGGTCCAGCTGCGGCGGCCGGACAAGGCCATCGAGACATTGCAGCGCATCCTGCAACTGGCGGCCGACCACAAGCCGACCATCCAGGCGCTGATCCGGCTCTACACCCAGAGCCAGAGCTGGAGCGAGCTGCTGGCCATCCACGAGCGCGAGCTGCAACAGACCCGGAACGAGGAACGTCAGATCCAGATCCTGTTCCGCATCGCCGAGATCCAGGCCTCCAAGGTCAACGATCTGATGCGGGCCGCCGAGACCTTCGAGCGGGTGCTGGCCCTGCGCCCGGATCACATGCCCGCGATCGAGGCCCTGGAGCGGATCTACCTGGCCCAACGCAACTTCCCCAGCCTGGTGCGCGTCTACGAAGCGATGGCCGCCCGGACGCGGTCGCCAAAGCTGCAGATCTCGCTGCAGAGCCAGCTGGCCGATCTCAAGGAGAACCGGCTGCAGCCGCCGCAGAACGCGGCCGAGCACTACCTCAAGATCCTGGAGCAGGATCCCGAGCACCCCGAGGCGGCCCGGGCGCTCGACATCCTGTACCACAAGTACGGCACCTGGCACGGCCTGCGCATGCTCTACGAACGCGAGCTCGGCCGCGTCGACACCGAGCAGGAAGCTCTCGACCTGTGCATGCGCATCGCCGATCTGGCCGAGAACCGGCTGCAGCAGCCCGAGGTGGCCATCCATTACTACCAGGAGGTGCTGCGCCTCGGCCCGGACTACCTGCCGGCCATCAAGGCGCTCAAGCGCATCCACCAGGCCCGCGACGACGCCGAGGCCATGATCCGCCTGCTGGATCGGGAGGGTCAGGTGACCCGCGATCCGGCCCAGGCCATCGCCACCTTGCTGCAGGCCGGCGATCTGTACCGCCAGCGCTTCAACGAGCCGCGGCGCGCCATCGAGTGCTACTTCAAGGTGCTCGAACGCGACCCGAGCGAGGTCCAGGCCTTCGGCCACCTCGAGCAGCTGCTGCAGCAACAGCAGGATTGGGAGCGGTTGAGCGTGCTCTACCGCAACCGGATCGCGGTGACCGAGGACACCCGGCCGCTGTCCGAGCTGCACCTCAAGCTCGGCGACCTGCTCGCCCGGCACCTGCAGCGCTCCGAGGCCGCGGCCGAGAGCTACCGGGCGGTGCTGCGCATCAACCCCTCCCACCTGCAGGCGCTGGCGGCCTTGGCCGCCATCACCTACCAGGCCGAGGCCTGGGACGAGACGGTGCAGCTGTCCAAGCGCATCCTCGAGCTGGCCAGCGAGCCCGAGCTGCTGGCCGACGCCCACCGGCGCCTGGGCGTCGTCTACCAGGAGAAGCAGCCCGATCTGGATCGGGCCGTCGAACACCTGAGCAAGGTGGCCGACATCCGGCCGGCCGACGTCGACGCCCTCGGGCGGCTCAAGATGATCTACTCGGCCCGCCAGCGATGGGACGCGGCCATCGAGGTGCTCGCTCGGCTGGCCGAGGCCGACGCCGAGCACCGCACCGATCATCGCATGGAGCTGGCCCGCATGCTCGAGAGCGGGCTGAACGATCCCGATCGGGCGGTCGAGGCCTATCGGGCGGTGCTCGAGCAGGAGCCGGACAATGCGGCCATCATCGAGAAGCTGGGCGAGCTCTACGAACGGCTCGAGCGCTGGTCCGAGCTGATCGAGGCCTACCACGCCTTCATCGGCCTGCTGCCGGCCGACCGCCAGGCCGAGGCGATCCCGCTGCACATGAAGGTCGGCCGGCTCTACGACGAGATGCTGGACAACACCGACAAAGCCATCATCGAGTACAAGCGGGTGATCGAGATCGAGCCCAACAACCGGGCGGCCCACGAGGCGCTGGCCTCACTCTACGGCCGCACCGGGCTCTACTACGCCAACGCCATCGACGAGCACCGCCGCCTGCTCGATCTCGACCCGTTCCGGCTCGACTCCTACCACGAGCTCAGGCGCATCTTCGAGGAGCAGCGCGCCTTCGACAAGGTGTTCTGCGTCTGCTCGGTGCTGCACTATCTGCGGGCCGCCGATCAGAACGAGGAGTTCTTCTACGGCGAGAACGCCAGCAAGGCACCGGAGAAGTCGGCCGAGCGGCTGTCGGCCGATGAGGTGGAACGGTTGCTGGTCCACCCGGCCGAGCGGGGCGTCGTGCGCGACATCCTCAAGATCATCGCCGGCCACCTGACCAAGCTCTACCCGGCCGACCTCAGCCGCCACGGCGTCGGCAAGGGGGATCGGGCGCGGCCCGACGATCCGCTGCGCTCGCTCAGCGACGGCATGATCGCCAACCTGGGCGAGCTGGAGTACGAAATCTACCGCTCCACCCAGCCGACCCACCTGGTGGCGATCGAGAACACCGCGCCGCCGGCGCTGGTGGTCGGCGAGGGCCTGGTCAAACGCACCCAGGTCAAGGAGCAGCGCTTCGCCCTCGGCCGGGCGCTCAAGCGCATCCTGGACGGCAGCCACCTGGCCGTGCAGATCGGCGCCGACGAGCTGGCCCGGCTGATCGCCGCCGCGGTCTCGCCGCTGCATCCGAACTCGCCGGTGGCCACCTTCCCGTCCGAAATGGCGCCCGACCTGCCCAAGCGGTTGCAGAAAGCGCTGCCCCGCCGCCAGCGCAAGTCGCTCGAGGAGCTGCTCAAGCAGCGGGCCCCGGATCTGGCGCGGGTGCCGGACTACGCCGCCTACCTGCGCGGGGTCGAGCACTCGGCCAACCGCGCCGGGCTGGCGTTGAGCAACGACCTGGCCAACGCCATCATGCACCTGAGCCGCGAGATTCCGGAGCTGGAGAGCAAGCGCTTCAACTCGACCGAGGAGATCGCCGGGGCCTTGTCGCGCCAGCCCAGCCTGTGCGAGCTGCTGCGCTTCGCGGTCAGCGAGGAGTACTTCATCCTGCGCGGCCGGCTCAAGCTGAGCATCGCCGACTGAGCTGACGAAGCCCAGACGGGCTGAGGCGGGATGCCCTCGTTAAGCCCTGGGCGTTTCTCCGTCAGGGGCAGGTCTGGTTGATCTTGTCCATGCCCACCGTCAGCGTGTAGGGCAGGCACTGCGACACCATCCGGTCGTCGACCGGACGGACCACCAGCGCGCTGTAGCGGCCGTCGTTGGTCAAGCAGACCCCGGGCCACTGCACGTCGAGCTGATAGTACGAGCCCTGCGCGTCCCAGTCCGTATCCGGCGCGGTGCACAGCTCGACCTGCTCGTCGCCGCAGTTGGCCTGGCAGGAGCCGCTGTCGACGCTGGGGCCGTGGTCGAGCAGGCAGACCTCCCAGTTGCTGTGGTCGGCGGTGGGCGGCAGATCGAGGCGCACGAACAGGAACAGGCACTGGTCATTGCCGGGCACGCACAGGCTGTCCGACTCTTCGGCGGTCAGGCAGTACCAGTCCTCGTCGCGCAGCAGTTGCTCGCCGTCGGAGCGGTACAGGCTGCCTTCGACCTCGACCAGCGAGTTGTCACCGCTGTCGATCGGCCCGATGGCGCGCGACAGGCCGCAGCTGTCGTTGTCCTCGAAGTCGTCGGCCGCCAGGCCCTCGTCGGTCAGCCCGTCGCAGTCGTCGTCCAGCCGCCCTTCGCCCGGCTGGTTGCAGACCTCCTCGCCCGGCAGCACCCCGCCCTGGCACTCGAGCTGGCCGTCGGCGCAGACCTCGATGCCGACCTCGCAGACGCCCTCGTCGGTGCCGCAGGCGCCGCCGCCCTCCGGGTTGCCCTGATCGGTCTCGCCGTCGCAGTCGTCGTCCAGCCCGTTGCAGGCCTCCTCGAGTTCACCGGGCACCACCACCGGCTCGCCGGCGGCGTCCAGGCAGGGGCCCCAGGTACCGTCGTCCTGGCAGGTCTGGCTGCCCTCCTGGCAGACGCCCACCGAGGAACCGCAATCCTGGACATTGGTGGGTGTGCAGGCACAGCCCTCGTCGATCTGCTGGTTGCAGTTGTTGTCGATGCCGTCGCAGTCCTCGGCGTGGCCCGGGTACACCTCGGCATCGTTGTCGTCGCAGTCGTCGTTCGGCTCGGCGCAGGAGTCCGGGGTATAGTGGCCGTCGCCGTCGGCATCCGTGTCCAGCTCCTCGTCGGTCTCGCCGTCGCAGTCGTCGTCCAGCCCGTTGCAGATCTCGTCCACCGGCGCCTGGGCGGTACAGCCCTGCCACTGGCCCATGTAGCAGTACTCGGTGCCGTCGCCGCAGGCGGTGGAGCAGGCCCGCTCCAGCGGCTCGCAACCGGCGCCCGGCTTCTCGTCGAAGCAGCCGTCGCAGTCGTCGTCGGCCCCGTTGCAGCTCTCCACCCCCGGCTCCGGCGCGCTGCAGTCCACCCAGGCGCCGGCCTCGCAGACCTCGGTGCCCATGCCGCAGGCGGTCTGGCAGGTGCGCTGCAGCCCGTCGTCGATCAGGCCGTTGCAGTCGTTGTCCAGGTTGTCGCAGATCTCGGGTTCAACCTTGCACTCGTCGCCACAGCCGGCGCCCAGCCACAGCGCCGCCAAACCGATCAGAATCGCTCGTCCTCTCATGTCGCCTCCGCTTCCAAGGTCACCGGCGGCCGCCGCCGCGCAGGACCGAACCACGTGTCATTGCCGAGAGACTACCGCCGAACGCCCACCCCGTCCAGCTTCCCGGCGGGCCCGTCGCGCCGGAATGAGATCCAGGATGTCGAGCGGCCGGTGGAGCGCCCTTCCGGCAAGCGGGATCAGCCAGCCGGTCGGGCCTCTTGCCCGCGGGCGGGCCGGCCGATTGACGCCGGTCGGGCGGCGGGGCATGCTGGAGCGACGGGTGTCGGGGGGGTACGGAGGTGGCTGTCATGGCGCGTTGGGCATTCACTGGAAGGGGCCTGCTTGCCTGCTGGCGCAGCCGGCGCGGCGGCTCGGCTCCGGCCATCATCTTCGCCCTGATGCTGTTGGGCGCGGTGGCCTACTACTGGTTCGTCTACCGCCACCAGCAGCCCGCCGGCCCGGACGCGGCCGAGCAGGCCGAACAGGCCGATCAGACCGAGCAGGCCGAACCGGACGGCGAGCGCCCGCTGCACGAGCAGATCAAAAAATCCTACGGCGAGAAGCTGCAGGGCAGGCTGAAAAACGTGCCGGAGTAGAACCCCGGTCTAACCATCGCCGGTCGACATCTCCCGCCCTTCGGCCGGGGGGCCGTCGAGTTCGGGACCGGCTCGGCCGACGGTGGCCAAAAAGGCGGCCACCACCCGGGGGTCGAACTGGCGGCCGGCAGCGGCCTCTATCTCGGCCGTCGCGTCGGCGTGGGTCATGGCCCGGCGGTAAGGGCGGTCCGAGGTCATGGCGTCGTAGGCGTCGGCCACCGCGATGATGCGGGCCTCGAGCGGGATGGCGTCGGCGCGCAGTCGGTCCGGGTAGCCGGAGCCGTCGTAGCGCTCGTGGTGGTGCAGCACGATGCGCTGGGCGTCGGCCAGAAAGCGGATCGGCTCCAGGATGGTGTCGCCGAACAGGGGGTGGGAGCGGATGGTGTTCCACTCCTCGTCGGTCAGCTCGAGTTCCTTGTGCAGGATGGAGTCGGCGATGCCGATCTTGCCGATGTCGTGCAGCATGCCGGCGTACTGCAGCACCTTGCGCCGGCGTTCCTCCATGCCCAGCTGCTCGGCGATGCGCAGTGCGTAGCGGGTGACGCGCTCCGAGTGGCCCTTGGTGTAGGCGTCGCGGGCTTCGAGCGCCTGGGCCAGCGAGCGGATGGTCTCGTAGTAGGTCCGCTGGGTGTGGGCGAACAGCCGCGCGTTCTCGATGGCGATGGCCGCCTGGCTGGCCAGCACCTGCAGCACCCGCTGGTCTTCAGCGCCGAAGGCGGCCTGGTCGGGCGAGGCCAGCTCGAAGTAGCCGATGATGCGCTGGCCGATGGTCAGCGGCACCGCCAGGGTCTTGCTGCCCGGCGGCGCCGGCGTCCGCGGCCACTCGTCCGGCTCCGGCCCGACCGGCTCACCGGCCAAGGGCGCCTCGGCGGCGCACAGCTCCTCCTCGTCGAGCAAGCGGATGGCACAGCTCGACGAGGTGACGATCTCGCGGGTCATGCCGATGATCGACTCCAGCGTCTGATCCAGATCCAGGCTGGCGCTGATGGTGCGCGAGGCCGCCTGCAGCGTCTCGAGCTCGCGCACCCGCCGCTGCAGGTCCTGGTTGGTGCGCTCGATGCGCCCGGCGTACTCGCGCAGCTCGCGGTTCATGCGGTCGATCTCGGCCACCTGCCGATCGAGCTGGGCCCGCTTGCGCTCCAGGTTGGAGTATATCTCGGCGTTGTGCAGCGCCTGGGCCGCCGAGGCGGCGAAGGTGGCGAACAGGCGCAGGTCGGCCTCGGTGAACGCGTGCGGCCGGCGCGACTCGGCGTCCAGCACCCCGAGCACCTCGTCGCGGGCGATCAGCGGTGCGGCCATCTCGCAACGCCCGCCGGCCACGCCCTCGATATAGCGACCGTTGATGCGCACGTCGGGCACCAGGATGGGTTGTCCGGTCTTGAGCACGCGCCCGGTGATGCCCTGGCCGGGCGGGATGACCATGCCGGCGCGCACCTCGTCGCGGTAGCCCAGCGCCGCGCCGACCACCAGCTCGGCGTCGCCCCGCGGGCCGGGGCGCTTGAGCAGCACGGCGCAGTGGTCGAACTGCAGCGCCTTGTGCGCCAGGCCCAGCACCTCGTCGAGCAGCGAGTCCAGCGCCAGGTTGGAACTCATCTGGCGGCCGAGCCGCCCCAGCAGGGCCAGCTCCTGCACCGACTTCTCCAGCGCCTGGCTGCGGCGTTCCAGCTTGCGCACCAGCCGCGCGTTGCGGATGGCGGTGGCCGCCTGGTTGGCGAAGATGCGGAACAGGTCCAGATCGGTCTCGACGAAGGCGTCAGCGCGCCGGCTCTCGGCATCCAGCACGCCGATCACCTCTTCGTCCAGCCGCAGCGGCGCGGCCATCTCGCTGCGGGCGCCGCGCACCCCCTCGACATAGCCGTCCCAGGTGGTCACGTCGTTGACGATCAGGGGCTCGCCCGAGATGAAGACCTGGCCGCTGATGCCCTCGCCCGGCCGCGCTCGGAACCGCTCGACCACCTCGGGCCGGTAGCCGCGGGCGGCCTCGATGCGCAGGGTGCCGGCCTCTTCGTCGAACAGCAGCAGGGCGCAGGCCTCCAGCTGCAGCACGCCCTCGATCTGCGACAGGATGGTGTCGAGCAGCTGGTCCGGATCCAGCTCGGCATTCATGGCCCGGGCGGCCTGGTTGATGGCGGCCAGTCTGCGGATGATCTCCGACAAGGTCGGCGGCCTCCACCCCCCGGGTGGAACCAGCAGCGCCAGCAGCGCCGTGTCCCAGACCTTACGCCGCCGCCGCGCGCAAAGCAAGGCCGGCGGCCGGAGCCCGCGGCCGCGGGGCCGTTTTTTTGCTTGACGGGCACCGACAGTGCAATACCATACCAGCCATTGCCGGGCCTAACCTATGAAAAATGGTTCGAAAAAAGACCCGCTTGTGCGAGTCGAACCACGCCGCACCGGGAGGAGAGGGCATGAACATTCCCGCCGATTTGAAGTACTCCAAGGAGCACGAATGGATCCGGGTCGAGGATGACGTGGCCACCATCGGTATCACCGATTACGCCCAGGAAGAACTCGGCGACATCGTCAACGTCGAGCTGCCCGACGAGGGCGACACCTTCGCCAAGGACGAGGCCTTCGGGGCGGTGGAGTCGGTCAAGGCATCCAGCGAGGTCTTCTCGCCCGTCGGGGGCAAGGTGGTCGAGGTCAACGAGCCGCTGTTCGACAGCCCGGAGATGCTGAACGAGGATCCCTATGACGAGGGCTGGATGATCAAGCTCGAGCTGAGCGACAGCGCCGAACTCGAAGCGCTGATGGACGCCGAGGCCTACCAGCAGTACATCCAGGAAGAGTCGAAGTAGCCGGAAGGAAGGACGCGATGCGCTACATCCCCCACACCGACCAAGACGTGCGGCGGATGCTCCAGGCGGTGGGGGTCGACAGCGTCGAGGACCTGTTCGCATCCATTCCGGTCGACCTGCGTCTGAAACGCCCGCTGGATCTGCCCGCGCCCGTCGCCGAGCCCGCCCTGGAGCGACTGCTGGGCGCGCTGGCCGCGCGCAACACCGGCTCCATGGACAGATCGGCCCTGTTCCTGGGCGCGGGCGCCTACGTCCACCACGTGCCGGCGGCGGTCGATCAACTGCTGCTGCGCGGTGAGCTGTTCACCGCCTACACCCCCTATCAGGCCGAGGTCAGCCAGGGCACGCTGCAGTCGATCTTCGAGTACCAGTCCATGATGGCCAGCCTGCTGGGCACCGACGTGGTCAACGCCTCGATGTACGACGGCGCCAGCGCCACCGCCGAGGCCATGCTGATGGCGCTGCGCATCAAGCGCAAGAAGCCGCGGCTGCTGCTGGCCCGTTCGGTCCACCCCGAGGTCCGCGCCACCTGCCGCACCTACCTGGCCGAGCACGATCCAGCGCCGCAGCAGATCGGCTTCACCGCCGCCGGCACCACCGATCTGGAGGCGCTGGCCGAGCAGCTCGACGATCAGACCGCGGCCGTGGTCGTGCAGCAGCCCAACGCCCTGGGCTGCATCGAGCCGCTGGACCACATCGCCGAGCAGGTCCACGCCGCCGGCGGCCTGCTGCTGGTGGTGGTGCTGGAGCCGGTCTCGCTGGGCCTGCTGGAAGCGCCCGGCGCCCTGGGCGCCGACATCGTCACCGGCGAGGGCATGGGGCTGGGCACCGGGCTGAACTTCGGCGGCCCGGGGCTGGGCATGTTCGGCGCCTCGCGCCGCCACGTCTGGCAGATGCCCGGCCGGCTGGTGGGCCAGACCAGCGACGCCGCCGGCGAGACCGGCTACGTGCTCACCCTGGCCGCCCGCGAGCAGCACATCCGCCGCGCCCGGGCGACGTCGAACATCTGCACCAACGAGGGACTGTGCTCGCTGGCGGCCGCC
Source organism: uncultured Myxococcales bacterium (assembly GCA_964454005.1). Lineage (GTDB taxonomy): Bacteria > Myxococcota > B64-G9 > B64-G9 > B64-G9 > CAYVQE01. Next base: position 12,288 of record CAYVQE010000108.1, read on the forward strand.
ATCCACATGTCGCTGCTGGGCAAGCAGGGCTTCGTGGAGCTGGCGCGCATCAACGCGGCCAACGCCCGCGCCTGCCGCCAGCGGCTGGCCGCCGCCGGCGTCGAGCGCGCCTTCGCCGCGCCGGCCTTCAACGAGTTCGCGGTCCGGGTGGCCGGCGATGTGGAGGCCAAACTGGCCGCGCTGGCCGACGACGGCGTGCTCGGCGGGCTTTTGCTGGAGCGCTTCTACCCCGAGCTGGCCGGGCAGCTGCTGGTCTATGTCAACGAGCTGACCACCCCGGAGCAGGTGGATCGGCTGGTCGCGGGGTTGGCGTCATGAGCCGAAAAGACGAGCCCATCTCGACCTCGGGCCGCAGCGGGCTGGTCCACGCCGAGCCGCTGCTGTGCGAACGCAGCGTGCCGGGCCGCCGCGCCGACAGCCTGCCGCAGGCCTTCGGCGACGTGGCCGCGGCCGGCGACGACATCCCGGCGGCGCTGCGGCGCAGCCGGCCGCCGGCGCTGCCCGAGGTGGACGAGCCGACCGTGGTGCGCCACTTCACCCGCCTGTCCTCGTGGAACCACGGCGTCGACACCGGCATGTACCCGCTGGGCTCGTGCACCATGAAGTACAACCCGCGCATCAACGAGCGCTGCGCCCGGCTGCCCGGCCTCGCCGGGCTGCACCCCTACACCCCGGCCGCCCACTGCCAGGGCGCGCTGCAGTTGATCCACGAGCTGGCGGCCCATCTGGCTGAGATCTCGGGCTTCGCCCGGGTGACGCTGCAACCGGCCGCCGGCGCCCAGGGCGAGCTGACCGGCATCAAGCTGATCCGGGCCTTTCACAAGGCCCAGGGCGATCCGCGGCGCACGGTGCTGGTGCCCGACACGGCCCACGGCACCAACCCGGCCTCGTCCAAGATCACCGGCTACCAGGTGCGTGAGATCCCCTCGGGCCCGGACGGCATCATGACCCCGGAGGCCGTGGCCGAGGCCATGGGCCCGGATGTGGCCGGGCTGATGGTGACCAACCCCAACACGCTGGGGCTATTCGAGCAGCACATGGCCGCGATCGCCGAGATCGTCCACGGCGGCGGCGGGCTGGTCTACTGCGACGGGGCCAACCTGAACTCGCTGCTGGGCATCGCCCGGCCGGGCGACATGGGCATCGACGTGATGCACTTCAACCTGCACAAGACCTTCTCCACGCCCCACGGCGGCGGCGGGCCGGGTTCGGGCCCGGTGGGCGTGGCCGAGAACCTGGAGCCCTTCCTGCCGTTGCCCGTGGTCGAGCGCGACGGCGACAGCTACCGGCTGGACTTCGACCGGCCGCAGTCCATCGGCCGGGTCAAGGCCTTCTACGGCAACTTCGGCGTCATGGTGCGCGCCTACTGCTACATCCGCGAGCTGGGCCCGGCCGGGCTGAAGCGGGCCACCGAGATGGCGGTGCTCAACGCCAACTACGTGCGGGTGGGACTGGACGACGTCTACCGGGTGGCCTACGACCGGCCCTGCATGCACGAGGTGGTCTTCAGCGACGCCCACCTGGAGCCGACCGGCACCACCACCATGGACGTGGCCAAGCGGCTGATCGACCACGGCTTCCATCCGCCCACGGTCTACTTCCCGCTGGTGGTCGAGGGCGCGTTGATGATCGAGCCCACCGAGACCGAGTCGCGCGAGACGCTGGATGAGTTCGTCGCCGCCATGAAGTCGATCAGCGACGAGGCCCAGCGCGATCCCGAACGCCTCAAGGCGGCGCCGCAGCGCACCCGCATCGGCCGGCTGGACGAGGTCGGCGCGGCCCGCAAGCCGGTGCTGGTCTGCATCCCGGACGACGATCAGACAGAGACAGATCAGCAGACCTGAGCCCCCGAGCCGAAAGCTCTACAGCCACCGGTTCAGAAGGGCCGGCGTTCGAAGCGGAAGGCGCGCATGCTGGGCCGCTCGCCGATGATGAAGTAGAAGCCGAACTGGAAGTGGATCTTGCCGTCCGACTCGACCAGGCCCGCGGGCGGGTTGGGAAAGGGCGAGGCCTCGCGGAAGGACTCCACCGCCACCTGGTCGAAAAACCGCACCCCGCTGGAGCGCACCACGTCCACGCCGACCAGCTCGCCCTTCGGGTCCAGCGAAACGCTGACCAGGGTGCGCCGATCCTCGACGCCGTAGATGTTGCCGTAGGGGTCGCGCCGGCGGTACTCCTCGCCGACCCGCGGCCCCCAGTGCTGGCTGACGCCGCGTTTGACCCGGTTGAAGAAGGTGGCGTACTTGAACTCGCGGCTGTTGAGCAGGGTGGCCTCGCCCTTGGGCACGTCCTCGATGTGATCGTTGGCCGGCGCGCCGGAGACCAGGTCCTTTTCTTCCATGACCGGCCGCGGCAGCATGGCCACGCTGGTGTCGTGCTCGCCGGCCTCGCCGGCCTCCGCCTCCTCGCCGGCCTCGGCCGCGCCGGGCTGGATGCGCAGCTGCTCGGCGTTGCCGCGCAGCGCACCGCTGGCGCGCATGCGGGCCAGCTCGCCGAAGTCGAGATCGAGCTTCAGATCCAGCGCCTCGCGCTGCTGGATGTCGGGCACCTCGAAGGCGCGGCCCTGCTGGCTGGCCTCCTCGCGCTGGCCGCGCTTGCGGGTCACCAGCGCCACCTCGTCCTCGCCGGGCCGGTCCTGGCGCTGCTGCTGGGCCCGGGGCTCGGCGTCGGCCTGGGTCGGTTTGGGCTGGGCCACCTGGTAGTCGTGGCGCTGATCGCGGCTGACCGTCTGGCGCTCGACGTTGGTGTTGTGCTCGCTGAGGAACTCGGCCTCCTCGGGCTGGCTGTCGTCGGCGGTGGGCGCCACGTCGACCACCTGTCCTTCGGGCATCTCCTCCTGCTCGGGCTCTTGCTCCGGTTCCGGCTCGGGCTCGGGCTGCGGCTCGGGCTCCTCGCGCTCGACCTCGGCCCGCATCGCCGGGGCCTGTCGATTCTGCTCGAACTGCCGCGGGGACAGCGAGACCAGCCGCACCTCGGTCTCGTCCTCGAGTTCGGGCCGGGGGAACAGATCGGACCAGTAGCGGTACATCGCCGGCAACAAGCCGGTGAGCAGAAGCTGCAGGTGTATCACCACGGCCACCGCGGCGGCGACCGCCAGCCGCTTGATCCGCACTTTCGGCCTCTGGCCATCCATCGCTGCTTTTCCCAGGGCGTCCCAGTCGCGCCCACAACTCAATCTAACAACGTCGCCCCGGGCCGTCAATCGACGCCCCTTTGGCTTAACACCCGCGGGCGCAAGAAGTTTCCCGCCCGGCGCTTGACGGCCGCGGACCTTAGTGGTAAACGGGTACTTGTTTACCAGGAGGTGCCATGCTTCGGATTTCGGACGCGGCCAGCCTGGGGCTGCACGCCATGGCCTTGCTGGCAGCCGAGGCCGACCGCGGTCAGGCATCGGTCGGCCGGCTGGCCGAGCGGCTGGGGGTATCGGCCCATCACCTGGCCAAGGTCATGCAGCGGCTGAGCAAGTCGGGCCTGGTGCGCTCGCGGCGCGGCCCGCGCGGCGGATTCGCCCTGGGCCGCGCGCCGAGCGGCATCCGGCTGATCGAGGTGTTCGAAGCCATCGAGGGCCCGTTCCCCGAGCGCTGCTGCATGCTCGAAGCCCCGGCCTGCCAGGGCGATCACTGCCTGCTGGGCGGGTTGCTCGAGTCGGTCAAGCAGCAGTTCCACCGCCACCTGTGTCAGACCCGGCTGTCCGATCTGGAGACCGGTTTCAAACCGGGCTCGGCGGCGGAATGAACGGGCTGTCCATCCGCCATGCCGAACCGGCTGCGGGGCAATTTTCGGTTGACCCGCCCGGGCGGTTGGACTAAGTAACGCTGGCAAATACCGGACCTGCTGGGTCTCGGAAAACAGGAGCGCACCGGCAGAGGACCTCGTTCCTCTAATTCTTCAACGCAGGACCCGCCAGGGTAGGAGGAAGCCATGAAGGTCATCATCGACCAGGAAAAGTGCACGGGTTGTGGCGACTGTCACGAGGTGTGCCCGGCCGAGCCCAACGTGTTCGAGGTGGAGGAGGACGTCAAGGCCAAGGTGGCCCATCCGGACGCCTGCACCGACTGCGGCGCCTGCGAGGACGAGTGCCCGGAAGAGGCCATCGAGCTGGAAGAGGACTGAGCCCGTCTACCCGCTACCGCTCGCCGCGTAGAACGACCGGCCGTCGCTGCCCGCCCGGGCCTCGATGCGCCCTTCGGCTTCGAGCCCGGCCAGGGTCTTGCTCACTTCATTGCGGTGCCGGCCGAGCGAAGCGCACAGATCCTCCAGCGTGCACGGCCGCCGCGCCAGCACCTCCAACACCGATCGGGCCACATCACCGCCGCTGACCGCGCGCGCCCGGGGTCCGCTGTAGTCGGCCACCGAGCACCCCCGGGGGCCCAACAGGCGCCGGGCTTGCTCCAGCCTTTCGCGGGGGCAGGCCCGCACCCGGCCGCCGGGCACCGGCCGCACCGGCGTGTTCAAATCGATCGCGGTCGGTGCCAGCCCGCGCAGGACGCGGCTGATATCGGTCACCGCCTCCGGGTCATCGTTGATGCCGGGCACCAGCATCACCTCGACGCGCACCTGGCCGCTGTGTTCTTCGATCGCCCGGCGCAGCCCCTGGCACATGCGCTCGAAGGTGATGTCCGGATGGGGCCGGTTGATGCGGGCGAAGGTCCGGGCGTCGCCGGCGTCCAGGTCGGGCGCCAGCACATCGGCTCGCAGGGCGTCGGCCAGCACGTCCTCGCGCCACAGCAGCCCGCCGTTGGTCAGCAGCACCACCGGCGCATCGCTCAGCCGCTTCAGCTCGCCGATCAGCTCGCCGAGCGGCGTGTACAGGCTGGGGTCGCCGCTGCCGGCCAGGGTGATGACGTCCGGCCGCGGCCCCGCGGCCAGGGCCTGCTCGACGTCGGCCAGCACCGCTTCGGGCGGGTAGAAACAGCGCCGCTCGGTGGTGTGCTCGGTGGTGCGGCCCACCTGGCAGTAGACGCAGTCGTAGGAGCAGACCTTGGGCGGGATCAGATCCACGCCCAGCGACAAGCCGTAGCGGCGCGAGGGGACCGGACCGTAGACGCGACTGGCCATGAGCACCTCCGGGCTTCGATGCTAACGCCGAAGGCCGACCGGATCCAGGCGCTCCACCCGCTTGCCGCTTGACCTGCGCAGTCGGCGGAACTAGCTTGTGGGCCGGGAGCGCCGCCATGGCCCACGATCACCAACCCACGCAATCCCATGCGCACCACCACCGCGGCAGCGGCGCGGTCGAGCGCGCCCTGTGGCTGGCGCTCGGGCTCAACGCCGCCTTCCTGGTGGTCGAGCTGGTCATCGGCCTGCTGGCCGACTCGCTGGCGCTGCTCAGCGACGCCGGCCACATGGCCTCGGACGTGGCCGCGCTGGGCCTGGCCCTGGTGGCCCAGCGGCTGGCGCGCGCCCAGGCCGGGCCTTCCTTTACCTTCGGGCTGCGGCGGGTGCCGGTGCTGGGGGCGTTCGGCAATGCGCTCAGCCTGCTGATCATCGCGGTGCTGATCCTGTGGGAGGCCTGGGAGCGGCTGCAGCAGCCGCCGCCGGTGCCCGGCCTGCCGGTGCTGGTGGCCGGGGTGTTGGGTCTGGCCATCAACGTCATCTCGGCCTGGGTGCTGCACCGCTCCAGCGACCACAGCCTCAACATCCGCGGCGCCATGCTGCACCTGTTGGCCGACGCCATGGGCTCGGTGGGCGCCATCGTCGCCGCCATCGTGCTGATGACCACCGGCTGGGCGCTGATCGACCCGCTGGTCTCGGTGCTGATCGCGCTGCTGCTGCTGGGCTCGACCTGGCCGCTGCTGCGCGACACCACCAAGGTGCTGCTGCAGGGCGCGCCCGCCGGTTTCGACGAGGAGGCGCTGCGCCGGGAGCTGCTGGACCACCCGCTGGTCCGCGACGTGGCCGACCTGCACGCCTGGCAGATCGACGTCGGCCAGGTGGTGCTGACCGCCCTGCTGGTCACCGACCGCGGCGAGCTGGCCGAGCTGGAACGCTGCTCGCTCGAGCTCAAGCAGCGCCTGCGCCGCGAGCACGGCATCGGCCACATCACCTTCGAGTGGTGCACCCCCGGCGGCGAGCTGGCCTGCGCCTGGCAAGAGCCGGACTGAGGTGTCGCGCCAGATCCGCCGAGACCCCCCTACGCTATGGAATGCCATAGCGCTTCATCTTGCGGTACAGCGTAACCCGGTTCATCCCCAGCGCCTCGGCGGTGCGGCTGCGGTTGTGGCCGTGCTGCTCGAGCGCCTCCAGGATGCGCTGGCGCTCGTCGCCGGCATCCCCGCCGCCGGCGGTGTAGCGCCGCCGGGAGCCGGCCAGCTCCGGCGGCAGGTCCTCGGCCCGGATGCGCCGCCCCGGCGCCAGGGCCACCGCATACTCCAGCGCGTTGATCAGCTCGCGCACGTTGCCCGGCCAGTCGTGCTGGAGCAGCCGCCGCCTGGCCGCAGTGGTCAAGCTCAGCCCCGGCCGGCCGCGCTCGGCGGCGATCTGCTCGAGCAGGTGGGCGGCCAGCAGGGCCACGTCCTCGCGCCGCTCGCGCAGCGGCGGCAGCTGGATCGGGATCACCCGCAGCCGGTAGTACAGGTCTTCGCGAAAAGCGCCCGCGGCCACCGCCCGGCCCAGATCGCGGTTGGTCGCCGCCACCAGGCGCACGTCGGCCACCCGGGTGTTGTTCTCGCCCACCCGCTGGAAGGTGCGGTCCTGCAAAAAGCGCAGCAGCTTGGCCTGGACGGCGGGCGTGGTCTCGGCCACCTCGTCCAGCAGCAGGGTGCCGCCCGCGGCCGCCTCGATGCGGCCCGGCTTGTCGCGCAGCGCCCCGGTGAAGGCGCCCTTGGCGTGGCCGAATAGCTCGCTCTCGAGCAGGGCCTCGGGCAGGGCGGCGCAGTTGATGGCCTCGAAGGGCCCCGCCCGGCGCGGCGAGCGCGAATGCAGGGCGCGGGCCACCCGCTCCTTGCCGGTGCCCGAGGCGCCCTCGACGAGCACGGTCACGTCGCTGCCGGCCACCTGCTCGATGACCCGGAACACCCGCTGCATGGGCTCGGAACGGCCCACCATGCCGGCGAAGCGCGCCCCGGAGCGCGCCGCGGCAAGCTGCTCGGCCGCGGCCCGTCTATCCTCGAGCAGCAGCACCGAGCCCAGGGCGCTGCCGCCCGCGTCGCGCAAGGGCACCGCGATCTCGGCCACCGGCAGCTGGCCCCCGGCCGAGTCCGCCAGCTCGGTGGTGCGCACCGCCTCGTCCGCCCCGGTCTCCAGGCAGTGTCTGGCCGGGCAGTCGGCGCGGCACAGGGGCGATCCGATCACCTCGTGGCAGAAGCGGCCGACAGCGTCGGCCGCGGCGATGCCGGTCAGCGCCTCGGCGCGGCGCGAGAACGAGGTGATGCGCCAGTCGCTGTCGATGGTCAGCACGCCTTCGCGGATGGAGCCCAGCACCGCCGCCTGCAGCCGCTCGCGCCCGGCGATCTCGGCCCCCTGGGCCCGACAGCGCTCGATGCCGTCGACCAGCTCGGTCTCGTCGCGCAGCCACTCCACCCCGCCCACCGTCTCGCCGGCGGCGTCGCGCAGCACGCTGGCGTTCTTGGACACGGTCAGCCGCCGGCCGTCCTTGGTGACCAGCACCACCCGCACCCCCTCCAGCCGGCCCTGCTCGAACAGGCCGCACTCGCTCAAACAGTTCTCGCAGCGGATGCCGGCCAGGCAGTGGCGGCCGAGCACCTCGGCGGCGCTGAAGCCGGTCAGCCGCTCGGCCTGCCGGTTCCACAAGACGATGTTGCGCTCGCGGTCGACCACGAACAGGGCATCGCCCACCGCGTCCAGCAGACCGCTCAGCAGCGCCCGATCCGCCTGCAGCCGCTCGATGACGTCGATCTCAGCCGTCGCTTTCGTCTCCATCTCGACTCCCCCGCTGCCAGGCGTTGCATTCACCGTTGCAACCATAGCACGATGCGCAACATGCAACAAGGCGGCGGCTGCAGCTGGACTCTCATCATTCTGTAATCATAGAGATATTCCACCCATCCAGCCGTGGCATGGCATTTGTAGTTTCCCCTCCCCGGAGGGTGCCATGGCAGACATGCTGGCCAACCGCTACCTGCTCGACGGCCGCGCCGCCGAGGCGTTGCGGCTGTACCGGCGGGCGCTGGCCCACAGCCCGGAGCGCAGCGAGCTGCAGTGCCGCCTGATCCTGGCCCAGCTCGAGGCCGACCGCATCGAGGCTGCCGCCGCTCTCGTGCTCGAGCTGCTGCGGGCGCGCGGGCCGGAGGCGCTGGCCGTCCTGCGCCGCGGCTGCGCCGGCTACGTGCGCACCGACCAACCCGGCGACCGGCCGGCCGTCAAGGGCCTGCGCGCCCTGCTGGCCGGCGACGCCGAGCGGGCGCGGCGTTTTTTGGGCCGCATCGAGCCCAACGCGCTGCCCGCCGCGGCCGCCCTGGCGCGCCGGCTGGAGGCGATCGATGGGACTTGATCTACTGGGCGTGTTCGGCGCCGGGGCGCTGACCTTCGTCACCCCCTGCGTGCTGCCGCTGATCCCGATCACCCTGGCGGCCCTGGCCGGCGGCGACGCGCGCGCGCTGAACGCCGGCGGCCGCGGCCAGGTGCTGCTGCGCGCCGTCTGGTTCGCACTGGGCTTCGAGCTGGTCTTCGTGGCCCTGGGCCTGGGCGCCACCTCGCTGGGCGCCTTCCTCATCGAGCACAAGGCGGCGTTGCAGGCGGCCGGCGCGGTGCTGATCGCCCTGTTCGGGCTGAAGTTCCTGGGCCTGATCCGCATCCGCTGGCTGGACGCCACCGCCCGGGCCGACGCGCGGCGGCTGCAGACGCGCTTCGGCTGGCTCAACGCCCTGCTGCTGGGCCTGGTCTTCGCCGCCGGCTGGTCGCCCTGCGTCGGCCCGGTGCTGGGCTCGGTGCTGACCTACACCGCCACCGCCACCGCCGACCCGCTGCAGGGAGCGCTGTACCTGGGCGTCTACGGGCTGGGCTTCGCCCTGCCGCTGCTGCTGCTGGCCGGCTTCGCCGAGCTGGGCGGCAAGCTGCTGGCCAAGCTGGGGCCGCAGCTGCGCAAGATCGAGCTCGCGCTGGGCGCGCTGCTGCTGCTGGTGGCCGCGGCCATGGCCGGCGACGCGCTGCCGGCGCTGACCGCCGGCGAGCCGGCGCCGGCGGCCGAGCCGCAGCCGGCCGCCGGCCAGCCGCTCATGCTGGCGTTCACCGCGCCCGACTGCCCGGTCTGTAAGCGCATGAAGCCGCTGCTCGAGCGGGCGCAGCACCAATGCGACGGCCGCGGCGTGCGCGTCGAGGTGGTCGACGTGTCAGCCGCCGACCGGCGCGCCCTGGCCCGCAAGCACCGCCTGGTCGGCCTGCCCACCTTCGTCTTCGTCGACCCGGACGTCGGCGAGGTGGCCCGGCTGGTCGGCGAGCAGAGCCCGCGCGCACTCGAGCGCGCCCTGAGCGCCCTGCGCGGCGAGCCTTGCCCGGGCCTGGCCATCCTGGAGCCCGACGGCGGCCACCTGCTTCAGTGCCGGTGGGCCCTTAAGGGCGTTTGTCGGTGGGCCCTGATGGGGGTG
>CAYVQE010000109.1:0-20935 GCA_964454005.1 uncultured Myxococcales bacterium
CGAAGGGAGACGGAGATGAGACACTGGTTGACGATTGGAGCGATGGCGGTTTCGTTGGTGGCGGCTACGGCCTATGCCCAGAACCGGGGCGGGCGCGGCATGGGACGCGGCGCCGCTGTGGGCAAGGGCATGGGCCGGGGCGCCGGCGGCGGCATGGGCCGTGGAATGGAGCGCGGAATGGCGCGGGGTAAGGGCATGCGCCAGCTGCTGCAGCAGGTCGGGCTGTCGTCCGAGCAGATCGAGCGGCTGGACGAGATCCGCTTCCAGGCCCGGCGCAAGACCATCGACCTGCGCGCCGAGCTGCGCAAGGCCCATCTGGATCTGCGCCACCAGCTGCGCCGCTACGACGCCGATCGCGGCGACGCCATGGGCAAGCTGGACAAGATCCAACAGCTCAAGCTCGAGCTGCACAAGATCAAGCTCGGCGCCCGGCTCGACGCGCGCAAGGTGATGACCGAGGAACAATGGGAGAAGCTGCGCGATCTGCGCGGCCAACGCGGTCCGCAACACCGCATGCACCGCCGGATGCGCCACCACCGCTTCGGCCCGGGCATGGGCCGCGGCATGGGCCGCGGCATGGGCCCGGGCTGGGGTGCCGGTGGCTGCCTGGATGCGCCGGTCGACGGCGAGCCGGTGAGCCTGGACGAGGCCGACCAGGCCGGCTGAGCACCGCCCGCCCGCCAACCCATCCCACGGTCCACCACCGCGGGCTGGCATCGGCCGGCCCGCGGTGGCATGATCCGGGCCCGGAGGATGCGTCCGGATGTGGCCCGACGAGACCTACCGCCTGCTCTGGACGGCCGGCCTGATCTTCGCCGGCCTGACCGCCGTCGGCGCCGGCCTGCTGCGCACCCCATACGGCCGCTTCAGCGATCGCCGCTTCGGCCCCGGAGTGGACCCGCGCTGGGGCTGGCTGCTGATGGAGCTGCCGGCGATACCGGCCTTCGCCTGGTTCTACCTGCAGGGCCCGCGGGCCTTCGAGCCGCTGCCGCTGGTCTTCGCCGGCATCTGGCTGCTGCACTACACCAACCGCGGCTTCGTCTTCCCGCTGCTGCAGCGGGTGCGGCCCGGCTCGCGTATGAGCTGGCTGGTGGTGGTCACCGGCGCCGCGGTCTGCTGTCTGCACGGCTATCTCTACGGCGCCTGGCTGCCGGCGGCCGGCACGCCGCTGACCGCGGCCTGGCTGGCCGGGCCGCGCTTCTGGGCCGGGTTGGGCATCTACGGGCTGGGCCTGGGCCTGAACCTGCACTCGGACGCGCTGCTGCGCCGGCTGCGCCGCGCGCGCCGGGTCGACGACGCCGGCGCCTACCGCATCCCGCGCGGCGGGGCCTTCCGCTGGGTGTCGTGTCCGCACTACCTGGGCGAGCTGCTGGCCTGGGCCGGGCTGCTGCTGGCCTCGGCCTGCCCGGGCGGCTGGTTCATCCTGGCCGTCTCGGCCGCCAACCTGGTGCCCCGCGCCCTGGCCACCCACCGCTGGTACCGGGCGCACTTCCCGGACTACCCGCCCGAGCGCCGCGCCCTGCTGCCCTTTATCTTGTGAGCCGGGGCCGAGCCCGGGAGCGTCGACCCGGGATTCGATCATGCCATTTGGCCACCCAGTGGTCAAATTACAAGGTAGTTCGTTTACCAGGCGAACACGATGCCCGATGCGACCTGCCAGCGGTTGAGGCGGTGGTTGTTGGCCAGCACGGTGGTGGAGCCGCCGGTCTCGGTGGTCCGGGCGGTGAGGATGGCGTCGTCCTCGTCGAACAGCACCGTGGAGATGCCGGCCTCGGCGGTCAGGCCGAACCAGCTGGCCAGCATGACGCGCACGCCCAGCGAGGTGCCGGCCAAAAAGCCTTTTCGTCTGGACCTTTCCATGCCGTCGAAGGGGGCGTCCAGGTCGGCGCCGGCGGCGTCCCAGCGGGCGCTGCCCAGCCAGACCGTGTGCACGACGGCGAAGCGCTCGCCGAAGGGGATGATGGCCCCGCCGCGCAGGGCGTACTCGCCGACGGTCAGGTCGCCGTCGCCCTCGACGTTGCCGAACAGCGACAGGTGGCTGCCGACGAACAGGTACCAGAAGCGGAAGTCGAAATCCAGCGAGACTCCCGCCATGGCGTCGAGCTCGCTGCCGCAGGTGCTGCCGCCGTGGTCGGCCAGCAGCAGGGGCTGGGGCGCAACGAACACGCTGTTGCCGAGGTAGAAGCGCGGCAGCCGGCGGTGCAGCGGCTGCAGCATCTGCTGCGGCGGGGCGTCCGGGTCGGCCTCGGCCCAGGGCTGTTCGCCGGGCGGCTTCTCGTGCCAGCCTTCATCCTCGGCCGCGGCCGGGCCAGCGACCAGCAGGGCCAGCAGCAGGGCAGTCATCCCACGGGCTGCGATCATGATCTCGTCCTCCGCACCTCGTCGAGTCGGCTGACCAAGCTCGAAGCAAGTTCCAGGCCAGGATGCTGCATCGGATTCAAGTCCAAGCATAACATGATTTCCGGCCGCTGGGTGCTCGATCCGAAAGCCGCTGCAGGTGGCCCATCGCGACAACAGTGTCGCGATGGCGACTCGCTCACCGCTCGATTGCGCCCAAGGTTCCAAGGGGACCACGGATCGAGGGAATCAGGGCCGGGCTTTGACAATCTCGCTTCGACGCCGGACCATGCGTTTGCCGTGTCAGGCCGCAGGCCCTTGCCGGCTACGACATGCGGATCGCGATTGATCGAGGACGACCCGGTCGACTATGCTGCCGGCTGGAGGTGCTGCAGGCATGCCACGTCACATCACTCCCGAGGGCTTCGCCCGCATCGAGGCCGATCTCGAGCAACTGTGGCGCGAGGAGCGGCCGCGGGTGACGGCCATGGTCTCGGCTGCGGCGGCCGAGGGCGATCGTTCGGAAAACGCCGAGTACATCTACGGCAAGAAGAGGTTGCGCGAGATCGACGCCAAGGTGCGGCGGCTGTCCAAGCTGCTCGATTCGCTGACCGTGGTCGAGCCGCGCGACCACGGCGACAAGGTGTTCTTCGGCGCCTGGGTGAGCATCGTCGACGGCACCGGCCGCGAGGCCACCTACCGCATCGTGGGCCCGGACGAGTCGGACTCGCGCGCCGGGCGCATCTCCTCCGAGGCCCCGCTGGCCCGGGCCTTGCTCGGCAAGATGGTCGGCGATTGGGTCACCGTGCAGCGGCCCAAGGGCCCGACCGAGGTCGAGATCATCGAGGTGCGTTACAGCTGAGCTCGGGCGCGGTCTTGGGGGTCAGGGCGTGTCGCAGTTTTCGCCGCCCAGATCCTGGTGGCCGAAGACTTCCAGCGTGTACTCGTCGCACAGCGCGCAGGAGGCCAGGGTCACCCGCAGGTAGATGTAGCGATCGTCGTCGCCGCCGTCGGGCAAACCGGCAATGGAGCCTTCATCCCAGCGCACGTAGACCTCCTCCTGGGCCGAGCCGGCGTTGGACGAGCTGTCGGCCGCCGAGGCGCAGTTGTCGCAGTAGATCTCCAGGTCGTAGTCGCAGCCGGCCGGGGGGGTCAGCCGCACCATGGCCGACAGGTCGCGGGTGTTGACCATGCTGGTATAGGTCTCCTGGACGTGGACCCGATAGACGTGCTCGCCGCGGGCGATCTCGGTGATCTGATCCGAGCCCTCGTCGCCGGAGACCGCGCCCAACGACATGTACTCGCCGCAGTTGGGATCGGTATCCAGGTCGTGCTCGCAGCCGTTGGCAGCCTGGCCGTCCAGGTCGCACCAGCCGTCCTGGCAGCCGTCGACCCCGCACTGGCCGTCGTTGCACACCGGTACCGCGTGCTGGCCGCCGCACTGGGTGTCGCAATCGCCGCAGTGGTCGGGGTCGGTGTCGGCGTTCGACTCGCAGGTGCCCGGATCGTCGTCGCAGTCCTGCATCGGCGGCTGGCAGGAGCGCTGGCAGGTGCCGTTGACGCACTGGGCGGTGGAGTGGGCGTCGTCCAGGCAGGGCTGGTCGCAGCCGCCGCAGTGGTAAGCCGATTCGTCCAGGTCGGTCTCGCAGCCGTCGGTCTGGGATCGGTTGCAGTCGCCCCAGCCCTGGTCGCAGACGCAGTCGCCGTCGATGCAGCGGGCCCGGGCACCGCAGCGCAGCCCGCAGCCGCCGCAGTTGGCGTCGTCGCTCTGCACGTCGGTCTCACAGGTGGCCGGGTCGGCGTCGCAGTCGTCCCAGCCGCTGTCGCAGGCGTAGCGGCACACCCCGTTGACGCAGTTGCGGTCGGCATGCACACCGGCCGGACACGGCTGGCCGCAGCCGCCGCAGTGCAGCAGGTCGACCAGGGTGTCGACCTCGCAGCCGTCGGCCCAGTCGCCGTTGCAGTTGCCGTAGGGGAAATCGCAGTGGCAGGTGCCGCCGTGGCAGCTGGAGTGGGGGCCGCAGACATTGCCGCAGAAGCCGCAGTTGTCGGGATCGACGTTGACGCTGACGCAGACCTCGCCGCAGCAGACCTGGGGCGAATCGCAGTCGGGGCCGGTGCCGCCGCAGGAGCAGGCGCCGTCGACGCACAGTTCGCCGGCGTCGCAGGTGATGTCGCCGCAGGGCTCGCCGGTGCAGACGCCGTCCTGGCAGGCGATCTCGCACTCCTCGCGGTGGGCCGGGTAGGTGCATTCGCCGGCGTTGCAGACCCCCTCTAGCGGATAGGACACCCGGGTCTGGCCTTCGCAGGTGTCGGCCGGCGGATCGAAGCATTCGATCGGCTCGCCGCTGCAGACCCCCTGCCGGCAGCGATCGGACAGGGTGCAGGGGTCGAGGTCGCTGCAGCGGTCACCACCCTCGCTCCAGACCGGCAGCCCCGCCTCGGCGTCGAACAGGCAGGTCAGCCGCTGGCCGCAGCAGTCGACCGTCTCGCACTGGGCGTTGAGCGTGCACGGCGCTTCTGGACAGCAGCGGCAGCCGGCACAGGCGGCGTCGGTGCAGCGGCCGTCGATGCAGACCTGGTCCGGACCGCAGGGCTGGGCGCAGTCGAGCGGGTAGCAGCGGCCGCCGGCGCAGCGCTCGCCGGCCGGGCATTCGATCCCTACGCACAGCCGATCGATGCACTGGCCGTCGACGCAGAGCTCGAAGTCGCCGCAGGCCACGTCGGCGCAATCGAGCGGGTAGCACTCGCGGTCGGCGCCGCAGACCTCGCCCTGCGGACACTCCACGAAGGCGCAGCCCTCTGGAACGCAGCGGCCGTCGAGGCAGACCTCGTCGACGCCGCAGCGCAGATGATCGCAGTCGGACGGCAAGCAGCGGCCGTCGGCGCAGCGCTCGCCGGGCGGGCATTCCACCCCGACGCACAGCACGTGGGTGCAGTTCCAGCCGGCCGCGGTCTCGATGCAGACCTCGTCGGCGGCGCATTCGGTCAGGCCGCAGACGGTGTCGAAGCACTGGCCGCGGGCGCAGCGCTCGCGGCCCTCGCATTCCACGTCGACGCAGTCGGCCGGTACGCACACCCCGTCCTGGCACACCTCACCGGCCGGCGAGCAGTTGACATCGGCGCAGTCGGCCGGCAGGCAGTATCCGTCAGCGCAGCGCTCGCCGGGGGGACACTCCACCCCCACGCAGCTGCGGCGCACGCAGCGGCCGTCGATGCAGACCTCGCCGTCGCCGAAGCAGCCGGTCTGTTCGCAGTCGCTGGGGTAGCAGTAGCCCGAGGCGCAGGCCTGGTCTGGCGGGCACTCGACGCCGACGCAGGAGCGGTCCTGGCACTGCTCGGCGATGCAGACCGTGCCGTAGCCCGGGCAGTCGTGGGTCTGGCAGTCCTGCGGGTAGCAGCGGCCCTGGGCGCAGACCTCACCGGGGGGACACTCCACCCCGACGCAGGCGGCCGGCTGGCACTCCTGGTCGACGCAGACCTCGCCCACGCCGGGGCAGGTGCGCGTCTCGCAGTCGCGCGGGTAGCATTGGCCGCCGGCGCAGACCTGCTCCGGCGGGCACTCCACGTCCCAACAGGCCACCTCGACGCAGGCGCCGTCCACGCAGACGAAGTCGGCCGGGCAGGCGCGATCGGCGCAATCGCGCGGGATGCAGCGCTCGTCGATCCACGAGCCGGCCGGACAGGGATCGGAGATCGTTCCCGGCTCGCAGGTCGCCAGCCCGGCGCCCAATAGCAAGATCATGGTGGCAGCCCAAGCACGATGGCATTGCATGGCGTCCATTCCTCCCGGACCTCCATGTTAACACAGCTGGCCGGCGCTGGCGTGGTTTTGCCCGCGTTTTGAAGACCGTTCGGGGCTGTTTGGGGGCATTGCGGCACCGGTGCCGCCGGCGTGTATACTGGGGGCATGCGTGGTCTCCTCTTGCTGCTGTTGCTGGCCGCCCAGCCGGCCGCGGCCGCCTCGTTCGAGGCTGCCTATACCAGGGTCGACGGCCGGCGCGTCAGGCTGGCGCCGGTGGAGCGCGGCGGGCGCTGGTGGTTGACCGCCGCCGGCGATCGGCCGGTGGAGCTGACCGCGCGGCTGCTGGTACGGCCGCCGGCCGATCCCGACTGGAGCCCCGACCTGCTGCGCCGCCATGGCCTGCGGCCGTTGCGCCCGATCGGCGGACCGGGGCCGCTGTGGCTGGTCGGGGCGAACGATCCGCCCGCGGCGCTGCGGGCCTGCGCCGCGCTGGTCGCGGATGAGCAGGTCCGCTGGGCGGTGCCCGACTTCCGCCTGCCGGCCGAGCTGCTGCATACGGCCAGCGACCCGCTGGCCGGCGAGCAGTGGCATCTGGCCCAGCCGGCCGGCGGGCACATCGGCGCCGAGACGGCCTGGGACTGGACCTCCGGCTCGGCGGAGGTGGTCGTCGCGGTGATCGACACCGGGGTCGATACCAGCCATCCGGATCTGGCCGCGGCGCGCATGGTGCCGGGATACGATGCGGTGACCGGCTCCGCCGATCCCAGCCCCAGCCCGCTGGCGATCGATCACCACGGCACGGCTTGCATGGGCCTGGCGGTGGCGGCACTGGACAACGACGAGGGCGGCGCCGGCGTGTGTCCGGATTGCGGTTGGATGGCGGTGCGGGTGTTCGAACGCGGGGGCTACATGAACCTGTCGGCATTGGTGGATGGGCTGATCTGGGCGGTCGACCACGGGGCCTGGGTGCTGTCGAACTCCTGGGGCATCGGCCAGGAGCTGATCGACGGCGGCGTTGACGTCGGACCGGTGCGCGAAGCGGTGCGCTACGCGGTCGAGCAGGGACGCGGCGGGCTGGGCTGTGCGGTGCTGTTCGCCGCCGGCAACGGCAACGCCGAGCTCGAAGCGCAGCCGGTCGGGCCGGACGAGCTGCCGGCCATGGAGCAAACCATCGCCGTGGGCGGCTGCGGCCCGGACGGGGTGGTGGCCACCTACTCGGATTTCGGCCCGACCGTCTCGCTGCTGGCGCCCACCTGGAGCGGGCTGGCCGAGACGCCCCGGATCACCAGCACCGATACGGCCGGCGCTGCCGGGGCCAACCGGGACGGGGTGAACCACCGCACCGATCCGGGCGGCCAGGACGTGGCCACCGGCTGGCCCGAGCCGGACGCGGCCGGCGACTACACCCGTTACTTCGGCGGCACCTCGGCGGCCACACCGATCGCCGCCGGGGTGGTTGGTCTGGTGCTGGCCGTCGACCCCGACCTGGACTGGCGCGGCGTCAAGGACCTGATCGAGAAGACCGCGGTCCAGGTCGGCACCGGGGCCGAACCGCCGCGGGTGGCGGCCGCCTACGACGCCGACGGCCGCGATCCGCACTACGGCCACGGCCGGGTCGACGCCGGGCGGGCGGTGGCGGTGGCGCTGTTCGGCCGCGATCAACCCGACGGCCGGCCCTGCGGTCTGGACCTGAACTGCCGCGGGGATTGCCTGCGCGAGCCGGCCTTCGGCCCGGAACCGATCTGCGCCAGCCCCTGTGCCAGCCGGGCCGATTGCGAACGGCGCCACTTTTGCCACGCCGGCCACTGCTATCCGGACTCCGCGGTCGAGCTGCACGGCGGTTGTGGTCGCCCGGCGCCGGCCGGTGGCGGAGCGGCGGCGCTGGCGCTGATCGGGCTGCTGCTGTTGCGCGGGCGCCGCCGGCTGTGTCATCATCGCGCCCGCAGGCGACCGAATGGCTGACCCGAAACGAATCGGGACCGAATCCTTCAGCATCGAGGAGGCGTTCGCATGAGCTGTTCATCGGCCATCAATCGGCTCTCGTCTTGGCCAGTCATCGCCGGGTGTCTGTTCTTGGGAGCCGGCTGCGAGCAGAGCACCGACGAAGGCCACGAGATCAAGCCGCTGCAGGCACCCGCCGGTGGTGCCGCAGCCGATGCGGCCGCCGAGACCGAAGTGCCCGGCCAACCCGCGACGGGCGATCAGCCCGAGCCGGGGAAACCGGGTGTGGACGCCTCCGCCAAGCCCGAAGAGCGCGAGGACGAGCCTCTGCCAGAAGGTACGGTGCGCCTGCGCTGGAAGCTGCCCGCTGGCCGGGAGCTGGTGGCGTTCAAGGCGCGAATCGACGACGTGCCGCTGGGCTCCGATCCGTTCGGGCGGCTGGATGCCGGGGCGATCATGGAGGCCGAGGGACTGGACGGCGGTAGCGCAGCGCGGCTGCGCAAGCTGGCCCCGGCACGCCGCAGCGGCCTGACCGCCGTGCTCGCCGCCGAATACGGCGACAACCTGAAGGTGCGTATCATCAAGGACGACTTCGAGCTGCCGGCCGATCTCGAGCCGGCGGTGGCCATGCGGGTGCGCCAGCGCGAGGGCCTGGCCCATCGGGGCACGGTAGGCGACGACGGCCGCGTGCTGTCGGCCGCCGCCGGTGGCGACTACCGGCTGCTGGGGCTGTTGTTCGGGCTGCCGGCCGAGCCGGTGGCCGAAGGCTCGGAATGGGAGTCCGGGCTGGAGCTGCTGCGCACGGGCGGGCTGGAGGTCGAGCAGGAGAAGCGCTTCGATCGGATGCGCCTGGTGCAGCTTGCCGCCGGCGGCAAGGTGGCCGTGATCGAGGGCTGCATCGCGGAGATACAACGCGGACAGCACTTTACCGCCGAGGGGGTCGAGCGGGTCGAACGCGAGGCGGTCTTCGCAGGCCGCGGCCGCTTCGACGTGACCGCCGGCCGCTGGCAGAGCTTCGCCGGCCGGCTGAAGCTCGACGACCCGCTGGCCGACGAGCCGGCGCGGCTGCAGGTGCTCGAGCTGGCCCACCTGAACCGGGTGCCGGAGCAGGCGCGCGCATTCGTGCGCTGATCGGGGCCCCGGCGCAAGAACCGCTCAGAACCGCTTGTTCCAGAGCACGTCCAGGCCGCCCTCGGCACCGTCGCCGTAGAAGCCCTCCAGGATCCAATCGCGGCCCAGCCGGTACTGCACCTCGACCGCGTTGGCGTTCTCATCCTCGTCGGCGCCCATGCGGTAGCGGTAGGCCACGAACAAGTCCTCGGTGATCCACTTGCCGACCACCACCTCGGCGGTGGTCGTCTCCTCCCGGGTGCTGGTGTCGATCCCGAGCGTGTCGATCGGCAGCGCCCGGCGCAGGATGCCCCGCAAACCGCTCAGCAGCAGCCCGGCGGCCGCATCCAGGGCCTGGTCCTGCAGCTGCAGGTCATCGTCCGCAGCGGTCGCGTCGCCGGGCTCACCGCCGAGCACCATGGCCAGCAGCTGGCTCTGGCTGTACTCGGCCGGCACCGACGAGAAGGACAGCTCCGGTTGGGCGGCGCTGCCCCGCGCGTGGATGCGCACGGTGGCCACCGCGAAGTCGTGCTCCAGGGTGATATCGAGGCGGGGATCGGGGGGCATGCGACCGCCGAAAGCGACGCGCGCCTGGCGAACCTCGTAGATGCGTTCGAACAACGACAGCCGGCCCTGCAGCGCTTCGATGGCGCCGGCGAGGGACAGCCGGCCGTCGACCCGGCTCAACTCCAGGTCGGATTTCAGCCGCAACTCGGCGCCCTCGTCGCGTACGGTGAGGGTGCCCGGCGCCGAGACGGTCAACCGCAAGTCGGCTGGAACCCGTGCCAGGGCGGCGGCCCCGGCGGCTGGTGGCCGGTCAGGCCGGTCTGCTCGTTTCGCTTCCGTCCCGGCCGCCGGCAGCGGCGCATCGGCTTCGGCCGGCTCCGCTCCAGCGCCGACGAAGGTGACCTCCTCGGGCAGATCGGTCGGGTGCAGCTGCAGCGCCTTGCCCTGCGGCAGGCGCACCAGGGCCCGGTCGACATCCAGCCGGCCGCGCCACAGGGCCTCCTTCACCTCGGCCTGCAGCCGGCCTTCCAGATCGACCGCCAACAGCATGCCACCGGCGACCACCGGCAGCGCATCGGTCATGACCGAAGCATCGACCGTCTGCGGGCGGTACTGGTGCATACCCGCGTCCAGGCTGAGCCCGAGCCGCCCGGCGCCCATGCGTCCCTTGAGGTCCAGCCGCAGCCAGTCGGGGCCGATGCGGCCGGCCAGGGTGAGCTGCTCGATGGGGCGTTGGCCCTGGAAGGCGAGCAGCGAGCCCGCATCCACATACAGCCAGCCCCGCGGCCGGAGCTGCTCTGCGGTGCCGCCGAGGTGCAGGTCGGCCGCCAGCGCTCCCGAGAAATCCACCAGCGGTCCACCCAGGGTGCGCAGCACCTCGGCCGCTGGCGCCAGCTGGAAACCGTCGGCCCGCAGCTCGCCGTCGATCTCTCCGCCGGAGTGCTGCAGCCGGCCGCGGACGGTCAGCTGGCCGCCCTCCGGTTGTCGGCTCTGGAACATCAGCTTCGACTGGCGGCGGTCGATGTCGGCCCGCAGCGTCAGGTCGCCGATGGCCACCTGGGCGAGGGACAGCTGTTCGATCCGCAGCCGTCCCTGCAGGCGCGGATCGCGGGGCCGACCCGAGAATTGGAAACGGGCCTGCAGCCGGCCGCTGGCGGCGGTTTGCTGGTCGGCCGCAGCCAGCATGGGCGTGACCCCGACCGGATGCAGCTCGAGCTGGCCGGACATCGCCGAGTCCAGCCAGGCTTCGGGGTCGCGAACCAGCGCGGCCAGACCGGCCTGCAGCTCGACGTCGCCCGCGAGCAGCTTCTGCTCGCCGAAATGGGACCGCAGCCGAGCCGAACTCGAATCGGCGCCGGCGGTCAGCTCCAACTGCAGGTCGGCCGCCACGCCCATGTTGGCGCGGCGCAGCCCGTCCAACCGCAGCACTCCGCGCAGCTCGCGGGCGCCGCGGTCGAGCTCGAACTCGGCCTCGGCCCGGCCGCTCGCATCGGCCAGCTGTTCGGGCAGCTCCGGCCGGCCGAATAGCGGGCTGCGCTCGAGCTGGTCGATCCAGGTGCCCAGCTCGGCACCGCGCCAGTGCAGCGCGGCCCGTTCCAGCTGCTCGCGCTCGGGCAGCTTCCAGCCGGTCGGTTGCAGCGGCGGTCCGGCCAGCCGGCCGGCCGCCTGCAGCTCGATGCGGCCCAGGGCGCCCAGGTCGACGTCGGCCGAGGTCTCCAGCCGGCGGCCGTCGACGGTGGCGTTCCAGGTCGCGCTCAGCGCAGCCGCCAGCGGTTGCAGCCGGCCCTCGGTCAGGGCCAGCTGCAAGCCGATGCGCTCGCCCCCGCCGGCCACGTCGATGCGACCCGAGGCGGTTCCGGTCAGCGGCCGCGTGCCGCTGCCGGCCGCGCTGTAGACCCGTTCGAGGTCCAGCCCCTCGAAGCGCAGCCGCAAGCTGTCCAGCGCCGCCGGCCGCAGCCGGGCCCAGCCCGCCGGCTCCCAGGGCTCGGCCGGGGCTCGGGCGGCCAGCGACAGCTCCAGCGCGGCAGTGCCGGAGTCGAGCTGCAAGCGGCCCTTCAGCCGGCCCCGGCGCAGGCTGGCGGCCAGGTGGCCGGAGACGCTCTGTTCGTCCACCAGCGAGCAGACCTCGCGCAGCCGGGACTGCAGCTCGGCCCGCAGGCCGCCGGCGCCGCGTTCGAGTTCCAGCCGCAAGCCCACCCGGCCGCACAGCTGCTCGGCCCCGGCCAGCGGCAGGGCCTGGCCGAGCGCTGCCAGATCGAGCCCGCGCAGGCGCAGGGCCAGCCGCTGCAGCTCACCGTCCGCCAACGCCCCGGCCAGCGACAGCCGGCCGGCACTGCTGGCCAGCCGCAGGTCGTGCAGCTCGAGCCGCCGGCCGTCGCGCACCAGCCGGCCGCCGCGGCTGCGCCAGCGGTGAGGGCCCAGATCCAGCCGCAGCCGCTCGATGCGCGCCGCCTCCAACCTGCCGGCGGAATCGCGTTCGAGAACCAGCCTGCCGGCGGTTGCCAGATCGGCTCCGGCCCGGCCGGCGCTGAAGGTCAGCGCCAGCCGGCGGCCGCTCGCGCCGGCCGTGAGCCCCAGCTCGACCGGACCGCGCCAGCGCTGATCCAGCACCAGCGGGTCGGCCGCCAGCTCCAGTCGGCCTTCGGGCCGGGCCGGCAAACCGCTCAGCGAGACGGTGCCGTCGATGCGCTCGGCCGCCACCGGGCCGAGGCGCAGGCCGCGGCCGCTGAGCCGGCCCTGCAGCGCCAGCGCGTCCAGCGGGCCCTGCAGGCTGGCGTCGAGCGCGGCCGAGCCGGCGGCCGGGGTGCCGGCCGGGGCCAGGCGGCCCAGATCGGCCAGCTCCAGCTGCAGCCGGCTCGGTTCCAGGTGGGGTTCGGGTGCGAGGCGCAAGCCCAGCCGGGCCGAGGCCCGGCCCTGGGGCAGGGCGAGTTCGAGGTCACCGTTCAGACGACCGGCGGTCAGCTCGACGTCCAGATCCAGATCGAACTCCACGATCGACGCCAGCCGCCCGTTTACACTGGCATCGACACGGCCGCGGAGCGCATCCGGCGCGCTGCCGGCCACATCCAGCCGCCAGCGGCCGGCCAGCGCACCGGCTGGCGCCGTCGCCAGCAGCGCCCGGGGGTCTAGCCGGCGGTGGCTGAACACGCCCTCGATGCGCGGCTCGTCCGGCCAAAAGCGGCCGTTCCATTCCAGCCGGCCGGCGCCCAGCTCGGCGCGCAGCCGGGCCTCCAGGCCGCCTTCAACCGTTGCGGCCGGCGTCAGCCGTGCCTGCAACCGCAGCGCCGCCCGCGGCGCCAGGCTCGGGGCCAGCCAGCGGATCAGAGCCGGATCCAGGGTGGCCCGCAGCCGGCCGGACAGCGCGCGGGTCTGGCCCGGGTAGGTCAGGCTGGGCACGCTCAGCCGGCTGGCGCCCAGCGCCAGCCGGAGGTGGTGGACGGCCGACTGCGAGCCGGCGACCTCGGCCCGCGCCGCCAGTTGCAGCGGCCAGCCGGTCTCCAGCCAACGGCCCGCCAGCGAGTGCAGGCGCAGCTGCAGCCGGCCGGCCGACCAGTCCAGCCAGGCCAACGCGGCCAGTCCGGCCAGCTCCAGCCGCCGGCCGTCGGGGCGCTGCAGCGCGATCCGGCCCGCGTCCAGGTGCAGCCGCTCGATGCGCAGCGACAGCTGCGACGGCTGCTGCTGGTCCTCCGGGCCGGTGGCGGTCGGCTCCAGGGCCCGCAGCAGATCGAGCTGCCCGGTGTCGGTCTGCTGCAACCACAGCTGCGGCCGATCCAGCTGCAGCCGCTCGATCGCGATGCGTCCGTCGAGCAGGGCCCAGGGGTCGATCTCCAGCCCGATCCGCTCCACCCGCACCAGCGGCTCACCATCGGCTGGCTGCTCACCGGTGGCCCGGTGCAGCTCCAGCCCCGCGAGCACCGGCGAGAAGGGCAGCCGCCCGCCGAGCGCCGCCAGGCGCAGCCGGCCTTGGATGGCCGCGCTGACCCGGCGCTCGATCAGATCGCGCAGCGCGTCGCGGGCCCAGGGGGTCTGCAAGGCCCGGCCGGCGATGCCGGCCAGGCCGGCCACCAGCAGCAGCACCAGCAGCAGGGCCCACAGGAGTCGCCGCAGCCAGCGGCGGGCTCGGGTCTCGGCCGCGGGCCCGGTCATCAGAACGCCTGCCCCAGGCTGAGGTGAAAGGCGTAGGGGGTGTCCGACTCCGGTTCGCCGGCTCCGGTGCGGTTCAGCCGCCAGCCGAAGTCGAAGCGCACCGGCCCCACCGGCGTGTGGTAGCGCAGCCCACCGCCGGCGGCCCAATGCAGATTCAATAGATCGAGCGCTTCGATCTGGCGGGTTACGTCGGCGCCGTCGACAAAGGCCACCAGCCCGACCCAGCCACCCCAGAGCCGAAACGCGTCGAAGCGCAGCTCCAGGCTGGTCTCCAGCTGCGCCCGGCCGCCGATGGGCACGGTCTTGCCCTCCGGGTTGCTGGCCAGCGGGCTGAGCTGCTGCTGGGCAAAGCCGCGTTGGCTGCTGGCGCCGCCGGAGAAGGTACGCTGGGTGATCGGCAGGCCGCCGGGTGCCCAGGGCGCCCAGCCGAAGCGCAACCGGCCGGCCAGCACCAGCCGCTCGTGCAGCGGTACATAGCCCCGCGCCTCGGGGGTCAGCTTGATGTAGTCGAAGTCGCCGCCGGCCCAGCGGCCGCCCTCTTCCAGAAAAAGGCCCAGCCAGAAGCCCAGCCGCGTCCGCATCGGGTCATCGCGGCCATCGTAGGTCAGGGCCTGCTCGAAAAACGCCAGCCGGTAGGGATTGCGCAGGCCCAGCCGATCCCGGGCCGAATCCCCGATCGCACGGTCGACCTGCAAGAAGGTCTGGTAGCGGAACCGGTAGCCGGCGTTGAGCACCAGCCGGTCGGACAGGAAGGCCCGGTGGAAGCGCAGCCGGCTCTCCAGCCCCTGGATCTGGTAGGCCTCGGTCTCGACCAGGTCCCAGCCGACCTCCACCCCGACGACCAGCCTGGGGACCAGAAAGTCGGCCTGTTCCAGCCCGACGCTGGCCTCGCCGACGAAGCCCTGGCGGCTGTCGTCCTCGGGCAAGAACTGGTAGGCCGGCCGCAGCCGCAGCCGCAGGGTGTTGAGCGGATGCAGCAGCCCGTGCAGGCTGTAGTCGGCCCGGGCGCGGAGTTCGTAGCGGGTTTGATCGATGCCGGCGCCGACGCCGAGCTTGAGCTCGTGGGGCAGGCCCTCGATCAGGGTGATGTCGACCGGCACCTCGGCCGGACGGTTTTCGTGTTCCAGCTCGATGGTCACCGAGCTGAACACCTCGAGAGCGAACAGGCGCTGGCGGGTCAGCGCGATCGCCTCCGGACCCGTCGGTTCACCCTCCTGCCAGGCGATGCGCTTGCGCACCGCCTGTTCGAGTACCCGGTCGATCCCGTGAACCCGCGTCTGGCCGAAGCGGGTTCGCGGCCCGGAATCGACGGTGAACACGATCGTCACCGCGCGGGCCTGGCGATCGACCCGGACCGCGCCGGTCACCTGGCCGTGGGCGAAGCCCAGCTCGCGCACCAGCGCCGCGAGCCGCTGGCGGGCGTCTTCGAACTCCTGATGGCGGTATATAACCCCGGTCTCGAGCTGGTGGCCGGCCTGCAGGCGCTGGCGCTGCTCCGCGTTCAGCGCCTCGCCGCCGGCGATGCGCACCTGGCTGATGCGGCTGGGCTGGCCTTCCTCGACGCCGAACACGACGCGAAAGGCGCCCGGAGCCAGGGGCTTGCTCCGGACGTCGACCACCTGGGCCGAGAAGTAGCCGTGGCGGGCGTAGTAGGTCTCGATGCGCTTGCGGTCGGCGCGCACCAGCACCGGGTCGTAGGCGGCCCGCTCGACCCAGATCCGGCCCCGCGGCGGGTGGGTGGCCAGGCCCTCCAGCACGTCGTCCTCATCCAGGGCCGCGGCGCCCTCGAGCTCCACCTCGTGCACCTGCCGCTCCGGCGGTGGCGGCTCGGTCGCCCCCAGCCCCAGACCGCCGGCACAGCCGGCCAAACCGGCCCACAGCAGCAACCAGCCCGCGCCGCTGACCGGCTGGGTTCTCCCGTGCCCCTCGGCGCGGCGGGCGGCGACGATGCCCGGCGCCAGGTGCGAGCCCGGGCGTACCTGTGCGGCTGCAGCCAGCAAGCTCCACCCGCGTTCGGTCGGGTCGGCTCCAGGAGCCAGTCGTGCTATTCCTGGGCCCGCAGCGGCTGGGCGATGCGCTGCTCGAACCAATCCAGCAGGCGCTGCTCGCCGGGCCGCAGCGACCAGCCGACGACCAGGTGGATGGCGATCGGCAGCAGCGCCATCCACAGCAGCGGCTCGGCTTCCAGGCCGCCGCCCGGTGCAGCCGCGAACAGCACCACCGCGCCCATGATCGCCGGAGCCTCGAGCAGCGCCAGGCGGATGATGAGCAGCATCTGGTACTGGTTGGCAGCCCAGCCGGCCCAGCCGGCGGCATCGAGCCCAGCCGGGATGCGGTGGGCCAAGGTTTCCGGCTTGAGCAGCAGGGCGGGCAGCAGCCTGGCTGCGGCATAGCAGCCGATGGCGACCGCGGCCGTGGCCAGCAGCAACATGCTGCCCAGCTCGGTCCGCGGCGCGGCGCCGGCGGTCGTGGACTGGTGGGCGAGCAGCAGCGCCACCGCCGCCAGCAGCAGCGGGGTGAGAGTCAGCACGGCGTGGATCAGGCGCAGGGTCTGCAGCCGTTGCGCCGGCAGGGCCTGGCGCAGGGTCTGGCGGTCGGGTGTGGAGATGGTCTCAGCGTTCAAGGTTTTCCCCCTTTGCCGTCTCGGGCACGGCGTCGGTTTCGGGTTCCGGGCCCAGGCCGGTGTGGAAGCGCCGGCCCTGGCGCCGGCAGAGCCGGGCGATCAGGCTGCGGCCGTCCAGGGCGGCGCCGGCCAGGCCCGCATCGGCCGCGGCCCACTGGCCCACCATGTGGAAGCGCTTTAGACCGGGCAGTCGCCGGCTCAGACCGCGGCGTCGGATGCGGCCGGCGCCGTAGGCTGCTGGCCAGGGGTGCCAGCCGCGGTAGTTGCCGGTCAGCCGTTCGCGCGCCGCCGGCGTGATGACCTCGGACTGCTCGACCTGCTGGCCCAGGCCGGCGAAGCGCGCCTCCAAGCGTTGGATCGCGGCCGCGGTCAGCTCCTGCTCGGCGCGGCTGCAGGCGGCCGGGTCGCTGCGTTGCAGGTCCCGCCAGCGGTGGTAGCCGGCGCTGGTGGTGATCCGCATGACCCCCTTGCCGGCCGGCGCCAGCCCGCTGCCCTCGTGGAACAGATCGATCAGCAGCGATGGACGCGGGTCGTCGGCCAGCTCCAGGGGCGGATCCAGCAGCAGCACCAGTCGTTCGGGCTCGTCCAGCAGATCGCGGGCCAGGCCCAGCTGGATGACCAGACCCTGCGGCTGCCGGTCGGGCGCCGCCTCGTAGTACAGGTCGATGGCCGGACTGGTGTAGCGCCCGCCCAGCAGGCGGTAGATGGTGCTGTAACCGTCGGCGGCCGAGACCACCCGGTCGGCCCGGTGGATCTCACCGCTGGCCAGGCGCACGCCGACCGCCCGATCGCGCTCGACCAGCACCTCTTCCACCGGGCTGGTGCAGACCAGCTCACCGCCCAGTGCCGCCAGCCGCCGGGCCATGCGACCGATCAGCGCGGCTGAGCCGCCCCGGGGCCAGCCGCCGTCGCCGGCGACCAGCCCGGCCAGGCACAGCAGGTGATCGAGCAGTGGGACCTGATCGGCCGGCCGGTCGAAGTGGGCGTGGCGCAGCCCGCGCGTCAGAAAGGGGTCGCGGAAGCGGTCGGCGAAGCGGCCCAGGCTGATGCGTCCGGCCCGGTTGATCAGGCCGGACCGCAACATGCGGCGCAACCGGTCCTGGACGCCGCCGCGCTTGACCGCCAGCGCGTCCAGGCCGCTGAGGCGGCGGATGGCGCCGGTGTAGCGCCGGATGTGGCGGGCATCGACCGGCGAGCGGTGCAGCAGGCGTTGTTCCAGCCGTCCCAGGTCGGTGGGCAGCTCCAGCGCCTGACCGGCGGTCGACTCGACACGGACGAAGGTGGTCGGATGATTGACGGCCGCGGGGTCCAGCGCGTCCAGCTCGCGCCAGAGATGGTGCAGCGGGCTGTCGGTCGCGCTGCCGGTCAGGTGCCGCGGGCCGTGCTCGAAGCGGTATTGGCCGCGCTGCCAGCCGGCACATAGCCCGCCGGGCCGCTGCTGCTGCTCGAACACGGTGACGGCGAAGTCGTTCTGCCGGGCGTAGCAAGCGGTGGCCAGGCCGGCCACCCCGGCCCCGATGACGATCAGGCTGTGCTGTCCCGCGGACATGCGCTCCCCGGCGATCGACGACGACATACGAAGCGGTACTATAAACACTGGATGGCGGCTCGACAAGGCGCTTCAGCGCGTCTGCCGGCCTCGATTTCGGCACCGCCGGATCGGTGCTTGACCCGGGGCGGCCCGGTGGTGTGCAATCCGAGTTCGATGCCAGTTGTTGCCCTCAGCCCGAAGGGCGGGGGACGACAAGATCGATGGGTGGGGAAGGGGGAGCGTTGTGGAAGATGCGAGCTGGGTGTTGACCGCGGTCGGGCCGGACCGGCCCGGGCTGGTCGAGCACATCGCCGAGGCCGTCCACGGCGCCGGCGGCAACCTCGAGGACTCGCGCATGGCCATCCTGGCCGGCGACTTCGCGCTGATCGTGCTCTTTCGCGGTTCGCGCGAAGTGGTCGCCGCAGTCGAGCGGGCCGGAGCCGAGCTGGACCTGGAGCTGCGCATCAAGCCGGCCACCCCGCCGGGCAGGCCGGCCACCCATGCGCTCTACGAGCTGGAGGTGACCGGGGTGGACCAGCCCGGCATCGTCCACCGGGTCGCGAGCGCCCTGACCGCGCTGGGCGTCAACGTGGCCTCGCTCGAGTCGCGGCTGAGTCAGGCGGCCTTCCACGGCACGCCCATGTTCAACCTGCGGGCCGAGCTGCAGGTGCGCCCCGGCGGGTCGGTGGATGCGCTGCACGAGCGGCTGGCGGCGGTGTGTCAGGACCTGGATCTGAGCTACGATCTGGCGCCGGTGCCCGAACGGCCCACCGGCTGAAGCGGCGGGCTCACCAGCGGATCAGCAGCAGATCGTCGGGATCGGCCTGGGTACAGGCGGCCACCGGCGGCCAGCCCGAGCAGCCCGCTCGGCCCGCGGCACCGACCAGCCGCTGGCGTTGTCCACCCCGGGCGGTACGCTGGCCTCGTAGAACAGAAAGCCCCAGCGCCCGTCGATCAGGCCGTCCGGGGCCGCCTCGACCTGCCAGCCGGCGCCGTAGTCCGGCTCCGAGGCCAGCAGGCGGTAGCCGGGCCGCAGCGCCAGCTCGACGGCCACCTCTGTGGTCTGCTCGGGGTAGAGGTAGATGTTGGGCTTCATGGCCACCATCTCGGCCAGGTAGAGATCTTGCTCGCTGGCGGCGAAGGGCGCCACCTGCACGTCCGGGATGGACTCCTCGCGGATCCCCTCCGGCCCGCGGGCGACGATGGTGTAGGTCCCGGCCGGCAGATCCAGCTGGTAGCGGCCCTGGGCGTCGGTGACGGCGCCGGCCACCTGGCCCTGGGGGTCGAGCGCCACCACCTCGGCGTCCTCGGCCTCGACGAAGTCGGGATCCATGGGGTCGCCGGTCTCGATCCAGACCGTACCGCGCACCGCGCCGGGCCGGGCGGCCGGGCCGGCCTGGCCGTCGCGGTAGGCCAGCAGGGTGGGGCCGATGGCCGCGTCGCCGCCGTTGCTGACCTCGAGCAGCAGCCGGTCGCTGCCCTGGGCGTCGACGTCGATCTCCCAGTCGAGCACAGCGCTGAGCGGCGGCTGGTGGTCGGGCAGGTCGCCGGCGTAGAACAGCAGCTTGGACACGGTCTCGCCGTGGGTCAGGCAGTCGGCCGACTCGACCACCCAGGTGGGCAGCCAGGGCAGCTCCGAGCCCTCGACCGGCATCTCCGGGATGGGCACCGGGGTGGTCTGGCACTGGCTGTCGCCCACCTGCACGCCGTTCCATTCCACCCGCTCGCCGCCGGCGGGCAGCAGGCCGGCGGCCAGCAGGGAGACGGCGGCGAACGGGATCGTCCAGGGTTGGCGCATGGTTCGACCTCCTCTGGGCCGGGAATCTCGCAAGAAGGATACCAGGTCGTTCCGTGTATAAATATCGCGATAAGTCAGCAGGATATCCCGGTGCCGAACCGGCCCGAGGGCCTCGAAAATCCGATACCGGCTTGGAAAAGTGCTGCGGCGGCGGGGGCGACCGGCTATGATCGGACCCGGGAAAAAGCCATGAGAAAGCGGTGGTCAATCGGGTGACCAGCTACCGCACAAGGCTGCAGCAGCCGGAATCTGGCCTATCTATCTGATGGTAAAACATAATCATCCTCCATGCGTCAGCTGGGCCGCGTGACAACGTGTCTCGATCAGGTGCGGGAGTTCGCTGCGGCGGGGCCCGGTTGCGCACAACTTATTGTATTGGCACGAGTAATTTCTACCGCGGCGGTGGCCGAAGCTGGCACGGTCATTGCTCTTTCTCGGGTTGTGGGCGGACCGGAAACCCGGGAGGCGGCGATGCGGACGACGAATCGGAACTGGATGGGCGGGACGGTGGTGGTGGCGATCACAGCCCTGGTGGGCTGCGGCGAGCCCGAGGTCGAGACCCAGTACGCTTCTATGCAGCAGAACGCGGTGGTCTGCGCCGACGGACCCACCCTGGACGGCATCGACGTGTCCAAGTGGCAGGGCACCATCGACTGGGACCGGGTGGCCGAGACCAACATGGTCTTCGCCATCATCCGCACCGGCGACGGCTTCTACGAGGACCCGAAGTTCGAGACCAACTGGTCCGAGGCGCGCCGGGTGGGCATCGTGCGCGGGGCCTACCACTTCTTCCGGCCCAACAAGGATCCGGTGGCCCAGGCCGACATCATGATCCGCAAGATGGGCGCGCTGCGCGAGGGCGATCTGCCGCCGGTGATCGACCTGGAGGACGAGAGCCTCTACCGGCCCTACACCCGGGCGCAGGTCGAGCAGAAGGTCAGCGCCTTCATCGACCGGGTCGAGTCGGCCACCGGCCGCAAAGTCATCATCTACGCCGGCTACTACTGGTGGAACGACATCATGGGCACCGACGCCGTCGAGTATGCCGCCAACCCGTTGTGGATCCCGCAGTACGGCCCGACCTGCCCCAAGATTCCCGATATCTGGTCGCGCTGGACCTTCTTCCAGACCTCCTCGACCGGCAGCGTGGCCGGCATCAGCGGCAACGTGGACCTGGACCTGTTCAACGGCACCTGG
>CAYVQE010000110.1:0-20848 GCA_964454005.1 uncultured Myxococcales bacterium
CCAACTTGTTGGAGATTTCGGTGTGGCGGGGCACCGCCTCCGAGCAGCCTGTCATGGGATTGGTCCACAGGGAGTGGGAAGCGCCCTCGCGCTTCAAGTGACAGCCGTGGTGCCTCAGGTGTCTGAGCAGGGCGGTTCTCTTCATCCAACTCGGACCACGTCCTGCTCTGCGTCTTCGGGTATACCGCGCAGGGCATCTTGGCGACGGTCCTCGAGGATCAGATCGATGGCGTCGGATAGGCTCTTCAGGCATTCCTGGCGCGTTTTGCCCTGGCCGTTGGCACCCGGCACTTCCGGACAATAGGCGATGAACCAGTCGCCATCCCGCTCTATGATGGCGGTGAACTCGTTGTGCATCGTCCACCCCTTTCGAGGTTCCGAAGTCCCCTCGGGAACTCCAGATCAATATCGTAGCTGCGGCCGAGGGGCGTTTCAAGGTGCACCGGGCCGTTCGTGGCCCGCTGCATTCGAATTCTGGCCGCAGCGCTCAGCGCGGCTTTGGACTCGATCGGCTCAGCCCCGGGGGCGCAGCAGGATGCGGTGGTTGAGCAGGTCGACGCGGTCGAGATCGGCGTCCACCGTGCGTTTCTCGCCCAGGATGCTGGTCAGCTCGATCTGGCCCTCGCGGGGCCTGAGCATGATCACGTCCTCGAGCAGCAGCTCCTCGTCGTCCTCGTCGCGGTGCAGCCAGGCGCTGGATTCACACATGGTTCGACCTCCTGAACCCATCCTTGGGCCGACCGGAGCCGCTGTCAATAGCCGGTGGGACCGGATGTGCCGCATGGCCGGGCGTTGACGCGGCGGACCGGCTGCACTTATTCTGCCAGCGATTCGCTGCCAGAAGCGCCGCCACGGCGGTGTCAGCCAAAGGGAGACGAGCGATGCACCTGCAGCCCGTCTACGACAGCGACGAGCATGGGGTGATGCAGCTGGCCGGCCACGACGTGCACGACTTGCTGCGCGAGTACGGCAGCCCCCTGATCGTCATGCTCGAGGACGTGATCCGCTTCAACTGCCGCGCCTACCGCGCGTCGGTCGAGCGCTACCCGCGCACGCGCGTCTATTACGCGGCCAAGGCTCTGCTGACCACCGGCCTGTGCCGGCTGTTCGAGCAGGAGGGCCTGGGCCTCGACGTGGTCTCGGCCGGCGAGCTGCACTGCGCGCTGCGGGCCGGTTTTGCGCCCGATAAGCTGTTGTTGCATGGCAACGCCAAGACCGAGGCCGAGCTGCGCCTGGCGCTGGAGCACGGGGTGGGCCGCATCGTCATCGACAACCTGGACGAGATCGCGCGGCTGGATCGGCTGACCCGCGAGCTGGACCGCGAGGCGGCGGTGCAGCTGCGCATCACACCGGGGGTCAAGCCGTCCACCCACCGCTACGTCCAGACCGGCCAGCTCGACTCCAAGTTCGGCTTCAACCTCGACGGCGGTGCCGCCCGCGAGGCGGCGCGGCGGGTGACGGCCGCCGAGCGGCTGCGCCTGGTGGGGCTGCACTGTCACATCGGCTCGCAGATCTTCGCCTCGCAGCCCTTCGCCATCGCCGCCGAGACCATGATGGGCTTCTACGCCGACTGCCGGCGCGAACTCGGCGCCCCGCTCGACGAGCTCAACCTGGGCGGCGGGCTGGGCATCCGCTACCTGCCCGACGACTTCCCACCCTCGGTGTCCGAGCACCTGGACGTCATCCGCCGGGTGGTGCTCGAGCAGGCCGAGCGCCTGGGGCTCGAGCCGCCCCTGCTGTGCGACGAGCCGGGCCGCTCGCTGGTGGGCCGGGCCGGGGTGACGTTATATACCGTCCAGAGCACCAAGCGCATCCCCGGGGTGCGCAACTACGCCTCGGTCGACGGCGGCATGACCGACAACCCGCGCCACGCCCTGTACGAGTCGCGCCACCAGGCGCTGGCCGCCGACCGGCTGGACGAGCCAGCCAGCGAGCTGTGGTCGATCTCGGGCCGCTGTTGCGAGTCGGGCGACATGTTGGTGCCCGACGCCCACCTGCCGCCGCTTGCGGTGGGCGACGTGCTGGCGGTCATGGCCACCGGGGCTTACACCTACTCGATGGCCTCGAACTACAACCGGGTGGCGCGGCCGGCGCTGGTGCTGGCCGCGCCGGGGCGGGTCGATCTGCTGGCCGCCCGCGAGACGCCGGACGATCTGCTGCGGCTGGATCGCATCCCGGCCTGGCTGCGCCGCGAGGGGGAGGCGCCGGAGTGAGGCCGCGGCTGGTGATGAAGTTCGGCGGCACCTCGCTGGGCACCGCCGATAACTTACAGCGCGCGGTGGCGCACGTGCTGGCCGAGCCGCGGCCGCGGCTGCTGGTGGTCTCGGCGGTGGGCGGGGTGACCGATCTGCTGCTGCAGGCCGGCGCCGCCGCCTGCGCCGGCCGTGAACCGGACGCCTACCTGGCCGAGATCAGACGCCGGCACTACGAAATCGCCGACAAGCTCGAGCTGGGCCGGGGGCTGCTGGCCGACACCGACGCCGAGCTGGAGCGGTTGCTGATGGGCATAGCCATGCTGCGTGAGCTCAGCCCGCGGGTGACCGATGCGCTGCTGGCCATCGGCGAGCGCAGCAGCGCGCGCCTGGTGGCCGCCGCGCTCGAGCGCCGGGCTGTCGCCGCCCGCGCCCACCACGCCGGCGACCTGGGCCTGACCACCGACGCCCGCCACGGCCGGGCCGAGCCGGTGGCCGACTGGACCGAGCGGCTGCGGCTGGCGGTGGGCGATCTGCCGGATAGCGAGCTGCCGGTGGTGACCGGTTTTCTCGGCCGCAGCGCCGCCGGGGATTCGACCACCCTGGGCCGCGGCGGTTCGGACACCAGCGCGGCGCTGTTCGGCGCGGCGCTGGAGGTCGACGAGATCCAGATCTGGACCGACGTGCCAGGGTTTTTGCGGGCCGATCCGCGGGTGGTCGAGCAGGCGGCGCTGATTCCGGCCATGCGCTTCGAAGAGGCCGCCGAGCTGGCCTCCTTCGGGGCCAAGGTGCTGCATCCGCACTCGATCGAGCCGGCGCGGCGGGCCGGCGTCCCGGTGCGGGTGCTGGGCACCTTTGCCGCCGAGCCCGGCGGGGCGCGGCCGGTGGCCGATCAGGGCAGCTGCATCCGCGACGACGCCGAGCTGGAACCGGTGCGGGCGCTGGCGCTGCAGACCGGAGTGCAGTCGCTGACGGTGCGCTCGCTGGGCATGCTCGACGCGCCCGGCTTCCTGGCGCGGCTGTTCGAGGTCTTCGCCCGCCACTGCATCTCGATCGACGTCATCGCCACCAGCGAGGTCAGCGTGTCGATGACCTTCGACGGCCAGGGCATCGACCTGGGCCCGGCGGTGGCCGAGGTCGGTGGCTTCGCCGAGGTGGGGCCCGTGCGGCAGCGGGCCATCCTGTGTCTGGTGGGCGCCGGCCTGCGCCGCGACGCCGGGCTGCTGGGCCGCGTGTTCCAGACCCTGGGCAGCGCCGGCATCCCGGTGCACGTGGTCAGCCAGGGCGCCTCGCGCATCAACGTCAGCCTGGTGCTCGACCCGCCGCAAGGACCCGAGGCCATGCGGCTGTTGTACCGGGAGCTGTTCTGACGGAAGTCTCCTCGGTGCCGGGATTTCATTTTTTGGCTGGGTGGATTCGAAGCGGGATTGGTGGAGGAGGCGAGCATGAGGGGCTGGACGAAGAGTGCCTTGGCGGTGGGGATGGCCCTGAGCCTGGTGGCCTGCTCGAGCTGGCGCGGCCAGCAGCGCCAGGGGCGGCTGCGCATCGACACCCGGCCGCCGGGCGCCACGCTATGGGTCCAGGACGACGGTGGCCAGCACGAGATCGGCGAGTCGCCGGCGGTGTTGGAGCGCGACTACCAGGTGCAGACCTACGACTTCAACCCGCTGATGTGGCTGTGGGCGGCGCTGTCGGCCGGCGCTACCGTCGGCGGCGGGGTGTGGCTGGACGAGGCGCCCGGCAGCGATGACACCCAGGAGGCCCTGTCCATCACCCTGCTGGTGCTCGGCTCCGTCGGCACCCTGGTCAGCGTGCCGGGGGCCATCGGCGGCCAGCTGATGGACGGCAACGAGCGGGTGGTCTACGGCCAGGAGAAGCTGCTGATCGGCGCCGAGCTGCCCGGCCACAGCGGCGCCCGGATGGAGATCGACTATCCCACCGAACGCGAAGGCATCGAGCTGCTGCTGCATCCCAAGGGCGAGGACAAGCCCGAGGCGAACGGGATGCTCGGGGCGCTCGCTGCCCACTACCCTCGCCGCGCGCCGGTGGTGGCCGTGTTCGACCTGCACGATGCGGCCGGTCTGCTCCAGCCGGCCGAGCACGAGCAGCTGACCGCCTACCTGGCCACCCGGCTGGCCGAGGCGCGCAAGGGCCGGGTGGTGCCGCGCGAGCAGCTGCGCGAACGGTTGACCGATCAGAAACGCGAGGGCCACCGGCCCTGCTACGAGGAGCGCTGCCAGATCGCGCTGGGCAAGGCGCTGGCGGCCGAGAAGAGCCTGTCGGCGACCCTGATGCGGGTGGGCGAGCGTTGCGCGCTGACGCTCAACCTCTACGACCTCGAGACCGAGACCGCCGAGCGCGGCGCCAGCGTCAAGGCCGACTGCCGGCTCGAGGCCCTGCTCGAGGCGGTGGAGCAGGCGGTCGAACGGCTGTAGACGAAACTCGGACGCCCGCCCCGCTATCCCCTGTTCGTGGGATTGCCATCCAGGGCCAAAGCCGCGATTCTGATCCGGTAGGGGAGATGCATCGCCCTGAAGGGGGATGGGGGCCTTTTCGATTCAGAGCCGATCGCGGCAGGCGGCGCGCTGGTGGGGGGTGAACCAGGGGACCGGCCGGGGGTTCTGCTGGGGGTAGTAGCTGACCGGGATGCGTTTCTCGCCCGCCTGCACCTTGAGTTCGACCCGCTTGTCGGGCCGGCCGCCGTGGATGCTCCAGCCCAGCAGCCGCTGGCCGTCGCGCAGCCCGGCCCGCCAGGCGGCGCTGCCGCGGACCACCCCGGTGACCCGCCGCGCCGCCAGGCTGGCCTGGCGGTCGAAGCCGAGCTGGTATTCGCCGATGCGGCGCGTCTCGCCGCGCAGGCAGGGAGCGTAGAGATCGAGCGGCAGGTCGATCGAATCACCATCGACCACGATTCCCCGCAGCCGGTCGGCGAAGCGCGCCGAGGTGGCCCGGGCGAAGCGGGCCAGCAGCTTCCGGGTGTCGACCCGCTCGCCGGTCCGGCGGGCATGGGACGCCAGGGCGCGCATCAACTCGTCCAGGCTGCGCCGGCCCTGCGAGCGGGACCGGATGCGGTGGTCGAGCAGGTGGGCCACCAGGCAACCGCGCTGGTAGGGCAGCTCGCCCATCGCCTCGTCGGTCCAGAAGTCGCGCTGGATGCGCCGGTTGGCTGCGTTGCGGCGGGGGTTGGTGGAGTAGCGCACGCTGGTGTCGTTGACCAGCGCGGCGTAGCTGTCGACGTCGATCACCCCGGCGCGCAGCAGCAGCCGGCGGGCGTAGAAGTCGGTGAACCCTTCGGAGAACCAGTAGCCGAGTTCCTCGGGCTCGGCGAGCTGGATCACGTGTCCGTTCCAGTGGTGGAACAGCTCGTGGGCCAACAGCAGGGCCAGCCGCAGCCGGGAGCGGGAGTCGGCGCCCAGGCCGAGGCCCGGCGATAGGAACAGGGCGGTGGAGTCGGTCAGCCCGGTGCCGCCGGTGGCGATGCGGCCCGGGATGCGCCGGCCGACCGAGATGGCGCTGATCAGGCTGGGCCGGGCCTCGGCCTCGTCGAAGAAGGCGCGCTCGGCGGCCACGATCTCGGCTGCCAGGTCGATGAAGGCCGCATCGGGGAAGGCCCAGCGGCCCTGCAGGGCGACCAGCAAGGGGCTTTGGCGGATGAAGCGGCGGTGCAAGCGCAGCGCGCCGGCCAGGAATACGGCGTGGCGCAGCTCATCCATGGTGCGCCGGGCCAGCGCGCGGCGCTGGCCCAGCCCGTGCGAGCAGGCCACCCGCCAGCCGGCCGCGGCGAAGCCCTCCCACCGGACCGCGATCACGTGGGCCTGGCCGTCGGCCAGGTGCTCGGGCACCAGCAGGCCGGCGTGGCCGATCAGGTGGAAGCGGTCGGGTTCGACGATGGGCCGGTAGTAGTAGCTGGGATGGTGGACCGCGACCGCGTTGGAGGCCCGCAGTGTCCATTCGACTCGCAGCCGCACGCCCGGCTCGTGCTGAACCTGCCAGCGGTGGGCCGCGGTGCGCTCGATGGCCAGCGGGCCGTCCGGGCCGCTGGCCCGTAGGTTCGTGAACAGGTCGCCGAGATCGCTCATGCCGGCCCAGCGCTCGGCCGCGCGCAGGCCGGTGCTGCCGCTGGGCGAGCCGGCCAGATCCAGGCTGACGCGCACCGCGGTCCGCTCGCCGCGCTGCAGCGCGAAGCCCAGCTCCAGCGCGGCCGGGCCCGCCACCCCGGGCATGGCGCTGCGCGCGGGCGCCAGCGGCCGCGCCTGCCGGGCAGGGCAGCCGGCCGCCAGCCAGGCCAGGCCGAGCAGCCCCAGCAGCGCGAGCAGGCGGTGTCTGGTCGCGGAACAAACCATGATCACTTGCCGATGCAGAAGCGGCTGAAGATGTGATCCAGCAGCTCGTCGTGGGCGATGTCGCCGAGCAGCTCGCCGATGGCCGCGACCGCGTCGCGCAGATCCAGCGCGGCCGCCTCGGGCGGGGTGCCGGCGTCCAGCGCGGCGGCGAAGCGCCCGAGCGCGGCGTCGCAGCGGCGCAGGCAGTCGGCCTCGCGGGCGCTGGCCACCAGGGCGTCCTCGGGCGGCACCAGCCCCGGGCCCAGCAGGCGCTCGGCCAGCGCCGCCTCCAGCGCCTCGATGCCGGCGCCGGTCTTCGCCGAGACGGCCAGGGGCTGCTCGCCCAGCAGTTCGCCGGTGGCGGCCGGCTCCAGCCGGGCCGGCCGATCCGCCTTGTTGGCCACCGCCAGCAGCTCGGCGCCGGCGGCGCGCAGGCTGGCGAGCGCCGCGCGGTCGCCGGGGGCGAGCGGCTGGCTGGCGTCGAGCACCAGCAGCACCAGGTCGGCCTCGGCCATGGCCCGCTCGGCGCGCTCCACCCCCTGGCGCTCGGCATCGCCGCTGGCCTCGCGCAGCCCGGCGCTGTCGGCGAGCCGCAGCGGCACGCCCTGGATGGCGATGGTCTCGGCCACCACGTCGCGGGTGGTGCCCGGCTCGTCGCTGACGATGGCCCGCGCCTCGCGCAGCAGCCGGTTGAACAGGCTGGATTTGCCCACGTTGGGCCGGCCGGCGATGGCCACCGCCAGGCCCTGGCGGTAGAGCCGGCCGGCGTCGGCCCCGGCCAGCAGCCCGGCCAGCTGGCGCCGGGCCGCGGCCGCCCGCTGGCGGGCGGCGGCCACCAGGCCGCCGAGCTGCTCTTCGGGGAAGTCGATGGCGGCTTCCAGCTCGGCCGCGGCCGCGGTCACCGTCTGGCGCACCGCGGCGGCCCGTTGGCCCAGCCGGCCGGACAAGCGCGCGTTGGCCGCCCGCAGCCCGGCCCGGGTGCGGGCCTGGATCAGATCCAGCACCGCCTCGGCCTGGGTCAGATCGATGCGCCCGGCCAGCAGCGCCCGCCGGGTGAACTCGCCGGGTCCAGCCATCCGGGCGCCGGCGGCCAGGGCCAGCTCCAGCACGGCGCGCACCGCGGCCGCGCCGCCGTGGCAGTGCAGTTCGACCACGTCCTGGCGGGTATAGGAGCGCGGCGCGCGCATGACGGCCAGCAGCACCTCGTCCACCGGCCGGCCGGCATCGTGCACCCGGCCCAGCACCAGCCGGTGGCTGTCGATATCCGCCAGCGACTGGCCGTCGGCGGCCCGAAACAGCCGCGCGGCGATGGCCGTGGCCTGCGGCCCGCTGATGCGCACGATGCCGATGGCCCCCATGCCCGGTGGGGTGCTGATGGCGGCGATGGTGTCGTCGTCGCGCGGGGTCACGACCGCTCGACCGCCCGGCGCACCGCGCGCACCATGGACACGGTGATGCCGATGGTGATGGCGCCCATCACACCGACCAGCAGCAGCAGGGGCCAGACCGCCATGCTGCGGCCGCTGCTGGCGGTGTGCCAGACCGAAAGCTGGGCGTAGAGCATCAGCCCGTTGGTCGGCACCGCCAGCCAGCGCGGGATGGCCCGCAGCCGCTGCCAGACCGGTTCCTGCTGCGTCGCCGGCAGGGCCAAAAATTTTTCCTTGTGCGGCAGGCTCAGCAGCTTCGGCTTGCGCCGGGCCAGCGCCACCAGGCCGCTGGCCAGGTAGAGCAGGGCGGTCAGCCCGGCGGCCGACAGCGGCAGGGCCAGCCAGCTCGACCAGCTCTTGTCCGCCCAGCGATCCGGCTGGCCGGAGACGTCGAAATGCACCGGCAGCCGTTCCGGCAGGGCGTCGTAGCTGGCTGCGGCGTGGATCAGCAGCCCGGCGTTGAGCAGGTGGACCAGCCAGGGCCAGCGCGGGGTGGCGATGGGGCCTGCGACCTGCCGGGCGGCCATCGCTTGCTTGAATCGCGCATCAGGCGCCCCGCCGCTTTTGCCGGCGGGGCACCTCGCGCTCGATGTAGGCGTAGGCGTTGTGGGCGTGGATGCTCTCCTGGTTCTCCACCGCCACGCTGAACCAGGCGATGCGCGCGTCGCGGGTCAACTTGCCGGCCACCTCGCGGGCCACGTCCTCGACGAAGCGGGGGTTGTCGTAGGCCTTCTCGGTGACGTACTTCTCGTCCTCGCGCTTGAGCACCGAGTAGACCTCGCAGGAGCCGG
Organism: uncultured Myxococcales bacterium; assembly: GCA_964454005.1. Classification (GTDB taxonomy): domain Bacteria; phylum Myxococcota; class B64-G9; order B64-G9; family B64-G9; genus CAYVQE01. Next base: position 8,733 of record CAYVQE010000110.1, read on the forward strand.
ACTCCTCGACGATGCGGATGATCTCCTCGAACCACACCAGTTGGCGCATGCGCACCTGCACCGAGACCAGGCCGCGCTGGTTGTGGGCGCCGGCGTCGCTGATGGCCTTGGAGCAGGGGCACAGGGCGGTGATGGGCACCTGCACCTCGAAGGTCTGGGTGACCCGGTCGGCGGTGTCCTCGCCGCGGGCGATGCAGCGGTAGGACATCAGCCCCTCGGCGCCCGAGATCGGGGCCCTCTTGAGCAGGAAGAAGGGGAACTCCACCTTGAGATGCGCGGTGCGGGCGCGCAACCGCTTGCGCATGGCGCGCAGGATGTTGGGGATGGCCAGGGTCGACATGTCGTGGCGGTGTTCGTTGAGCAGCTCGACGAAGCGGCTCATATGGGTGCCCTTGAACTGTCGTGGCAGGTTGACGTACAGGCTGACCTTGGCCACGGTCTGCTGCGTCTCCTGGGCCCGGTCCATGACCGTGATCGGGTACTCGATGTCGCGCACCCCGACCTTGTCGATGTCGATCTGCCGATCGTCCGGCAGGCCCTGCACGTCGGCCACCGGCTTGCATTCCTCGATAGGCTCACCCGCCACGGCCAGACCTCCCATCCGGGCGTCCATCAGAACCCAGCTCCTACTTATTCCCTCCGCTCCATAGCGTCAAGCGGCGCTGGCTTTTCAGGGCTTGCAGGCGGGCCCCGTTCAGGTCAGCCATTCACCGAATTTCTGCAAAAACTTGCAGATAGATTACATAATATGTAATCTGAATGCAGAAAGTTGGCGTACCATGCAGCCGCTGACCGAAAAGGTGCTTCAGCTGGATCCCCCCGGCGGGGTGTTCGACGAGACCGTGATCGCCAACCTCTTCGGCGACAGGTCGCTGGCGGCCCGTCGGGTGCTGGTCCACCGAACCGTGGCCAAGGGCGAGGTGCTGCGCCTGAAGCCCGGGCTGTTCTGCCTGGCCCGGCCCTGGCGGCGCTCCGAGCTGCACCCTTTCGCCCTGGCCGGCGTGCTGCACGCGCCGGTGCACATCAGCCTGGAGTCGGCGCTGGCCTTCCACGGACTGATCCCTGAGGCCGTGCAGCAGGTGGCCAGCGTGACCAGCCAGCGCTCGCGCGCCTACGACACGCCGCTGGGCCGCTTCACCTACCAGCGCGTCCCGGCCCATCCGCCCCGGGCCGGCGTGACCGCCGTGCAGCTCGACGCCATCTCCTGGGCCGCCATCGCCTCGCCCTGGCGCGCCATCGCCGATCTGGTCTACCTGCGCAAGACGCTGCGCTGGTCCTCGGGCGGCATGGGTTTTCTGACCAGGTCGCTGCGCCTGGAGGTCGAGGAGATACCGCCTATCGCGCCCGAGGATTTCGACCGCCTGAGCGGCAGCATCCGCAACCGGCGGGTAGCCGATTTCCTGCAAAACCTGCAGCGGGAGCTGGCAGCATGATCGAGGATCTACTGCCGAAGAAGATCGCCGAAGCCGATCCGGCCAATGCCCTGGAGCAGGAGAATGCCTTGCGGGAGCTGCTGCAGCGCTTCATCCTGGTCGGGCTGGCCCGGGCCGGCCTGTTCAAGCGGGCCGAGTTCCACGGTGGAACCTGCTTGCGCATCATCCACGGATTGGATCGTTCCTCCGAGGATCTGGATTTCGTGCTCAAGCGGCCGGATCCGGATTTCCGCTGGCCGGAGTTCGTCGCGCCCGTGGTGCACGCCGGCACCGCCGAGGGGGTGGTGTTCGAGGTCGCCGACCGCACCAAAGCGGCGGCTGTGAAGACCCTTGTCCTCAAGACGGAATCCCTGGCGGCGCTGCCCCCCGGCGCGCTGCCCTTCGCCCGCCACCCGAGGCGCAAGATCCGCATTGAGCTGGAGATCGACACCCGGCCGCCGGCCGGCTCGACCTTCGAGACCAGCTTCATCACGTTCCCGGTCCTGACCGCCGTGACCACCCAGACCCTGCCGTCCGCCTTCGCCGGCAAGCTGCACGCCCTGCTGTGTCGCGACTACGTCAAGGGCCGGGACTGGTACGATTTCCTCTGGTTCGTGGCCCGGCGCATCCGGCCCGAGCTGGCCCTGCTGCAAAACGCCGTCGAGCAACAGGGCCCCTGGAGTGGCCGGGGCGTCGCGGTGACCGCTGAATGGCTGCTCACCCACCTCGGCCAGGCCATCCGGGCCATCGACTGGAAGCAAGCCTGCGAAGACGTCCGCCGCTTCCTACCCACCCGCCGCCAGGACCTGCTGGACCACTGGAGCACCGACCTGTTCCTGACCCAACGCGATCACCTGGCCGCAACCCTGACCGAAGGCCAGACCTGAACCACCCGAGCCCACAGCGCCAAACTGCACCGACGCGAAGCCCCAAGGCCGCGGGTTTTCATTGGTAGACGTGGGCGCTCTGTTCGGCGGTGGGCAGCAGGTGCATGCCGAGGTAGGTGAAGGCCACGGCGCCGAAGCCGATGAGGACTAGGAGGGCCAGGCGGCGGCCGCGCCAGCCGCTCAGGTAGTGCAGGTGCAGGTAGGCGGCGAAGATCAGCCAGGTGACCAGCGACCAGGTCTCCTTGGGGTCCCAGACCCAGTAGTCGCCCCAGGCTGCCTTGGCCCAGACCGCGCCCACCAGCAGGCCGATGGTCAGCATGGCGAAGCCGAAGCGCACCGCGCCGTCGAGCATGGCCTCCAGATCGACGATACCGCCGGCCACCAGGTCGGGGCGGTCGAGCCGGATGGGCTTGGGCCGCAGCAGGTAGAGCAGGGCGGCGCCGGCTCCCACGAACAGGGCGGCGTAGCCGAAGAAGTAGATCACCACGTGGGGGATGAACCAGCCGCTCTGCAGCGCGGCCGGCAGGTTGACCACGTCCTTGGCGTGGCGCGACCAGGCGAAGACCATCACCCCGGCGCAGCCCAGCGCCGAGGGCAGGCCCAGGATGCGCGCCCGGTAGACGATCTCGACGGCGAAGTAGACCACCGCGATGCAGGCCGCCAGCAGGATCAGCGACTCGTACAGGGTCTTGAAAGGCGGCTGGCCGGCCGCGGCCCAGCGGTGAAAGAGCTGGAACAGGTTGATGGCCAGCCCAACGCCCAGGCTGGCCGGCGCGGCGATGCGCAGCAGCCGCGAGCGGAACAACCACATGGCCGCATACAGCAGCGCGGCCAGGCCGTAGGGCAGCAGCGACAGGCCGGTCAGCAGCTGGGCGGTCTGGCTCATTGGTCGGCCCCCTGCCGGCGCCGCCAGCGGCGCAGCATCACCGGGCCGAAGACCACCAGCAGCACGCCCGTCAGGTGGATGCCGAAGCCGGCGTAGACCAGCCCCAGCCCCGAGTCGCGCACCACCTGGAAGCCGGACCAGTGCGGGTCGTCGGGCCGGTAGTCGGCCTGGTAGAACACGAAGCCGCGGTGCTCGAGCGGGTAGTTGACCTCGACCAGCTCCTCGGCCACCTTGCGCCGCTCGCCGGCCGGGCCCTCCCAGATGCTCAGCCGCGACAGGTAGTCGCGCACCGGCTCGCCGCGGGCCGACACCAGCGCCGCCACCCGGCCGCCGCCCAGCCGCAGCGGCCGGCCGGGGCGCAGCTCGGCGGTCTGGTCGCTGCCGCGGCGGGCCAGGCGCAGCAGCGGCTTGCGCTGGCGCTCGGAGGCGCTCTCGTCGATCAGCCGCCTTCGGGCCGCGGGCCACAGGGCGGCCACGCGCAGCTTGCGGCCGGCCAGCGCGATCGCATCGCCGGCGGCCAGCGGCCGCCGTTCGACCACCGCGCCGTCGGTCAGGCGCCACAGCGCGCGCCGCTCGCCCACCACCAGCGCCGCCGGCGGCTCGGCCGCGGCCGGCTCGTAGGCGTAGCGCACCCCGGCCAGCGGGTGAGCCCGGCCGCGGTGGTGGAAGTCCGGAAAGCGGGCGAACAGCCAGGCGCGCCGGGGGCCGTCGCCCTCGGGCAGCTCCACCTCCAGCACCGGATTGCGCGGCTGCTCGGAGCGGTTGGTGGGTTTTTTGGTCTGCGGGTCGATGACGAAGTCGGGCCAGAAGCGCACCACCCGCAGCGCGCGCCCGTCGGGCAGCTCGATCTGCTGGCCCACCCGCACCGGGCGCTGCTGGTCGCCCAGCAGCAGCCGGTGCGGCGAGGCGGGTCCGCCGGCCGCGGCGGCCGCGATGCGCTCGGCCTGCTCCGCGGACCAGACGAAGACCAGTGCGCTGTCATCGAGCGCCAGGCGCTGGCTGCGCCCGCCGGCGTCGGCCAGCAGCCAGTGCGTCGCCGAGCCTTCCTCGCCGGGCAGCTCGAGCCCCAGCGCGGCCGGGGCCGCGGGCTGGGCGGGCTCGGCTGCGTTGGCCAGCGGCTCGACCAGTTCGCGCCGGCGGTGGTCGGGCCAGAAGCCCACGATGCGCAGGCCAAGCTCTTCGAGGGCCTGGCGGTCGGGCTGGGCGGGATCGATTTCGGCCAGCGGCTCGCGGCCGTCGTCGGCCTGGCGCAGCACCACCAGCTCGTACTCCGGCTCGTAATAGTCGATCTGGAAGTCCTCCAGCGCCACGGCGAAGCCCAGCGGCACCCGGCCGACGCGGCCGCCGCCCAGGTCGAGCTGGAAGTGCTCGGCCCGCTCGCCCTCGCGCAGCTCCAGCCGGCCCTTGATCACCCATACGTTGCCCACCGCGGCGCCGGCCAACACCACCAGCAGCCCGGCGTGGGCGCCCAGCGCCCCGGCCCGGCGCAGCGTCAGCCGCCGCCGGCGGCACAGGGTCAGCGCCAGCCCACCGGCGCCGGCGCCCATGACCGCGGCGAAGCCGATGGAGTGGAACAGATCGTCGAGAAACAGCGAGCGGATGGGAGCGGTCAGCTCGCCGTAGGCCCGCTCCAGCACCGCCGGCGGCTCGCCCTGCAGGATCAGGGTGCCCAGCACCGACAGGCCGGTCAGCGCCAGCAGGCAGGGCACGGCGAAGCGGTTGGAGGCCAGCCAGTTCAGCCAGCGCGGGCGCAGCCCGGCGGCCACGGTGGCCGCGAAGACCAGCAAGCCGGCCACCACGAAGGACACCCGGCGGCCGCCCGGGGCGGTGATCTGGCCGCCCAGGGCGTGCTGCACCACCAGGCCGAGCAGAAACAGCATCCCCAGCAGGGCCCAGCTCTGGACCATGCCGGGCGCGCTGCGCGCCGCGGCTTCTTTTCGACCGCCGGCCTGCTCGCCTTCGCTCACCGGGTTGTCCCTCCGCGCTGCGCTACCGCTTTGCCCATGGCCCGCTGTCGCGGACCCACTTTCGCCGCCACGGCCCGAGGCGTCAAGATCGAAGATCCGCCACCGGCGGATCCGGACCCGGGCGCGGCGCTGGCGCAAAACGGCGGGGAGTATTCGTGGATCAAGGGATTGCGGGGCTCCTGCGGCATGCTGCGCCCGTGCCGGCTGACAATGGCATGACAATTCGTGGTCGCCGCGTGACACGGCACACCCCATGCTGTTGTATACAGGGCTGCGGAGGGCATATGAACGCGAGGCAAAGACTGCTGGCCGCCTGCCGCTGCGAAGAAGTCGACCGGCCGCCGCTGTGGCTGATGCGCCAGGCCGGCCGCTACCTGCCCGAGTACCGGGCGCTGCGCCAAGAGCACGAGTTCTGGGAGCTGATGCGCGAGCCGCGGCTGGCGCATCAGGTCAGCCTGCAGCCGCTGCAGCGCTTCGAGCTCGACGCTGCCATCCTGTTCAGCGACATCCTGATCGCGCTCGACGCCCTGGGCGCCACCGTGCATTACCGCCCCGGCGGGCCGGTGATCGAGCCCCTGATCCGCGATCGCGCCGGGCTGGAGGCGCTCAGGCCGCGGCCGGTGGCCGAGCGGCTGGCCTACACCGGCGAGACGGTGGAGCGGCTGGCCGCGGCGCTGCACCCGCAGCGGGCGCTGATCGGCTTCGCCGGTGCGCCCTTCACCCTGGCCGCCTACCTGGTCGAGGGCGGCCCGGCGCGCCAGATCGACCAGCTCAAGACCCTGGCTTACAACCAGCCCGAGCTGTTCGAGGCCATCTGCGACCGCATCGTGGCCGTGGTGGTCGAGCTGCTCGAGATGCAGATCGCCGCCGGGGCCGACATGCTGCAGCTGTTCGACACCTGGGCCTGGCACCTGAGCCCGGCCGACTACGAGCGGCTGGCCCTGCCGCCGGCCCGCCGCGTCATCGCCGCGTTGGCCGGCCGCGGCGTGCCGGTGGCGCTCTACCTGCGCAACGCCGCCGGCCACCTGGAGGCGGCCGCCGGCAGCGGCTGCGACGTGCTGGCGATCGACGGCTCCATTCGCCTCAGCGAGGCCCGCCGTCGGCTGGGCCCGGACCGGGCCCTGCAGGGCAACCTGGATCCGGCCCTGCTGTTCGCCCCGGCCGAGCGCATCGACCGCGAGGTCGACGCCCTGATCGCCGCCGGCGGCGGCCGGGGCCACATCGTCAACACCGGCGCCGGGCTGACGCCCCAGGTGCCGCCCGAGGGCGTGGCGGCACTGGTGCGCGCCGTACACCAGGTGGGGCGCTGATGATCGATCCGCGCCGCGTCGATCCCGCGCTGCGGGCCAAGTACGACGTGCCCGGCCCGCGCTACACCAGCTACCCGCCGGCCAACCACTTCGGGCCGGTGGACCCGACCGCGGTTCTCGCGCGCTGGCGCGAGCGCCAGGGGCTGGATCCCGATCCCGGCCTGGCGCTCTACCTGCACGTGCCCTTCTGTCCGCGGCGCTGCCCCTTCTGCGGCTGCCACAGCTTCGCCGGCCGGCCGGCGGCCGAGGTCTGCGCCACCCTGGCGGCCATCGAGCAGGAGCTGGCGCTGGCGGCCGCGTCCATCGACGCCCGCCGGCCGGTGCAGCAGCTCGCCCTGGGCGGCGGCTCGCCCGGTGCCCTGCAGCCCGGCCAGCTCGCGGGCCTGCTCGATGCCATCGAGCGGCACTGGCGCTTCGGCGCGGGGGCCGAGCGCTCGATCGAGATCGATCCGCGCACCGCCACCGCGGCTGCGATCGATCTGCTGCTGGCCCGCGGTTTCAACCGCTTCTCGCTCGGGGTGCAGGATCTGGAGCCGGCCGTGATCGCGCCGCTGCGGCCCGGCCAGGACGCGGGCCGCATCGAGCGGCTGATCGAGCGGCTGCGCGCCGGCGGTTGTGCGGCCATCAACTTCGATCTGATCTACGGCCTGCCCGGCCAGACCCCGGCCAGCATCGCCCGCACCGCCGACCGGGTGGTGGCCCTGGGGCCCAGCCGCATCGCCTGGTACTCCTACGCCCACGTGCCCTGGGTGCGGCCCCACCAGCGGGCGCTGGAGCCGCTGGGCCTGCCCGACGCCGAGACCAAGGCCGCCCTGTTCACCACCGCCGCCGAGCGACTGCGCGCCGGGGGCTACCAGCCGGTGGGCATGGATCACTTCGCCCGGCCGGGCGACGCCTTGCTTACCGCCCGGGCCGCCGGCACGCTCAGGCGCAACTTCATGGGCTACACCACCGGCGCCGGGCTGGACCTGGTGGCCTGCGGGCCATCGGGCATCTCCGCGGTGGGCAGCGCCTACTCGCAGAACCACAAGGGGCTGGAGGACTACCGGGCGGCGCTGGCCGCCGGGCGGCTGCCCATCGAGCGCGGGTTTCTGCTGTCGGCTGAGGACGAGATCCGCCGCGCGCTGATCATGGAGCTGTTCTGCAACTTCCGCGTCGACCTGGGCGCACTGGGGCGGCGCTTCGGCATCGCGCCGCTCGAACACCTGGCGGACGACTTCGAGCGGCTGCAGCCGCTGCGGGCCGACGGGCTGGTGGACTGGGACGGCGACGCCATCCGGGTCAGCGAGCAGGGGCGCTTTTTCATCCGCAACGTGTGCATGGTCTTCGACCGCTACCTGGAGACCGATCCCCGGCAGCGCGTCTACTCGAGGACGGTGTGAGCATGGGCCCGCGGTCGCCGGGAGAGCCGAAGAGCGAGGCGCAGCCCAAGATCGGCCTGGTGCTGGCCAACCTGGGCGGGCCGACCGGCCCGCTCGATGCGCGCTCCTTTCTGCGCCGGCTGCTGAGCGATGCCGACGTGGTCGGCGCGCCCTGGCCCGTCCGGCCGCTGCTGGCGCGCTGGGTGGCCCGGCGCCGGGGGCCGCGGGTGGTCGAGCACCTGCGGGCCATCGGCGGCCGCAGTCCGCTGGCCGCCGAGACCCGCGCCCAGGTCGAGGCCCTGCGCGCGGCGCTGGGCCCCGGCTGGGCGGTGCGCTACGCCTTCCGCCACGCCGAGCCCTTCGCCGCCGACGTGCTGGCCGGGCTGGCCGCCGAGGGCGTGCGCCGGCTGGTGGCCCTGCCGGCCTACCCGCAGTGGTCGCGCTCGACCAGCGGCTCGGCGCTGGACGATCTGCAGCGGGCCGCAGACCGCGCCGGGCTGGAGCTGGCCGCGGTCGACGCCTTCTGCGAGGCCGAGGGCTACCTGGCCGCGCTGGCCGACGGGGTGCGGCCCTTGCTCGAAGGGGCCGAGCACCTGATCGTCAGCGCCCACGGGCTGCCGCAGCGCATGGTGGCCGCCGGCGACCCGTACCGCGCCCAGACCGAGCGCACGGCCGCGGCCCTGCTTCAGCGGCTGGACACCGGTGTGCCCTGGACGTTGGCCTTCCAGAGCCGGCTGGGGCCGGTGGAGTGGACTCGGCCCTACCTGAGCGACGTGGTGGCCGAGCTCGGCGCCGCCGGAGTGCACCGGCTGGTGGTGGCGCCGCTGTCCTTCGTCTGCGAGAACCTGGAGACCCGCTGGGAGCTCGACTGCGAGCTGGCCGAGCTGGCGCGCGCGGCCGGCATCGCCGAGCTGCGCCGCGCGCCGGCGCCGGGCAGCCACCCGGCCTTCATCGCCACCCTGGCCGCGCTGGCGCGCGAGCGCGCCCGGGCGGCCGGCTGGGAGCGAGACGATGGACTGTGAGATCGCGGTGGTCGGCGGCGGCATCGCCGGGCTCGCCTGCGCCTGGCGCCTGCAGCGCGCCGGCCGCGAGGTGCTGGTGCTCGAGGCGGGCGCGCGCGCCGGCGGCAACATCCAGACGCGCGAGCGCGACGGCTTCCGCTTCGAGCGCGGCCCGCACACCTTCATGGCCTCGGCGGCCGACGTGTTCAGCCTGATCGAGGAGGTCGGGCTGGACGATGAGCTGGTGGCCACCCTGCCGGCCGCCGGCGATCGCTTCATCGTGTGCGACGGCCGGCTGCACTGCGCGCCCACCGGGCTGGGCTCCTTTTTGACCACCCGGCTGCTGTCCTGGCGTGCCAAGTGGAAGCTGGCCGGCGAGCCCTTGCGCATCCGGCGCCGCGGCCATCCGGGCGAGTCGGCGGCCGATTTCTTCGCCCGCCGCTTCGGCCCCGAGGCCGGCCGCGTGCTGGCCGGCGCCTTCATCGCCGGGGTCTACGCCGGCGACCCGGAACAGCTCTCGGCCCCGGCCGCCTTCCCGCTGTTCTGGCGCTTCGAGCAGGAGCGCGGCAGCATGATCCGCGGCGCGCTGGCGCTCAAACGCGAACGGCGCGCCGAGCGGCGCCGCGGCGGGGCGGCGGCGCGGCGACCCCGCCGCGGGCTGTTCTCGCTGGCCGGCGGACTGGGGCGGTTGAGCCAGGGGGTGGCCGCGAAGCTGGGCCCGGCGCTGCGCACCGATGCCGCGGTCGAGGCGCTGGCCGGCGAGGGCGGCGGCTACCGCATCGAGGGCGCGGCCGGCACGCTGCACAGCCGCCGGCTGGTGCTGGCCGTGCCGCCGCCGCAGGCGGCCCGGCTGGCCGGCATGCTCGACGCCGGGCTGGCCGAGCCGCTGGCCGGCGTGCCCATGGCGCCGGTGGCCGTGGTGCACCTGGGCTTCGCCGAGCGCCAGCCGGCGGTGCCGGACGGCTTCGGCTTTCTGGCGCCGCGGGGCGAGGGCGTGCGCACCCTGGGGGTGCTGTTCCCCTCGCGTCTGTTCGCCGACCGCACCCCGGCCGGCGGCGATCTGTTCAGCGGCTTCGTCGGCGGCATGCTCGATCGCGAGGCGCTGGCGCTCGACGACGAGGCGCTGGTCTCTATTGTGCGGGACGACCTGCAGCGGCTGACCGGGCTGGATCAGGAGCCGCAGTGGTTCGAGGTGGCCCGCTACCCGCACGCCATCCCCCAGCTGACCCTGGGGCATCTCGAGCGCATGGAACGGGTGCGCCAGCGGCTCGCCGGCCAGCCCGGCCTGGCGCTGGCGGGCAACTACCTGCGCGGGGTGGGCGTCAAGGACGCGGTGGGCGCCGGCTTCGCGGCCGCGGCGGCGCTGGGGGGCGCGCCGGAGGTGGAAGGGCGAGCATGATCTCCAAGCCCGCGGACATGCCCCTGGCCGTGGTCGGCTGCGACTTCCGGGTGGCTTCGTCGGCCTTTCGCTCGCGGCTGGTGCTCGACGATGCCGAGGCGCTGCGGCTGGCCGAGGCGCTGCGCGCCTACCGCACCGCCGACGGTCTCGTCGATCTGAACACCTGCAACCGCAACGAGTGGATCGTGTCCAGCCGCGAGCCGGAGTGGGCGGCCGAACTGCTGCGGGCGCAGATGATCGCCCGGGTGGGCGAGGCCAGCCGCGACTGGCTGGAGCCCTACGTCTACGTGGGCGAGCAGGCCGCCCGCCACGTGTTCCGGGTGGCCATGGGCCAGGAATCGCTGGTGGTGGGCGAGCGCCAGATCGCCGGCCAGCTCTACCGCGCCCTGGAACGCGCCCGGCGCCGCGGCGTGTCCTCGCGGGTGCTCAACGGGCTGGGCTCGGTGGCCGGCCGGCTGGTGCGCATCGCGCTGCGCCGCGGCTGCGTGGGCGACGCGGCGGTGGGCGTACACAGCCTGGCCTTCGCCTATCTGCAGCACTGGCTGCAAAGCCGCCGCGGCTGCGGCCGGACGCGGGTGGCGCTGGTGGGCCTGGGACGCATCGGCCGCCGGCTGCTGGGCATGCTGGAGGCCGAGGCCGAGATCCAGCCCGTCTGGCTCAACCGCAGCCGGCCGCCGGGGGGGCCGGCCGGTGTGCGCCCGCTGGCCGAGCTGGGCCCGGTGCTGGCCGAGGTGGACGCGGCCCTGTTTTGCACCGGGGCGCCGGAGCCGCTGCTGGCCGCCGAAGACCTCGGCCCGCGGCCGGCCGAGCGGCCGCTGCTGTTGATCGACATCGGCATCCCGGAGCAGGTCGCCCGCCGCGGCCTGCCGTCCGGGGTGGAGCTGGTCGGGCTGGACGAGCTGACCGCCTTCTACCGCGGCAGCTGCCCGGAGCCGGCGGCCGGGCGCGACGACGAGGTGGAGGGCCTGCTGGCCCGGGCGCTGGACGAGTACCGCGTCTTCTGCCGCGAGCCCACCTTCGGCGAGATCCTGGACACGGTGCAGCGCCATCACAGTCAGCTGGTGCACGAGGAGATCCCGCGGCTGATCGAGCGCCGGCTGGCCTACCTGCCGCCCGAGGCCTGCGCCTGTATGGAGCAGGACCTGCGCTCCATCGTGCTGGAGTACACCAGCGAGGTCTTCCGCACCATCAAGGAGGCCTCGCTGCGCGACGGCGGCCGCGACGACGAGGGAGGGCAGGGATGATGGACGAACGCTGCCTGCGGGTGGGCACCCGCGGCTCGGCCCTGGCGCGCTGGCAGGCCGAGGCGGTGCGGGCCGGGCTGGCCGGGCCCAGCGAGCTGACGGTGGTGGCCACCGCCGGCGACCAGCAGCCGGATGCGCCGCTGGGCGCGGACAACCCGGCCGGCTTTTTCACCAAGGAGATCGAGCGCGCCCTGCTGGACGGGCGGGTGGATCTGGCCGTCCACTCGCTCAAGGACCTGCCCATCGTCCAGCCGCCGGGCCTGGAGCTGGCGGCCCTGCTGGTGCGCGACGCGCCGGCCGATCTGCTGCTGCTGCGGCCCGAGGCGCTGGATGCGGCGCGCGAGCTGCCGCTACGGCCGGGGGCGGTGGTGGGCGCCTCGTCCATGCGGCGCCAGGCCCTGCTGGGCGCGCTGCGGCCCGACCTGCAGCCGCGGGCCATCCGCGGCAATGTGCCCACCCGCATCGACAAGTGCAGCCGCGGCGACTACGACGCGGTGCTGCTGTCGCGGGCCGGGCCCGAGCGGCTGCGGCTGGACTTCGCGCCGCTGCTCGGCTTCGACCTCAACCCCGAGCGCTGGCCCGGCTCGCCGGGCCAGGCGGTGGTGGCGGTGCAGGCCCGCAGCGACGACGTCGAGGCGCGGCGCCGGGC